>CAJXLV010000006.1 GCA_913056185.1 uncultured Bacteroidota bacterium
GAGTAACAGTTTTTCGAGCATCTGTACCGTCGGGCTGACGGGAGCCTCGTGCGCAGAAATTTCTGCGTAGGCCAATGTCTGCGGAGGATACGGAAGACGTCGGTCCGCCTCTGCTCAGAGCGACAGCTCCAGAGCACGCGAATAATCGAAGCCGGTCCTATGAAACAGGACGTCTTTTCCGTGAGGAAGACTCCCCCGCGCTTTGCCCCGGAGGGGTCCTCTTCGCACAGCCGGGGGAGAAGTCAAGCGTCGGAGTCGAAGCGCTTTCTGACCCAATTTCTGACCCATCCATAAAAAAGCCCCTGAGCCGCCACGGAGGCGATTCAGGGGCTTTTGCTGTGGAGATGCCGGGAGTCGAACCCGGGTCCGCGTAGCCGTGCAGGTCGAACCTCTACCCGCATAGTGGATGCATTGAAGGCTTACGCTGCCCGTCTGCCCGTCCACGAGGCCAGGGCACCGCAAAGGCTGATTGGCATTCGCCGTCTCATCCGCAGCCGGAGAACAGGACGACTACACCCTTTTTGTCGATGTCTCACGCTCCCCAAGGGTCAGGAGCGACGTGAGACAGATGGGGGCTGTTACGCCGCCATCGCGTACGAATAATCGTCCGCAGTTGCGAGTTCCTGATGGGATTTACGAGCAAACCAGGAGGCTCGGCGGGACAGTCCGCTTCACGTTACTACGCGTCGAAGCCGTGTCATCCCCATATGTTTTTCAATCCTCACTCCTCTTTGTCAGGAGTGCCACAAGTGCAATCACTGAAACCAGCAAGTAAAAGAGCGATGCGTCGAGATCTCTCCTTGACACACTTCATTCGACGCGAACTCCCGACCGATGTTTCAACGCCAGGCACCTGCGCGGTACGTGTTGACTTCTCCCCCGGATAAATCCGGGGAATTCCTCCTCACGGAAAAGACGTCCTGGTTCACAGGGCCTGCCTGAAGTTCCTTCACTCCAGGTCTTACGTGCCCCCCGCAGGCATTAGAGGCCGAAGCCTCTCCCGTCAGCCCGACGGTACAGGTTCTCAAAAGCAAACGGTGTCATAAGCAAACTATGTCATACTTTGGTTATCGATATGACATCAAGTGGCATCTCAAGGCAAGCTCATTGTTCCGTTAAGGCTGACGAGAGAGTCCCCGAACCGACAGGTTCATATCTCCCAAGGAGCAACCGCTCTGTAAATCCGGGCGTTTTACGGCTCTCTCGCGCTCTCTCAATACTATAAACACGCACCGCGCTCGTGTGTAGGGTTTCTGCGACGCATTCCCTTCGACTCCGTGTATTCGCCCGTTCATGGCTTCCCCGACGCCCGACTCCGCCGACAAGATCTACGAAGACCAGTTTGCCGCGTCTCCGGAACGGCTGGAGGCGTTCGCGGACGTTGTGGCCGTCGTGAAGCAGCTGCGGCGCGACTGTCCCTGGGACCGGGCGCAGACGCACGAGTCGGTGAAGCACCTGCTCATTGAAGAGGCCTACGAGGTGGTAGGTGCCATCGACGAGCGCGACTGGGGCGGGCTGCCGGAGGAGCTCGGCGATGTCTTTCTGCACGTGCTCTTCCACGCCACCATTGCGGAAGAGGAGGGGCGATTTACACTCGCAGACGTCATTGAGGCGGAAACCGACAAGCTCGTGCGGCGCCACCCGCACGTCTTTGGGGAGGTAGCCGCCGACGATGCGGACGAGGTGGCGGCTTCGTGGGAAGAGATCAAGCAACAGGAGAAGGACGAGGACGACGCCTCGGTGCTCGACGGCGTGCCGCCCCAGCTCCCGGCGCTTCTCCGCGCCCAGCGGGTGCAAGAAAAAGCCGCAGGCGTGGGCTTCGAGTTTCCGGACCGCGATGAGGCCTGGGGCAAGGTGCAGGAAGAACTGGAGGAGTTCCGGGAGACCGTGACGGCGGACGAGGGGCCCGAGCGGCAGCACGAGGAGCTTGGGGATCTGCTCTTTGCGCTCGTCAACTATGCGCGCTATGCAGGCCTCAATCCGGAAAATGCTCTCCGGGACGGGGTCGATTCGTTTACGGATCGGTTCCAGCATGTGGAGCGCCGCCTGGCAGGGCGCGGGGTGTCCATCAATGAGGCCGACCTCGCGGAAATGCGACGGCTGTGGGCGGACACCAACGAGGTGGACACCAACGGGGCGGAGGCGCGCAAAAGCACGGACGCGTAGCCCGGGCCCGTAGACAGGACTGCGCGCGGCGCATCTGAGCACAGGCCAACCAGCAGCCGTGTCGTGCGTTGAGCGGATACGGAGCTCTCTCTTCTCCAACGTCCCCCGCGCTCATGCACACCGTCGTCGAGTCCATCGCTACGGGCAACCCGCCGCTCCGCAAGCCGCAGCCGGAAGCGGCCGCCTTCATGCAGCAGATTGAACGTCTGCCCGAGCCCCTGCGCAACCGCCTTCCGGCGCTCTACAGGCAATCGGCCATCGATTACCGCTACTCCTGTGTGGAGGACTACGGCGAAGACGACCCGGAGGCGTTCACCTTCTTCCCCGAAAACTGGGAGCTCTCCCCGGCCCCATCCACCCGAGAACGCAATGAGAAATACCGGGAGGCGGCCATCCCCCTCGCCGAAGACGTGGCCGGACGGGCCCTCGACGCCTCCGACACGGACGCGGACGAGATTACGCACGTCGTGGCGGTGAGCTGCACCGGGTTTTTTGCCCCGGGGCTCGACATTGAGCTCGTGAAGCGCCTGGGCCTGCCGGCCTCCACCGAGCGCACCTTTGTCGGCTTTATGGGCTGCTACGCGGCCTTCAACGCCCTGCGCGTGGCCCACAGTTTTTGCCAGTCCCAGCCGGACGCCCGCGTGCTGGTGGTCTGCACGGAGCTCTGCACGCTTCACTTCCAGATCGACGACACCCTCGAAAGCGTCATCGTCAACTCCCTCTTCTCCGACGGGGCGGCCGCGACCGTGCTGTCGTCGCGGTCCGAGCGCGAAGCGAAAGGCCGCCTCGCGTACGTCGACGGCCAGAGCCGGCTCGACGACGACTCGATGGAGGACATGACGTGGGCCATCGGCAACACGGGGTTTCTGATGGGCCTCTCCTCGCGGGTGCCGGACGTGATTGCCGACCACCTGCCGGGCTACGTCGACGGGCTCCTCGGGGCGAACGACTGGGCACCTGCCGACATGGATTTCTGGGCGATCCATCCGGGGGGGCGGGCGGTCGTCGAGCGGGCGCAGGAGGTGCTCGGCCTCGCGCCCGAAGACGTGCAGCCGAGCCTGGAGGTCCTCCGCCGCTACGGCAACATGAGTTCGCCCACCATTCTGTTCGTCCTCCAGCGCATCCTCCAGCAGCAGGCGCAGGGCGACGGGGCCCCGCCCGACCGCGGTGTGGCCATGGCGTTCGGGCCCGGCCTCACAATCGAAGGCGCGTTCTTCGAGCGGGTGTGAAAGAGTCTTGTTGGGCATTAAAGTCCGGTTAGAGGGCACGCGCGGCGGGCACGACGGGACGAGCGGAGGCGTACGGAACCTCGCGCAGCTGTCGAATGGATCGCTGGACCGATGGAGCCCCCCATCCAGCTTTTGCTTGTGGAGGATGAGCCGGATGTGGCGTCGTTCGTCCGGCAGGGCCTCGATGAGGAGGGCTACGACGTGGGGTGGGTGCAGGAAGGACGCCGGGCGCTGGAATACACGCAGCAGCAACGGGTCGACCTCGTCCTGCTGGACATCCGCCTGCCCGACCTCTCGGGGATCGACGTGTGCGAGCGGCTGCGGCTCCACCAGCCCGATCTGCCCATCATGATGCTCACGGCCCTCGACGCGGTGGAGGACCGGGTGAAGGGGCTGCGCGCCGGGGCCGACGACTATCTGCCCAAGCCGTTTGCCTTCGATGAGCTCCTGGCCCGGATCGAGGCGCTCCTGCGACGGGTCGACCGGTCGGACCCGGCGGAGGTGCTCCGCGATGGCCCCCTCCGGATGGACCCTGCGGCGCAGGCCTGCACCTACCAGGGGGAAGAGGTCTCGCTCACGCCCACCGAATTCGATCTGCTCGCCTACCTGATGGCGCGCCGCGGACAGGCCCTGAGCCGAGATACCATACACCGAGACGTGTGGGGGCACGACTTTGATCGGGGCACCAATCTCATCGACGTGTACGTGAACTATGTCCGGCACAAGCTGGACGACGTGGGGTGCCCATCGCCGATTGAGACGGTGCGCGGCGTCGGCTACCGGTATGCCTCCTGCACGAACGGGGACGAATCGGATGATTGATCTCACGGATCGGCCGAGTCCGGCTGAGGACGTGGCTGCCTCGGATCGCCCCTCCTTTCGGCGGCGGCTGTTGACGGTCGTGGGGCCGGCCCTGGCGGGGGCGCTGCTGTTGCTGGGCCTGCTGGCCTGGGGGGCGGTTTACGTGGCGCTGCAGCGAGGCGCCGTAGCGGTGCTTCGGGCGGAAGCGGACGAGATTGAGGCGGACATCGTGCAGGCCGATGGCGGGCTGGCGGTGGAGGGGCACACGTGGTCGGAGGTGCATCATCGGCTGGGGGCCGAGCGGGTAGATCCGGTCTTTGTGCAGGTCTTTGATCGACACTACCGCCCGCTCCGGGTCTCTGCCAACGTTGATTCGCTCAGCAGCCTGTACCCGGAGCAGCCGCTCGTCCCGGAAACCCCGTACGACTGGCTTCCCACCCTCCGCACGTTTGAGGCGGGCGGACGCACCCTCTACTACCTGGTCCGCCCCATCGTCCACCGGGGCACCACGCGGGGCTACATCCAGGTGGCGCGTGCGGTGCCGGCCTATGCGTCGATCCTCACGCAGTACGGGGCGGCCCTCGCGGCGGTCATTGTTCTCCTCTTTGGGGGCCTGCTCGCGCTCGTGGCCTGGGCCGCCACCCGCGTGCTGCGGCCGCTCCGTCGCATTACGGCCTTCGCAGGAACGACCACGTCGGCCGACCTCGACGAGCGGATTGCCGTGCCGGACGGGGCGGACCGAGAGACCGCGCTCCTGGCCCACACGGTCAACGACCTCCTCGATCGGTTGGAGGAGAGCTTCGAGGCGCTCCGCACCTTCACCTCCAACGCCGCCCACGAGCTTCAAACGCCCCTCACCGTCCTCCAGGGCCACGTCGAGATCGCCCTGCGGCGCTCCCGCTCGGCCGAGAGCTACGAATCGACCCTGCGCCTGCTCGACCGCAAACTGGGCGACATGGTGCGTACGGTCCGCGCCCTGCTCACCCTCACCCGCCTCGACCGGGGCGAAGAGCTGTCGACCGAGCCGGTGGCCCTCGGGCCGCTCGTGGACGAGGAGGCCGAGACGGCCCGGTCTCGGGCGCAGGACAAGGGGCTGTCCTTCACCCTCGATACCGAGGCGGTGTGGGTGGAGGGGCAACCCGATTTGTTGCGGGAGGCGGTGCAAAACCTCGTGGACAACGCGGTGAAATATACCGAGGACGGAGCGGTGCAGGTGGAGGTAACCACCACCGGCGAACAGGCGGTGCTCCGATGCGAGGATACGGGAATGGGCATCGCCGCGGAGGACCTGCCCCACGTGGGGGCCCGTTTCTACCGGAGTACCGAAGCCAGCACGGCCGACTCGGAGGGAAGCGGGCTCGGGCTCGCGCTCGTCCGCCGCATTGTGGCGGTCCACGCCGGCGAACTCCGCGTCGAGTCGACGCCGGGGGAGGGAAGCCAGTTCGAAATCGTCCTCGCGGCCGTGCCGGCCCCCGAGACTGCGGAGGCCAGGGCGTGAGTGGGCGGTGTCGTCGGTTCCCGCTCGAACTGTCCGCACGCCGAAGGCCGTCGACATCCGTGGTCACTGCGCTCCAGGCGCTTCACCCCGAGCTCCGGGCGATCTGTTCACTGCGCCGGAAAGCGGTCGGGATGTGCGACGGTCCGCGCCGATGGGCGTCGGCACCGACGAAGAAACAGCCAGGGACCGCTCGCGTCCCCGGCGGGCGGCTCTAACCGTCCTCTAATCCGCTTCTCATCGGGTCCTAAGATCCCGCGCGTAGGGCGAGCGTCCAAGGGGATGCCTGTGCGGCCACAGGCTGGGGCGGTCGGCTCCACCGGTCGCCCTTCCGATAGCTTTGAGGACTGACGCTTTTCTCCGATGCGTGTTGACGGCATTCGCTGGACGGGGGTCTTCCTTCTGATTGCCCTCTGGGCCGCCCCGTCGCTGGTCCATGGCCAGCCCGTGCCCGACACCCTGTCGTTCGATCGTGCCCGGGCGCTGCTGGAGGCCCACAACCCGCAACTCCGTGCCGTGCAGGCGCAAAGGGAGGCGACGGGGCAGGCGGCGCGGGCGGGGGCGCTCTTCCCCAACCCGACCGTGAGCGTGTCGGAGGAGCGCACCAACCTGGAGGGGGACGGGGTGGACGACCAGTGGTACCTGTCGGTCACGCAGCCGCTGCGGTACCCCGGCGAGCAGCAGGCTCGGTCCGAGGCCGCCACCGCTGTGGCCCGCGCCGCGCAGGCCCGCGCCGAAGAGACGGCCGCCTCGCTGTACCGGACGCTCCGCCGCCGCTACCTGGACGTAGTGGTGGCCGACCGTCGGCACCAGATCCACCGCCGGTTTGCCGAGGCCATTCGTCAGGCGGCACGGGCGGCGCGGGTGCGGGTGCAGGAGGGCGACCTGGGGACGTTCCGCCAGGCCCGCATTCAGACGGCCCAGGCGCAGTACGAGGACGGCCTGGCCGAGGCGACCCGGGCCCTCCGCACGGCGCGCACCGATCTGTACGCCCTGCTCCACCCCGACGATGCGCAGCAGGGCCCGCCCGACGCGGCCGCGGTCCCGACGATTCATCCGACGGGGACGCTGCAGTATCGTCCGGTGCGCGTGTCGCAGGACGTCGCGCTCCAGCGGGCCCTCCAGCAGCGCGGACAACTGCGGGCGGCCCGCGCCAGGCTGCAGGCCCAGCGAGAACGCCTGACGACAGCCCGGTACGGACGGTGGCCCGACGTCAGCGTCTCTGCCGGCCCCAAGACCCAGAACGTGCCGGGCAGTGAAACGACGTTTGGCTTCACCGCCGCACTGAACGTGGAGCTGCCGCTCTGGAACGGGGGGCAGACCCACGTGGACGCCACGCGCAACCGGCGCAATGAGGCGCAGGCCCGGCTGGAGGCCGCCCGTCGCCAGGTGCGCACCGACGTGCAGACGGCCCTCGAAGACCTGCGCAGCTACCGGTCGCGCATCGAAACCGTTTCGCAGAAGGTGCTGGCCGACACCGACTCCTTGCTCCAAAACGCCGAGTACGTGTACCGGGAGGGAGACATCACCCTCTTCGAGCTGCTCGACGCGATCGAATCGGCCCGTGCGGCGGCGCTTCTCAAGACGCGTCTCACTGCCGGGTACCTCCGCGCGCTCTACGACCTGGAGTATGCCCTCGGCGTGGGGCCGGCGGATGCGCCCATCGTGGTGGAGGGCGCGCTCGATCCTCGTGACCCAGAACTCAACTGACTGACAATCGACCGCTCGGGTCGGTTCTCCCAGAACCCACAGATCATCATGCTTCTCCGTCGCTTCTCGTTGGTCCTCGTCGTTCTCGGGAGTGCCGCGTTGGTGCTGGTCGGGTGCGGAGGGAATGGACGCCCCACGCCGGCCGCACGCGCAGACACGACGGCCAATCCGAACACGATCACCCTTTCAGAAGCACAGCGTGCGGAGGTGTCCGTGGAGACCACGACGGTTGCCGAGCGGCCCGTGACCACGACCCTGCAGCTTCCCGCTCGCGTGCGGCCCAGCGCCGACCAGGAGGCCTTCGCCACGGCGCTGATTAGCGGACGCGTGGAGCGGCTTTATGTCTCGGCCGGGGATCGGGTCGAGAAGGGAGAGGTGCTGGCAGACGTGACGGCCCCGGACCTCAGCCGGATGGTGGCCGACCTGCGGCAAGCCCGCGACGAGCTGGATCGGCAGCGCCGCCTCGACGAGCGGGGCGTGGCGATCGAGAAAAACCTCCGCGCGGCACAACGGCAGTGGCAGGCCGCCCGGCAGCGCCTTCGCTCCATCGGTGTGCGCCCTGCCCGCATCGAGCGCGTGGCAACCGGCGACGAAGACCTGTCGACCCTGCCCCTCGAAGCGCCGCTCTCCGGGGTCGTCCTCGACCGCATGACCGTCCTCGGCGCGCCGGTGGCCCAGAGCGACAAGCTATACCACATCGCCGACCTTCAGCCGATTCGCGTTGTGGCCCGTGTCTTTGAGCGCGCGCTGGACCAGGTGCGCGTGGGGCAGTCGGTCACCATTGCGACGCCCATGGCCACGCGCACCTACGAGGGCACCATCGACCGCATTACGCCGCAGGTGGACGACGAAAGCCGGGCGGCCCGCGCCCGCGTGGTGCTCGACAATGCCGACGGCACGCTCCGCCCCGGCATGTACGCCCGCGTTCGCGTGCAACAAACGGGCGAGCCACAGCCCGCCCTGTCCGCCGATGATCTCCTCACAGATGCGTCCGGTGCTTATGTGCTCGTGCAAGAGGCCCCGCGCACGTTTCGGCGCGTGTACGTTGATGCCGATCCGGAGGCGGAGGGGAGCGTCGCCGTTCCCACCCTCGCGCCCGGGACCCGGGTCGTTACGCAGGGCGCCTACCAAATCGTAAGCGCCCTGAACCAGCGGGGGTAATTCTCCCACTGTAGACGACCCGCCGGTTGTCCTTGGGCTCCATTTTTGAATTCCCCATCGAGGTCCCTCTACTGCGATGTTTGACCGCCTCGTCACCTCCGTCGTCAAGAACCGGGTGCTCATCCTGCTCCTCATGGCCGTGCTGGTCGGGTGGGGCATCTACAGCTGGCGCCAGGTGCCGGTAGACGCCTACCCGGAGCTGACCAACAACCAGGTCCAGATCCTCACGCGGGTGCCGGGCATGTCGCCGGTCGAGGTGGAGAAGCTGGTGACGTACCCCATCGAGATCAGCATGACGAACCTTGAAGGGGTGCAGGACAACCGGTCGCTCAGTCAGTTTGGCCTGAGCGTGGTGACGCTCGTCTTCGAGGAGGACATGGACCCGTATTTTGTGCGCCGCCTCGTGTCGCAGCGCCTCAATCAGGTGAAGGAGGACCTGCCGGCGAAGGCGGAGCCGGGCCTGGGGCCGCTGTCGACGGCCCTGGGGCAGGTGTATCAGTACGCGCTGGTGGACGAGGAGGGGGGACGCACGTACTCGGCCCGCGAACTGCGCACGATGCAGGACTGGATTCTGGCCCCGGAGCTGCGCACCGTGGAGGGGGTGGTGGAGGCGAACGCGCTCGGCGGATTTGTGAAGCAGTACCACGTGCGGTTCGATCCGGAGCAGCTCATCAACTACAACCTGTCGCTGGACACCGCCTACGAGGCGTTGCGCAACAGCAACCAGAACTCGGGCGGCAACTACATTGTCCGCAACGACCAGCAGTATGTGGTGCGCGGCGTGGGGCGGCTGGGCGCGAAGGGGGGCGACATCGTTGAGGACATCGAGAATACGGTTGTCGCCAGTCGCGACGGCACGCCCATTCTCGTTAGCGACGTGGCGACAGTGCAGGTGGACCACGCGGTGCGGCACGGCGCGGCCTCGGTCAACGGGCGGGGCGAGACCGTCGTCGGCATCGTCATGATGCGGCGTGGGGCCAACGCCCAGCAGGTCGTCAACAACGTCGAGGCGAGAATGCAGGACCTGACGCAGGCCTTGCCGCCGGGGGTGGGCGTGGAGGTCTACTACAATCGAAATGAGCTCACGAGCGCGGCCATCTCGACGGTGACGACGAGCCTGCTCATCGGGGGGCTGCTCGTCATTCTGGTGCTGCTCGGCTTCCTGGGCGACTGGCGTTCGGCCCTCATCGTGAGCCTCGTGCTGCCGATGACGGCGCTCGCGACGTTCATCCTGATGAACTATTTCGGGTTCAAGGCCAACCTGATGAGCCTGGGCGGCCTGGCCATCGGCCTTGGGATGTTTGTGGACGGCGCGATCGTGATGGTGGAGAACATCTACCGATTGCGGGAGCAGAACCCCGACGAGTCCATCGGCCTCATCGTGGTGCGGGCCGGGCGGGAGGTGGCGCGGCCGATTGCCTTCTCCGTGGGCGTGGTGATCGCGGTCTTCCTGCCGCTCTTCACCCTGCAGAACATGGAGGGCCGCATGTTTCGGCCGATGGCGTTTACGGTCTCGTTCGCGCTGATGGCGGCGCTCTTCCTGGCGCTCACCATGGCCCCCGCCCTCAGCTCCTACCTGCTGGCGTCCGTGGGGCCGTCGGGGGACGGAGACAAGGGGCCCGTTGACGCAGACCGGCAGGAGGGCGGCACCCTTCCCGAGAACGGGGCGCGGGAGGGCGCGAGATCGTCCAATCGGTTCGTCGCGTGGCTGCAGGCGGGGTACGAGCCGCTTCTGAATGCGGCCCTTGTACATCGGTGGGCGACGGTGGGCGTGTCGGTGCTTCTGCTTGGCGTCGGGGCGGCCGTCTTCACCACGCTCGGCACCGAGTTCGCGCCGCCGCTGGAGGAGGGCTCCGTCGCGATTCAGGTGGCCCTGGAGCCGGACGCGGCCCTCGAAACCTCGACCGACGTGCAGACGAAGGTCGAGAACGCCCTGCTGGCGTTTCCGGAGGTGACGAAAGCGGTGAGCAAGACGGGGCGCCCGGCGGTGGCCTTCGACCCGATGGGGCAGAACCTGACGGACATGTTCGTGGGCCTCACGCCGCGCGACTCGTGGCGCTTCGATTCGAAGGAGGCGCTCGTGGATTCGCTTCGGGCCCGCGTCAATCAGATTCCGGGGGCCAATTTTGCCTTTACCCAGCCCATTGCCCTGCGGCTCGATGAGATGGTGAGCGGGGCCAAAAGCGAGATTGCCATCAAGATCTTTGGTCCCGACCTCGACGAGCTGAAGCGCCTGCAGTCGGAGGTGGCCGACGCGGTGTCCGGCATTCGGGGCGCGGCCGACGTGCTGCCCTCGCAGATCGCGGGATTCGGCTACGTGGAGGTCACCATCCGCCGCGACGCCGCCGCCCGGTACGGCCTCAACGTGGGCACCATCCAGCGAGCCATCGACATGGCGATCGGGGGCGAGCGGGCGAGCACGATTCTGGAGGGGGACCGCCGCTTCAGCCTGGTCGGCAAGTTTCAGGAAGCGTCACGCGGCTCGGTCGAGTCGATTCGCAACCTTCCGCTTCAGACCCCCGACGGCGCGCAGATCCGCCTCCGCGACGTGGCGACCGTCGAGCTCACGGAGGCCCCGGCAGAGGTGGCCCGCGAGCAGGGGAAGCGCAAGATTACGCTGGGCATCAACCTGAGTGGGCGTGACGCCGGAAGCTTCGTGGCGGAGGCAAAAGAGGCCGTCCAGAGCGAGGTGTCATTGCCGGCGGGCTACACGGTGGACTGGGGCGGCCAGTTTGAGAACCAGCAGCGGTCCCGCGAGCGCTTGATGCTCATCCTGCCCATCACGCTGGCGATCGTGTTCGTGCTCCTGTACATGACGTTCAACTCCATCAGCCAGGCGATTCTGGTCTTCCTCAACATCCCCGTGTCGATCGTCGGGGGCATTCTGCTGCTCTGGGCGATGGGGCTTTACATGAGCGTCCCGGCCTCGGTCGGGTTCATTGCTGTGCTGGGCATTGCGGTGCAGAACGGGGTGGTAATGGTGAGCTTTATCGACAACCTGCGGGAGCACGGGCGCTCGCTCGCCGGGGCCGTGCGGGAAGGAGCCTTGCTGCGGCTGCGTCCCATCCTGATGACCACGCTTACGACGCTGCTCGGACTCCTGCCGCTCCTGGTGGCCGAAGGCATCGGGGCCAACGTGCAACGGCCTCTGGCGGCCGTGGTGGTGGGCGGCATCTTTACGCTCGTGCCCTCCACGCTCTTGCTGCTGCCCACCCTCTACGGCTGGTTCAATCCCGAGGCTGGGACCGAGCGCTCCATCGTGCGAGACGTGGAGGCGGGCGAGCAGCAACCGCTTCGGGGCAGCGTGACAGCATAGCCCAGAACGTTTCGTTTCCGAGTTCTCCGTACAGCAGGATCCGCGTTTCCTCTACAGACTCCCTGTTCGCCATGAAGTTGATCACCGCCTACATTCGCCCCATCGTGCAAGACAAAGTGGTGGAGCGCCTGCGAACGATGCAGGTGCCGGGGGCCAGCCTGAGTGAGGTGGACGGGTTTGGGCGCGAGGCCGATCCGGAAGGAAAAAAATCGTACGGGCCGCAGGTGTCGCCCTACGCCAATATGGTGAAGCTGGAGGTGGTGTGCTCCGCCGACCGGGCGGAGCCCCTTGCCCATGCGATCGCGGAGGAGGCGCAAACGGGGCGGCGGGGCGACGGAAAGGTGTTTGTGGTGCCGGTGGAGCGCACGATCGACATCCGCACGTTTTCGGCGCTTCCGGATGACGATGAGGACGAAATGGCATGATTCGTTCGCCGATGGCACGGTGCACGAGAGCGCTGACGTTGCGGCGGATTGTGGGGCCTCCGGGGAGCGCTTGGACGTGAGGCGCCCGGTGTTACGGCCCGCCAACGTGCTTCAGTCCGGCGTGTACGGCCGTAGATCTGCCCAAGCTAAAGTGAGCCGTCCGCCCGTTTCGCTGAACATCGTGCCGCGAGTTGCACTTTTCGGTCACGTTCTACGTCGTATTCCCAATCACAGCATGCGAATCACAGATATGCACCGATTTCTTAGTCGATGGACCCGGGTTCTTCCGCTGGCTGTGCTCCTGGGCGTGGCAGGAGGGATATGGACGGGCTGCGACTCCAACGCCCCCGAGACGACCCGTCCCATTTTTGCCGTAGACGATCGGGGAGCGTCTCGCTTCGACTCGACAGCCCTACGTGATCGCCTCAGTCAGCTTCCGTTAGAATCCGTGAGCGACGCGGAGGCGGCCAGTCTCCAGTTCTTGCGGGAGGAAGAAAAGCTGGCCCGAGATGTATATCGGACGCTCTACGAGACGTGGTCCGTCCCAGCTTTTGACAACATCTCGTCGAGCGAAGAGACGCACACCACTGCGGTTCGGCTGCTGCTGGACCGCTACGATCTCCCCGACCCCGCAGCAGACCAGCCCGCGGGATCATTTGCGAATGCTGAGCTCCAGGCGCTGCACGACTCGCTGGTAACCGTGGGGCAGTCCGACGAGGTGGACGCTTTGAAGGTGGGAGCCGCGGTGGAAGAAATCGATCTGGTGGACCTACGAGAAGCTCTGAACACGATTGTCGATAATCAGGACATTACGCTCGTGTACGAAAACTTGGCCAAGGGTTCTCGGAATCATTTGCGCGCGTTCGTCCGCACTCTGCAGCAGCGCGGGGAGACGTACGAACCCCGCTACTTGAGCCCGGCGGAGTACCAGGAGATCATTGAGGGCGAGATGGAGCGGGGGCCTGCCTAACTCCGTGTGCCCGAATGTATTTCCCTATTTTCGATCTACATCTCCTTCACTTTCTGACGCCATGTCCGCTGCACACTGGCACCTGGTTCTCAACCACATTCCGCTACTGGGCATTTTGTTTGGCGCGGTCCTTCTGGCGTTTGGCCTCTGGCGCGAACAAGAAGACGTGCAAACGGCCAGCCTGGGGCTCCTCGCCGTGGCCGGGCTCGTCATCATTGCCGTGTACCTGACGGGAGAGCCGGCGGAGGAGGGGGTGGAGGGCCTGGCCGGGGTCTCGCACGATGCGATTGAGGCACACGAGCACTTCGCATGGTACGGGCTCGTAGCGGGCGTTGCAACGAGCGTTGGGGCGCTCGGAGCTCTGCTCTACGGCGCCGTCCGCCAGCGGCTGGCGCGGTGGACCGTGCAGCTGACCCTCCTCCTCGCCCTGGTGAGCGTCGGCCTCATCGGGTACACCGCCAATCTCGGAGGCAAGATCAGCCATCCGGAGCTGCGTGGCGACACGCCCACGCAGGCGGTCCCGGAGGACGATCACGACGAGTAGCCGGGGGCAGGGGCATGTGTGGAAGTGTGGAGGTCAGGATGTGGCCATGTCCAACCCTCCACGCCCCTACACCTACTTCTCCAGTCCCGGATTCCGGTTCAGAAACTCGTCGTAGAGCTTTGTCGCCCGGTTGTCGAGGGGGAGCTTGTAGCCGTCGATGAAGAGGTGCCGGAGGTCGGTGTCGGGCTGGAACGGGTCGCCGGTGGCGACAAAGAGGTTGGCCCGCTTGCCTGTCTCGAGGGTGCCCACCTGATCGGCAACGCCGAAGATTTCGGCCGGAGTGGTGGTGACGGCGCGCAGGGCCTCCGTTTTGCCGAGGCCGTGCGAGGCGGCAAAGCCGGCGTGGAAGACGAGGTTGCGCACGTTTTCAGTCTTGCCGGAGCGCAGGGCGACCGTCACGCCCGCATCGTGGAGCAGGGCGGGGGTGCGGTAGGCCTTGTCGTAGCGGTCGCTCTCGCGGCTCGGCGGCTGCATGATGGAGCCGACCAGCACCGGCACGCCCGCCGCGGCGATTTCGTCGGCCACGCGCCAGCCCTCCATCGCGCCACTCAGGATGACCTGATCGAGCACGCCGCGCTCCTCCGCCCAGTCGAGCGCCCTGGAGATGTCGGGCGCCGCATTTGCCGAAATCATCAGCGGTTGCTCGCCGCGGATGACCGGAATCAGGCCCTCCATGGCGGGCACAAACTCGGGCTTGCGTCGCGTCTCGGGGTCGACGGCCACCGCGGAGTCGATGCGGGCGTAGCGTTCGGCTTCCGTCCAGAGCTCGTTGAGCGTGTTGAGGGCCTTGTCGGCCTCCTCCTGAATTGTTGTGGGCGAGCGGTCGTCCGACGGCCCGTCGCGCCCCACCGACGGGAAGTCGAGCTTCGTGAGCGTGACGCCGCCCAGGTGCATCTGCTCGGGGGTGTAGCCGTGGAGGCCGATGAGGGCTGCCGTGCCGGGCAAAATGCCGTTTTCGGGTTCAGTAACGACGGAGGTGATGCCGTGCACCCGCGTCGTGGGAACGTGGACGGAGTTGGGGTTGACGGCCGTCAGGGCGTTCATGTGGGCTGTCAGCTCGCCGATCTCGTTGAAATCGCGCGTCTCTGGCAGCGAGCCAATTTCGGCCAGCCCGAGGTGTGTGCCGCTGTCGATGAACCCGGGGTAGACCGTTAGTCCCGTACAGTCGATGCTGCGGGCCTCACCGGGCACCGTCACGTCCGGCCCCACCGCAGCGATGGAGTCGTCGCGAATGAGGACGGTGCCGCTGTCCACCGTGTCGCCGGGCGCGACGATGAGTTGGGCGTTCGTGAGGGCGAACGGGCCCTGGAAGCCGGGCTGCTTCTGGGCGTGAGCTGGCAGCGCCAGGAGGGCGGCCAGGAGAAGCGCGAAGGCCGCGGGCAGGGGCCGGACACGCGAGCAGGGAGAGGAAAGCATAGGAAAAAGCGTCGGTCAACAGGCGGTCAGAGAAGGAGGGAGGCGGGGGCTACCGGCCCGCGTTTTCGAGGAAGACGCCGTGGTGGGTTGCGCGGAGCTTGGTGACGCCCTTCAGGCAGCTGTGGGCGGCGTGGCGGCTCCATCCGTCGCGCGCCAGATCGACCGTCCCTTCGGGGTCTACGCGGAGGCGCATGTCGTCGGGGTCCTGTTCGTGGTCGAAGCGAACCACGCCGTCGACGTACGTCCGCTGCGGCTTGGTGTAGACCGAAAGCGGATGTTCGCTGAAGAGGGCGAGGTCGGCGTCCTTGCCTTCTTCGATGGAGCCAACCTGGTCGGCGATGCCGAGCTGGCGAGCGGGGTTGATGGTGATGAGGCGGAGGGCCTGAGTGTCAGACAGGTCGCCGTAGCGCTGCGTCTTGGCGGCCTGGAGGAACAGGTCGCGCTGCTCGCCGGGGATGTCGGTGTTGATTGACGTGTTGACGCCATTTTCGGTGAGGACCGCGGCGTTGTAGGCGGTGGAGTAGTAGACTTCAAACTTGTAGGACCACCAGTCGGAAAAAACGGTGGCCCCGGCCCCGTTGTCGCCGAAGGCCGCCAGTTCGGGGGCGATCTTAAAGCCCTCGTTCACGTGGTGGAAGACAAGGTCCTGGATCCCATAGTCTTCGAACACCTCCATCAGCATGAGCATCTCGTCGGCGCGGTACCCGTGGGTCTGCACCAGAATGTCGCCCCGAAGCACGCCCGCGAGCACCTCCATGCGCTCGCTGTGCGCGGGCGGCTGGGCGCGCTCTCCGTTTTCGTAGGCCTCCTTCGCGTCCATGTAGCGCTGGGCCTTGGTGAATGCCGTGCGGATGACCTGCTCGACGCCCATCCGGGTGCGGGGCACCTGGTCGCGTCCCTGTCCGTACAGCCCGGTCGGATTCTCGCCGAGGGCAAACTTCACGGTGCGCGGGGCATCTTCCATCTTGAGGGCGCTGGGGGTGGTGACGCCGTAGCGCAGCTTGATGGTCTCGTTGCGGCCGCCGATGGGGTTGGCGGAGCCGTGCATCACGTGCGCGGTGGTCACGCCCCCCGCCAGCGCGCGGTAGATGCCGATGTCGTAGGGATCGAGCACGTCGCCCACGCCCACCTCGGCCGTCACCTGGTTGGTGGCTTCGTTGACGTTGCTGATGGCCATGTGCTGGTGGGCCTCAATGATGCCAGGCATCACGTACTCGCCGCTGGCATCGTACACCTCCACGCCGCCGGGGGCGGAGAGGTCCTGGCCCACCCGGGCGATGTCGCCGTCGCGCACCAGGATGTCGCCGTTTTCAATAGTGCCGTTGGTGACGGTGAGCACCGTGGCGTCCTGAATGAGCCAGTCGTCGGGCGCGTCGGCCCGCAATTGATCCTGCGCCGGGGCCGAGGCCACGGTCCAGAGGGCAGCAGCGAGCAGGAGGAGGGAGAGTCGAACACGCATGGAGGGGAGAGAAGTCATGGAGCAAAAGGCAGCCGGGGCGCAGAGGGCGGGAGAGAACGGAGAGTTAGCGGAGCGACCCGTCGGGACCGCTCGTCCGCTCGCCGGTGATGGTGAGGGAGGGACCCGGGGTCGAAACGGTGCCCTCGAACGTGTCGCCGTCCACCTTGACGGAGACTGAGAGGCTGGGGCCGCGCTCGGGCTGGAGGGTGAAGGAAAGCGTCGTGCCATCGAACGAGACGGACTGCAACTCGCTCTCGGTGCCCTGTGAGTTGGTGAGGGTGCCCTCCAGCCCCGACGGGTCGCCTTCAAGGGCAAGGGTTCCGCTGCGCTCGCCCCGCGGCGTTTCGAGGGTGTATGCCCAGGTCCCCGTCACCTTCGAGACATCGCCGGAGACGTCCCCTTCCTCGGACGCGTCGGTACTGTAGTCGTAGAGCTGTCCGTCGACGAACACGTGCTGCACCTTCGTGTCCTCCGAAAAGTAGGAGCCATCGGTGACGACCAGGTTCGCAATCTTGCCCTCTTCCACCGTTCCGAGGCGGGTGTCGAGCCCGAGGAGGGAGGCGGGGCGCGTCGTGAGGGCGGCGAGGGCCGTTTGTTCAGGAAGGCCCTGGTCGATCATCGTGCGGAGGTGGTCGCGGATGTCGCCCGGCGTGGCCTCCCGCGTGGTAAAGCCGAACTGGAGGCCCGCGTCATGGAGCGTAGCGGCGGTGGCCAGGTACTTCTCTTGCTCCATCGCGTGGCGGAGCTCCAGGTTGGTCTCTTCCTCCGCCACAGCCTCCGACGAGGGCGTGCGAAGGTCAGGATCGTAGTAGCGCGACGGCGCGTCCGTGGTGTCGGCCACCGTAGTGTCCTGGTCGGCGCTTCGTTCGGGCGCCTCCGGGAGGTTGAGCGTGAGGAAGAGGGGGGCGTCCACGTTTTGCAGGGCCTCCACGGTGTTGTGGCTTTCGGCGAGCCCAGCCAGCATGAGGGGAAAGCCGAGTTCCTGTTTCAGGGTGAGGACGCGGTGGAGGGGGAGGGCGCCGTCGGCGTAGAAGGCGAGCGGCGTCTCTCCGTCCAACACCGGAAAGAGAGAACTGTGGACCGGGTCCTGGGGCGGGCGCCTGGTTCCGGTCGGATCCTGTTCGTACTGGGCGGCCAGCGTCTGCCGCCGGTCGGCCTCGCGGAAGAGCTGGCGGAATTTCGCGATGACCGCCATGTCCGTCGCTGGATAGACGTAGCCGCTTGCGGTTTTGATCTGCGCGAAGAGGGCGGGGGCGGCGTCCAGCATCATGTCGTTCGCGGTCTCGCCGCCATAGAGAATGTGGGCGCTGGAGCCAGGAAGCATCTGTCCCTCCGGCACCACGTGCCCGGCGGTGAACCCCGCCTTCCGGAGCGATTCGAGATCGGAGTCCTCCGGCGAGAGGAAGGGGCGGACCGAGCGGTCGGGCTGAATCCCCGCCTCGTCAAACGGCGGGTCTCCCGGGTCCACGTCGTCCCCATTGTCGCCCTCGTTCTCCGGCATCTTCACCCCAGCGTGCGAGAGCCCATCGAGAAAGCCGGCGTAGACCACGAGCGAGTCGGCTTCGATGCGGCGCGCATCGTAGGGCACCTCCACGTCGCGCCCCACCGCGTCGATCAACCCGTCGCGGACGACGACGGTCGCGGACTCGAGCACCTGGCCCGGGGCCTGCACGACGCGGGCATTCTCGAGGGCGTAGGTGTCGGTAACGGTGGGCACCTCGTAGTCCTGGGCGGAGGCGGCGGTGGGCATCCCCAGGACGAGGAGGCAGAGGCTTAGAAGGCCGAGGGCGCGGCGAAATGTCGAAGCAGTCATGCGGTGGACGGCCGGGCGGTGGAAGGCGGAATGCAGATCGACCTCAACATAAGCGAGACCGTACAGAATGTCAGGTCGTTCGTCCCCGGAGACCGCCGGGTCATTGCCTCAGGGTGTGCTTCGGGGGATGGGGGTGGGGACTCAACGCATTCGCTGTCACGGGTTCAACCGGGCGTTCGGGCATGAACCATTTCAGGACCCAGAAGAGGCCGTTCGTCCGCCGCACGGCAGAAGTGCCTCAATCGGGATCGTTTCATGAGAAGATGGGAGTTGGGCCCTGGTTCAGGGCCAGGGTTGAGCAGACGCTCAATCGGGTACAGGCGGTCAATCCACCACCCGCTTGAGCTGTCCGAGCCGCTCGACCACCTCCGCCCGGTCCATCTGGCGGAACCGTGGCGGCAGCAGGTCGCGGCTCGTGCACTCCAGCACCGCGGCAAGCTGTTGCAGCTCCACCTCCGTCGGGTAGGTGGGGGGGATGAAGTCGTTGACCGTCTCCTGCAGGATGTCCGGCGTCACCGTCCCGCCGTGTGACCCCGCGGCGCGGAAGGCGGCCCGCGTCAGGATGGCCTCCATGTCGGCCCCGCTGTAGGTGCGCTCGCCCTCCAGGAGTTCGGGCGGCACCTCGTCCGTGGGCAGGTCCACGCCCGTGCGGTCCATCATCACCTGGAGGAGTTCCTCGCGGTCTTCGCGGGAGTGGGGGTAGAAGAGAGACAAGTGCTCCTCGGCGCGGCCCTGCCGCTTCAGGTCCACCGGCATGAGGTCGGGGCGGGCCGTGACGAGGAAGAAGATCACGCGCCCGCGGTGGGCCGGATCGCTCATGAACGACACGATCTGCGAGAAGACACGCTGGCTGACGCCGCTGTCGCCCTGTGCATCGCGGTCCCCGAGCGCGGCGTCGGCCTCGTCGATCATGACGGCCACCGGCGTCATCGCCTCCAGCAGGTTCAGGATTTTCTCGAGGTTGCCCTCCGTCACCCCCTGCCACTGCGATCGGAAGTTCTTGAGCTTCACCATCGGAATGCCAATCTCTCCGGCGAAGCAGTTAATGAGAAACGTCTTCCCGCAGCCCACTGGCCCGCTTACCAGGTAGCCCATCGGCAGCACGTCGTGGCGGCCCGTCTGCACCGCATGCGCCGCCTGACGGAGGTGGTCTTTCGCTTCGTTGTGGCCGGCAATGAGGTCCAGCGAGTTGTCCGTCTCGATGAATTCGAGCATGCCATACGCCTCCGCCTCAATGAACTCCTTCTTGAGGTCGGAGAGCGTGTCCGGCGTGAGGCGGTTCTGGTTTTCGAGGACGTCCGCCAGGATCGTCCGCAGCTGGGTGTAGTTGAGCCCGGCGGTGTTTGTAGCGAGGGCTCGGGGCGTCACGTCCGAGTGATTCCGGAACAGATCGCCGCGTTCCTCCAGCGCCCAGTCAATGTACTGCTGCCGGTCCTCCGCCTCGGGAATCGGGACGTAGATCTCGGCAGTGTGCGGGCTCTGGACGAGCTGCTGGTTGAGGTCGGTCAGGTTTTCGGTAAGGAGCGTGAGCGTAAAGTCGCTCTCCAAAAACAGCGAGTCGCGCGACCACTTCTGCAGGTAGACCAGCGATTGCCGGTCCTGCGCCGAGTACATCGACGCCTCGGCCATGGGCGCCACGGTCTCTGCGTAGTCGATGACGCAAGCGATCCGCACGCCGTCCGAGAGGCGGAGGCGGAAATACTCTTCCAGGAGCTCAAAGACCTTGTCTGGCGCCTTCGGCAGGTTGCCCTCGTACTCGGTGCCCTTGAGGCTATCCTGTCCCGAGAGGGCCCGGTTGAAGTCCTTGCGGGAGGCGGCGTCCGCGAAGTGGATGCCGGCGCTGCGGTCGTAGTAGACCACCACGTCGCGGGCGGCGAAGAGGTCGTCGCTCATGAAGCGCCGGAGCGACGGGTAGATGCGGGTGCCGTCGCGGTCCTCGGTGGGCACCACGTCCCGCACGTCGCCGTGGAGGATGAAGGTGGAGACGGTCTTGGTAAAGTACTTCCGTGCCAATTCCCGGGCCCAAGACGGGTAGTGGGCCGTGTACGGGTCGAGGGGGGGCGACGACGCGGCGCTCTCGGCCGACGACGCTGGCGAGTCCTCGGGGGCGGCGTCCGGTGCAGGCGCGTCGGAGGAGGGCGGGGCGGACTCAGACATCTGCGCGGGGAGGGATTGGGGGAGCAGCGGACAGGTCTCCCGAACGCGAGGAGGGCCGGACGGGATTCGGCGCGGGGCAAAATACGGCGCGGGGCAAAATAAGAGCGGGGACGACCTCCGCGATGGAGATCGTCCCCGGTCCTCTTGGGGGCTAAAATTGAGGGAAGTACCTACGCGACTGTTATGTCGTCGTCGAGATACACGTCCTGGATGGCGTTCAGAATCTCGACGCCATCTTCCATCGGCTTCTGGAACGCCTTGCGGCCGGTGATGAGCCCCATGCCGCCGGCGCGCTTGTTGATCACGGCGGTGCGCACCACCTGCTGCAGGTCGTTCTCGCCGCTGGCCCCACCGGAGTTGATAAGGCCGCAGCGGCCCATGTAGTTGTTGGCCACCTGGTAGCGGGTCATATCGATCGGGTGGTCCGTGAGCAGCTTCTCGTCGACGAGCGACGGGTCCTTCGCGTAGCCCTCGTCCTTGTGGCTCCGCACGGCTTGGTACCCGCCCGTCAGGGTCGGCTGCTTCTGCTTGATGATGTCCGCCTCAATGGTGGCGCCGAGGTGGTTGGCCTGGCCCGTCAGGTCGGCCGAGCCTTCGTAGTTGGAGCCGTTCAGGACGAACTCCTTGTTGCGCACGTAGCACCAGAGGATGGTGGTCATCCCCAGGTCGTGCGCCTTCGAGAAGATCTTCGAGATCTCCTGCAGCTGGCGGTTCGACTCCTCGGAGCCCCAGTAAATCGTGGCCCCGACGCCGATGCAGCCCTGGTCGTAGGCATCCTCGACGCGGGCGTAGGGCACCTGGTCGTACCGGTTGGGGTACGAGAGCAGCTCGCTGTGGTTGATTTTGAGGACGAACGGAATTTTGTGCGCATAGTCCCGGGCCACGGAGCCGAGCACGCCGTACGTGGTCGCCACGGCGTTGCAGCCGCCCTCGATGGCGAGCTTGATGATGTTCTCGGGGTCGAAGTACATGGGGTTCGGGGCGAAGGAAACTCCGGCGGAGTGCTCGATGCCCTGATCGACCGGCAGGATGGAGATGTATCCGGAGCCGCCGAGGCGCCCGTGGTTGAAGAGTTCTTGCATCGACCGGAGGACCTGCGGGCTGCGGTCGGAGTCCTTCCAGACGCGGTCTACGAAGTCGGGGCCGGGGAGGTGGAGTTGATCTTTGGGGATGGTCGTGCACTCGTGGTCGAGCAGGTGCTCGGCTTCGTCGCCGAGGTGCTGGGCGATGGAGGTGCGGGATGCGTGGGCCATGGGTCGATGGGGGCTTGTGGGAGAAAAGAACGGAGAGGAACGTGTGGAATCGGGAGGCAGCGGCCCCGGGTGTACACGACGAGCCGGGGCACAGCGTGTCCATGACGTGGCGAGAGAAGCACCACCCGTACCAACACAACGTATGAAGTGGCGTGGAATGCGTCCACCCCTCTGTGCGGCGGGCCCGCTGGCCCAACGCGAGGAGTTGCGCTGGGCGCTCGTTCGTTGAGAGGGCAGAGAGCGCTACGCCGGTTCTTCCTGCCGGACGTGGACGGCCTCGTCGGCAATGCCCAAAAAGGAATCGGCCGCGAGGCTGGCGCTGCCGATGAGGCCGCCGTCAATGTCGGGCTGGGAAAGAAGGCCGTGCGCATTGTGCGGCTTCATGCTGCCGCCGTAGAGCAGGGGAATGTCCGCGGCTACGTCGGCCCCGTATCGCTCCGCCAGGTTGTCCCGAATTACTGCGTGCATCTCCTGGGCTTGCTCGGGGGCGGCCGATTCGCCGGTGCCAATCGCCCAGATGGGCTCGTAGGCCACGACCAGCTCGCTTGCGTCCGCAATGGAGACGCCGCTCAGGGCGCCCTCCACCTGTTGGGTGACGACCGACGCCGCGTTGCCGGCCTGGCGCTGCTGCAGCGATTCTCCCACGCAGACGATGGGCACGAGGTCGTGGGTCCGGGCTTGCTTCACCTTGCGGTTTACGTCGGCATCGGTCTCGTTGTAGTACTCGCGCCGCTCGGAGTGGCCCAGGATGACGGCGTCGCAGCCGATGGACGTGAGCATGGGGGCGGACACGTCGCCGGTGTGCGCGCCCGCATCCTCGGCGTGCATGTCTTGCGCCCCCACCGCCACGGGAGCGTCCGCCAGCGCATCACTGACAGCCGGCAGATGAACAAACGAGGGACAGACGAGAACGTCGATATCTGCGAAGGCATCGGGGCGTTCGGAGAGGCCGGTGGCGATGTCGTTCGCGAGCGCCCGGCCTTCAGGCACGTCGGTGTTCATTTTCCAGTTCCCAGCGATCAGCATAAGGGCGGAGCGATGTGGAGCGAGGGCAGAGAAGACCGACCGCGGGGGGCCGGCGATGGAGCATGTGGACGGGCCCCGTGGACGGGTCACTTGCAGGCCTCGTACGCGAACATGGTCGGAGGGATATTGCGTGGCTCATACTCCTTGGTCACCTCCGAGAAGTGCTTTCGGAGCGGTGTCTCAAGGTGATTGTAGTTCTGGTAAACCAGAAATTTGCCGTTGTGAGACAGGACGTCCTGCGTGCGGGCCAGTAGCGTGTCCTTGGTGTCTGGATCCAAAAACGAAAAGGGAATGCCGGACACGATGTAGTTGGCTTCCTCGATGTCGTGCGCTCTGAGGATTTCCACGATGTTTTCTGCTCGGTCTTCGACGACCACAACGCGAGGGTCGTCCGCGGCCATCTCCGTTTTTAGCAGGCGTACGAAGTCGGGGTTGCTTTCAATGAGCAGGAGGGTAGAGCGGGGCGTCAGCCGGTCGAGGATGTATTCGCTAAAGACCCCGTTTCCCGGCCCGTACTCCACGACCACCTGGTCCTTCGAAAAGTCGATCCACTTGCAGACCCGGCGGACCAGGAAGGAGGAAGAGGGCGCGATGGCCGCGACATCCTGATCGCGGAGAAAATTTTTAATGTACGAGAGGGTTCCGGAAAGGGAAGACGGCACGGCAACGCGGAGCTGCTGACAAGGACGGCGTGGAGGGGCAAGAGCGTAGGCTATGAGCTAACTACGCCCACAGCGGTTCTTGTTTCAAGGGGCGCGCGTTGCAACTCCGTGAAGTTGTGGGCGGGCGTGGCGGTTTTGGCCAGGAGTGGAGGCCGGGTCAGTGCGGTGGAGGAGGTGATGCTGGAGGCGGGGAATGTCGCTTGCGCGGTAGCGGCCGACGAGGGTTCCGGCAGCGTCAAGGAGAAACCAGACGGGGGGCTGGACGACGTTGTAGCGGCTGACAATCGAGTCTCGCAGTCCCTGAGCGGCAATGAGGGCATGCCCAGGAAGCGTCTGCCGATGCAGGAAGGCACGAGTGACGAACGAGTCGGGCTCAACAGAGACCGATACGAACGCGACGGAGTCGGGGCGGGTGGCGCGGTACAGCGCATTGCGGAGGGGGCGCTGCAGGGCGTGGCGGTCTGTGCCGGGGCGGTAGTACTCGAGCACCACGGGCCGTCCCTGGAGGGCACGGAGCGACACGGTGTCGCCCTGGAGGGTGGGGCGGCGAAAGGAGGGAGGCGCGTGGCCCCGCCGGAGCCGGGTGGCCATGTGCTGGGTGCGGCGGGCCCAGCGGGCCCAGGGCGAGTGCGGGTGGTCGGCGCGCAGGCGCTGTGAGGCGGCCAGGGCGGCGTCGTGTTGAAGGCTATCCAGAAACGCCTGGATGCGCACAGCCTCTATGCCGGCCTGCTTCGCGGCGGTGGGGGCGCGGGCCTGGAAGGAGTCGACCAGTGCGAGGGCAGCGCGGTGGCCCCGCTGCCGCGCCATGGCCCGGCGCGCGATGCGAGCGGCCGAGACGTAGAAGGGGCTGGTGGGGGGGATGTGCCGGGCCCGAGCCAGGGCCAGCGAGTCGTTCCAGCCTTCCAGGTGTGCCAGCGATTCCACCGCGGCAAACTGCGCGGCATACGTCCCGGGGTGCTGGGTACGAAGGGCCCACAGGGTACTGCTTGCAAACCGAAGCCCTTGTGTCTGAGCGCTCGAGTCGGGGAAGGGTCGCCGCCGCTGGCGTACCAGGAGGCGTTGGCGCACGGCCTGGGTGCTGCGGTAGGCCCGTAGGGCTCGATTCTCGGGAGAGGTGGGGCGGAGGGAGAGGTCCCGCCGCGAGACCGACGCCGTGAGGGTCGCCGAGTCTTTGTGCGCCACAATGTATTCGGTGGTGCGCACCGGCTGTGTGGTGCGGGAGGGGCGGACGGAGAGGGCGTACAGGCCGCGCCGGGGGGCCTGGATGGACATTTGGAAGTGGCCCTGCGGGCCCGTCTGGGCGTAGCCGAGGGTGTCCAGGCGACGTCCTTGGGGGCGAGAAACGAGCACATGGAAGGGGGCAGAGGCGGCCGCCGGGGGCCGTGTTGAATCGACGGTGACGCGGCCCTGGAGGTGGCTTTCCACAGGGGGGGCAGGCTGTCGACAGGCCCCGAGCACTCCGGCCGCCGCCAGGATCCCTCCGAGCAACGCAGGACGGAGAAACCGGGCGGGACGGAGGAGCAGGGCGCAATGAGCGAGGCACGAAGAGGGAAGAGACGAGTACATGGGCGGCTATTCGTCTGCAGAAGAGGCATCACGCCGAGCCTCCAGGCCCTCCTGCACCAGCGATCGCACCAGCTGGGGATCGGGAGACCCATCGAAGCGCTGCATCACCTGCCCGATGAAGAAGCCGACCAGCCCCTCCTTTCCACCCAGGTACGTTTGTACCTGGTCTGGATGATCACGGAGCACTTCGTCCACCACCGGGGCAATGGCGCTGCGGTCCGACACCTGAATGAGTCCTCTCGCATCCGCAATCGCGCCGGCGCTTTGGTCCGGCGCCTCCAGCATAGCCTCAAATACCTCTTGGGCGGCGTTGGAGCTGACCTTGTTTTGGAGACGGAGAAAGACCAGCTGGGCCAGCCGCTCAGGGCCGACGGGAAGGGCCTCGATGGAGAGGTTGCGCTCGTTGATAACGCGGAGCACCTCTGTCATGACGAAGTTCGAGACGGCCTTCGCCTGCGCGTCGGTATCGCCGCCCTTGGTCCGCTTGTAGAGGTGGCGCAGGGTGTCTTCAAAATAGTCGGCAACGGCCCGTTCCTCCGTCAGCACTCCTGCGTCGTACGGTGGAAGCCCGACCTCCTCCACAAAGCGGTGTCGGCGGGCGCGGGGCAGTTCGGGAAGGGTCTCTCGGGCGTGCGCAATCATATCCTCGTCCACCGACACCGCCACCAGGTCGGGGTCCGGCATGTAGCGGTAGTCATGGGCCTCTTCCTTCGAGCGCATGGGCCGCGTCGTGCCCGTATCCGGGTCCCAGAGAAGGGTTTCTTGAGCGATCGTCTCGCCCTGCTCCGTCGCAGCAATCTGGCGCGCAATTTCGTAGTCGAGTGCCTGCTCCACGTGCCGAATGGAGTTCATGTTTTTGAGCTCCGTTCGTGTCCCAAACGCCTCCCGGCCGCGGGGCCGCACGCTCACGTTCGCATCGCACCGCAGCGAGCCCTCCTCCATGTTGCCGTCGCTGATGCCGAGGTAGCGCACCAGCTGGCGCAGCCGTTCCAGAAAGAGAGCCGCCTCGCGGGGCGAGCGCAGGTCCGGCTCTGTCACGAGCTCCAGGAGCGGCACGCCGCAGCGGTTGTAGTCCAGCCGCGTGGTGCCGCCGGCGTCGTGAATCGACTTGCCGGCATCCTCCTCCATGTGGATGCGCGTGAGGCCGATCCGGCGGAGAGTGTCCTCCGGCGCCGTTGCCGCGTCGGCGTCGGCCGCCGGAAAGATGTCGAGCACCCCGTCGTAGCAGATGGGGGTGTCGAACTGAGAGATCTGATAGCCCTTGGGCAGGTCGGGGTAGAAGTAGTGCTTGCGCGCAAAGACCGAGCGGGGCGCGATGGAGCAATCGGTGGCCAGGCCCAGCCGCAGGGCGTGAGTGACAACGTCCTCGTTGAGGACGGGCAGGGTGCCCGGGTGCCCCAGGCTGATGGGATCGACCTGGGTATTGGGCGCCGCGCCGAACGCTGTTGCGTCCGGGCTGAAGATTTTCGTGTCGGTCTGGAGCTGGATGTGAACCTCGAGGCCAATGACGGGCTCGTAGTTCTCGTAGGCCATGCGGAGGGAGATGGAATATTGAGTAGAGCGCGGGAAGAGTTATCGTATTGAGAGAGCGCGAGAGGGCTGTCCCCCGGATTCACGAGGAGGTCGCTCTGTGGGGGACATGGTCCTCTCGGTTGGGGGACTTTCTCTCGCTACAGCAGAACAGATTGGTTGCCTGCCGATGCAGCATGACGTCACGCCGATACCCAAGGGGGACGCAACTTTTGGGCATCTATACCATCGAGCATCTGTACCATCGGGCTGAACTCAAGCAGCAGGAGGCCTCCCTTTGCGGTCGCGTCTCATGTCTGCGGAGGAGGGCCCCGGCGATTTTTCGTTTCCCAAGTTGCGTGTCAGCCCCCCCGACGCGGCGCTGGGAGGAAAGCGGCCGAGTGCCTCAGGGGGGAATCTTCCTTGGGCAGGCCGATTGGCGCATCAAGATTCCGAATCAAGTTCAGAAGGATCGTCTTCCGGGTCGGTCACAACTTGGGTGACATTGCCTCTGGGTTATGTTGCCTCAAGGCGTCGATCCGCCTCGGGTCTTTGAGCAGCGCGAATGATCGGCACAGGTCCTGTGACCCAGAGCGTCCGTTCCGTGAGGACCAATCGCCCGGATTTGTCCGGGGAGAAGTCAGCGCCCCTTCGGCGTCTGCCGGGCCTGACCCTACTCTTTGGGGACTTCACCGGCAAGTACCGAACCGCCCTTCGAAACTGTCTGGGTGCGCGGGGAATGGGGCGGATACCCAGGTCTGTGCGGAATGTTCGGGCGCGCCGGAGGGGCGTGCGTGCGGGGCAGGGGAGAGTGCAAATGGGGGAGGCGCAAATGGTCGGAGGAATGCAAATGAGAGGATGGGGCGGGGGCGGCGGCACGCTCGAGGTTTGTCACAGCGCAGGACCATCCCCCGATGCCGCCCAGGTAGACTGCAATGACGAGGGCCAGGCCTGCGTACTGTCGGTACCGGCGAGGAAGGTTGGACACGAGAGCAGAGGCTTGGTGAAAAGAGAGAGAAGGGGAGCGGGCCACCGTCGGTGAAGGAGGCATCGGCGACGTCATCCGGCTTCTTCCTGGCGGCGGTGCGGCGGGGACAGCGAGTGCCCCGGGGGGGCCGTGAGGACGAGGGGCAGCAGATGGCGAAACCAGGAGGTATAGCGTTCGGGGTAACGCTGAAGCTCCCGCTGCAGCGCATCGGGCGTGCGCCAACGCCAGTCGGCCACCTCCGTGGCCGCTGCGTCGATCTCCGGGGCGGCGGCCGTGCCCACAAACACGTGAGTGTGCTCGTACTCCGTCAGGTTGTCCCCCACCGGTAGGTGGTACGTTTCTTGGAGAACAGGGGAGAGATCGGCGCAGAAGCCGAGCTCTTCGGGCAGGCGGCGCAGAGCACCCTCAAGAGGCGACTCGCCAGGGTGCGGGTGGCTACAGCAGGTGTTCGACCACAGTCCCCCGGAGTGGTACTTGTCCGCGGCGCGTTGTTGAAGAAGGAGGCGCCCTTGCGGATCAAAAATGAAGACCGAGAAGGCACGGTGGAGGAGGCCTTCGGTGTGGGCCCGGAGTTTGCCGATGGTCCCAAGCGGACGGTCGTTTTCGTTGACCAGCACGACGGGGGCGGACATAAAACGTGGGGGGGTGGAAAACAGGAGGGCGCGTCTCCAATATTGGAATCGTGTCCGTCCGCGTGGCGATGCGGCAGAGTACATTACGGCTTTCTCGCATTGGGAGTGACCGTGTCGGCGGCGCCCTTCGTGTGGTGCAAGAGAAGGGCTCGCAGGTCCGAGGGGACGTCTTCGGGCACCGCGGCCCCGGCCAGCGCGTCACTATTTGATGGATGTGTTTGATGGATGCGGTCTGAAAAATCGAGCGGATCGGTCCGAGAGCAGCTGCGTCCCTTGACGGACCGCCCTCCGATTCGTCTCTTGGGACTCCTGTCCTGCTTTTCTTTCCAACGCACAAGGCATCCGACATGTACGAACTAACCATTGAGGGCACCGGCACCTTTGAGGTAGAAGAAGGAACCCGGCTGGTCCGCGCCATCGAGGAGTGCGGCGTAGATATTGGCCACCGCTGCGGAGGCCACTCCCAGTGCACCACGTGCCGCGTGACGTTTGAGGAGGGAGAGCCGGGCGTGATGACTGAGGCCGAACACGAGAAGTTGACGGACATTGGCCAGCGTGGCGAAATGCGACTGGCGTGTCAGGTGGTGGTGGATCGGGACATGACGGTGACCCCCCTCATGAGAGTGGAGGACCAGGGCTGGGATGATGCGGGCCCGGAGACGGCGGTCATGGTAGAGCCGGAGGCCGAGTGGTTTCCGATCGAGACGCTCGACGACGCGTGATGCGGCCGTTCTTTCGCTGCACCTGACGCCCAGCACTCGGCGCCCAGCACTCGGCGCTCAGCACCGGGTGCTCACTCTTCGGTGTCCTCTTTGGGGCCGTGGGTGTCGTAGTCGTTTACGTGGAAGCCTTCTCCCTTGAAAATAACGCCGGGGTTGTCGGTGATGATGCGCTCCACCGGCTGTCCGGTGTCCGGACAGGTGTCGAGGGCATCTTCGGTGATGCGCTGTTTGATCTCGAACGTGCTCCCGTCTTCTCGGCGGTAGGTGTACGTCGGCATAGCAACCTTGGGGCAAGTGGCAGAAATCGTGCGATGGTGTCCGTGGAGGGCGGACGATTAGACCGCGATGAATAACATCCATTCCGCCGTTTGTTTCTGTGATGGATTCTTTCCCCGCAGAAATTCAAGACGTCTGCTGCCCTCGCGGGGGTGAGCGATGTCCGGAGGATGGGGCCGAAAATGCGCCCTGTGGGTTGAACCTGTGTGAACATTGGCGTGCGCGGGAACCCCGTCCGCTCTCGCTATTAGGTACCTTCGCACTTGTAGACGCGACGGTCCGGTAGTTCAGTTGGTTTAGAATGCTGCCCTGTCACGGCAGAGGTCGCGGGTTCGAGTCCCGTCCGGACCGCTTCTCCCTCGATTCCGCTCTCCTCGGGATCGAGGGTTTTTTGTTGTGGGGGTGCGTGGGCTGCGAAGCGTCTGCTCCGGACGCGAATCCCGGCGTCGCACCCTGTTCCGGTCTTCTTGTTCGCCTTCACACACCCGCTGCGCGATGCCTACCCCTTCTGTGTCGTCCGAATCCGGATCGCTGTCGCGGTCGGCCTGGGGAGGCATCGGGGCGATGGGAGGCGCTGTGCTTCTGGCGGTGGGGGCGGGGCTCTGGAAGCTGCTCGCCATCGGCAGCGTTGCGTTCATCGCGATGGCGGGCGGGGCCTGGTTGGGGGCACGCCCGATGGGCTCCAACTCCGGAACGACAGCCCAGGCACGCGGCCTGGCCTGGGGCTACGGCCTGGCCAGCGGGGCCATGATTGCCAGCACGGGCGCGTTCCTCATCCCCAGTGCTGTGGGGCACAGCGCCACCATCGGGGGCTTTGGGATTGCCGCAGGCGTGCTGCTTGGGTTTGTGATGCATGTCGCGCAGCACCAGCTGGCGCACCTGTCGCTCCCGGGCGATGTGAGCACGCTTGAGCTTACGGCACACTCTCTCGCGGCCGGGCTTGTGATCGGGGCCGTCTACGCCACCATGCCGGCCCTCGATCTTGCCCTGGGACTCGCGATTGTGTCGCACAAGGCCCCGGCCGGCTACGCCGCTGCCCGCCGCCTGAGCCGAGCAGGGCGCGCCACGTCGGTCCTCCTGGTGCCTGCCGCGGCTGTTGCGGCCGCTGCAGTTCCCGTGGGGCTCCTCGCGCCGCCGGCCAGCAGCGAGATTCACGCCCTGGTCTTTGGCATCGCCACCGGCATCTTTCTGCACGTAGCGTTCGACTTTCTGCCACAGTGCGAAATCGGGGGCGAAATTTCGGAGGCCGCGGGCCTGCACGGGGTGGCGGACTCCACCGACGATCACTTCGATGCGAAGCATCATCTGCTTGACCGGCTTCGCCTGCACGCCGTGTCCAGCGCGGTACTCGGTGGGCTTCTCGTCTTTGTGGCGTGGTGGGGCCTTCACGCATAGGCACGCACAGGGCTGCGCCGAGCAGCCTCGTTGACAGCCCCGCTGCTCGTGCCTATCCTGCATACTCTATCCGTCACAGTTTGCGGGCCCGTCCGTCTTCCGGGGGGGCGCGATTCTTTCGATCCTCCGCACGGAGCGGCTGCCTGCGTCGTGCCGACGCTCTCTTGTCGCTACATCGTCCCAGCACTATACTCCCCCAATCCTGCCCCCCCATGCTCCAATTCCGAATCGTTTCGCGTCTTGCCCTTGTCGTTTTGTCCGCGCTCGTCGTGCTCGCCGGGTGCGGGGAGGAGAGCGACCAGGCTGAAGAAAACGTGCAAATCGAAGTGGGCGACCGATCGCCCGCCATTGAGGGAGCGGCGGCCCGCTTCGCAGCCCCGGCCGACAGCGCAGTCGTGGACAGCGCGCGGGTGAGCGTGGTCGTGGAGGCCGACAGTTTTGAAACGGGCATCCAGACCGAGACGCCGCGCGCCGGCGAGATCGCCAACTCCGGCAATGGACAGCACTTCCACGTCATTGTCGACAACCAGCCCTATTTGGCCAATTACGAGGCCGGCACGCCCTTCAACCTGGGGGAGCTTCAGCCGGGGGCGCATACGCTCCTCACGTTTCCGAGCCGCTCCTACCACGAGGCCGTAAAGCACCCGGACGCGTACGACCTGGTGAATTTTTATGTGAAGGCGGACTCCGGAGACTTTATGCTGGGGCCGAGAGAGCCCGCGATTATCTACAGCCGTCCGAAGGGGCGCTATGAGCGGGAGGGGGCAGAGCGAATCATGCTTGACTTCTACCTCCACAACGTGGAGCTGAGCGACGACGGCTACAAGGCCCGCTACACCATCACGAACGAGGACGGGACCGAGGTGGCCTCGATCACGCTGACCGAATGGACGCCCGCCTTCGTGACGGGACTGGACGGCACGTACGAGGTGACCCTCAAGCTGATTGGGAGCAACGGAAGCGTGGTGCCGGGTCCGTTCAACACCACGACGCGGACAATTCGCGTTCAGCCGTAGTTCATTCCACGAATCTTTACCCGCTATGTCTTTCCTCTCACGCGAGTGGAGAGCGGGGGCGCTCCGTATGGCCGTTCCCGCAGTGCTCCTGAGCCTGTTCTGGATTGCCTCCGCCTGTGCGCAACCGGCCCGCGGCCCGGCGGCCCGGCCGCAGCCGGGCATCGACGTGCAGGCCTACGACTTTGCCCTGGCGCTGTCGGACACGACGGATCGGGTTTCGGGCACGGCGACGGTCCGCCTTCGTGTGACGACGGACACGCTCTCCGCTGTGCGGCTTGATCTGGTGGGGCGCGGGGCGTCGGCGGGTACGGGCATGGCGGTCGCGTCGGTCACGGCACAGGGGCGGGCGGTGCCCTACCGGCACACGAACGACATTCTACGAATCCGGCCGCCCGCGGGGCTGGTGGAGGGGCAATCTCACACCTTCCGCATCGCGTACGCCGGGGTGCCCGCCGATGGGCTCATCATTGGCACCAATCAGCACGGCGATCGGACGTTCTTCGGCGACAATTGGCCCAACCGGGCCCGCCACTGGCTGCCGGTGGTGGATCACCTTTCCGACAAGGCGCCCGTGGAGTTTCGGGTCACTGCGCCTGCGCAGTACGACGTGGTGAGCAATGGGGCTCTTGTGCGCGATTCAACGCACGGGGGGCGACGCACCACGCACTGGCGCTCCACGGTGCCGCTCCCCCCGAAGGTGATGGTGATCGGCGTCTCGGACTTTGCGGTGGACACGGCGGGCACCGTGGACGGGGTGCCGGTGCAGAGCTGGGTATACCCCGAGGACCGACGGGTCGGCTTCGCCGATCTGGGCCAGGCGCCGCCCATTCTTCGGTTTTTTGAGGCACGCCTGGGGCCGTATCCGTATCCCAAGCTGGCCAACGTGCAGTCGACCACGCGGTACGGCGGCATGGAGAACGCGGCGGCCATCTTTTACAGCGAACAGGCCGTGGCCGACGGCGAGGACAGCACCCCTCTGCTCGCCCACGAAATTGCGCATCAATGGTACGGCAACACTGTCACCGAGGCCGACTGGCCCCACCTCTGGCTCAGCGAGGGCGTTGCGACTTACCTCACGGGGCTGTACCTGGAGCACGCCCGCGGCCCAGCGGCGCTGCGTCGCTACATGGACCGTGCCCGCACGCAGGTGGCGCGCTACCACGCCCAACACCCCGATACGCCACTTGTGGACACCACGTTCAGCGACCCGAACGAGCTCCTGACCACCAATCCCTACCAGAAGGGCGCCTGGGTCCTGCACATGTTGCGCCAGCGGATGGGCACGGAGACGTTTTGGGACGGGATGCGGGCCTACTACGAGCGCTACCGACACGAAAACGCGCGCACCCGCGACTTCCGTGCCGTAATGGAAGAGGTATCGGGGCAGGACCTGACGCCGTTTTTCGACCGGTGGACGCGGCGGCCGGGCCACCCGGTCTTGGAGGGCACCTGGCGCCACGACGCGGCGACGGGCACGTGTGCCGTGACGCTGCGACAGACGCAGGCGGAGGCCCCGTTTCGGGTGCCGGTGGAGGTCGCCGTGGCGACGGCCGACGACACCACCCGCACCACGGTGCGGGCCGACGGGCGCACCACGCGGGCCCGGCTCGACTGCCCGCAGCCCCCCGCGGCGGTCACGCTCGATCCGCACACGCGCCTGCTCGCGGAACTGTCGCTGACGGAGGCGGGGTGAGAGACCGGTGGTGACGCATGGGGGCGGAGTGTTGCGCCAAAGGCCAGGGAGGACGGGCTGTAACACCGCAGACGCGGACGACGTGATGGAGGTGCCATTTCCGAGTCCCTCTCCAACACGCCCCGTTCCCATGCGCATCCGTCCCACGTCCGTCCGTCCCACGTCCGTCCTTCCCGCGGCCCTGCTCGCCCTTCTTCTTCTCCTCCCGGTCGAGATCGCCTCGGCACAGGAGCCCGTCCGCGAATCGCGCTCCGTGCCCGCCTTCACAGCCGTCGATGTTGCCCTGTCCGGAACGGTGCACCTGCGGCAGGGGGAGGCCCATGCGGTGGAGGTAGAGGCGCCGCCGGCGGTGCTCGACCGGATTGTCACCTCTGTGGCGGAAAACACCCTCGAGATCTCGACCGAGGGATCGTCCGGCCTCAGCAGGATTCTATCCGGGGACACACGCACGACGGACGCAGTGCAGGTCTTTGTTACGGCGCCTCGGATTCGGGCGCTGATCCAGGCCGGATCGGGGCAGGTCGTGAGCGCGTCTCGGCTGGAGGCGTCGTCGCTCTCCCTGACCGTTGCGGGGTCGGGAGGCGTGGACGTAGAAATGACGGCCGAGACGCTGGACATGAGCATCGCGGGCTCGGGCACTGGCACTGTGCGGGGACAAGCCGGTACACTGACCGCAAACATCGCCGGCTCCGGCGACATTCGCGGCGATGCCCTCGAAGCCGACACAGCGGACGTTCGCATTGCCGGCTCGGGCGATCTCCACCTTCGGGTGGTGGATGTCCTCCGCGCCCGCATCTTCGGCTCCGGCGACGTGCGGTACCGCGGCCAGCCCACGGTGGAGACCACCGTGTTTGGAAGCGGAGCGGTGCAGCCCATCGAATAGGCACGCGGCATTGATCTGACGCGGCATTGATCTTTTGCGGGCGCCGGTGCATACTACAGCCTCCCCCGGCGCGCCTTTTGTGGCGCCCGGATCGTTTGCACTCTCCCCAACTGCCCCCAATGCCCGTGGCTCCCGACGCTCTCACTGTCACCATTCCCCGCGAAGAAGACGCCGCCGACGAGCCCGAGTCCGTAGCGGTATGGCCGCTGGTCGAGACGGCCCTGGACCGCATCGACGCCGACCCGTCCACCCGCGACGCCGCCGAGGCCGCCCTGGAGCAGGGCGACGGCTGCGTGGTGCTGGCCAACTTCCTCAACAGCGAGGCCAAGCGCGTGCACGAGATGGACTATCGCTTCAAGGTGCCGCTCGTGGTGCTGGCGGCGGAGCAGGCACGCGAGGACGACACGGCCACCTCCGTCTACGACCCCGACGAGGGCTGTGTCTATTTCGAGACGGACGTGAGCCAGTTTTCCTTTCACGTCTACAAGGATTGGACGGTCGACTGGCCGCGGGTGGCCGATGAGGTGCAGGAGGACTACGAGTGGAGCGGCGAAGAAAACCAGACGTGGGCGCTGGACTGGCTCATGGAGTTCCTGGAGGTGCCCACCGATCAGTACATGGTGGACTGAGGGCCCTGCGCCTTGCCGGCCTGAGTTGGCGACGTCCCATGGACCGACTGCCTGCGTCCCGATGCCCGACGGGTCTCGTACCGCAATTCTGTACGTGTCGCACCTGGTGACCCCGGCGACGGTGTGGAACTACCTGCTCCTGCAGCGCTCGGTCAAGGCCGGACAGACGCTGTGCTGGGTGTGCCAGGGCGAAGCGGCCCGTCGACGGCTCGCAGCCCTGCGCATCAACACGTTTCCATTGACCCCGAGCCTCCTGCAGCGCTGGCACCCTGTCATGAACGGATATGGGCTCGTCCCCGGAAACTGCCACGTGCCCACACTGTCGTTTTCGCGCCGCTACCCCCACGACTACTACTGGTTCGTGGAGTACGATGTGCGCTACACGGGGGCATGGACCGAGGTGTTCGCTCTGGGGCGTGCATCGGAGGCCGACCTCATTGCGGCGTTTGTTGAAGCTCCCTTCCACGATCCCACGTGGGACCATTGGGATTCCATTCGGCTCCCGCACCCGAAGCGGGCGCGTTCCTTTAACCCGATTCGCCGGGTGAGCCATCGGCTTCTGCGGGCGGTGGCATCCCTGCTTGCGCGAGACTACTGGGCCCACAACGAGGCCCTGCTTGCCTCTACCTGTCGGCACGAGGGCTGGGAGATGCAAGACCTCAATGCTCTTTCGCGTGCACGCCGCGGGACCCCCATCTACACGCCCGCGCCCAATGCCGATGCCCCCAGCACGCTCAATTACCGCCCGGTCCAGTCGACCGTCTGGCAGGCCCAGCGCCACCGGCTCTACCATCCCGTAAAGCCTCTCCGGTGGTTCCAGCGCCGGTTCGGCGCGCTCAAGGGCGTGTGGGAAGCCTTTGCCCACCGCGGCTGAGGGCGAGGCCGCCCCCTCGGGGCGAATCCTGCGTGTGAAGACGTCGTATTGAGGCCTCCCGCAGGACAACGATTTCTGTTCGTGCGATTCTTCCATCGGTTACTGTGCCCATGCGTGCCGTTCGCGTTCCTGAGCCCGGCGCCCCCGACCAGATGACCATCGGCGAGGTGCCTACCCCGGTGCCCGGCCCGGAGGAGGTGCGTGTACAGGTTCATGCCACGGCCCTCAACCGCGCCGATACGTTTCAGCGGCGTGGCCACTATCCACCGCCGGAGGGCGCGTCGTCCATCCTGGGGCTTGAGATGGCGGGCGTCGTGGTCGAAACCGGCGACGAGGTGCTGGACTGGCACGAGGGCGACCGGGTGTTCTCCCTGCTTGCCGGGGGCGGCTACGCGGAGCAGACGGTGGTTCACAAGGACCTGCTCATGGCTGTGCCGCCGGGCCTTTCCCTGCGCGAGGCTGCCGCCCTTCCGGAGGTATTTCTGACGGCCTACCAGGCCCTGCACTGGCTGGGCGGACTGCAGCGCGACCATCAGGTGCTGATCCACGCTGGCGCCAGCGGGGTGGGCACCGCCGCCATTCAGCTCGTGCGCAAGGCCGGCGCGTACCCGTACATCACCGCCTCCGCCCCCAAACACGCCCTCTGCCGAGATCTCGGGGCGGAGGTCACGATCGATTATACCGCGGACGACTTCGCGGAGCGGATGGGGACGGTGACCGACGGAGAAGGCGTCGACATCATTCTTGACTTCATTGGCGCGCCGTACTTTCACCAAAATGTGGCCTGCCTCGCCCTCGACGGCCGCATTGTACAGCTCGCCACCCTGGGGGGAAGCACGGTGGAGCAGGTGAGCCTCCGCGACCTGATGGCCACGCGTGCGCAGCTGCTCGCCTCTACCCTCCGCAGCCGCAGCCTCGACTATAAAATTCAGCTCACTCAGGAGGTTGCCAGTGATGTACTGCCTGGGTTCGGGGACGGAACGCTCCGGCCCGTTATCGACTCGACGTACGACTGGACGGACGTGGCCGCGGCCCACCGGCGCATGGAGAACAACGAGAACGCCGGCAAGATTGTCCTGAAGGTGCAGTCCTGACTCCGTCGCCTGTGCGCTATACAGCACCGCCCCGAGCCCTCCGAAGAGGACACGGGGCGGTGCGCGGGAGGGACGAGAGGTGCAAACACAGGGGCACTACGCAAGACTCGCGTCCAGGGTGATCTCCACGCCAGCGAGTGCTTTGGAGACCGGGCAGCCGTCCTTGGCCGCCGCGGCGTGCTCCTGAAACGTCGCGTCGTCAATGTCAGGCACGGTCGCCTCAGTCTTCAAGAGAATGCTCGTGATGGTCGGGTCGCCGTCCACCATGCGAAGCGTCACGTCGGCCGTGGTGTGGACCGAGTCGGGAGAGAAGCCCGCCTCGTCCAGCACGTTGGAGAGGGCCATCGAGAAGCACCCAGCATGCGCGGCCGCAATCAACTCCTCAGGGTTGGAGGCCTCGCCGTCTTCAAAGCGCGAGTGGAACGAGTACGAGCCGTTGTACGCACCACTTTCGACCGACATCGTGCCGCTGCCCTCAGCGAGGGGGCCGGTCCAGGTGGCATCTGCAGAGCGTTGAGGCATTGGGGGAAGGAGAAGTTGGCAAGAGAAGAGGCGAAACAAGTGCGCAGTTATTAAATCGCGGCTTGCCGTGCGTTCCGCGGAGCAGGGGCTTTTGGGAAGAACACACGAGCTACGCAGCGTCGGCTTCGCCGTTGAGCTCATCGAGGTGGACGTCCATCTGCGGGTACGGAATGCCAATCTCGGCCGCGTCCAGCTTGTACTTTACCTGCCGGACCAGCTCTTGCTTCAGCCGGAAGTAGTCGTCGGGCCGTGCCCATATGCGCACCTCCCAGTTGATCGACGAGCCGCCGAGGGCCACGAGGGCCGCCTGTTCGCCCTTCGCTTCCACGCGTCCCTCTACGTTTTGCGCCGCCTCCAGGAGCACCTCGCGGGTCTCGTCAATGTCGGCCGGGTAGTCGGTGCCCACCTCGCAGTCGACCCGCACCACATCGTGGGCAAAAATGTTGCGAATGGTGGAGCCGAAGATGTCCCCATTGGGCACGATCACGAGCCGGTTGTCCCGCGTAGTAATGCGAGTGAAGAAAAGCGACAGGTCCTGTACGAACCCCGTTTCGCCGGCCACCTCCACAAAGTCATCGATCTTGAAGGGCCGAAAGACGAGCAGCATGATGCCCGCCGCAAAGTTGGCGAGGGTGCCCTGCAGGGCCAGTCCTACCGCAAAGCCAGCTGCCGCCAGCACCGCCACGAAGCTGGCCGTTTCAACGCCCACCGTTTCCAGGCCGGCGAAGAGGGCCAGGAGGAAGATTGCGTAGTAGGCAAAGTTGCCCGCAAATTTCGTCAGGGTGGTGTCCATCTCCGGTCGCTTCAGTCCCCGCCGGATGAGGTTGCGGACCCAGGTGGCCACGTACCGCCCCACAAGGAGAATGGCGATGAAGGCAATCGCGCTCAGCACGTACGTGCCGATGAGCTGAAGGGTCTCGGCGGTGAGGCCGGTCTGAGAAAGAAGATCGTTCATGGGATGCAGGTAGAAACGTGCAAAGAAGAGGTGTGGAGGAGAGACCGCCCTGAACGTACCGAGGACGCAGGCGCAGAATCAATCTGGGGTTGGGCGGGCGGGGGCAGAGGAGGGACGAGCGGAGGGCAGGTCGTCAGAAGAGGGAGAGGCGGGAGAGTGGCCCCGAATCCGGGCCGCGAATTGGCGCAGAAGGGGAGCAGTAAGGCGAACTGGCGGCTCGCCGCGCCGCATGCCGACGACTGTGCCCGCTGTGTTTTCCACCAGGTGGTAGGTGAAAAGATACTGGCCGTCCGCCGTGAGGCCCAGGTCGTTGCGCCCAAAGCGAAGGTCTTCCAGGACGAGGCCCCCGTCGGCCTCTTCCCGCACGGCAACGTAGCCCCGGGAAAACCGGTACAATTTTTCGACGACGGGGGTGGTGCGGGCGTCGCCCAGGCGGGCGTGTCCTTTGGGCACGTAGCGAAAGTCGATGGCCCGGTCGGGATCGAGCACGGAGTAAAGGCCAATGTAGTAGCCGTCAGGGGCTTCGGCCACGCCGCGCCAGAGAAGATTGTTGAACGGCGTGGGGGTGGTAAACACACGTTCGTAGGACGGCACCTGGGTGCGGAGAGCGTCTGAGAAGACGTCCTGCACGAACAGCTTATTGCCCACCGTTGCCAGCAGGTAGGCCGAGCTGAGTGCCAGGCCGGCGTAGTTGCTCCAACGGCGTGCCCGTGCGCGGGGCGCCCACCGCAGCGCGAGCAGGAGGCCGGCAGCGAGCGGCACGGTGTACACGGGGTCGACGATGAAAATGGTGCTGTAGATCACCGGATGGCTGCTAAACGGCCAGAACACCTGCGTCCCGTACGTAGTGAGGCAGTCGAGTCCCACGTGTGTGATCAGTGTGGTTGCCACCAGCGCCGCCCAGCGCCTCGTGGAGACGTCCGTCTTGGAGGAGAAGCGCCGCAGCCCCAGGGCAGCGCCGAGCGTTACCAGGGCAATGAAGAGGAGAGAGTGGGTGGCGCTCCGGTGAAGGGTGAGGGCCTGCACCTCCGTGAGGAACGGGTTGGCAAGCACGTCGAGGTCGGGCAAAAGCCCAAAGAAGGCGCCCCAGAGTGGAGCCCTTGTTCCCGCCGTGCGCCCCGCCGTGGCCTCGCCCACTGCCGCGCCCAATGCAATCTGTGTAATGGAGTCCATGAAACCGAGCGCTGGTGACAACGCATGCTGCAGAAGGAACGTGCGATTTTTCCTCGTGTACCCCAACTCCTCCAATGCCCGGGCCCATTGCCGGATTTCCCACGACGCTCGCCGCCCCATGCCCGACCGCTATCGCTGCCGCGTTGAGCAGGCCTCTGTTCGCCCCGAGCGCCGCGAAGCCCTTGAGGGGCTCATCGTGAAATTGTTCGAGCGGCGCCACCACAGCCTCATTGCCAGCCGAGAAAAAGACTGGCTGACCGTGGAACTGATTCAGGCCCTCCGTGAGGCAAGTCAGGTGTACCGAGACGAGTTGAGCACTCCCATCAGCGGGCCGCTGCCATTCGCCCTGGGCTACTTCCGGGTGCGCGGCGATGTCCTGGAATGCACCAGTGATGAGCTACCCGCCACCGTGGCGCCGGAGCCTCTCGTCCGGCTGCTGAGCGAGTTTTTGCAGCCCGGAGCGCACCTCTGGTTCGGGCCGCCGGACGAAGAAGCGGGATGGAAAGTTCGTGGTGTGAACGATATTGTACAGGTGTCGGGGGCCGGAGAGCCTCAGCTCGGCGACGCGTCATCGGCGGGGGACAGCTCCTGAAGCAGCCGCTCGACGGCCTCGGGCCCCGAAAGCTTCTCAAGGGCATCTCCCGAGTCCGGCAGCAGCGTAACCGTGTGCATGCGGCCCTGTCCCTCCTCCGCCACATGCTCGTGCACCCGCACGCCGAGGGCGGTACCGTCGTAGGCCACGAGGCCTGTCACCGTGTGGGGCCGGTTGGGGAACGGGGCTCCGTCAGGGAGCGCCTCCACGACGGTGTTGAGGGCCGCGCGTGCGTCCTCGGGGGCCAGGCCCGCGAGCCGCACAAACAGATCCACCTGGATGTCTTGATCGAACGCGACCTCCACGCGGCTGAAATTGGGATTCATGGGGCGCCAGTGCAGGTCTACATGCCCACAGCCCTCCGTCAACTCATCTACCGCGGCGAGTAGCTCCGGGAAGCGATCCTCCAGGGCGTTTCGCATCCGCATGTATCCCTGCATCTCGCCCTGCACCCCAGAGACCCCCCCGAGCCCCGCCGCCGCCTCCATCGAGGCTGTCCGCAGCCACTCCTGCACCGCAGGCACGCGCGTGATTCGGTCGCTCACCGCCCGCAGCGAGTCCGACAGCGCAGCGTCGAGATGGGCCTTCCAGTCGTCTTTGCTCTGGGGATTGCGCTGAGAAGAGGCCATGGCACACGGGAACAAAAGCAACAAGCAGAACCGAAGAGGAACAAAATGACACGTTTCGAGTCCAAGAATGGCTAAGCATCTCGCCCATTTACCGCACTCCTACTGTGCCTGACCGACCGACTACATCCCGGCAGCCGAAGGCGATGCCGCTCGACGACCTCTCCGCACACCTTCAACTTTCCAAGCAAACCCTCGTTCGGTGGGTGGACCATCACCTCATCGATGCGGAGCTGTACTGGTCTCTCTCCGATACGAACGAGGAGATTCGTATGATCGACCTCACGGACGAGTCCCTCGATTTCCTTGAGGAGTTTGCGGCCGACTACCGGGAAGACGTGGTTAGCCGGACCGATGCGCGGCGCATCCTGAAGCAGATTGATCGGAAAAAGATCAAAAAGCTCATCCGTGCCGGGGACGTCGAAGACGTAGAAGTCGACGAGGAAACGCGTGTCGTCGTGGGAAGCCTCGAGGACTACCTGATAGACCGCGAGCAAGAAGAGGACGAAGAGGACGAGGAGAAGTAGACGCCCGCTGAGCCCTCGTGGGCCTCCTGTCGTGGCCGCATTTGATGTTGTGGCCGTATGTGATGTCGTGGCCTCATGTGCGGCCCGCGGTTGTATCGCGGCCGGTGAGCAACTGCTTCAGGACCGGTCGCATCTCGTCAACGGGGAAGAGGCCCAGCACCCGATGGGTGATCTGCCCGTCGGGCGCGACGAGGAAGGTGGTTGGCAGTCCCGCGAGAGGCCCGAAGGCGGCCTCGGCTGCTCCGTCGCGGTCGACGGCAACCGGGTAGGTGATGTCCATCTTTTCCGCGAAGGGGGCCACGACGGCCCGCCCCTTGCGGTCCAGTGCCACGCCAATGACCCGCAGCCCCTCGTCCCGGAATTCTTTGTGCAGGGCCTTCAGGTCCGGAATCTCTTCGCGGCACGGCGCGCACCAGGTCGCCCAAAAGTTGACGAGGAGAACACGCCCCGTCTGCGTCCGCAGATCGATGGCGGTGCTGTCCAGCGTGGTGAGCGTGAGGTCCGGCACCGGGGACGGTGGCACTTCCTGGACGGTGCCAGGGGGGGTGCCAGGAGCAGGGCCCGACGAAGAGCCAGGCTGCCCCCCGGAGGAAGAGTGGGCGGCGCGCTCCTTCGTCTCGCTGCTGCACCCAGCAACCAACAGCATGGCAAGCGCAAAGAGGGAGAGCAGACGGTGCATGAGCAATGCGCTGGAGCGATCGATAAAGGCGGGACGAGGGACGGTCCCAAAACAGGGGCTACCCCACGGGGCGCGCAGTTCGCAGGGCGTCTTGGAGCGTCTCGACCGTGACATCGAAGTGCGAGGTGTCGAAGACTGCCTCCCCGTCCACCAGCACGAGGGCCTGGGGCGTCTCGTGTCGCACCCCGAGCGATTCCGCAATCTCATCGGAGAGGGCTCGGCTCCGTTGCACGACCAGCTTGTAAACCGGCACGTCGGTCTTTGCCGCGAGACGGTGCATCTCGTCCTCGGCGGAGGCACTGACGGAGCATGCAGAGCTGTGCTTAAAGATGAGCACTGGTTCGCTCATCGAACGTGTGCGGGCGTCGGCCCAGGCGGAGGAGGCATCGAGGGGGTGAAACGGCGCTTCGGACATGGGAGGGGAGGACGAATGGAAAATGACGACCGGGACTTCCGTACCAGACGGGCATTCCTGTGATACAGACCCGGGGTGAACAATCCGTCAATATCGGGCGTGTCCCTTCGGGACGCCACGTGAACGTGGGGGCGGGCCCGAAAATTTTGAGCACTCGTTTTTCCAACTGAGCCCGACTTCTATGGAAACGCCAGATACCGGGGCCGCCGAGGTGCGGTGGGCCCTCGAGGACCTGTACGACAGCCCCGATGCGTTGCACGAAGCACTGGACAACGCCGCGTCCGACGCGGAGGCGTTCGCGGAGCGCTACCGCGGCCGCATCGGCGACCTGGGCCCCGAGGCGCTGGCGGCAGCCCTGGAGGCCCTCGAATCCATCTACGACCGTCTCGGGCGCGCCCGGGCCTACGCCTACCTGCGCTGGAGCGCCGACACGAACGACCCGGAGCGCGGCGCCCTCCGCCAGTCCGTCCAAGAAACGGGGGACCGCATCCGGCAACAACTCGTCTTCGTGGACACCGAATGGGTGGCGGTTCCTGACGACCGGGCCGCCACCCTCCTCGACCACGACGCCCTTGCGGAGTACCGGCACTACCTGGAGACCGAGCACCTCCGCCAAGACCACGTCCTGAGCGAGGCGGAAGAGAAGGTGCTTTCCGAAAAATCGATTACGGGGCAGCAGGCATGGACTCGCTTCTTCGACGAGACGATGGGCGCCGCGCGGTTCGATCTTGAGGGCGAGACGCTGACGCAGCAGGAGATCCTCTCGAAGCTCTACGAGCCGGATCGGGACCTGCGGCGCGAGGCCGCCCTCGCCTTTACCGACGGCCTCAAAGAACACCGTCGCCCCCTCACCTTCATCTTCAATACCCTGCTCGCCGAAAAGGCCTCGACCGACCGCCTCCGCGACTACGACCACTGGCTGCAGCAGCGCAACCAGTCCAATGAGGTGGACGACGAGACGGTCGCTACGCTCATCGAGGCCGTGACGGATCGCTACGACCTTGTCGCGCGCTTTTACCGGCTCAAGAAGCGGCTCTTGGGGGTCGATACGCTCTACGACTACGACCGCTACGCGCCCATTCGCGAGGCCGATACGACGTACGACTGGGAGGAGGCCCGTGCGCTGGTGCTGGATGCCTACGGCGACTTTCACCCGGACATGGCGGAGGTGGCCCGGCGGTTTTTTGACCACGACTGGATCGACGCTGCCTTGGCGCCCGGCAAGCGCAGTGGGGCGTTCAGCCACGGGACGGTGCCGAGTGCGCACCCCTATGTCCTTCTCAACTACACGGGCAAAGCCCGCGACGTGCAGACCCTCGCGCACGAACTGGGGCATGGCGTGCACCAGTTCCTCGCCCGCGAGCAAAGCCTGTTTCACCACGGCACGCCCCTCACGACGGCCGAAATGGCGTCGGTCTTTGGGGAGATGCTCGTGTTTCAGCGCCTCCGGCGGCGTGAGGAGGACCCCACCAACCGGCTGGCCCTGCTTGTGGCGAAGATCGACGACACCCTGGCAACGGTCTTCCGGCAGGTGGCCATGAACCGGTTCGAGGCGCGCATCCACGCCGACCGTCGCGAAAACGGCGAACTGCAGGCCGACCGCTTCGCCGAGCACTGGATGGAGACCCAGCGCGACATGTTTGCGGGCAGCGTGGTCCTGGGAGACCACTACCGGCACTGGTGGAGCTACATTCCGCATTTCTTGCACACGCCGGGCTACGTGTACGCCTATGCCTTCGGCGAATTGCTCGTTCTCGCCCTCCACGCGCGCTACGAGGAGCGCGACAGCGGCTTTGCGGATCAGTACCTCGATCTGCTCCGCGCCGGCGGCTCCGACTGGCCCCACGCGCTGGTGGGAGAGATGGGGGTCGATCTGCACGACGAGGACTTCTGGGCACGCGGCCTGTCCCACATCGAAGACCTGATCGCAGAGGCGGAGGCCCTGGCCGACAAGGCCACCGCCGAGCGCCTGGCCCGCGGCGACGGAGCCCCCCATGCGTCTTCGACCTCTTGACTCCTGTCCCCCGGCTAAAGGCCTGTCCCGACTGCCGTCGGGGAAGGAGTTCCGAAGCGACAGGTTCATATCCCCCGGACGAGTCCGGAGGGAGGCCTGCTTCTTCGCGCATCCTCAGTACTCTACGTCAGCCTACGCCCCTCCGTGTCCACCCCCCCACGCGCCAGCAGCCAGCCCGGGTTCTGGGATGTTCGGTACGAGCGAGAAGACCACCTCTTCGGGACGGCCCCCAATGCGTTCGTGGCGGCGGAGGCGTCCCGCATTTCTCCGAACAGCGATGTTGTGGCGCTGGGGGCGGGGGAGGGGCGTACGCTCTTGTGGCTGGCCCGCACGCACGGACACCGGGGCACGGCCGTCGACTTTTCGGGCCGTGCCCTCGCCACAGCCGCCCGCTGGGCCCAGGAGTACGAGGTGCCCCTCGACACCGTCCGGGCCGACGTGCGCACCTGGCGCCCCGAGCGGCGCTGGGACGCGGCCCTCGTCACCTTCCTGCAACTGCTTCCCGAAGAGCGAGCGGGGCTCTACCGCCTGCTTCGCCGCATCGTACGGCCGGGAGGCTGGATCTTGGGCGAGTGGTTTCGGCCCGCCCACCTCCACGGCCCGTACGACCGCCTGGGGCCGAACCGGGCCGATCGCATGGTGCCTCCCACGGAGGTGCGGGCGGCGTTTGCTCAAGAGCAGCAGGCGCGGTGCACCGCCGCCGATGTCAACCTCCGCGAGGGGCCGCGCCTCAAGGGGCATGCGGCGGTCGTCCGGAGCATCGTGCAGAGGGCGTAGGCGCACGCAGCTGCCGGAATTTCTCTCTGTAGACATTGCCCTCGGTAAAGAGTAACTTTTTGCATACAGCCAGTGCTCGGTTGAGGCACTGCCCTCGTGTTCTTGGTCACATACCCGCCCCTCCTATGCTTTCAATCAACGACCTGTTGGTTGCCCGTGACTTCTCATCCGTGTCCGACCGGGCCGTGCGCTACGCCTTTGACCTGGCGGCTCGCACCGGGGCCATCCTCCACGTGCTTCACGCCGAAGTGCTTCATGAGGCCGGCGACGGGGACGATCGCTCGCTGTCGGACGATCTGGAGGGACTGCGGGAAGAACTGAAAGAAACCGGTGCCCTGCCGCCTGAGGCCGTCAATACTGTCCGCATCAAAGAGGCCACGCGCCGCGATGTGTCTCCCGGCCCGGCCATCATGAACTACGCGGCGGAGGCCGACGTGGACCTCATTGCGCTCGGCACGCGCGGCCGCCGGGGGGCCCGCCGCATCCTGCTGGGCAGCGTGGCCGAGGAGGTGGTGAGGCAGGCCGATCGTCCTGTGCTTACGGTGCGGGGGGCGGAAGACGACGAGCCGGTGCACGCGCCCGAGTCCATCGACCGCATTCTCGTACCGGTGGACTTCTCCGAGCACGCCCGTGAAGCGATGCAGACGGCCAAAGAGTGGGCCGTGCTCTACGATGCCCGTATCGACGCGCTCCACGTGGTTCCCGAAAAGCTCAACCCCGCCTTCTACGTCGGGGGGGTCAAGTCCATCTACGACATGCACCCGGACATTGAGGAGAAGGTGCAGAAGCGCCTGAATGCCTTTCTGGCAGAGACGGGCGGGCCGGCCGTGGATGTACACTCGCGCGTGCAGGTCGGAAACGCGGCGCCCGATATCGTCGAGTTTGTCGGGGAAAACGAGGTGGATCTCGTCATGATGTCTACCCACGGGCGCACGGGGCTGGATCGCTTCCTGCTCGGAAGCGTGTCGGAAAAAGTGATCCGGCACGTCCGCTGTCCCGTCGTCACCATGAAGGCCTTCGGACAGTCGCTCCTCGCGTCGCCCGCCTCCGCTGGCAGCAAGGCCGAAGGATAACCGTTGTGTGCCTCCGCCTACGCGTCTTTCCCGAGACGAGGGAAGCGTGCCCGGCCAGGCCGAGGCGTTCACCCATCGGTGGATACAGGCACTGCATCTCCCGTCCCCATCCTCATAGGTCCTCTTTCTCGTCATGACCTACGTCGATCGCATTCTTTTCCCGACCGATGGGTCCGACTGCGCAGAGCGCGCACGTCGTCACGCCGCGCACCTCGCCGATCACTTCGACGCCTCTCTTCATGTCATCCGCGTAGAAGAGCGTGATGTGGAGCTTGCAGACGTGGTGGAAATCCGCGAGGCGGATCTCCTGGCCGATCTGCATGGCGCGGTGGACGACGCCTCCGGGTCGCTGGCGAGCCCGCGCGTACGGGAGCGCACGGTGGCACACGCATCGGCCGCCGACGGAATTCTCTCGTACGGGGTGGAGCACGACGTTCACCTAATTGTGCTGGGCACCCACGGCCACCGGGGCGTGCGGCGGCTCATGCTGGGCAGTGTGGCGGAGGAGGTGGTGCGCAAGGCGCCGTGTCCCGTAGTAACCGTGGGGCGCGGCGCCGTGTCTCCCGCGGATATGGGGGGAGGAACCATGCTGGTGCCCGTCGACTTTTCCGAGCATCAAGCGCGGCTGGTGGCGCACGCCAGGGTGCTGGCCCCGGCGTACAACATGAGCGTTGTACTCCTTCACGTCACGGAGACTGTCAGCATTCCGGAGGTATACGGCGTAGAAGCCGTGCGGCCCGATCCGGCACAGCTCGCCGACCGGGCGGAGACGGCGCTTGGCGATGTGCTGGCGTCGATGCGGGAGGCCGGAATTGAAGCCACGACACTGGTGCGGTCCGGACACCCCGCCGACCAAGTCCTCACCGCCGCCGAGGAGATGGAGGCTGCGTTCATCGCCATTGCAACCCACGGCCGTACGGGCCTCGAACGCATGTTCTTGGGGAGCGTGGCCGAAAAAGTCATCCGGCGCGCCCCGTGTCCGGTCTGCACGGTGAAGTCGTTTGGCCACTCTCTTGTCGACGACGCGTCTGCGGCCGCGGCGTGAGGGTCCAGCCACCGGAGCGAACAGAAGCGCGGCTCAGGCCCAAAGGTTTCCTCGTTTCCACGGCGTGCACACGCCCCATGACTGCTCCTTCCCCGACTTCTGCTTCCTCAACTTCTGTTTCCTCACAAGACGGTCTGGTACTCATGTGGAGCGGCGGGAAGGACGCCACTCTTGCGCTTGACGTGCTCCACAGCCAGTCGCCTCGCCGCGTGGGGGCACTGCTGACCACCGTCGTCGAGGACACAGGGCGCGTCACGATGCACGGGACGCCGCTGCGGCTCATCGAGCAACAAGCGCGTGCCCTCCATCTTCCGCTGCACGTGATGCGGGTGCCATCCCGGCCGTCCAACGAGGTGTACGAGGCGCGGCTGGAGGCCGCCCTGACGCCGCTGTTGGAAGCAGGGCATTCGACGGTTGTGGCGGGGGATCTTTTTCTGGAGGATGTGCGCCGCTACCGGGAAGGTGCGATTGAGGCCCTCGGCGCCAGAGCCCTCTTCCCGCTGTGGCGACGGGACCCGGCGTGGCTCGCGCAGCGGTTTTTGGAGCGCGGCTACCAGGCGGTCGTCACCTCGGTTGATACCACGCAGCTCGGGGCCTCCTTTGCCGGGCGCGCCTACGACACGTCCTTTCTGGAGGCCCTTCCGCCCGCTGTGGATCCGTGTGGCGAGCACGGCGCCTTCCACACCTTTGTGACCGATGGACCGGCGTTTGAGACTGCAGTTTCGGTTGCGGTAGCAGGGGAGGAGGCAGAGGGGCGCATGCACAAGGTCCATCTAAGGCCTACCGACGCGGCCAATCCGTTCGCGTGAGCATGTGGGAGAGCGCAACAGCCCAGGGCAAAAAACAACCCCCTCCATCCGGCAGGGCCCGATGGAGGGGGGAAAGAGAGGATCGATTGTTTCTGCCGTCTGCTCTACTCGTCGTCGGCTGCGGCGGACGCACTGCCCGACCCATTCTCATCGGGAGAAGCTTCGCCGGCCACCCGCTCAGCGGAGACATCGGGCTCGCTGTTGGGCGTGCCCTCTTCGGCATCGGCGGTAGGCGCCTCCGTCGGTGCTTCGCCCTCCTTCACCTCAAAGGAGAGTTCGTCGGCGTCTCCGTCGTGTGTGATGAGGACAGTGTCCCCCTCCGTAATCTCGTCGTGGAGGATGTCCTCCGCCATCGGGTCCTCCACATACTTCTGGAGGGCGCGGCGAAGCGGGCGGGCCCCGTACTTCTGGTCAAAGCCCTTGTCTGTGAGAAATTCCTTGGCGGCCTCGTCAAACTCAAGGCTGAGCCCCAGTTCCTCGGCCCGGTCGAACAGGTCCTCCGACATGATGTCGATAATGTCGAAGATGTTGTCCTTGTTCAGAGGGTTGAAGACGATGACATCGTCAATCCGGTTCAGGAACTCCGGATTGAAGACATTCTTGAGGGCGTCTTGCACGGTCGACTTCATGGACGTGTAGTCCATCTCTTCGCCCTCCGTCTGGTCGAACCCAATGCCCTGGCCGAAGGACTTGATGTCCTGTGTGCCAATGTTGGAGGTCATGATGAGGATCGTATTGCGGAAGTCCACCCGCCGGCCCATGCCGTCAGTCAGGATGCCATCGTCGAGCACCTGCAGCAGGATGTTGAAGACATCCGGGTGGGCCTTCTCAATCTCGTCGAGCAGCACCACCGAGTAGGGCTTGCGGCGCACCTTCTCGGTCAACTGGCCGCCCTCCTCGTGGCCCACGTACCCCGGCGGGGCCCCCACGAGCCGACTCACGGAAAACTTCTCCATGTACTCACTCATGTCGATCCGGATGAGCGACTCTTGCGACTCGAAGAGATACTCGGTGAGCACTTTGGCAAGCTCCGTCTTGCCGACGCCGGTGGGGCCGAGGAAGATGAACGACCCGATCGGCTTCTCGGGGTCCTTCAGGCCCGCGCGGGTGCGGCGAATGGCCTTCGACAGCTTCTCGATGGCCTCGTCCTGGCCCACCACATGTTCCTTGAGCGACTCCTCCATCTTGAGGAGCTTCTCCTGCTCCGGCTCGCTGATCTTGTCAACCGGAATGCCGGTCATCATGGCCACCACCTCCGCGATCTCCTCCGAGGTGACGTCGTGAACCTCCGTTTCTGCACGCTCGTGCCAGTCCTTCTTGGCCTGCTCCAGCTCCTCCTGGAGGGTCTTTTCCTTGTCGCGGAGCCGGGCAGCCTCTTCAAAGCGCTGGCTCTTAACAACCTGGTTCTTCTCCTCCTGGACATCCTCAATCTGCTCTTCCAGATCCAGAATCTCAGGCGGCACCTTAATGTTGGAGAGATGCACGCGTGCACCGGCCTCGTCCATCACGTCGATGGCCTTGTCCGGGAGAAAGCGGTCGGTAATGTACCGATCGCTGAGCTGCACCGCCAGGTCCACCGCCTCGTCCGAGTAGCGGACGTTGTGGTGGTCCTCGTAGTAGGACTTGATGTTGGAAAGAATGTTGACCGTTTCCTCCGGCGTCGAGGGATCAACGATGATCTTTTGGAAGCGGCGGTCGAGCGCGCCGTCCTTTTCAATGTTCTGGCGGTACTCGTCGAGCGTCGTGGCGCCGATGCACTGAAGGTCGCCGCGGGCGAGGGCCGGCTTGAACATGTTGGAGGCGTCGAGGCTGCCCGACGCGCCCCCGGCACCGACGATGGTGTGGATCTCGTCGATGAAGAGGATAATGTCCTCGTTGTTTTCCAACTCCTTCATGACGGCCTTCATGCGCTCCTCGAACTGGCCGCGGTACTTGGTGCCGGCCACCAACGAGGCGAGGTCGAGTGTCACGATGCGCTTGTCGTAGAGCACACGGCTCACCTTGCGCTCCACAATGCGGGCAGCCAGGCCCTCGGCGATGGCGGTCTTGCCCACGCCGGGCTCGCCGATCAAGACCGGGTTGTTCTTTTTGCGACGGCTCAAGACCTGTGCCACGCGCTTGATTTCTTGCTCGCGGCCAATGATGGGGTCGAGCTCATCATTCTCCGCCAGCTCCGTCAAGTCACGCCCAAAGTTGTCCAGCACCGGCGTGTTGCTCTTGTCGGACTCGCTGCTCTCCTGGCCGTAGCCGGAAGAGAGACGACCGCCCGATCCGCTTCCGCCACTGGACGAAGACGCTTTGCCACTGATAATGGAGTCTAACTCGTTTCTCACGGCGTCGTACGTTACTGAAAAGCCTTGTTGGAGGATTTGCGCAGCGATGTTTTCGTCGTCCCGGAGCAGGCTCAGAAGAAGGTGCTCGGTACCGATGACGTCGCTCTTGTAAAGCTTGGCCTCGAGGTATGTAATCTTCAGCACCTTTTCGGCTTGCTTGGTCAAAGGAATATTGCCGACCGAGGCGCCGCTGCCGGTGCTTCGAACCGTTTCCTCCACGGCCTCTTTCAGCTCCAGCAGGTCACACTCGAGATTGCGGAGAATCTTGACGGCAATGCCCTCTCCCTCGCGGATGAGGCCAAGCAGAAGATGCTCTGTGCCGATGTAGTCATGCCCAAGGCGAACGGCCTCTTCACGGCTGTAGGAAATTACGTCCCGGACACGATTCGAGAAATTGCCTTCCATACCTAAGGGGTTGAACGATCAGAAGCGCCGCGCGGCGCCCTACACGGCGGGGAGGGGAGAGAGTCGACTGCCTCCCCGGTTCCAGGAAGGCCCCGCACGTGAAGCACGTTGTTGATCAAAAGAACCACCGGACGATGGGGTCTGTTCCCCCGCCCGCGGTGCCTGCCCGAGTGGCTTCCGATACAGCAGGAGCGTTACAATCGGGCCCAGGGCGCACGGGCGCGGAGGGAATCAGGAGGCGGGTGGGCGCGGGCATGTGTTTCGGTGCGCCCAGCCTGCCGCTACGCAGCGAAGCTTGCGCCGCAGCCGCACGTCTCGGTCGCGTTGGGGTTCTCGAAGGTGAAGCCGCGTGCATCAAGCCCGTCATGGTAATTGATGACTGTTCCCATCAAGTACAGCCCGTGTCGCTTGTCCATGTACACGGTGATGCCATCAATGTCGAACACGCGATCTTTCTCCCGCTCTTTGTCGAACCCGAGGACGTAGCTCATTCCGGAGCATCCCCCGCCTTTTACCCCGACGCGCAAACCGTATCCGTCCGGAATGTTTTTCTTTCGAATGATTTTCCGAATCTCTCGGGCCGCGTTGGGGCTGATCTGGATCGGGGAGGCCTGGCTGGAGGTGTCGGAGGGAGAGGCAGCGGTCTCGGACATGGCTGCAATACCTGGTTGGCGCGATGAAAATGGATTTTGGATACATCGGCGACCGACGTGCTGTTCCGTCTGGGGCGCTCTCAGGAGGGGGTGTGGCACGGCCCTTCGTGCCCACGCCACGGGGGCTCGCCCTGGCGCAAAGCGGCGGACGATCGAAACTTACCGGAGGGGACGGGCCACGATGACCGTTTCTTTGAGCTGCGTAATAGTTCCCCCGTCGGCCCGCACCGCCTCAAAAAGCACCACGTACGGCCCGATGCGCACCCGCTCGCCGTTCGCATCGCGTCCGTTCCACACGAGCTCACCACTGGCGCCCACCAGGCGGGCTGAGTCGAGGGTGCGCACCAGGCGGCCCCGAGCGTCGTAAATCCGTACGCGCACCAGCCCGGGGGCTTCCGTCAGCGAAAACTGGATCCGTGTCGCGCCATCTCGGTCGATGGAGAACGGATCGGGGCGGATGCGAAGGCCCGCGGCCGCGGGTGCCTCAGGGGGCGGGGTGAGGGCAAGGGCGTTGGGCGCGGCGGGCGTACCGCCCTCCGTGGCGGGGCTGCTGCTCCAGTTGTCGGCCGCTGAGGCAGCGCCTGTGCGACTGATGCGCTCCAGGGCGGTGCCTTTAGGGTCGGCGAGGCCGGGGGCGTGCCAGTCGGGGGAGTAGGTGACGGTAGCAATGGGGGTGCGGTCGCGGCGATGAAGACGGATCCGGTCGCCGTCGTTGCGGAGGCCCAGGCTGGCGCCGTCGTACGGGAGGTAGGCCACGGAGTCGGGGTGGAGCGGGGCGCTGGGAAACGCCGCGGCGAGCTGCGACTGCTGCACAGCCTGGGCATTGGTGGGGGCGGCGGCCACGACGGCATAGCCCCCGGGCGCAACCGCCCGCCGCCGCCCCACACGGAGCGTATCCGCGACGCCGGCCTCTGTGGGGCGATCTGTGAGCATGAGCCCATTTGCCGTGAGGGGCACGCGAGCACGGTTGTACAGCTCCACGTACTCCACCTGATTGGGCCGGTCGTCAAAGTCATCGGCCCGAGGGGCGAACAGGAGTTCGTTAATGACGAGCGCCCCGGGCGCGGGGCGGTGTGCAAAGGGGGAAGATGCGTTCGTGGCGCGGTTGCCCACCAGGTCCGTCACGCCCTCCACCGCAAGGGTGGGGCTGGCCGGGGGACGGGAGAGCGACAAGTGCGCGACGCTGTCTGCTCGCAGGGCTGCCTGGGTCACCTCCGTCTCCGCAAACGAAAAATGCGCCGGGCGGATGCTGGCGGGCTGCACCGGTTCGCTGAAGACGACAGCCGCCGCGAGCGAGTCGGTCTGCTCGGCGAAGACCGGGCGGGGCGGGCGCGTGTCTTGCGCAAAGCGGCTATTTTGGGCCCCCGGCGTTGCCCCAGCGGGGGCGGTGGAGGCGGCAAAGTTGGACGGATGGGCGGAGGGACCGCGCGGGTCGATTCGTTCCAGGGAGCGGCCGTCGCTGCCGCCCCAGGCGGGCGCGTACGGCACTGAGTCGATGCGGGTGGAGGACGGTGCGTGACGAAGAACCACCGTGTCGCCGCTGTTATTGAGCGCTGCCCAGGGCTCCGCAGAGAAGACATCGAGCCCGGGAAACAACGAGGCAAACACCGCCGCATCGTCCACCACCACCGCGTACTCGCCTGGCGCAAGCGGGGTGAGCGGGGGAGACACCGGCGCGAACTCGCGATTCGCGTCCGCGAGTTGGAGCGCCCCGAGGTCCACCGTCGCGTCTGACCGGTTGTAGATCTCGACAAACTCGGCCCCCGCGGCGGGCGGCGCGTACCACAGCTCTGAGATCACCACATCTTGCGGGGCGGGGGGAACGGGTACAAAGAATCGAAAGGACGCCTCGGCTGACGCGATGGCATTGCCGCGCCGGTCCGTAACACCGTCAACGACCAGCGTGTACGTGCCGTCGCTCAGAGGCGCATCCAGAACGCAGTGCACCACGGATGGGGCGTCGGTCGCCACAACGGCAGAGGCAATCGTCGGAGCTCCATCCGGCACCAGGGCAAACGCGCCGGGGCCCACCGTTGCTGCTGCCACCGGCTCCGAGAATGCTACCGTGAGGGAATCGCCGGACTGCGAGGGCGTGACCGTTTCTACGTCCGGCGGCGTTTCGTCCGGAGCGTAGACGCTGTTGCGAGCCCCGGGCGTTCCGCCTGCCTCTGCTGTGCTGCTCGCAAAATTTCGGGCCTGATCGGGCGGCCCTGCCGGGTCGATTCGTTCCAGGGAGCGGCCGTCGCTGCCGCCCCAGTCGGGCGCGTACGGCACTGAGTCGAGCACCGTGCGGGTAGGGGTGTGGCGAAGGAGGATTGTATCCCCGCCGTTGTTGAGCGCGGGCCAGTCCGCAGGCACGAGAACGGGTACGGACGGGAACGCCGCTCCGAAGACGTCCGGTGAGCGAACCAGCACCGCGTACGCACCGGGGGCAAGGGAGGTGTCGGTCGCCGCGACCGGCACAAACGAGCGGTTGTCGTCGGCAAAGGACAGCTCGTGCAACGCGATTGCCGCCTCGGAGCGGTTGTAAAGCTCGATGTATTCGTTGGTGGAGGGCGCAGGGGCGTACAGGAACTCATTGACCACCACATCGCCCGGGACTGGCTGCGCTGCGACACGGGCCGATAGCCCCAGCAGAGTGGCGATGAGAAGGCCGAAGGTCCACCGTGGCATGGGGATCTGGGTGGAGTTTTATAAGTTAAATTATTAACATAAAAAATATAATGGAGGTGCATCGTCCTGTCAATGCCGTGCGGCAGTGGCGCCCAAGAGCGGCCGATCTTCCAGTGAAGGCCGGGAGCGTCCTGGCGGGTCCGTCCGCCCCTCACGGGTCAACAAAGCCCCCCACAGACAGCGGTGTTCTTTTCGCCGGCCTACACAAACCCAATGTGTGTCATCCAGTGTGTGTCATTCCGCCCCCCCGATGCTGCCCTGGGAAGGACCTTTCCGGCTCCGTCGCGCATCCTCAACACCGTAAGGCGCAGGTTCAAGGTCGGGCCGAGCGCATCATCCAGACGACACGGAGCCATTCGCGGCGCCATTGTCGGTCGGCGCCGTCGGCAGAGAGTCGCCCTTCTGTTGCGCCAAGTGGTTCATAAGCGACTGCGCCATAAGGCGGGCCGTCGGCGCGAGCGGCGTTTCGTCCAGGTCGAAGCGATGATGGTGGAGGGGATAGCTCGTCTCCGGCCCAGACGCCGTCCCTACGCGCACGAACCCCCCCGGCACGTGCTTCAGGTAATGCGCGAAGTCCTCACCGCCCATGCTCGACTGATCGATCCAGTGGACCGCCTCGGGGCCGAGCAAGTCGCGGATGGTGGCGTCCACGTTGCGCATCACCGCCGCGTCGTTGAGCACCGGTGGCGACCCGTCTTCAAAGTCGAGTTCGATGTGTGCCCCGTGCAGGCTCGCGAGGCGGTCGGCGATGTTCTTCATGTAGGCACGAATGGTGCTGCGGTCGTCTGGGGAGACCGTGCGAAGCGTGCCCCCAACAGACGCTTCCTCGGGGATCACGTTGTGGGCGTCGCTGCCTTGGAGCATGGTCACGGTGAGCACGGCCGCATCCCGGGCGTCCGTAATGCGGCCCGTTGCCTGGTAGAATTGGTCCATCAGTTGCGAGGCGACCCACACCGTATCCACCCCTTCGTGCGGCCGCGCCGAGTGGCCCGTGCCTTCCTGGCGCACCTTGACCTCAAACCGATCGGACGAGGCAGTCGCCGGGCCGGTGATGAGGCCGTAGCGCCCGACCTCCAGGGAGGGGTCGACGTGCACGGCGTACACCGCATCGAGCCCCTCCAGCACCCCGCCCCGAATCATCAGGGGCGCCCCGCTGGGCAGGCCCTCTTCGTTCGGCTGAAAAAAGACGCGGACGCGCCCCGGCAGGGTCGAGCGGCGGGCATGCAGCACCAGTGCCACCCCAATGCCCATGGCCGTATGCGCATCGTGCCCGCAGAGGTGAGCCACGTCGGGCTCCTGCGACCGGTAGGGGACCTGCTTCTGGTCCTGGGTGGGAAGCGCGTCGATGTCGGCCCGGTACCCAACAGTTCCCCCGTCCTGCGCGCCTTCGATATCGACGTACAGCCCTGTGCCCGCGATTGGGCCGTGCACATCGAGGCCGTAGCCCTCCAGTGTGCGGCGGATGAAGGCCGATGTCTGGTGCTCCTCCATTCCCACCTCGGGGTGTTTGTGGAGGTGGCGGCGGACGCCAATGAGCACCTGGGCGAGGGCGTGCTCGCCGTCGGCGGCGGCCGACAGGGACTCCGGAAGACGTGCGGGATTGCTGGCAGAGACGGTGGTGACCATGCTCAGAGAAGGGTTCGGGAACAGGGCGACACAGGAACGCCCCACGCTGCAGGGCCGATGACCCAGGCGGCAGCCAGCAGGTGGGAGCATACGGATACACGCTATACGGGCACGCCGCGCCGAGAGATTCGCCCGGCGGCCTCCGAGCCGAGGGTCATGAGCGGGAGGGCTCGCACCCGGCAGCGCCGAGGGAATCAAGGCAGCCCCAGGTACTTGCGCAGAGTCCACTCCGTCCCCAGCAGGCCCAGAAGCAGCCCCAGCAGCCAGGTGTAGTGCCAGAGTTTCAGATCCGAGGTCCGGCGGATGGTCTCCGTGGAGAACGAGGCGCGTTGGGACAGCTGGGCCGGCAGTTGAGCGGCCGTACGGGCCGTATGGGCCGAGCCGCCGGAGCGGGCGGCAAGCTGTCGCATCAGCACCGGGTCAGCGCGGGGGGCTTGCGCTTCGAGGCGAAGTGGAGCGACCGAGAAGGTCCCCGAGTCCGTCCCCAACGACGCGCCCTTCAGCTTCGCACGGGCGCTGTAGCGGTAGGTCCCCTCCGGCAGCGTGCCCACCGACAGCGTGTAGCGGCCCTGCCCCACGGCCTCCATGGTGTAGGGCGACTCCGTACCCGCAGAATCCGTCACCCTGACGTCGACTTGTGCCTTGGAGACGGGGCGGCGGCTCTCGTCGTACACCTGCCCGGTAAACTCCACGGGAGTGTCGGCGTCGAACGAGGCTGTCGTGGGACGGACTCGCACCGGCGCATCGTCGGCTGTCGTGCTGACCCAGCGCAGGAGGCTGGAGGCGAGGCGAGGCCAGAACGGCGCGACGGGGTCGAGGGAAGATGGCAGCAGGGCCCATCGCCACACGCCACTGCCCAGCAGGGCAGCCGTGCGGTGGCCGGCGCGGTTTCGGACGAGGAGGAGGGGGGGCTCGGCCCCCGAGGCGAGCGCACCTGTGGCCAGCACGCGGGCATCCGGCGCAGGCGTCCAGGAGGTCGGGCGGGCCCGGAGGGGAGGAAGCTGCGCCGTCCGCTGTAGGTCCATCTCCGTGCCCCGATAGATGGGGTGCTGGCGCTGGCTTTCCTCAATCTGAAACGACGCCTCCACAGGGCCGGTCGCCGCTCCTTCGGGAACGGCCGGGAGCACCGTTCCAAAATGATTCGCCCAGGCCGAGAGGTCCGTCTGCCGGTCCACGACAAAGACTGCAGGCAGACCGTCCTCCACCGCCGCTGCCACACGCTCCACCACCACGTCCGGCACCGCCGCGCTGGGAAATCCAGCGCAGACCACCACGTCGACGTCCGAGAGATTCTCGGGCAGTGGGCCGCCAAGGAACGACCCGTTGCGGGTCGGCACGCGGGCCGTCACGTCCGTGTCGCCCTCGCGAGCATACACGCGTCGCAACGCACCAAAGGTGGGCGAGGGTGCAGCGCCCAGCAAAAGTACCTGTCGTTTGCTGTCCAGCACCCGGAGCGACACCGAGTTGGCATTGTTTTGCGTCGTCGCTTCTGCGTTCCGCGGCGCAACGCGGACGGTCAGGCGCTGAAAGCCGGCCGTCTCCGGCACAAACGACAGATCCGTCGACACCTCGCCCGTGCCGCGCGGGAGGCGTACGGTGTCGCGGTCGAGGGTGGTGTCGTTGTTGCTCAGCGTCACGGAGACGGACTCGCCCCGCCCGCCCTGCACGGCCACGGTGGCCCGTACAGGCACCGAGGCCCCGAGGTAGGCACGGTCGGTGGTGACAACAGAGCGCAGGCGCACATCGCGACGGCGCGTGGTATCGCCCACGGTGATCGTGTGCACCGGCACCGGCGATCGGTCGGCCACGCGCAGCGGGGCGCGTCCTGTGTTGGGCTGCCCGTCGGAGATCAGCACAATGCCCTCCAGGTTTTGATCGCGCAGTCGCTCCGGCACCGCCTGCACCGCGCGGGCCAGATCCGTCCGCGCCGCGTCGAAGCGGAGCGAATCGAGGGGCGTGTCGGCGAGGGAGCGCAGGGATGCGCCGGCGCCAAACAGGCGTACGCGGCCGGGGGTGCGCTCCGTTAGGGCGTTGAGAAGGGGGCGCACCGAGTCGCGCGCCGCCGCGGCCCGGGGCGAGCCCGAGCCGCTTGTCACCACCTGCATGCTTTCACTCTCGTCGACCACCACCGCGAGGACGGGCGGCTGCTCCGTGGAGCGGACATGCTGCAGCGTCGGCTCCAGCAGCAGGATGCAGAGGAGGGCCAGGGCCAGAAAGCGGAGTCCGCCCAGCAGCCCGCGCCACCCCGCGGGGAGCGAAGGGACGGTGGCACGATAGCTCCAGTACGCAAGCCCGCCGGCCCCCACCAAGGCGGGCAGCAGCACCCAGGGCGAGTAGGCAAACGAAAAGCCCATATGAGGAAAGGACGGATCACGGAGAAAGGGTGACGAGGCGTGTGGCGCGGCGACCACGATCAGTGACGACGACACAGCGATAGCGGCCCGGCGGCACCGCTGAGGCGTCGATTCGGAGGTGGTTGGGGCCCGCATGGGCCGGCTGGGTGGCGCGGTAGAGACGGCGTCCCTGCGGGGAGTACATCCTGACGCGCAGGGCCGCGGTGTGAGATGGGGCGGACACGGGCACGATCAGGGCAGAATCGCGAACGGAACGGTACGGCTGCGCGACCTGCAGCTGCGACGGCGGCGTGCGCCGGGCCAACCATTCCGCTGTGCGGAACGCAGCGTCCGCGTTTACGATGCCCCAGCCGCGGCTCGTATCGGGGGTCTGGGCCTGTGAGGCGGTCTGGCGCAGCAGCTGGCGCACCGCCATTGGCCCGAGCGAGGGATTGACCTGGAGCATCTGCGCGACGACGGCGGTGACCTGCGGACTGGCAAAAGAGGTGCCACTGACGCGGGCGTACCTCCCCCGCGCCGACGCCGCAGGAATGGCCTGTCCCTGAACCAGCACATCCGGCTTGCGGCGTCCGTCGGCCGTCGGTCCGCGCGCACTGAAAGGGGCGAGCGACGAGTCCGGGGCCACAGCGCCCACGGTGATTGCTGAGTCCGCATCGGCGGGCGTGTTGACGTAGTACCAGCACGAATCGGGGGTGCCGCACCCGCTGTTGCCCGCGCTCACAACCACCGTCATCCCCAGGCGCGCTGCCCGGTCCACCGCCCGCGTTGTAAGAGCCGTGTCGCCGTCCAGGTCCTCCGGCGCATAACTGCGCTGCCCTTCATCGAAGGTCGTGTACCCGATGGACACATTGACCACGTCAGCACCGCGTCGGTAGAGCCACTCCAGGCCCGCCACAAAGTGGTCCTCTTCGACGGTGCGCTCAAACTGCGTATACTCCGTGGTGGCGCCCAGGACCGTTGCCCCAAAGGCCGGGCCCACGAGGCGGTCGGCGTCGTAGCCGGCAGCCACCGACACCACGCTGAGCCCGTGGGTGCCGCCCTGCCGCCGCCGGGGAAAGGAGCGCAACGCCGCCAGGCGGCCGTCGGCCCGCAGCGACACGAAGGCCGGATGCCGCAGCCCCGCGAACGAGGCATCCAAGAACCCAATCCGAACGCCGCGTCCATTCCAGCCCCGTGCGAGCGGCGGCAGGGCGTGGATGCGCCGGAGCGGTCCCTCCAGGGCTCCTACAGCTGGAGATCGCGGTGGCGCAGCGGGAATTGGCGGGGCGGCGTGCAGGACGGAACGAGTGGTTCCGGGGCGACCCGGAGCCCTTCTGGGGCGGCGCAGGGGAGAGAGGGTGCCCACCGGCTGCGTGCGACGAACGTAGGGGCGCTGAGCCACCGTGCGGCGCATCTCGGGGGAGAGGCGTGCACTCACCGCATGAAACCAGCGGCTGTGCACCAGCGGGCGGACGCCGAGTGCGCGCAGGCGCCGGAGGTGCACGTCAGCCACCGGGCGCGTTCTCCGAACAGAGCGCGAGGGGGAAGGGCGCTGCTCCAGGAAGATCCAGTACTTCTGAGCGCCCGAATGTGCTGTGGGGCGCTCGTCGGTGGGGGGGGCTGCACACGCCGCCCAGACGCCGCCCGCAAGGAGGGCAATTCCAAGAAGCATTCCTCTGGCCGCAGCGCGGGCCGAGCGGGCCCTTGCAAAGCCGCAACGAAAACGGACGCGCTCAAACATAGGACGAGGGGGGCAAGAGCGCTCTCGGGTAGGGTCGGTCCGCTTCGCCGGGACCGCTCAGCATCAGTCCATGCCCCGACGACAGGGAAGGACTCAAAGATACAAGTACATCATGTATCCGGCAAAGCAGGCAACCATGAACCCGCCCTCCAGCCGCGAGATCTTGTGGTTGAACCACGTGATCGGCACCAGAAGGGCACAGAAAGCCAGCATCACCGGAAAATGCACGCGGAGGGTCTCGGCATCCACCGTGATGGGCTGGATGATGGACAGTGTGCCTACCACAAACAGCACATTCAGCAGATTGCTCCCCATGACATTGCCCACCGTCATCCCCGATTCCTCTTTCAGCGTCCCCACCATCGACGCAGCGAGTTCGGGCAAGCTGGTGCCGATGGCCACCACCGTGAGCCCAATGACCACATTATCGATCCCCATGTGATTTGCAATTGCCATGGCATTGTCCACCATCAAGTGCGCGCCAAGTGCCAGGCCGCCTATTCCGCCGAGCACGTAGACCGACTTGGCCGCCGTTGAAAGATCCGGGTCGGCCGAGTCCAGTTCGCCCTCCATGCTGTTCAGGATCGTAGCGGTGCTGGTACGACGGGCATCGTAAAAGACGTACGCGCCGAGGGCCAGCAAAAGGAGCACCATGAGGGTGCCGTCCCCGGCCCCAATGACACCATCCCATGCACACACGTAAAACAGCACCATTACGCCCAGCATCACCGAGTATTCGCGAGAGATGACCTCCGGGGCCACCGCGAGGGGAAGCGCGAGGGCGCAGGTGCCCAGGATGAGCGCCACATTGCTGATGTTGGAGCCGATGATGTTGCCAATCGCGAGTGGAGACTCGCCCGACAGCAGCGCGAAAACGTTGACGAGGAACTCCGGCATGGACGTTCCAAGTGCCACCACCGTCAGGCCCACGATGACGGGCCGGATGCCGTAGTGCAGAGCGATGCTCGACGCGCCCTGAATGAGCCCCTCGGCGCCCAGGTACAACACGAGGAGGCCGAGAAGAAAAAGGAAGCCGTAGAGAAACATGCGGGGGACTCAAATGAATCGCCGACCAGACACGAATGCATCACAAGCTCCCCGGCGGTCGGTGGCCGGGGAAATCGCGTTCTTGGGCGCATGCCCTTCCGGGCAGGTCCTGCTGCGAGCGGAGGCCCCTGCAAAGCGGCGGGGCCGAGGCGCACAGGGCGGCAGCCGGGAGGAGCGAGGAAGGCAACACGAGCAGTACAGAACGAAGCCGGTCCTGCAGGGCAGCGCATCGCGGTCCCGAACGCTGTCGAGAGAGAACCCTGACGCACGGTCTGTGTTTTTTCCGAGGGCAGGCGGGACGGCCAGTTGGGGCCGTACACGCCGGATGCGAGGCGCTTCCTGACGAGCCCCCTTCAGGCATTCGGTTGCTCAGTAGGACGTCCGTTTGTGCACGTCGGTCGGGGGGGCGGCATGGGGGTCAGGACTCCTGGAGCAGGGCATGCCCCCGAAACGATCCCGGCAGCAACTCCGAGGGCGTGGCCTGTTCGGGGGGCGTGGCATGCCGGTCCATCCAAAGCGTGGTATCGGGGGCGAGTTCCGCCAGGAGCTGCCGACAGGCCCCACAGGGCGTGCCGTGTGGATCCGTCGTGCAGGTGAGAAAAAGGCGCTTTGGAGCTGGCAGGTCGTAGGAGTGCACCGTGCCCAGCGCAGCGCGCTCGGCGCAAAGAATGCGGGCCCAGTCAGGGTGCTCCACGTTGACGCCCGGCACAAGGGCCCCGTGTTCGCATTCGAGCAGGGCACCGACGGGGTAGTGCGAGGCGGGGACGTAAGCGCGCTCGGCAATCTCACGCACATGGGCGAGGCCGGCCTGAGGCGATGCGTCAATTGAGGCATCGAGGGTGGGCGAGAGCGGCGCCTCCGGGGTGGGGAGGGCGCCGTTGCCGGTCCAGCCGCCCCGGACCCATGCATCATCGGCGGCGGCTTCGTACGGGCCGGTCGACAGCGCGTCGACGTACAGGGCTTCCTCGCGTCGGAACGGGCGCGACAGCACCACGGCGACGCTGCGCGCCGCGACCTCAGCCGCCACCGCGGTGGTGTAGGCATTGAGGAGGGCGGGCAGCGTAAGGCCGTACGAGGCACTCTCCACGCGCACCCCGGGGATCCAGTGCCCACTGTCGAGAAGAAGCACGGCGGCCGCGGGCGTTTCCGAAAACGGGGCGTGTGCGCGTCGGGTGAGGGCGTGCGCCTGCGTGCGGAGCACGTCAAGCACCGGGTGGGAAGGCATGGCCACCGGGGGCGATTGTGAGAAGCACTGCTGTGAAAAGCAACGCAAGGGGAATCGGCGAATCGGTGGCACTGCTGCAGGTTCCCACCGGGGGCGCACGAACCGTTGCCGCGAGGGGCGATTGCGGAAGCGGAGGGCACGACGGGGCAAGGCGCAATGAGGCAGGCCGCAACGGTCGCGCTGGCGGTGCGTTGAAGCTGCGCGCGGGGTTCTGGGTTGGCGAGAGCCGTAAATGCAGAGCATTCTGCGAAGCCGAACGACTCTGAAGGATAGAGGAAGGCGCGGGACGCCTACCGGATCAAATGATCCGGGCTGAACGCGCATGGTCCTGTGAACGAGTACTTCTGAGTACAGGCACAAAGCGACCGCTTTCATGCCTGTCGCGTGAGCAAGAATCCCCCGGATTCATTCGGGGGGGACGTCAAATCCATGCCCCTGCTTGCAATGCCCGAGACTCCGCCCGAACTCGCCGTTGGTGATCGCCTGGTCGTGTCCGACGACGAGGACCCACTCCATGTCGTTACCATCCGCAGTGACGACCACCTGTTCGTGACGACCTATCGAGAGACCGCGGACGGCCCAGTGCGGCTGGCCCTGCAGGTCGACATCACGACGGGGGCCACCGCCATTGACCCCCGCAGCTTCGATCGGGCGTTTTGGACCCTGGTGGTGCGCGGCACTCCACAGCCGCAGGCGGGGCTTCGCGAGGCCCTCGCGGCAGTGAGGGATCCCAGCATCGAGGTGGTGCCCATGCGCCGCGAGCTCCGGATTGCAGAGGGCACGCCGTGACGCTGCGCACCGTCGCGGTCCCCGAATCTCTTTGCACGGGGCCGCGTAGAGCGGTATGTCAAAACGTTGGGGGGCCTTCGCCGGGGTGGCGGAAGTGGCAGACGCAACGGACTTAAAATCCGTTGGTGCATGTGCACCGTGTGGGTTCGAGTCCCACCCCCGGCACTGCCTTTTTTGCCCGAGCAGCCCCCTGGGCCCCACCCTCAAGGGCTGTGACGTTCTGAGGCGGGCGAGCAGAGGTGCGCGAGAGGGCCTCCCCTCCCTCTGGGAGAGGTGCCAATGTCTTTTTCTCGCGTTCCCCCTTGGCCCCACCGCCGGTCCGCCGATGCCAGTCCGTCGGCTCTGTCTTGAATTCGTCCGGGCGTAATGGTGATCTTGGGAACTCCCGAGGGGCTTCGGGTCCCCCGGAGAGTGCCAATGCCCTCTTTCCCAGCGCCCCGTGCCGCCATGCCCGCAGTTTCGTCCGATGTCCTCCAAGACCAGGTGGCGCACCACCTGACCCCCCACGGCAGCGACGGCGTGCGCACGGCCCTCTCCGGGGTCGTGGACCTGCACGCCCTGAAGGAGCGGCAGTACGGCACGGTGCTAACGACGGTAGAGGAGCGCCTCGTCCAGGCCCGCTACTCCCTACTGTCAATGCTCGTGGCGGGAATTTACTTCGGGGGCCTGGTGGGACATTGGCTTGTGGACCTATCCACGTGGACGGCCATCGCGTGGTGGGTAGGGCCGCTGGTCCTTGTCTCGGCCTATGCGCTGTACTCCGCCCACCAAACCCTCCGCCTGATCCGCCACCTGTCGGAGGCCCGTGCCTTGCTGGAAGTGCTGCACGAACGGGACCGGGCCGAAGGACCCGCGCCCTCGGCGTAGTCGATCCGTGCCCTCGCTGTGTTCCGCCCTCGTTCCCGCCGCCTCATGTTCGATGCCGCCACCTACCGCGCCCGCCGCCGCACCCTGCTGCAAGAGGATCGTCCGGCGGAAGGCCTTGTTCTGCTTCCGGGCAACACCCCCTCGCCGCGCAATTACGCCGACAACCCGCATCCCTTTCGGCAAGACAGCACGTTTCTATACTACTTTGGGCACGACCGGCCCCACCTCTGCGGGGTGATGGACCTGGAGGAGGGAACGGCGTCGCTCTATGGACGCACGTCGACCCTCGAGGATGAAATCTGGACCGGCGGCACGCCGTCGCTGCAGGCATTGGCGGACCGTGTAGGGGCCCAGAAGGGGGGCTCGCTGTCTGTGCTTGAGGAAGCGCTCGCCGACGCTCGTGCCCGGGGCCGCACGATTCACTTTCCCCCGCCCTACCGCGATGCCCAGCGGCTTCGGTACGCGCGGTGGCTGGGGGGCGCCCCGGACGAGATCGGGGCACAGGCCTCAGAGGCTCTTGCCCGGGCCGTCATCCGGCAGCGCTCCGTGAAAACAGACGCGGAGGTGGCGGAGATTGAGGACGCCCTCACGGCGACGGCCCAGATCCATCGCGCCGCCCAGCGCCACGCTGTGCCCGGGGCCACGGAGCAGTCGCTCGTGGGGCGCATGACGGGCCGTCTGGCGGGGGCGAATCGATCGTTTGCTTTTCCGCCCACCTGCTCCATCCATGGCGAGGTGCTGCACAACCACGCCTCCCCCAACACGCTCGCGGAGGGGGACCTGCTGCTGGTGGATGCAGGGGCCACGTCGCCGCGTCACTACGCGGGCGACATTACCCGTGTTACGCCGGTCGGCGGCCGCTTTACGGAGCGACAGCGCGCGCTCTACACGGCGGTGCTGGCGGCCCAGGAGGCCGCCCTGCAGGCCCTCGCGCCGGGCGTGCCGTTTGTTGAGATCCACCGGCGCGCCGCCCACGTCCTTACGGAGCATCTTATGGAGCTGGGCCTGATGCAGGGCGACCCGGCGGCGGCAGTAGCGGCCGGGGCGCACGCGCTTTTCTTTCCGCATGGGCTGGGGCACATGGTGGGACTGGATGTGCACGACATGGAAAGCCTCGGGGAGGACCGCGTGGGCTACGCCGATGACCAGTCGCGCTCGGACCAGTTTGGGCTGAATGCGCTCCGGCTGGCGCGGCCCCTGCGCCCGGGCTACGTGGTGACCGTAGAGCCGGGGTGCTATTTCATCCCACCGCTCATCGAGCACTGGCGGGCGGAAGGACGCCACGACGAGTTTCTGAGGTACGACCGGGTGACGGAGTTTATGAAGGAAGGAGGGATTCGGTTGGAGGACGATGCACTCATTACGGCGGACGGTGCCCGTGTGCTGGGACCGTCCCTGCCCAAATCGGTCGACGCGGTGGAGGCAGAGGCGGGGGCGGCGGTCTGAGCCTCGGGCACGGCTTGAGCCGATCTCGGCCCACGGGGCCGACGGCGTTGCGTTACGGCGTTGCGTTTCGGGCGGGTCGTTTTGTATCCTTTCAGCGTCGTGCATGCCCTTTTGCCTTTGCTCCTTGTTCTATGGATGCCCCCGACACCTGGACCACCGCCCACGACCTTGCTGTCGTCTACATTGCGCTCGCGTACGGGACCGACCACGACCTGAGTGACGAGGAGCTGCACGTGGTCAATGAGGCGCTGGAGGCGTGGCACGCCGGGGGGGAGGACGGCAGTGTGCACGAAATCATTGTGGAGGCGGCCACGGTGTTTGTGGAGGGCAATGCCGAGAATGCGGTGCGCCGGGCCATGCAGGACCTCCGTGCCGCCCTCGCCCCGGAGGAGCGGCGCACTACGGTGCGGCACCTGATCCGCATCGCCGAGGCGGACGGGGTGCTGCTGGAGCGAGAGCAGGGGTTTATCCATGCGTTGGCCGACGCGTGGTCTCTAAAAGAGCTCAGCGAAGAGCTGCTTCAGAACACCTCCGCGGTGGTGCAGCGGCGGGGCGAAGACTGGGGCCTGATCCACGAGCTCGCCTTTCTCTACATCCTCGTGGGCCACGGCGACGATGACTTGTCGGACGCGACCATTGAGGTGATGGTGGACCGGCTGGGGGAGTGGCGCACGGAGGCCTCGGAGGCGCAGGTGCGCGAGGTGGTGCGACGCGCCCTCCAGGTTTACGCAGAGGCGGCGAGCGAGGAGCTGATCCACGATTCCGTAGAGGCGCTCAAGGATGCCCTGTCGCCCACCCACCGGCTGACGGTCCTGGACGATCTTTACAGCGTGGCCCGCGCCGACAGTCCCATGACGCCTTCCGAGCGGGACCTGATTCACTCGTTGGCAAAGGCGTGGGACGTGACGGTACGCATGAACGGACACGGCGGGTAACCGGACACGGTGGGGCAGCCCGCGGGCGTCATGACGCGGCAGGGTTGCCCGCGTCGTCCGTGTGGTTGGGCACCTGTTGCCCCTGTCCCTGCCAATCCTCGCTGGGCGCCGCGCCCTCAGGCGGCGCAGTCGGCCCGCCTCCCCCAAACCCTCCTACATGCACCTGCAGGGTGCCCTGCTCCATCTTGCCCCGAAACCAGCGCATGAGCAGTCGGCGCAGGGGCGTCCGTGTGAGCGGCACCAGGCCCATGAACCCGAACACATCCGTCAGGATGCCCGGCGTGATGAGCAGGGCGCCCGACACCAGAATCAGGAGACCATCGGCCAGTTCTGTGCCCGGCAGGTCGCCGCGCTGAAGCCGGGCGGTGAGGCGCTGCCACGTGGAGAGCCCCTCGCGCCGAGCCAGGTGGCTGCCTACGAGGCCCGTGACGACAATCAGGCCGATGGTGGGCCAAAAGCCGATGAATCGGTCCACCTGGATGAGGAGGGCCAGTTCGACCGCAGGCGTGAGCAGAAAGAGAAGGATGAGGCGACCAAGCATGGGGCGGCGCCGCAGGACGAGCCGAGGACGAGGAGGGATACAGAGCGATCTACAACAACCGGTCAATCGAATTGCTGGGGCCTCCGTCCGTTCCCCGTGCGGGAGGGAGCGGGTCCCCATGGCGTCCCGAGAGGGGCCTCTGACGCCCAGTGGCAGACGACGGACCCGTGATCCCGTCGCTGCAGCGGTGATGATCCCAGGAGGGAGGCGGCCCGTCAGGCAAAATACTTCTCTTCGTGAATGGCCTCCTCGTCAATCCCAGCCCGCTCAAAAATGCCCTGTGCCTTTTCGATCATCTGGGGATGGCCACAGGTGTAGGCCGCCGTATCGTCCAGGGGAAAGTCCGCAGCGTCCAGATGCTTGCGCAGGACGTCCTCCACCCGCCCCCGTTCGCCGTCCCACTCCGGGTCGTCCCAGGGGCGGCTGATGGTGGGCACGTACCCAAACCAGTCGGCCCGGTCGGCGAGGGAGGCGAGTTCCTCGCGGTAGGTGCCGAGCTCCCAGGACCGGCTGGCGCCGTGCAGCACCAGCATGGGGGAAGGGGCATCGAGGGAGCCGGTGCGCAGGGCGCGCAGCTGATTGCGAATGATGCTGACATACGGCCCCACGCCGGTGACCGTTGCGGCCATGAGGTGGTAGGTGCGGTCCGTATCAAGCGTAAACCGCCCCACGATTTTGTCGCGCATCCAGACGTCCGCGCCGGGGGAGAGGTCCCAGAGGTGGGGGGTGAGGGAGCCATCGTCGACGCGCTCGATGAAGAACTCGAGCTCTTCCTGCCCGGGTGCCGAGACGACCGAGTACGGGCGAAGGAGCGGTCGGTCGGAGCCATTTTGGGAAAGCCCGAGGGTGGCGTACTGCCCCGGCGTAAAGTGAACCGGTTCGTCGGCCTGCAAGCGAAACAGGGCAAGGTCGTCTGCAAAGTCGACCCGCTCCAGGAGAGTCAGTCGACTGTACTGAGAAGCATCCATCCGTGCAGCCATGGCTTCGTGCAAAAGGGTGTGCGGTCGCTCAGCCCGCGGTGGAGGCACTCGAACGAGCAAGGATACCTTCTATTTGAGGCCGTAGGGGGAGTTGCACGTGTAGAGCGTCTGCCGCAGAAAATGCCGTTATTTCTCGGTGAGCAGGCGCTCAATCAGGTCGACCGACGAGACGTTGTCAGCCTCGGCGTTAAAGCTGGGAACGATACGGTGGCGCAGCACGGGCACGGCCATACGCCGGATGTCCTCCTCGACCGGGGTCATGCGGCCCTGCAAAGCGGCAAGGGTCTTGGCTCCCAGGACCAGGTACTGCGAGGCGCGCGGCCCGGCGCCGTAGCTCAGGTAATCTTGTACAAAGTCGGGGGCCGCGTCGGCGTCGGGGCGCGTTCGCGTAACCAGGTCGACCGCGTGCTCGATCACGTTGTCGGCCACGGGAATGTTGCGGACGAAGGCCTGGTAGGTGTGCAGGTCATCGGCCGAGAGGACGGGGCGAACCTCCGTAGAGGTGCCGGCGGTGGTGCTCCGGACCACCTCCGTCTCTTCGTCGAAGGAGGGATAGTCGAGCCACAGGTTGAGCATGAAGCGATCGAGCTGGGCCTCGGGGAGAGGGTAGGTGCCCTCCTGCTCGATTGGGTTTTGCGTAGCGAGGACGAAAAACGGGCTGTCCAGGGCGTGCGTGTCGCCGGCCGCCGTGACGTGTTGCTCTTGCATTGCCTCCAGCAGGGCGGCTTGGGTTTTGGGAGGGGTGCGGTTGATTTCGTCGGCGAGGACGATGTTTGCAAAGAGGGGCCCTGCAGCGAACTCGAAGTGGCGGGTGCCGTCCGCCGTCTCCTGGATAATCTCTGTGCCCGTGATGTCGCTGGGCATGAGGTCGGGGGTGAACTGGATGCGGCTAAAGTCGAGGTCCAGGGCCTGCGCGAGGGTGCGCACGAGGAGGGTTTTGGCGAGGCCGGGCACGCCGATGAGAAGGGTGTGGCCGCGCGCCATGAGGCACACCACTACCTTCTCGACGATGTCCTCCTGGCCGACGATGACCTTTCCGATTTCGTTGCGGAGGCGGTCGTAGGCCGCGCTCAGGTCCTCGAGCGTGTCGGGGTCTTGGGGCGGAGAGGGCATGGGGAGCGCGGAGGCGATCGAGAAAGAGGACCGTGCAACAGGCAGCACTTAGCGGCGCAGGGCCGTCAGCTCAGATTTGGAGATGCGGATGTCTACGTAGATCTCCTCGCGCAGCTCCTGGGTCCATTCTTGGAGCATCCGGTTTCGTTTTTCCCGCAGGGCGAGCTGGCGGATGCGCTCGTAGTCCGTGTCCAGACTCACCTGGTGGGCCGGCATGCGGCGCCCCAGCTTTACGATGTGGTAGGCCCGGTCGCCATTTAGCAGCTGCACGCGGGTGGGGGCGCTAATCTCGCCGGGAGAGAGGGAGCGGATGGTGCGCTGCCAGGAAGGGCCGAGGCGGTCCAGAACGAGGTCGCGGGTGCCGGATTGGGGGTCGGTCACACGGCCTCCGTTCTCGGCGGTGCGCTCGTCTTCCGAGTGCCGCCGCGCCATAAGTTCAAACGGCACGTCGGGGTTGTTCACGAGCGTATCGCGGACCGCGCTCAGAAATGCCTTGGCGCGCTCGCCGTCGGGCGCCTCGGGCTTGATGAGGATGTGGTTGAGGTCGACGGTGCTGCCATCCTTGGCATTGATGCGGACGATGTGGTACCCCTGTTGGCTGTCGTTGTAAAACACCTGCGAGATGCGGCCCACGGGCGTCTGGGAAGCGACGGCGGCAAACTCAGGGACGAGGTCCTCGAGGTTGATGTTTGTGAGCGCACCGGTTTCTGTGCCGGCGGCGTCCGGCGCGGAGAACTGGCGGGCCATGGCCTCGAACGAGGCGCCGCCGTTCACGATGGAGTCGCGAATGGAAGTGATGAGGGACTTGGCCTCGTCCTGCGCCTCCGGGGTGGGCTTGGGATAGCGCACCACGTGGGAGAGGCGGACGGTCTCTGGCTGGCGCGGCAGCGAGTCTTGCGGAATGCGCTCAAACCACTGTCGCACCTCGCTCGGGGTGATGTTGATGTCCCGAAGGCGCGTGCTGCGAAGCTGCTGAGCCAACAGCTGGCCGCGGAGGTCTTCGCGGAACTGGTCCTTGATTTCGAGAATGCTTTTGCCGTAGATCTCCTGCAGGCGCTCCTCCCCCCCGGCCCGCTGTTTCAGCTGCTGAATGCGGCGGTTCAGCTGGCTGGAGAGCTGTTGGTCAGAGACGGTGATGGTGGTGTCGCGGCGCGCCTTCTCGGCCAGCAGCTTCTGGTCGACGAGCTGGCGCATCGCGCTCATCCAGAGATTGGGCGAGTAGGAGCGGTTGGTGCGGCGGGTCTGGCGGCGCACCAGCTGGTCCACTTCGGACTTTAGGACCAATTCATCGCCCACGACGGCCGCGATGCGGTCGACCACCTGGGCGTCTTGGGCCTGTGCCGAAAAGCCCAGGGCACCGATGAGAAGAAGAGCGGCGGCCTGCCCCCACAGACGCCGAAGGGACAGACGCCGAAGGGAGGGGGGGCACGAGAGGAGGGACGGAAGATGATGCATGCAGAGCAGGCACGTGTGCGAGGAGCGAGGACGAGGGCCGCGGGAGTGGTGGGATCAGCGAGCGGTTACGAGTCCGCGGGCCTGCGCTTGGCTACGGAGGCGTTCAACCTCATTGGTATATATCTGTTTCCGGGCGCGAATGCGGAGGCGCTGTCGGATTTGGGGAGCGACCCAGGCCAGGTCGGGGCGGGCGCCGGCCGCGCGGCGGCGATCGAGCCGCAGCACGTGGTACTGCCCGTCGGCCTGGAGAAGGGGCGCAGTGTCGCCGGCTTGCAAGTCGCGGAGCGCTTCTGGATCGAAGGGGACCTGTTGGGCAAGGCGGTGCTCGGGCAGGGGCTGCTGCGAGAGGCGGTGGGCGCGGGCCGTATCCGAGGCGGTGCGGCGGACAAGTGCGGCCCAGGCCGAGTCCGCGGTCGGGGGCAGGTCGGCGAGGGTCTGGCGCGCGGCCACGGCCGCGGCACGGTCGGCCACAGGCAGGTACCGAACGCGAACGTACGGCTCGCGCAGCCGCAGCGACGCTTTGTGGCGCTCGAAGTAGGTGCGCACCTCGGCGTCTGAGGGGCGGAGGGAGGCGCCGTCGTAGAGACGAGAGGTGAGTTCGGCAATAAGGACCGACCGCCGCTGGCGCTCCAGCCGACGTTGCACGGCAGGGACGGCGGCCAAGTCGCGCCGTTCGGCCTCGCGGTAGAGCAAGGTGCGCCGCACCCACTGTTCAATGATTTGGGCACGGGCCGCGCTGTCCCGCTCGGTGTTGAGCCCTTCCAGGCGGCGTTCCAGGTCGGCCTGGGTAAGCGTATAATCGCCGACGCGGGCCACCGCAGTGGGCGACACTTCGCCGGACTGACAGCCCAGGGCCAGGCTGCTCAGGAGGGCGAGGCCAAGGGCCGCGCAGAGGGGGCGGCCGAGACGAAAAAGCCGAGAACGAAGCATGGCGATGCGCTACGGCGTGGTGGAGGGGGCGGGCGGGAGCCGGCGGATGCGTGCGGGAAAGGTGTCCGCGTCGTACCGCGTGCGGAGCTGCTGCATGGTGCGCCGCTCGATCCGCGCTTGGTGATCCTGCAGCACCGCACTGCGCGCCTCGGCAAAGCGCTTGCGGCGCGGGGAAAGGCGCGTGTCCCGAAGGAGGAGGAGCGACTGAGAGCCCTGAGCGACCGGTCCTACGGCTGCTCCGTCGGGGGCAGAGCGGATGGGCTGGTACACGGCCGGAGATTGGTCGGTGACGAAGACCGTATCGACGTCCACCAGCGAGTCGGGGGCGGCGGCCTGTACAGTGGCAGAGAGCGTACGGCCGTTCTCGTGTGCACGACGGAGGGGCTGCAGCAGGGAGTCGGCGGGGGCCCGCAGCACAAGCGTACGAATGCGCTCCGGGAACCGGTAGCGGTCCCTGTGGCGGCGGTAGGTGTCGTGCAGCCCGGCCGTGTCGCGGACGGCGGCGGTCCACACTGAGTCTTGCATGTAGCGAAAGAGCAGCGTGCCCTCGCGATAGGTGCGGAGTCGGCGGCGGAGCGAGTCGCTGGTTTGCGCGTGTTGGGTGACCGCGTACTGACGCGCCTTCTCGTTGAGGAACGCGTCGAGGAGGGCGCCCAGCGTCAGCTGCGTGCCGCCGTCGGCCTGGGTGAGGTGCCGAGACAGCTGGGGCAGGGTGTAGGTAGAGTCGCCCAGGGTGGCAATGGGCGTGGGGGCTGGGGAGCGGGACAAAAGCGGGCGGGCGAGCGAGTCGAGCGCGGCGAGGCCCGTCTCGTTCAGCAGACGGGTCGTGTCCACCGTCACGCCGTAGTCCGATCGCACCTCGCGGGCAAAGGCGGCTTTGCGCTGCTGGGCGCGGGGCGTCCCCGCCACCTCGTCTTTGAGGGACGAATACGCCTCTGCAAACGAGGGCCGCTGCTGGCGGTCAGTGAGTTTTAGGAGATGATATCCGAATCGGGTTCGGACGACCTCGGAGACGGCCCCGACGGTGTCGAGACGGGCGACGGCAGTGCGGAGGGCTTCCGGGAGCTGATGCGGAGAGACCGTCCCCAGCGCTCCCCCGTCGGGGGCGGAGCGCGGGTCCTGCGAGTGCTCCGTGGCGGCCTCGGCGAATGTGGTGGCCCCGCGTACGATGTGGGCACGGAGCGAATCGAGGAAGGCGCGCGGCTGGGCGGCATTTCGTTGCGGCCGGCGCAGGATGTGCGACAGCTCGACGGGCGGCGGGGCGGGCCGCCGCTCATGCACCTTGAGCAAGTGGTAGCCGTACTGCGTCCGAAACGGCGCGCTAACCGTGCCCGGCTCCAGGGAGTACATGCGTTTCTCAAACGGAAGCACCACCTGTCCGGCCCGGAGGGGACCCAGGCGGCCTCGGTAGCCCCGCGCCCCTTGCTTCCGGGCGGAGGGGGCGTCCGAATGGCGATAGGCCAAGTCGCCGAACGGAACCCCCTGCTCTGCAGAGTCCGCGAGGGCCCGGAGGGCGCTCCGCGCAGAATCGGGCCCCGGTACGGAAGCGGGGCGCAGGAGAATGTGGCTGGCCACGACAGCCTGGGCGCGCCGCTCGTACAGCGTCCGCGTCACTGGCTCGTACACCTCCGTGCGCATCACCGCGGGGCGGGCCAGCTGCTGGCGGTAGGCGTGCACGTCGCGCCGAATGCGGGGCAGGGTGTCCAGGGCCGCGTCGCGTGCCGCACGCACCTTCAGGCGATAGTGGAGGTAGGGGGTCAAAAACGCTCGATAATCCGACAGGGTGCTATCGGAGACGGCCTCGGGCCCGCCCGCCGACGCAACAAATGCCGAGTCCAGCTCGGCCAGTGTAATGGTTGTGTCGGCAAATTGGGCCACTACAGTGTCGCGCGCGGCCGTCGGTCCGCCAGGGCTTGCGGCACGGACGGACCCGAGAGCCACGATCAGGAGAAGCACACACGACAGGGCAAGGAGGCGAGAGCGCATGGGAAACGGTGGGATGAACCGGGGAGGGGCGCTGTTCTCCGACAGGAATGAACGAGATCGTGGGCGCACGCCTGGCGAACGAATCGTTTAGGAGACGGGAGGGGGCTCGCTGGGGACGTTTCCTCGCAAGGGCGGGGCCGTTGGAACGACGCGATGCGGTGGCGGGAGGGCGGTATACGCAAGGGCAGTGTACGCGAGGGCGTCTCTCTGGCAGGCGCTGCCTGCTTCACAGGTCGTCGGTCTCCAGTCCGCCCGGCGCAACGCTGGACACGATCCGGCAGTAAAGCCTCGGACACTCATTGTAGCAATTCTGCTTCGTCGGTTACAACTGTGCACTGGAAACTCCACCTGGGATTGATACGCGGCGCGATCTGCTGGGACGGGGACACTTCGCAAAACCCCGGACAATTCTGGAAAACCGAGGAACTGAGCAGGATGAGGCATCTACCAAACCGCGGTTTTTTACGTCGCTAACAATTGATGTCGCTAATCGCAAAGGGGCACTTCTGAGCGATCGCCGCAGTGGTGTCTCACTTGTCACTCCAATCCGCAACCGCTCCCCGCAATGACCGCCGACCCTCCCGTTCGCGTTCGCTTTGCCCCCAGTCCCACGGGCCGCCTCCACATTGGCGGCCTGCGCACGGCCCTCTACAACTACCTCTTTGCCCGCAAGCACGGCGGCGACTTTGTGCTGCGGATTGAGGACACGGACCAGGCGCGCTACGAACCGGGGGCCGAAGACGACATCCGCGAGGCCCTGGCCTGGGTTGGGCTGGAGTACGACGAGGGGCCGGAAGAGGGTGGTGAGTTTGCTCCGTATCGCCAGTCCGAGCGATCCGACCTGTACCGCGAGTACGCGGAGAGGCTGATTGAGGCGGACCGCGCCTACTACGCCTTCGACACGGAGGCGGAGCTGGAAGAGATGCGGGAGGACCACGGGGCTTACGACGTGACCACGCGTCGGCACATGCGCAACTCCCTCACCCTCTCTGATGATGAGGTCGAGCGTCTTCTGGAGGAGGACGACTTCGTGGTTCGCCTCAAGGTTCCGCGTCAAGCGTCCATTCATTTTGACGACGTCATTCGCGGAGGGGTCTCGTTCGACGCGTCGGAGGTGGACGACCAGGTGCTCCTGAAGTCCGACGGGATGCCGACGTACCATTTGGCCAACATCGTGGACGATCACCTGATGGACATCTCGCACGTGATTCGGGGGGAAGAGTGGCTCTCGTCCACGCCCAAGCACGTGCTCATGTACGAGGCGCTGGGTTGGGAGCCGCCCGCGTTCGCCCATCTGCCCCTCATCCTGAGCCCCAACGGCGGCAAGCTCTCGAAGCGGGACGCCAACCAGCTCGGCATCCCGGTGTACGTGGGCGACTACCGTACGGACGGGTACGAGCCGGCGGCCCTGCTCAACTTCCTCGCGCTGCTGGGATGGGGCCCCGGCACGGACGAGGAGCTGTTTTCGCTCGACGAGATGACTCAGGCCTTCAGCCTCGACCGCGTGGGCGCCAGCGGCGTGCAGTTCGACCTCGACAAGCTGCGCTGGGTGAACGAGCACTACGTCCGCGCCCTGTCGATCGATGAGCTCGCGCAGAAGGCCCGCCCCTACGTGGAGGCGGAAGGGTATGAGGTGAGCGACGAGCGCCTGCGCACGATTTGCGAACTGGTGCAGGACCGCATCCAGGTGGTGCCTGAGGTGGCGACGGACAACCGCTACTTCTTCGAGGCCCCGGACGAGTACGAAGAGGCCGGCGTGGAGAAGCGCTGGAAGGACGCGTCCGCCGATCTGCTGCTGGCCTACGCCGAGCGGCTGGAGGCGGTCGACACGTTCGACACGGACACTGTAGAGACGGAGCTCCGCGACTTGGCCGAGGAGAAGGACGTGGGCGCGGGCGCTGTCATTCACCCGGCTCGCCTTGCCGTGAGCGGCCGGTCGTACGGCCCGGGCGTGTTTGGGCTGCTCGCCGCCGTGGGGAAAGACGCCTGCATTCGCCGGATGCGACGCGCCGCCGAGGTGCTCGGGTAGAAGTGTGGAGGGATGGATAGACATCTGGGCGCGATCAGCGTCCACACCTCCCCACATCCACTCCTTCACTCGTCCAGTTCGTCCTGCAAGAGTTCGCGGGCGACTTCGGGGTTGGCGGCGCCGTTGGTGGCGTCCATCACCTGCCCCATGAAGAAGCCGATCAGGCTTTTCTTGCCGTCGCGGTAGCGGGCCACCTCGTCGGGGTGGTCGTCGAGCACGGAGTGGACGGTGGAGCGGAGGGCGTCGGTGTCGTCGACCTGTCGGAGGTCGTGCGCGTCGACGATGGCTTCGGGGGCGCCGCCGTCTTCGAGAAGCACGTCGAACACCGCGTCGGCCCCGCGGGTGGTGATCTCATCGGTGTCGACGAGGCGCACCAGGGTCGCGAAGGCGTCGGGTCCGAACGGGAGGTCCTCGACCGTCCGCCCGTCCTTCAACGCTCCGAGAAGCTCGTTGACGGTCCAGTTGGCGAGGGCCGACGGGGCGTCGTAGTGCTCCCGCGCTGCATCGAAGAAGTCGGCAAGGGCGTTGTCCCCGGCAATGACCGCGGCGTCGTTGCGGGAGAGGTCGAGGGCGTCACGGAAGTAGTCGAACCGGTCCCGCTGATCGTCGTCGAGGTACTCCGCGGGGTCGGTCTTTCCTTCGAGCGACCGCTTGCGCTGGCGCTGTTTCCGCTTTTCTTTCTCGCGACGACGTCGCTCCAGCTCTTCCTGGGTGAGGCCGTCCTCCTCCTCGCCCCAGGTGTCCCGGAGGGGGACGATCTGGTTGTAGATGAGCGCGTCGGGCGTGGAGTCCTCGGGGTCGGGCCAGAAGTAGCCCTGCCGTTCGAACTGGACCCGCTGGTCGGCCGCCAGGTCGCGGACGGCCGGCTCCAGAATGCCCTGTCGGACGTTGAGCGAGTCTGGGTTGAGAAACTCGGTGAAGTGCTTGTCGCGGGCGTCGGGGTCGGGCACCTCGAAGAGGCGGTCGTAGAGGCGCGCCTCGAAGGGAACGCCCTGAGAGGCCGAGACCCAGTGAAGCGTGCCCTCCGGCGAGCGGCCGTCGGGAGCCGTGGCGCCGCGCGTGTCGGGGTCGATGGTGCCGCGCAGCTCCGTGACGGTGCCGTCATCGTCCCGAATAACGTCTTCGCAGGTAAAGAAGTAGGCGTGCCGCAGGCGCACCTCGCGGCCCGGCGCCAGCCGAAAGAAGTCGTCCGGCGGGTCCTCGCGGAAGTCGTCGCGCTCGATGTAAAACGTGCGGGTGAAGGGCACGGGCCGCGTCTCGTCCTTGTCGATGTCGCGGGGCCAGTGGTTGGCGTCGATCCAGTCGATCTCGTCTTCGCCCCAGTTTGTCACCGTCACCTTCAGTGGATCGAGCACCGCCATCACGCGCGGCGCCTTCGGGTTCAGGTCATCTCGGAGGGCGTGCTCGAAGTGGCCGATCTGCACGCGGCTCTGCGAGCGGGTGACGCCCACATCGCGGCAGAACGAACGAATGGCCCTGGGCGGCACGCCGCGGCGGCGCAGGCCGGAAATGGTGGGAAGGCGCGGGTCGTCCCAGCCGCCTACGAGGTCCTCCTCGATCAGGTGACGGAGCTTGGTCTTGCTCATCACCGTGTAGCCGAGGTTGAGCCGGTTGAACTCGTACTGGCGGGGGCGCGAGGGGAGTTCGTCCTCGTCCAGGCAGTGCTCCATCACCCAGTCGTACACGCGGCGGTTATTGTCGAACTCCAGCGTACAGAGCGAGTGGGTGATGTCCTCGATGGCGTCTTCCAGCGGGTGGGCGTAGTCGTACATCGGATAGATGCACCAGTCGTCGCCCTGCCGGTAGTGATGGGCGTGCTTGATGCGGAAGAGGAGGGGGTCCCGCATGATCATGTGCGGCGAGCTCATGTCGATCTTCGCCCGCAGCACGTGGGCGCCGTCCTCAAACTCGCCCGCCTTCATCTTGCGGAAGAGCGCCAGGTTTTCCTCCACCGAGCGGTCGCGGTAGGGCGACGGGGTGCCGGGCTCCTCCACCGTGCCCCGGTACTCGCGGATTTCTTCCTCGTCGAGGCTGTCGACGTACGCGTCGCCCTGTTTGATGAGCTTGACGGCGTACTCGTAGAACTGCTCAAAGTAGTCGGAGGCGTAGTACTCGTGCTCCTCCCAGTCGTACCCGAGCCACCGCACGGCCTCCTTGATGGAGTCCACGTACTCAGGGCTTTCCGTCTCGGGGTTCGTATCGTCGAACCGGAGGTGACACTGCGTGTCGGCCCGGTCGGCGTAATCGTGCTTGATGCCGAAGTTGAGGACGATCGACTTGGCGTGGCCGATGTGGAGGTAGCCGTTCGGCTCGGGGGGGAACCGCGTCACCACGCGATCGCCGTAGGTGCCCGCCTCCAGGTCCTCCTCGATAATGTCGTAGATAAAATTGCTGCGGGTGTCCGGGGTCGGGGAATCCGACGTGCTCACGATGGAAGTGGGGTTGGTGGGAGGCGCGGTGCGAGAAGACGATGTACAGGGAGACTATTCAAAGTATGGGCCTCCCCGAAAGATCCGCGCATGCCTGGCAGGCAGGCGAACACTGTCGGGAAAAGAGAGAATGCCCCGACTGTCGTTTCAGGGCCCACCGGTTAGTTGCAGCCGCTGGCTTCCCGAAGGATGGACTGGCAGTCCAGAACGGACGGGGCGTCGGCCGAGGTGGCGCTTTGGATGCGCCGGGCAGAGAGCGAGGCCGAGCGGAAGCGAGATCGGGAGCGCCGTTGTTGGCGGGAGGTGACGCTCCACTGAGAGCGGCGCAGAACCCCGGTGAAGGTGCCGTCTTCGATGGACCCCGAGATGCGAAGGTCGTCTATCCGCAACGCCAGGCGGGACGCCCGCACGTCGACCCGCGCCCGAAATCGGCCGCGCCGCCGATCGGTGAGTTCCCCCCGCAACCGACCGTCCGTCTGGCGGATCCGGAAGGTGCCTTCGTCGAGCGGCGCATAGCCGTTCACCTCATATTGCCAGGTGCCCACGACGGCCGCTTGCGCCTCCGCGGAAGGCTGGTGCCGGGACGAAGACGCACAGCCGAGGGCGAGTCCAGCGCCAAGTGCGAGCAGGGCCAGTCGGATCAGAACAATGCGTCTCATCAGGCACAAGTCAAGAGCGCAAGCCCATGGCCGCTCATGCCAGGGGCGTGCTGGAGAAAAGAAGACCGTGTCTGAATGTTAAGAAAGAGTGAGGAGGTCGTTCCGTCCGGGGCTACCCGTCAGGGTGGTTTGGCGCTGTGTGCTGGTAGACAGCAAGCAGCCGCTCGGCGGCGGCGACAGAGCTAAGGGTTCCGTTCTGGACAGCCGTCTCAATTTCGGGCCGGGCCGCGTCCACGTCCGGATCTGAGAAAAAGTCGCTCTGGAGGCGCCGTTTGATGGTTTCGTGCATCCAGTGGCGGGCCTGCTCCCGGCGTTTCTCCTCGAAGGCCCCCGTTTCCTGCATGGCGGCGCGGTAGCGCTCCACGGCGTCCCACACTGCGTCGATGCCGTCGCCGGTTTGGGACGAGCAGGTGAGCACCGGCGGGGTCCAGCCTGAGTCGGCGGTGGAGAGGAGCTGGAGGGCGTTTTCGTACGCCGCCCGGGCCGTCTCGGCGCGCTCGCGGTTTTCGCCGTCGGCTTTTGTGATGGCGATGGCGTCGGCGACCTCGATGATGCCCCGCTTGATGCCCTGTAGCTCGTCGCCCGCGCCGGCCAGGGCCAGGAGCAGGAAAACATCCACCATTGAGCGCACGCTGATCTCCGACTGTCCCACGCCGACGGTTTCGACGAAGACGGTCTCGTAGCCCGCGGCCTCGCAGAGCAGGATGGCCTCCCGCGTCTTGGGGGCCACGCCCCCGAGCGCACCGGTGGTGGGGGAGGGGCGGATGAAGGCGCGTTCCTCCGCGGCCAGCGTTCCCATGCGCGTCTTGTCGCCCAGGATGCTGCCCTTCGAGCGCTCGCTGCTGGGGTCGACCGTGAGGACGGCGAGGCGGTGCCCCTCCGCCACGAGCCGCTGCCCAAGGGTCTCGATAAAGGTGCTCTTGCCCACGCCTGGCACGCCGGTGACGGCCACCCGAATGGAGTCGCCGCTGTGGGGCAGGCACTGCTCCACCACGGAGCGCGCGGTGTCGCGGTGGTCCGGGCGCGTGCTCTCCAGCAGCGTGATGGCCTGGCTCAGCGTCACGCGGTCCCCGTCGAGGATGCCGCGCACGTAGTCGTCGGCCGAGCGGGGGGTCGGGCGGCGGGCCGCGGTCTGGTCATGGAGATTTGGGTTTAGTGGGGCCACGGGGGGGCGAGTACTGCGGGTGCGGAGGACGCGGAGGACGGCCGTGCGCGAGTTAAGTAGATACGCAGAAATACATTTATTCGAGAGTCATTCTGAGCGACCGACGACCGGAGGGAGGAGAAAGTCGAAGAATCTCTCTGGGTCCAGCGAAGAGTCTGACTTTGGGGTACATCGGCCTGACGGTCGATTATGGTGATCTTTGGAGGGATTCCTCGACGCCGCTTCGCTGCGCTTGGAATGACTCATTGTTAAGGTTCTTTTGCGTCTCTACTTAATACGAGGGATCCCAGATGCGCTCCAAATCGCACTCAAATCCAGGAAGAACAGACTCCCCGGAGAGAGTGACGGGGCTATCGAACTCATCAGTAGACCCGTCCTCGCGGTAGACCGTCACGGTCTCCTCGTACGGATCGATTAACCATCCGAGGCGGGCTCCATTGTCGATGTATTCCTCCATTTTGGTCTCCAGACCCGAACGCGTGTCGTTCTGGGACCGAACCTCCACAGCAAAGTCGGGGGCGAGGGGGAGAAATTTTTCTTTGGTCTCTGTGGAGAGTGATTTCAGTCGATGCTCGGCGACCCAGGCTGCATCTGGGGCGCGAGTCGCTCCGTTGGGAAGCGTAAAGCCGCCACTCGAATCGAAAGCTGTTCCCCGATCTGCCTGCTGAGCCCAGTTGAACAGTTGAGAGGCAATTTGCAGGCTTCGGTTGGAGCGATAGCTTCCAGCGGGCGGCATCACGATAATTTTTCCGTTCGGGTCACGTTCGAGGCGGAGCGGATCTGCTTCCTGGCATAGCTCGAAAAATTCCTCCTCTTCCATCGGTTTTTGAGGGGTAAACTCCATCCGTCCCGGGGGAAGAATGGAGAAAAGGTCCTTTCGCTCAGCGGTCGCAGGCATCGGCTTGCTGCGGGTTGTTGCAAGGGGGAACGAGAGCCGGCGTCCTTACGCCTCGACCGGCGCGTCCTGCTCAAAGCGATCCAGCAGTACGTCGAGGATCTGCGTAGCGGCCTCGGCGATGTTGGTGCCGGGGCCGAAGATGGCGGCTGCGCCCTCCTCGTAGAGCGCCTCGTAGTCGTCGTGCGGGATGACGCCGCCCACCACCACGAGGATGTCGTCGCGCCCGTACTGCTTGAGGGCCTCAATCACTTCCGGCACGAGCGTTTTGTGCCCCCCGGCCAGGCTGGAGACGCCGAGAATGTGCACGTCGTTCTCCACGGCCTGCCGCGCCACCTCGTCGGGCGTCTGGAAGAGCGGCCCCACGTCTACGTCGAAGCCCATGTCCGCGAACGACGTGGCGATGACCTTCGCACCCCGATCGTGCCCGTCCTGTCCCATCTTCGCGACCATGATGCGCGGGCGTCGCCCGGCCACCGTCGCAAACCGATCGGCCTGGGTGCGCGCCCGGTGGAAGTGCTCGTTCGTGCTCGCCTCCGAAGCGTATACCCCGGAGATCGTTTCGGTGCGGGCGGTGTGGCGGCCAAACACGTCTTCGAGCGCCGCGGAGAGTTCGCCGAGCGTGGCGCGCTGCCGGGCCGCCTCCACCGCCCGCGCCAGCAGGTTGCCATCGCCCGTCTCGGCGCTCTCCCTCAGCGCGTTCAGTGCGTTCCGCACGGTCGCGTCGTCGCGGTCCGCCTTGATGCGATCGAGCCGCTCTACCTGCGCCCGCCGGACCGCCTCGTTGTCGACTTCCAGCCGCTCGATTGGTTCGTCGGCCTCGGTGCGGTAGGCGTTGACGCCCACGATGGTCTCGGCGCCGGTGTCGATGCGAGCCTGTTTGCGGGCCGCGGCCTCCTCGATCTTGCGCTTCGGCAGGCCCTGCTCGATGGCGCGCGTCATGCCGCCTTCCTCTTCGACCTCCTGAATCAGGGCCCACGCCCGCCGGGCCAGCGCGCCGGTCAGGTGCTCCACGTAGTACGAGCCGGCCCAGGGGTCGACGGCCTCGGTGATGTCGGTCTCTTCCTGCAGGTACAGCTGCGTGTTGCGGGCGATGCGGGCCGCAAACGCGCTCGGCAGCGCAATGGCCTCGTCCAGCGCGTTGGTGTGGAGCGACTGCGTGCCCCCGAACGCCGCGGCCATCGCCTCGATGGTGGTGCGCGCCACGTTATTAAAGGGGTCCTGCTCCGCGAGGCTGTAGCCGGAGGTCTGGCAGTGCGTGCGCAGGGCCATTGACTTCGGGTTCTCGGGATCGAACTGTTTCACCAGCTTCGCCCAGAGCAGGCGCCCGGCCCGCATCTTGGCGATTTCCATGAAGTGGTTCATCCCGATGGCCCAGAAGAAGGAGACCCGTGGCGCAAAGGCATCCACGTTCAGCCCCGCGTCGAGCCCCGTGCGCAGGTACTCCAGGCCGTCGGCCAGCGTGTAGGCCAGCTCCAGGTCCGCCGGAGCGCCCGCCTCGTGCATGTGGTAGCCGCTCACCGAGATGGCGTTGAATCGCGGCATCTCCCGGGCGCAGTAGGCGAAGATCTCGCCCACGATCCGCATCGACGGCTGCGGCGGGTAGATGTAGGTGTTGCGCACCATGAACTCCTTCAGGATGTCGTTCTGGATGGTGCCTGCCAGTTGCTCGTGGGAGACGCCCTGCTCCTCCGCCGCCGCGATGTAGAAGGCCATGACGGGCAGCACCGCCCCATTCATCGTCATCGACACCGACACGTCGTCCAGCGGGATGCCCTCGAAAAGCCGCTTCATGTCCTCCACCGTGTCGATCGCCACGCCCGCCTTGCCCACGTCGCCCCGCACGCGGTCGTGGTCGGAGTCGTAGCCGCGGTGGGTGGCCAGGTCGAATGCGACGGAGAGTCCTTTCTGCCCGGACGCGAGGGCCTCGCGGTAGAACTCGTTCGACTCCTCGGCGGTGGAAAAGCCCGCGTACTGCCGGATGGTCCAGGGCCGGAACTTGTACATCGTGGTGTACGGCCCGCGGAGGTAGGGGGGAATCCCCGAGTCGAAGTCGAGGTGATCGAGGTCCTCCAGCGCATCGGGGCCGTAGATGGATGCGATGTCGATCTGCTCCGGCGTCGACCCGGGTGCGGCGTCGGGTGGTGTGGGCTCGCCTTCCCGGGGCGGGGCGTATTCAATGTTGGGGAAGTCCGGTCGCATGGGCTCTGAAGATGAGTGAATGAGACGTGAGGCGGGATGCGTGAGAGACGGGCCCTCACGCATCACGCTTCATTCGTCACGTCGATGCCGAGGCGTTCCTGAAGTGAGGTGAGGATCTCTCGGAGGGGGCTGCCCTGGTGGACGAAGAAATCGGCCGGATCCACGTCGGTGTCGTCGGGCGAGCCGGCGATGCCGATCAGGGCGTCGTGACCGCGATCTGCGAGGGCGGCGGCGAGGGACGGGGCGAGGGTGGCGTACTGGTCGTTCGAGCTGCAGAGGACCACCACGTCGGCGGCCTGTTCGGTCGCTGCGGCGGCCGCGGCCTCGACGGACTCGAACTTGAGCGGCTCCTCGATCGCAAAGCCCGCGACGCCCAGGACGTTTCGGGCGAACGTGGCGCGGGCGCTTCGGGCGGCGGGTGGGCCGAGGGGGGCGAGCAGCACCTGCGGCGGCCCGTCGTGCTGCTCGGCGAAGGCTTCGGTCCGCAGGCGGATGGCCTCAATCGTTTCGGCCACGCGGATGCGGGGGAGGGGGGCGATTCCTGTTGACCCTGATTGCAGGGACGCGAGGATCGCTGGGAGCGTCGTTCCGTCGCGAAGGGCGGCTTGAATTGCGTCGAGGGTGGGGGAGGGGAGAGGGGCGACGGGGGGGGCGTTCGAGGACGGAGTGCCATCTGAATGGGCGAGGTCGTCGCGCCGCTGTTCGTCGAGGGACGGGTAATGGGTCGTGCCCACGAGGACGTGCTCCCGCTCATCGACGGCCGCCCGGCGCTCGCGTCGTGTCTCGGCGATCTGTTCCTGCAGCGTGCCGTCCCGGAGGACGTTGAGAAGACCACCTTCGGCTTCGATCTCTTGAAACCGCGTCCACGCCCGTTGGGCCAGCCGGTCGGTCAGCGTCTCGATGTAGTACGACCCCGCCGCCGGGTCGGACACCTGGTCGAAGCGGGACTCCTGCTCCAGGATGAGCTGCGTATTGCGGGCGATGCGCAGGCCGAAGGCATCTGGAGGGTGCAGGGCCGCGTCGTAGGGAGGGATGGACAACGCGTCGCACCCGCCGAGCACAGCGGCCATGGCCTCGGTGGTGGCCCGCAGCATGTTCACGTACGGGGCGTAGACGGTTTCCGTGCGCCGGGAGGGCTCGGCGAAGATGTGGAGGTCGGCTGGGCCAACGTCCACCGCGGCGTTCGAGGCGTCCGCAAACGCCTCCACCACCTGCGGCACGAGCAGCCGGAGCGCCCGCAGCTTGGCAATCTCCACGAAGTAACGGGTGGAGACGGGGACGGTGACCTGCAGGGACTCGAGCAGGGCGGGGAGGGGGACGTCCCGGTCCGTGCTACGGGCGAGGCGTTCGGTGAGGGCGCCCAGCGTGGCGGCGAGCTCCTGCACGGCCGAGGCGCCTGCGTCGTGGTACACGCGCGCATCGATGGACGCCGCCCGGATGCGAGGGGCGTCGCGGCTCGCCTGGACCAGCTCGTCGGCCACCGCAAAGGCGCGATCGGGGGCGGGACTCGTTCCGGCCGCCAGCGCCGCCACCGGGTCGACCCCGATCGATCCGTGGAGGGCCGAGAGGGAGACGGATCGCTGCGAGAGGACCTCCTGCAGCAGCCCAAACAGCCCCGGCGCCGCGATGCGGTCGCCCAGATGGAGGCCGGTTTCGGAGAGGTCCACGCCGTCGAGCACCGTTGCCAGGTCGTCCGCAGTGCGGAGGGTCAGGCCGGAGTCGTTCGATGCGGGGGCGACCCGCAGGGCCAGGGCCTCGGCGCCGTGCTCCAACGCGGTGCGGGCGTGCTCGTTGGCGGTTTCGGGGTCGGGATGGGCCAGCGGCTGGCAGAGGGTCCACGCGTTGGCCGGAGCGTCCGCCGCGTCGCACAGGGGTGGTCGGTCGGCGTCGGGCGCGATGTGCGCGACATCGTCGAGCGCATTCCGGTGGAGATAGGCCGGGATCGTGACTCCTTCCAGGGAGGACCCCGAGAGGAAGTCCGTGGGGGACTGGCCGGTCTCCGATTCTACCTTCTCGGCCCAGGTTTTCGGATCGACGGAGGCGAATTCCGGGAAGAGGCCACCGTGAGTGCCCGTGTCCGTTTCGGCCATTGCGCGGAGGGGGTTGGGAGGAGTGAAATAAATGAGCGGTGCCCTCCACCGTGCCTTCATGATCCCCGCTTTTCTTACATACGAGGAGCATCGCCGGGCGGTCCGTGGGCCGACCGGGAGCGGCGGATCAGGTCGTACACCGCAATGCCGTAGGCCACGCCCACGTTCAGCGAAATTTTGGCGCCGTACTGCGGGAGTTCGAGGGCGAGGTCGGCGGCGTCGACAACCTCCGCGTCCACGCCGTGCACCTCGTTCCCGACGACGAGAGCCAGGGGAAAGGCGTCGGGAGCCACCTCGTCGGGGCGTTGGGACTGGTCGGTTTGTTCGAGGAGCGCGATGGTGTATCCGGCCTCGCGGAGGTCGTGGAGGAGGGGCACCGCCTCGTCGTGCTGGCTCCAGTCCACTGCGTCCTGTGCGCCGAGGGCCGTTTTGTGGAGGTCCTTGTGCTCCGGCGTGCCGGTAAAGCCCGTCAGATGTACATGCTCGATGCGGGCCGCGTCGGAGGTGCGAAACATCGAGCCCACGTTGTGGATCGACCGCACGTTGTGCACCACGAGGCGGACGGGATGTTTTGGAAGCGCCGCGATCTCTTCGGGGCGAGGGCGTTCGATTTCATCCCAACTCAGCTTGCGCATCTGGAAAACAGTCGAGACCTTTGGTGAGAGCCTGCAGAGACAGCAGTCGTACTCTCTGCAATTCGCCGCGTCGCGCCCTGTTTCCCCACCTCCGCTCGTCGTGATCCACCTGCCCCTGTCTCCGTGCTCCCGGTGGGCGTTGCTTCTGGGGATTGGGGGGCTCCTGGCAGTGAGCGTCGGGTGCACCACCGTCCGCGAGGTGTCGGCTTTACAGACCGTGGAGTTTTCGCTCACCCGCGTTTCGTCCGTGCAGGTGGGCGGGGTCGACCTGACGCAGGTCCAGTCGCTCGACGATCTGGAGGCCGCAGAGTGGACGCGTCTGGCGGCGGTGCTCTCGGAGGGCACGCTTCCGGCGTCGTTCGACGTGCACCTGCGGGCGGTCAACCCGTCGGAGAACCGGGTCGATGCGCGCCTTACCGAGATGGACTGGACGCTCCTGTTGGAAAACGAAGAAACCGTCTCGGGGACGGTTCAAGAGCCGGTGGTGCTGCCGCCGGGCACCCCCCAAGAGATTGTCCTTCCAGTCTCTCTCGATCTGGTTCGCTTTTTCGGCGACAACCTGCGCGGCCTGGTGGACCTGGCGGCTGCCGTGAGCGGCACCGCTCCGCCGCAGACGATCCAGCTTCGGGTGCAGCCGATTGTGCGAACGCCGCTGGGTCGTCTCAAGTATCCATCGCCCATTCGGGTGCTGTCGGAGGACGTGGGCGGCCCCGCATCCTCGGGCAATGGACCGTAGAGGCCCGAGGCCTGCACTGCTTTTTTCATCACTCCGGTATCTGTACTGTGATTGTCACCATCGATGGACCGGCCGGCTCCGGCAAGAGCACCACCGCCCGGCGTGCGGCGGAGGCGCTGGATTACGTGTATTTGGACACCGGGGCCATGTACCGGGCGGTTGCGCTCGGCTTTCTGCGCGCGGGCGTCGCTCCCACCCGGGACGGGGCGGCGGCCGTCCTGCCCTCGTTGCACGTGGGTGTACGATACGACGGGCCGCAGATGCGCGTCTTTTTGGAGGATGAGGAGGTGACCTCACAGATTCGGAGTCCCGAGGTCGGGCAGACAGTCAGCGACGTTTCTACCCTTGCGCCCGTGCGGGAGTACATGGTGGAGGAGCAACGACGAATTGGGCGGGCGCAGGACGAGGTCCACGGCGGCGTGGTGCTCGATGGGCGCGATACGGGCACGGTGGTGTTTCCGGAGGCTGACCTCAAGATTTTTATGGTTGCCGATCTGGACGAGCGAGCGCGGCGGCGGCAACAGGAATATGCCGAGAGCGGGGACGAGCGATCGCTCGACGAGGTCCGGGCCGAGATTGCGGAGCGCGATCGCCAGGACCGACACCGCGACCTTGCGCCCCTCCGCCGTGCGGCAGACGCGGTGGAGCTGGACACGACCGACTGCACCATTGCCGAGCAGGTGGCATTTGTGGTAGATCACGTTAAAGCGCACTCCAAGTGGGGAACGTAGCCCGCAGACGCACAATACAACGTAGGCCTCTACAGGCCCCTTCGGCGGGCCTCCTGGCCCCGCGCCGACGAATCCCAAGCCCTCGGGAGGCAGTTTTTGCGTGCTGACCTCCATCACACTCATTGTTTTTCTTCCCCCTTGCTGGGCAGCCAGGGCCGAGCAAGTACAAATTGCACGCGTTGCCGGACGCCCCGTCCATGGCTGCGCACCGCAAAACTCAACCAATCGTATATGGCAGAACAAGAGCAAGTCGCACCGAAAGACGAATCGCAGGACGCTCCCAATGCCCCTGACGCCGCGGAAGACCCTTCCGCTGCAGAGGCCCCACCCGCGGAGGAAGCATCCGAGGAGGAAAACGGTTCCGAGGCCGCACCGCCCGAAGAGGCCGCATCGCCAGAAGGCTCCGACCCATCCGCGTCGGAAGGCGACGGCGAGGCCACATCCGAGCCGCCGCAAGACCCCGGTCTCGTCCACCGCATCCTCGAGGAAGCCGTCGAGGAAGCTTCGGAGGAGCTCGAAATTCCGACTGGCGACGAGGCAGCCGTTGACGTGGCCGAGTTCGACGAGCCGACCCAGGGCGTGTCCGCCGAAGAGCTGGAGCGGACGGAAGACGCCCAGGGCTTTACGGGCGAGACGTACGGAAAAACGGTTTCGCTCGACGAGCTGGAGACGGATCAGGCGACGCACACTGAAGATCCTGTGTACGACCAGTTCCGGCAGGTCGTCGACCAGACCTCCATCGACGTTCGGGAGCAGGACATCGTTCAGGGCCGTGTCCTACAGGCCAATGAGGACTACGTGGTCATCGACATCGGCTACAAGAGCGATGGCATCGTGGCCCGTGACGAGTTTTCGGAAGAGGAGATTGGGCCAGGGGACACCGTAGAGGTGTACCTGGAGCGCAAAGAAGACCGCGACGGCCAGCTTGTGCTCTCGAAGGAGCAGGCCGACAAGGTGCGCCGCTGGCAGCGGGTGGAAGAGATTTACGAGGACGAGGAGGTCATCGAGGGCACGATCGTGCGCCGCATCAAGGGCGGCATGATTGTGGAACTGCTCGACGGCATGGAGGCCTTCTTGCCTGGCTCGCAGATTGACGTCCGCCCGGTGCGCGACTTTGAAGCGTACCTGGAGAAGCGGATGGAGTTCAAGATCGTAAAGCTCAATCCGGAGAACGAGAACATTGTCGTCTCCCACCGTGAGCTCATTGAGCACGAGCTGGAAGAGCAGCGCCAGCAGATTCTGGAACAGCTCGAGGTGGGCCAGGTGCTGCAGGGGACGGTCAAAAACATCGTCGACTTTGGGGTCTTTATCGACCTCGGCGGCGTGGATGGCCTTCTGCACATCACCGACCTCTCGTGGGGGCGTGTGTCGCACCCAAGCGAGATTGTGGAGCTCGATCAAGAGCTCGAGGTCGTGGTCCTCGATTACGAAGAAGAGCGCCAGCGCATCTCGCTGGGCTTGAAGCAGCTGAAAGAGCATCCCTGGGAAAAGATCGGCGACCAGTACAGCGAGGGCGACACGGTCGAGGGCAAGGTCGTTTCCATCACCAACTATGGGGCCTTCGTCGAGATCGAGAAGGGCATCGAGGGGCTCGTCCACATTAGCGAAATGTCGTGGACACGCCACATCGAACACCCCAGCCAGATGGTCTCGCTGGGGCAGATCGTCGATGTCAAGATTCTGAACATCGACCAGGACGAGCGGAAGATTTCGCTCGGGATGAAGCAGCTGGAGCCGGACCCCTGGGACGGCATCAGCGACCGCTATCCGGCGGGCACAGTGCTTACCGGCACCGTGCGCAACATCACGCACTTCGGCGTCTTCGTCGAGATTGAGCCGGGCATCGACGGGCTTGTGCACGTCTCCGACCTGTCGTGGACCAAGAAAATCCGCCACCCCGGCGACATGGTTGATGAGGGACAGGAGCTCGATGTAGTCATCCTGAACATTGACGAGGACCGGCGCCGCATCTCGCTGGGCCACAAGCAGGTGAAGACCAACCCGTGGGACCAGTTTGCCGATGCGTACGAGGAAGGCAACGATACGAAGGGCGAAATCGTGCGGGTGGAAGACAAAGGGCTCGTTGTGCAGCTCCCGCTGGACGTGGAAGCCTTTGTGCCGGGCAGCGAGCTGAAGCGAGGCCCTCAAGAGTTCCGAAACCACTACCATGAGGGCGACGAGCTGGAGCTCCGGGTCATTCGGTTCGACAAAGACCAGAAGGACATTGTCCTTAGCGAGACGGCGAAGGACCGCGCCGAGCGTCAGCAGGAGCGCAAGGAAGAACAGCGCCAGAAGCGCGAGGAGAAGCGCCAGCGCGAGGAAGCGGTGCGCGACTTTCAGGAGGAGCAGCAATCCGAGGAGGAGCCGACCACTGGCCCCACCACCCTCGGCGAGCTGTCGGGCCTGGCCGATCTCCGGCGCGAAATGGAAGAAGAAGAGCGCCGGGAAGCGGCGGAGGCTGCCGCTGAGGCATCCGGGGATGCGGACGATGGAGACGGTGCGGACGACGAAGGCGACGCCGACGATGCGTCTGCGGATACGGAAGAAGCGTCGGAGGCTTTCGATGAAACCTCGGGCTTCCCCGAAGGCTTCCCCCGCGCTTCCCGCCTCGAAAATGCGGGCGTCTCGACACTGGCTGCGCTCCGCGACGTGGACGACCTGACGGAGCTTGACGGCATTGGATCCGCTTACGCTGAGGAAATTTCAGCGGCACTGGCGGACTTTGACGAAACCGGCTCCACTGACGCGTAGCACGCCTTCTGCCCGCGCACGACCCACACCACGAAGGGGCGGCTTCCAGCACGGAAGCCGTCCCTTTTGCGTTGGGCCCGCTCGCGACGACCACCCCCACATCTTCTTCTGCATTCCCCCCACCTGTATCGTTTCATGAACGCCTCCCAAGAGTACCTCCCCACCGCCAGCAACTCCATTACCGTACGGGTGCACATCGACAACCGCCCCGGCATGCTCGCGAAGGTGACCTCTGCGATCGGAGAGGAAGGCGGCAACATTGGCGCGATCGACATTGTGCGGGCGGAGCAGGAAGAGCTCACCCGCGATATTACCATCAATACGCGCAGCGACGAGCACGCGCGCTCCATCGTGGACGCCTTGCGCAGCATCCAGGGGGTGTCGGTCGTCAACACGTCCGATCGCACCTTTCTGCTGCACCTTGGCGGCAAGCTGGAAGTGGCAAGCAAGACGCCCCTCCGCACGCGCGATCAGCTCTCCATGGCCTATACCCCGGGCGTGGCCCGCGTGTGCGAGGCCCTCCACGAAACGCCCAACGATGCGCACCGACTCACCATCAAGAGCAACACCGTAGCCGTCGTGTCGGACGGCACGGCCGTGCTCGGTCTCGGCGACATTGGCGCCGAGGCGGCCATCCCCGTCATGGAGGGCAAGGCACAGCTCCTGAAAGAATTTGCCGGGGTGAACGGATTCCCGGTGTGTCTCGATACGACCGACGTCGACGAAATTGTGGAGACGGTCTGCCGCATCGCGCCCGTCTTTGGCGGCATCAACCTCGAAGACATCGCGGCGCCCCGCTGCTTTGAGGTGGAGGAGCGCCTGCGGGAGCGCCTGGACATTCCCGTCTTTCACGACGACCAGCACGGCACGGCGGTAGTCACGGTGGCGGCGCTGCTCAATGCGCTTGCCATCGTGGACAAGTCGCTTTCCGAGATCTCGGTGGTGATGTCCGGGATCGGGGCTGCGGGCACGGCCGTTACCGAAATGCTGCTCCAGATGGGCGTAGAGGACATCGTGGGCGTAGACAGCAGTGGCCCTGTTACTGCCGAGCGCTCCGACCTAAACGCCGCTAAGAAGCAGTACGTGGAAATGACGGACCCGGACGCCGACGGCGAGACGCTCTCGGACCTTCTGGAGGGGGCGGATGTCTTTATCGGCCTGAGCGCCCCGGACATCCTCGAGGTGGCGGACCTGGAGCGCATGGCCCGCGACCCCATCGTGTTTGCGATGGCCAACCCCCGTCCGGAGATCATGCCGGAGGTGGCCTACCCCCACGTGGCGGTCATGGCGACGGGGCGAAGCGATTATCCCAACCAGATCAATAATGTGCTGTGCTTCCCGGGCCTCTTTAAGGGGGCGCTGAGTTGCCACACGGCGGCCATTACCGATGAGATGAAGATCGCGGCCGCGAAGGCCATTGCGGATACCATTGCCCCGGAAAATCTGACGGCCGACTACATTGTGCCCAGCGTATTCGACCAGGAAGTGGTAAAGCAGGTCGCCAAAGCAGTGTCAGAGACTGCTCATCAGCAGGGCGTTGCCCGGAAGCGGACGTAGCCTCACGCCGCCGCGCATGGGGGCTTCTCATAAAAGCCGTCGCGCGGGGGGCGGCATTGCGCGTCCCTCTCCCAGGAGCTATCGCGTGCGAGGCTCATGCTGGAAGACCGGCATCACCACCGCGCAGCACACTCCTCATTCCCTCGTTCAAGCTCCCCTCAGTCTCCCCATGGCCACCGTCGCAACCCATCTGCTGGTGTCACAGTCGGACGATCCGGAGGCTGTCCGGGCCCACCCCGCCATCGAGGCGCAAGGGTTTGAGCCACAGGTGTCCGACGAGCCGTCGTCCAGCAGTCCCCCTGGTTCCCTCCAGTTCTCGGTCACGCATGCGCTGGACGAACACGAGCGCCTGGACGAGCCCGCCCGCCGCCTCTCCGCCGCCTTTCCATCCGCCATTGTCACACTGTACGAAGTGGAGGAGCGCTTCGAGCAAATCGAACGGGTATGGTCGGCGGTTTTCGTGGATGGAGAGCAGGTAGGAGAGCTTACGCACGGCTCCGTTTTTCACGCTGGCCTGTAAGCCTCCCAAAAACACAAAAAATTGACTTCTCCCCCTGGCCATCGGATTGCTTTCAGCGTGGGCCATTGACACTCCCCCGACAAATACTGCGAAGCATTCATGCCCGTAAAAGACCGGGGGATCCTTGGGCGGTCTGCCCGTCCTCTCCCGCGCTTCAACGAGCCGACGTCGTGAGGTTATGCAAAGCCGCCAGCGTTCTCCGCAGGCATTGGCCGCCTCGAGTGCTCCCGTCAGCTTGACGGGACACACGCTCGAAACAAATGCTCGAAAGTGAGCCTGTCCCCCTTTGAGGATTGGTGTGACGGAAAATGACATCCCACAAATGACATCTTGCAAATGGTGTCTCAAGGGAAGCACATTGTTTCGCCAGGGATGCGAGAAGGGTCCGTGTCTTCCGGAGTCTCCCGTTCCCGAAGGGGGGAAGCTATGCAGTCTTGCGTGCACCTCAGTATTACAAAGAGCCTGAACGGAGAGCAACGTAGTAGCACGGAGCCCGCACTGCGGAGTCAAGTAGGCCTTCGGGCGGTATCTTCAGGCTTGCTGGAAACGTTTTGTGTTGTCGTAACACATATACATTAAATGAAAGGGAATAGAAAGGGGAACCTCTTGTATGCTCTCAGGCTACGAGACGTGAGTATCCCAGTAACGATCACAACTAAACATTATGGACGCCGAATTCGAAATGGAAGTTATGAATCAAAACGAAGCCGAGCGCGAGCTTGGGGCCAGCGGTGGACGCGGTCGAACATCCCAGTACGAGCCCATCGCCCAAAAATGGGCCGACGTTGGTGAAGATGAGGCGATCGTTCTTGCCGAGTTGGCAAAAAACGACATCCAAAATCTGCGGAATCTCCTGTACCGACGCTTCGGAAAAGAGAACGTCATTGTACGATCGGCCCAACAGGACGATGGGACGTACAAGGCCGTAGTGCGAGCCCGCGAAGACAACGAGTACCTTCGAAACGACGCGTAGACGAGGCGTATTGCCCCAATTTGCCCCCGATGCGAAACGGGTGGTGATGCAACACATCACCACCCGTGAGGGGAGTTTGCCGAAAGAGAGCTGTTGAGAAGAATGCTCAGATGACGAGAGCTATTCGTCCACCGAGTCCATCTGCGCCTTCTGAAGGCGCCCCGAGTAGTCGATATACACGGTCTTGGGTTCGGTCCAAAACTCAAAGGCGGCATAGCCTCCATCGCGTTGGCCATTGCCCGTGTCCTTCACCCCGCCGAAGGGCATGTGCGCCTCGGCCCCGATGGTGGGCCCGTTGACGTAGGTGATCCCGGCCTCCAGGTCGTGCATGGCTTGGAAGCTGCGGTTGACGTCCCGGGTGTAGATGGAAGAAGAGAGGCCGAATTGCGTGTCGTTGGCGACCTCCACCGCCTCTTCGTAGGAACTCACCTCAAAGACCGCCAGCACCGGCCCAAAAATTTCTTCCTGGGCAATGGTCATGTCCGGGGTCACATCGGTGAAGAGCGTAGGCTCGTAGAAGTGTCCGCCGAGGCCGTCGACCTCAGCCGGAGCGCCGCCCATCTGCAGGGTGGCACCTTCGTCCGTGCCGGTTTGCACGTACCGATGCACCGTGTCTACGGCCGCATCGTTGATGAGAGGGCCCACGTCCGTAGCCTCCTCATTTCCGTCGCCGAGGACCAGCGTTTCCGCCTCGTCCCGAATCATCGCCACGAAGTCATCGTGGACCGCCTCGTGGCAGATGAGTCGGCTTGTCGCCGTACAGCGCTGCCCCGTGGTGCCGTACGCCCCCCAGATGGCCCCGTCCAGGGCAAGATCCAGGTCGGCATCGTCCATGACAATCATCGGATTTTTGCCGCCCATCTCCAATGACACAGGCGTGTTGAGGCGGCCGCACGTTTCGGCAATGGTAGTGCCCACCTCGTACGATCCCGTAAACCCGATGGCGTCCACATCGGTGTGCTCCACGAGCGCCGTGCCGGCCGCATCGGCACCGTGGACGACATTGAGCACGCCCGCCGGCAGGCCCGCATCGAGGAGGGTTTCGATGAAGAGCCGTCCGCTAACTGGAGCGTCCTCGCTGGGCTTAAACACCACCGTGTTGCCGGCGGCGAGGGCCGGATAGATCTTCCACGACGGCACCGCCACAGGAAAATTCCAGGCGGTAATGATGCCACAGACCCCGAGCGGTCGGCGGATTGTCATGTTCATCTTGTTCGGCAGCTCGCTTGGGACCGTCGCGCCGAACAGGCGTCGCGTTTCGCTGGCGGTGTAGTACGCCGTGTCGATGGCCTCCTGCACGTCGCCCTTGGTTTCAAAGAACGGTTTGCCCATCTCCCGCGTCATCGTACGGGCAATGTCCGTCTTCCGCTCGGCCAGCAGATCGCCGGAGCGTTTCAGGATTTTGCCGCGCGCAGGGGCCGGGGTCGACCGCCAGTCCGTGTAAGCATCGCGGGCGGCCTGCACGGCCGCGTCCACGTCCTCCGCCGTGGACGCGGGCATCTCGGCAAGCAGGTCGGTGGGGTCGGCGGGGTTTCGGGTTTCAAAGGTGCGGCCGGAGGCAGCATCGGTCCAGCGACCGTCAATGTAATTTTGAGCGGAATCTTGCATAGGAAGCAGGAAAACGTCGGAAAGGTGAGGGAGAACGCGCTTTTGAAAGCTACCTGCCGCACCGGCAAAGTACAATGCGTTGCGCGGTCAGCAGGGCTCCGTGATGAACCTTCCGGAGAAGGGGGGAGTACGTGATCGCCCGCTGTCTTCCACGAACTGTCTCCGCCGTCCGCTCCTATGGCTTCTCCCAGTGCGACGATCCCCAATCTTGAGCGTCACGTGTCGGAGCGCGTGCGCACGACGCCTCCGAGCGGCATTCGTCGGTTTTTCGACATTGCCGCCACCATGGACGATGTCATCTCGCTGGGCATCGGCGAGCCGGACTTTGTGTCGCCCACGCCGGTGGTGGAGGCGGGCATTGAGGCGCTGGAGCACGGTCGGACCAGCTACACGTCCAACGCGGGGCAGGAGGAGCTGCGCGAGCTGATTGCGGCCGACTACGAGGAGCGATACGGCCTTTCGTACGACCCGGACGACGAAATCATTGCCACGGTGGGGTGCAGCGAAGCCATGCAACTGGCGATGCAGGCCCTGCTCGACCCTGGCGATGAGGTCCTCATTCCCGAGCCGTGCTTTGTCTCCTACGGCCCTTCCGCCCGCTTCGCTGGGGGGCAGGTGGTGCACGTGCCCACGTCCGTCGAGAACGATTTTCAGGTGACGGCGGCGGACATTGCGCCGCACGTGACCGAGCGCTCCAAGGTGCTCTTTTTGGGGTACCCCAACAATCCCACCGGCGCGGTGCTGCGCCGCGATACCCTGCGCGACATCGCACAGCTGGTTGTGGACAACGACCTGCTGGTGGTGTCCGACGAGATTTACGACCAGCTCATCTACGGGGCAGCCCATGAGCGCGGCCACGTCGCGGTGCCGACGGTGGAAACCCTTCGTCGCCGGACGATCATTGTCGGGGGGTTCTCCAAAAACTACGCCATGACGGGCTGGCGCATTGGCTATGCCTGCGGGCCCGCGCCTCTCCTGCAGGCCATGCACAAAGTGCACCAGTACATGATCATGAGCGCGCCCACCATGTCGCAGGAGGGGGCCATTGCAGCCCTGCGTGAGGGCCGCACCGCTGCGGAACGGATGCGCCAGAGCTACGATGAACGTCGCCGTGTGATTGTGAAGGGCCTCAACGACGCTGGGCTCCCGACCTTTGAGCCCGAAGGGGCGTTTTACTGCTTTCCCGACATCACGCCCACCGGCCTGTCGTCGGAAGAGTTTGCGCAGGCGCTGCTCGATGAAGAGCACGTCGCCTGCGTGCCGGGGACGGCCTTCGGCCCCAGCGGCGAGGGGTACGTGCGCTGCTCGTACGCCACAGGGCTGGACGATATCAACGAGGCGCTCACCCGAATTCGCCGATTTGTGGACCGGCACACCGATGCTGCGAGACCGGCCGCCTCTGCACAGGAGGCCTAGAAACATCCCGATTCGGGCCGCTGTTGAGAGCATCGGGCTGTGGCAGAGGTCTGCCCCCAGCCCCCCAAGCCGTTCGCCAACGTTTTGTACACACTCCCCCCGTCATGAGCACCTATACGGACGACGACATTGCCACTCTTATCGAGCGCGTTGAGGCGCTCGGGGGCTATCTTTGACGTAGACAACCGCCGCATGACCGTCAAGGAGCTCAATCAGGAGCGGATGGATCCCGACTTCTGGGACGATCCCGCCCGAGCGCGCGAGGTTGAGAAGCGCATCGCCCGCAATGAGGAATGGATCGAGGCCTGGGAGGAGGTCAAGCAACAAGCCGAAGACATCGAAACGCTTCAGCTCTTGGCAGAAGAAGAGGGCGAAGACATGGACGCGGAAATCACCGCGGAGGCACGAGCGCTCGAACGAGAGCTCGACCGCCTGGAGCTGGAGAGCCTCCTGGATGAGCCGGACGACCCGCGCGACGCCATTCTTGAGATCAACCCCGGTGCAGGGGGGACCGAGGGGCAGGACTGGGCGGATATGCTTCTGCGCATGTACATGCGCTGGGCTGACGCAGAAGGATACGAGACGGAACTCCTGCACCATCAGCCTGGGGAAGAGGCCGGCATCAAGAGCGCGACCCTTAACGTCCGTGGGAAATATGCCTATGGCCGCCTCAAGAGCGAGACCGGCGTGCACCGCCTGGTGCGCATCTCCCCGTTCGATGCCGACAGCCGACGCCATACGTCGTTTGCCAGCGTGTTTGTGTACCCGGAGGTGGACGACAGCATTGGGGTTGATCTCAGTGCAGGAGAAATCGAACTGCAAACCTTTCGCTCAGGAGGCAAGGGCGGGCAGCACGTCAACAAGGTCGAAACGGGGGTGCGTCTCATTTGGACAGGGCCGCTCTCCAACGGTGAAGAAACAACCGTTCGGGCCGCCTGCACGCAAGAGCGGAGCCAGCACCAGAACCGCCGCCGCGCACGGCAGATGTTGCAGAGCCGCATCTACCAGGCCGAGCGCGAATTGCAGCTCCAGGAGAAAGAGCGTCTCGAGAACCAGAAGAAAAGCATCGAGTGGGGAAGCCAGATTCGCTCGTACGTGTTGCATCCCTATACCATGGTGAACGACCATCGTACCGAGACCAAGATCAAGGACGCAGAGGCAGTCCTCGACGGCGAGAAGCTGGACCCGTTGATCAAGGCCTACCTGCTGCACGGAAAGAAACGCCCGGGCGCCTCTCCGACATAGCCGCAGGCCCTCCTTGCATTGCGAACCGCCCACCGTTCCAAGGCGGCGTGTGCGGGCGCAAGCGCGGACGAAGCAAAAAGCCAGGGGGGCATGCCCGGCGACCGTTGAGAAACATCAAGAACCCCGCATCGTACACCCTTTCGATGCGGACTGAACGAGCCGCGCTGACGCCCGTCAGCGAAAAAGGTGGCCGCCTGTGCCACCTTTTCGTACGCGTGCCAGGCTCGACAGCCTGCACGCCTGCCGCCCGCGGAGCTCCGTGGGCGTGCCTGGCGCTCGCCCCGTCTGTCGGGTCGAGCGCTTTTTTGCACTGTGTATTTCGCGTGTTCACGCCTTCTACGTGCCCGTCTACGTACCCGTGAATCCTACCCAGCAGCGCCTTGCCGACCGCGTTCGCGAGCTGACCGAAGAGGTCATCGCCGGGACGGACTACTTTCTGGTCGAGGTGCAGGTGCGCGGACACAAAGGGACGCGCGTGGTAGAAGTGTACGTAGACTCCGAAACAGAGATGGGACACGACGACCTTGCACGCGTCAGCAAAGAGCTCGGCTTCTTGCTGGACGTAGAAGACGTCGTGGACGGCAGCTACAAGCTTGAGCTCTCCTCGCCGGGGATTAAGCGACCCTTGATGCTGCCCGAGCAGTACCGCAAGAACGTTGGCCGGACGCTTCGTGTACGATTCGAAGACGAGGACGACGAAGAGATTGTGGTGGGCGACCTCACAGACGCAGATGACGAAATGATTGAGCTCGAACTCCCGTCGGCCGAGCGCCTTCAACTTCCCTACGCCGCCATTACGCAGGCACGCATCGAGCTGCCCTGGTAGCGCCCCGCGGCGCTCTGGGCGCGGGCCGATCGGATGTACTTCATCATAGGACGAGACGGATTATGCGAAGCGAAGACCTGATCTCCTCATTTGGAGAAATTGCACGGTCCAAAGACATGGATCGTGATACGCTGCAGATTATTGTGGAGGACGTCTTCCGCGCGATGCTTCGCAAGCGCTATGGGGCGGACGATGCGTTCGAGATCATTTTCAACCCGAACCAGGGGGACATCCAGATCCTCCACATCCAAAAGGTGGTGGGAGACTGGGACCTTGAGGATCCAGTTACGGAGATCAAGCTCTCCGATGCAAAAGCAGTCGACGAGGCCTTTGGGGTGGGCGATGAGGTGGCCAGCGAGCTTGACATCAGTGAGTTTGGGCGGCGGGCCGTCATGACTGCCCGGCAGACCTTCCGGCAGCGCATTCGCGACATTGAAAAGGAGCAGGTGTACGAAGAGTACACCGAGCTCATTGGCGACATTGTGGTGGGCGAGATCTACCAGGTGCGCCGCCACGAGACGCTTCTGATGCACGAAGACACCGAGCTGGTGCTGCCGCGCGACGAACAGATCCCGGGCGATCATTACCGGAAGGGCAATATGCTCCGGACCGTCGTGAAGGAGGTGCGCCGCGATGCGGGGAGCGACCCGCAGGTGGTCGTCAGTCGCACGTCGCCGGTGTTTATGGAGCGCCTGTTTGAGGTGGAAGTGCCCGAGGTGCACGACGGCATCGTCGAGATCAAAAAGGTGGCGCGGATTCCCGGCGACCGGGCGAAGGTGGCGGTGGCCAGTCACGACGAAAAGGTAGACCCCGTGGGGGCCTGCGTGGGCGTGAAGGGCGTACGGATCAACGCTGTGGTCCGCGAACTGTCCGACGAAAACATTGACGTGATGGAATGGTCCGGGGAGGCGAAGGAACTGATCGCACGGGCCCTGTCGCCGGCCGAGCCCACCAGCGTCGTGCTGAACCAGGACACCGAGCCGCCGCGGGCCCGGGTAGAAGTGCCGTCCGACGAAGTGAGCCAGGCCATCGGCAAGCGGGGCGTCAACATCAAGCTGGCCTCCCAGCTGACCGGCTTTGAGATCGACGTCTACCGCGAAATCCCGCCCGACGAGGAAGACATCGATATCGAGCAGTTTAGCGACGAACTTTCAGAGGAGACGATTCAGAAACTGCAACACATCGGGTGCGACACCGGAAAGGCGGTGCTGGAGCTGTCGGCGGATGCACTGGCGCGCCGCGCTGATTTGGAGCGCGAAACCGCCGCACATGTGCTGGAGGTGATCAAGACCGAGTTCGAGAAGGGACCGGGCATCATCGAGGCGATTCGCCAGGGACGCTTCACCGTGGAGTCGGTGGGTCTGCCCGCCGAGGGCAACGGCGCCGTGTCCGACGAGCCGACCGGCGACCGGTCCTCGCGGGAGCGCACCGAGACGCAGAGCCCGGACGCTTCGGGGGCCTCCCCTGAAGCGTCGGCGGGTGAAGACGAGCCGGGCGATGACGAGCCGGGCGAAGACGAGGCCGGGGGAGAAGGGTCAACAGAGCCGGACGATGGCGACGAGGCTGCCACAGAAAAGACAGTGCCTGAAGAAGCGGTTCAGGAAGAAGCGGTTCAGGAAGAAGAACTGAAGTGATAGCGTAGCATTGAGGAGAAGGGCGCCGCGGGCCCTGCAGGCTCGCGTGTTCATTCGGCAGACCGAGCACCAAACGATTGCCTTATGGCAACAACGACGAAAGATTTTCAGGCAAAGAAGCTGTTCCGCGTGGTTCGGGAACTGAACGTGTCCCAGGACCGGGTGGAGGAGTTTCTGGAAAGTGAGGGGTACGAGGAGGCCCTCTCCGGGGCGGGACTGAACGCCAAGATTGTGGACGAGGAGGCGTACCTCGTGCTCCGGGAGGAGTATGCCGACGATGCAGAGGCGGCGGCGCGCATCCGTGAGCTGCGCTCGGAGGACGAGGACACCGGGCCGGAGCGCGACGAGGTCGCCACGCTCGATGAGGAGCAGGAGGCTGCGCCTACGCCCAGCGGCGACGGTGAGCCGGAGTCTGCTCCCGAAGAAGCAGCGGCCGAGGAGGACGGCGTCTCTGGTGAGCCGGACGAAGAAGCGGTGGCCGAGGAGGCGGTGGCCGAAGAGGCACCCGCGGGAGAGACCCCCACGGCAGAGCCCGATGAGGCAGAATCCGATGGGGCAGAATCCGATGAAGCAGGATCGGGGGCTGCGGAGGCTCCCGGTGAAGACGTGTCGGACGTCTCCGCCGCCGAGGGGGCGCCTGTGGAAGAGGCGCCTGTGGAAGAGGCGCCTGCCGAGACCGCGGAAGAGCCCGGAGCGGAAGAGCCCGGAGCGGAGGAGACCGCGGAAGATGCCGCGATGCAGGAAGCCGCAGAATCGAAAGAGCCGGTCGGGGCCGATGCATCGGCGAGCCCAGAAGAGTCCTCTACCGAAGCGCCCGAGACTGAAGCGCCGGAGGCCGAGACGGAATCCCGTGCCGATGCGTCTGCAGAGGCGGCGCCAGCGGAAGAAGCGCCCGATGCGGTCGCCGAGCCGGACACTGAGGCGACGGACGCCTCCCCCGCGGAAGAAGAGCCGACGGAAGAGCCCCCTGAGGCGGAGACTGACGAACCGGAAGAGGCCCCCGAGGCCAAGGAAGAGCCGACCGAGGCGGCCGACGACGAAGAGGAGGAAGAAGACAGCGGGACCCTGAAGGCCACGCGCTACCGCTTGAAGGGCCCGAACGTGGTCGGCAAAATGGACAGCGACCAGCTGAAGCGCCCGCAGCGCAAACGCAAGCGGAAGAAAAAAGACAAGAGCAAAAAAGACGACCAGAAGAGCAAGCAGACCCAGAAATCGCAGAAGAAGAAAAAGAAGAAACAGAAGAAGGGCGGCGGCGGGCCCGACGAGGAAGACATTGAGCAGACCATTCAGGAGACGCTGCAGGAGCTGGAGCAGGGCGCCAGCCGCGAACGGCAGCGCCGTCGCCGTCGCCGCCGCGAGCGCCACGAACAGGAGCGTCAGCGCCGCCTGGAGCGCGAGCGTGAGCAAGAAAACGTCCTGGAAGTGACGGAATTTGTCACGACCGGAGAGCTTGCAAACCTCATTGGGGAGCCAGTGAGTGATGTGATTGACGCACTGTTCGACGCCGGGATGATGGTTTCGATCAACCAGCGTCTGGAGCGAGAGACCATCGAGTTTGTTGCGGACGAATACGGCTACGAGATCGAATTTGTGGCCGAGCGCGATGCCGGGGTGCTGGAGGTGGAAGCGGACGCGCCGGAAGACCTGGAGCCGCGTGCGCCGGTTGTGACGGTAATGGGGCACGTCGATCATGGAAAAACCTCGCTCCTGGACTACATTCGCAATGCCAATGTGGTGGCGGGGGAGGAGGGCGGCATCACGCAGCACGTGGGGGCGCACTACGTGGAGCTGACCGACCAGGACGACGAAGCCATCACGTTTCTGGACACCCCAGGCCACGAGGCCTTCACCGCCATGCGTGCTCGTGGGGCGAAGGCGACGGACATCGTGATTTTGGTCGTGGCCGCCGACGACTCGGTCATGCCACAGACCCGGGAGGCCATCAACCACGCGCAGGCCGCCGACGTGCCGATCGTCGTTGCGATCAACAAGATGGACAAGCGCGAGGCCGACGCGGAGAAGGTGCGTGCCGAGCTTGCGGAGCACAACGTGCTGGTGGAGGAGTACGGCGGAGACGTACAGTCCGCCGAGGTGTCTGCCGAGACGGGTCAGGGCATCAGCGATCTTCTTGACAAGGTGGTCCTCCAGTCCGAGATCATGGAACTGCAGGCCAACCCCAATCGCGAGGCGTCGGGCGTCATCATTGAGAGCCGCCTGGAAAAGGGGCGGGGCAACGTCATCACCGTCCTCGTTCAGAACGGCACCCTCGAAACCGGTGACCCCTTCCTCGCAGGGATGCACAGCGGCAGCGTACGCGCCATGTTCGACGAGCGCGACAACCGCGTGGACGCCGTGGGGCCGTCCCAGCCCGCCCTGGTGCTCGGGTGCGACGGCTCGCCCGAGGTGGGCGACCAGTTTGTGGTGATGGAAGACGAAAGCGAAGCGCGCGACGTGGCCGAAGACCGACAGCGGATTCACCGCGAGCAGGAGCTGCGCCGCCAGAGCCAAGTCTCGCTCGATCAGGTCAGCCGCCGCATGGCGGAGGGCGAGTTCCACGAACTCAACCTGATTCTGAAGGCCGACGTGGGAGGCTCCGTCGAGGCTCTTTCCGATGCGCTCCTCAAGTTGAAGACCGACGAGGTGGCGGTCAATGTCATCCACAGCGGCGTGGGGGCCATCACCGAAAGCGATGTGATGCTGGCCCGCGCCTCCGACGCCATCATTATCGGCTTCCAGGTGCGGCCTACCGGTGGCGCGCGGGACACGGCACACCGCGAAGACGTGGACATTCGCAGCTACTCGGTGATTTACTCCGCCATTGAGGATGTCCGCGACGCCCTCGAAGGGCTGCTCTCTCCGGAGCGCCGCGAGGAGACGAAGGGCCGCGCCGAAGTGCGCGATACCTTCAGCGTGCCCACCGTGGGCACCGTCGCCGGGTGCTACGTCAACGAGGGCACCATCCATCGCAACCACAAAATCCGCGTCGTGCGTGACGGGGTTGTGCAGTACGAGGGCGACATCAGTTCGCTCAAGCGCTTCGAGGACGACGTGAAAGAGGTGCAGAGCGGCTACGAGTGCGGCCTCTCGGTGGAAAACTACGACGATGTGAAGGTGGGCGATGAGTTTGAGACCTACATTGTTGTTGAGGAGAAGCGAGAGCTCGAGGTCTGAGTGTAGGCCCCGGTGTTTCGTCCTCGTTCGCCCTGCCCCACAGGCCCCTCCTCCCTGGCGATGAGCATCCATACCGAGCGTGTTGCCGAACTCGTGCAGCGGGAAGTGGCCCGCATCTTGCAGCGGGACTACTCCGACCAGCTGCAGCCGATGGTTACCATCACCCGGGCCCGTGTGACCGGAGACCTGTCCATTGCCTATCTGTACGCGAGCGTCATGGGCGATACCTCCGCGCAACGAGAGGCAACGTTTCGGCAACTGAAGGCGCTCACCGATGAGATTCGCGAAAAGCTGGCCTCCCGGATTCGCCATCAGGTGCGCGAGATTCCAGAATTGAAATTCTTCCACGATGAGTCCTTGGAAGAGGCCAAGCGCATGGAGACCCTCTTCGATCGGATCCGCGAAGAGCGTGAGCGTCGGCTCAACGATACCCCCGAGGATTCCCCTGAAGACGCTTCGTAGGCCCCGCTGCCCTCATCCTTCTGCCCCGTCCCGTGCCCCCCGCCGCGGCCCAGCGCGACATACCGCCGGAGATGGTGCATGCGCCTCCCACCCTTCCCGAGGACTGGGGAGCGGGTGCCATCGTCCCCATTGACAAACCCTCCGGCCGCACCTCGTTCGATGTCGTCTCCACCCTGCGGGAGGCCACGGGCGTGCAAAAAGTCGGACACGCTGGCACGCTCGATCCCCTGGCTACGGGGCTGCTCCTCATCCTCGTGGCGCGTCCCGCCACGCGCCTCCAGGCCGCCTGCATGCACCTGCCCAAAACCTATAAGGCCACCCTGCGCCTCGGCGAAACCACGCCGTCCCACGACGCCGAAACCGAGGTCACCGACCGGACCGACCCCTCCGGTCTCTCCCGCGAGGACGTGACTGAGGCCTGCGCTGCGTTTGTCGGGCACATCCACCAAGTGCCGCCCATGTACTCTGCGGTAAAGGTGGAAGGGGAGCGCCTGTACAAAAAAGCGCGCCGCGGGGAAACGGTGAAGCGCGTGCCCCGACAGGTGCGCATCGACCGCCTCGATGTCCTCGAGTGGGCGCTGCCCACCCTTACCATTCGCGTAGCCTGCTCAAAAGGAACGTACATCCGTGCCCTTGCCCGAGACCTTGGTGCGGACCTTGGTGTAGGAGCGCATCTTGCAGCCCTGCGCCGCACCCGCATCGGGCCCTTCTCTGTGGACAATAGTTGGACCCTTCCCGCACTCACAGATGCACTGCCGTAAGACCAACGGACCTCTCCTATGAAGTGTGAAATTGGCTGGGACAACATTACCCACAACGACGCGTCGGTCCTCACCGTAGGGACCTTTGACGGCGTCCATCGTGGGCACCAGGCCATCCTGTCATACCTCCGCAACCGGGCGGAGGAGAAAAGTGGGCCCAGCACCCTCATCTCCTTTGACCCCCATCCTCGCACCGTCGTCCACGGAGCCGAGGTGCCCCTCCTCACCACCGTCTCCGAGCGGGCCCGCATTCTGGAAGACCTTGGGCTGGATCGGTTCGTGGTCATCCCCTTTTCTCACGAGTTCGCGCAGCGCAGCGCCCGTGACTACATCGAAGCTGTGCTGGTAGACCGCATCGGTCTTCAAGAAATTACTGTCGGGTATGACCACCGCTTCGGCAAAGACCGAGCCGGCGATGTGGCACTTCTCCGCGAGTTGGGCGCCGAGCACGGCTTCGCCGTAGACGTAATTCCCCCGCAAGAGGTGGACCACGACGTCGTATCCTCCAGCTCCATCCGCACATTGCTCGCGGACGAAGGCGCTGTGGAGAAGGCCTGGGAGCGGCTGGGGCGTCCCTACCAGCTGCAGGGCACCGTGGCACGGGGCGAAGGACGAGGGCGCACACTCGGCTTCCCAACTGCCAACCTCGTCCTTCACGACGCCCGAAAACTCGTCCCCCGGCACGGCGTCTACGCCACACGGGTGCACGGGCCCGATGGGCAGGTGCACGGCGGCATGATGAACATCGGACGGCGCCCCACCTTCGACGAGATGGACGTCACTGTAGAGGTCCATTTGCTCAACTTCGACGGGGATTTGTATGGCCGGCGTCTCTCTGTTCAGTTCCTGCAAAGATTGCGGGACGAACAGAAGTTTGACTCGGCGGACGCCCTGGCAGCGCAACTTTCGGAAGATGAGCAGCGTTGTACCGCCGTTGTTGAGGCAATGGCCTGACCGCTCGTTGGGCTGCACCCCTCACGAAACTGCAGAGCACCGCGGTTTCTTCTTTAGCATGGCACAATCTAAAGAGGTCCCCACCGCACGATGATCACAAAAGAAGAGAAGCAGCACATTATAGACCGGTTTGGCAACAGCCCGGACGACACCGGGACGCCCGAGGTCCAAATCGCCATCTTTACAAAGCGCATCGAGCGCCTCACCGAGCATCTGAAGGAGCACCCCAACGACAACTCCACCCGCCACGGGTTGCTCGACCTCGTCGGAAAGCGGCGGCGCCTGCTCAATTACCTCCAGGACAATGAGATTGAGCGGTACCGCGCCATTCGAGACGAGCTTGCGCTCCGGAAGTAGTCCCTTGCCCTGCGGCGTCCCGAGTCGGGACGCCGTTTTCTGTGTGGGAGGCCCGTAGCCCTCGAACGGCGTGGCGCCTCCCTTGGGAGCCCCTTCCCGGCCCCCTTCACCATTTGTTGATCTTGAGCGTATCAGACAGCGATTTATGAAGCCTGAAGCCAGCATCCAAGACATTGAGTTCGTCCCTGAACGAACGCTGTCCCTTGAAACCGGCCGCATTGCCAAGCAGGCAGACGGTGCCGTGGTGGCCCGTCTGGGCGACACGATGGTGTTGTCGACGGCCACCCTCAGCGACTCCGTGAATGAGTCGAACTTCTTTCCACTGACCGTCGACTACCGCGAAAAGTTTGCCGCGGGCGGCAAGGTGCCCGGCGGCTTCATCAAGCGCGAAGGCCGCCCCACCGACAAGGAGACCCTAACGGCCCGGCTTATCGACCGCGCTGTGCGCCCGCTCTTTCCCGACGGGTTTTACCACGACGTCCACCTCGTCAACTTTGTCATCTCCGCCGGCAACGACTACGACGCCGACGTCGTGGCGGGCGTGGGGTCTTCTGCTGCGCTGATGCTGTCGGGCGCTCCGTTCGGCGGCCCCATCGCAGAGGTGCGCGTGGGCCGGGTGCAGGGGGAGTACATCGTCAATCCGACGATGGCGCAGACGGCCGACAGTGACATCGATCTCGTAGTGGCGGGGAAGGAAGATGCGCTCGTGATGGTGGAGGGCGAAGCGCACGAGATTAGCGAGGAGAGCATGATCGAGGCGCTCGATACGGCGCACCGCTCCATCCAGCGCCTGTGCCGTGGCCAAAAGCGACTTGTGGAGGCGGTCGGCTCTCCGGAGCCGTTCGAATGGGAGGCGGACCTTGTGCCGGAGGCCCTCGTGGAGCGCATGCGCGACCAGTACGGCGCTGCTGTCGCCGACCACATCCACGGCCCTTACAGCAAAGAGCGCTTCCATGGCGGCATTGGCGACATTAAGGACCAAGCCGTGGAGGAGACGCTGGGAGATGCGTCCGAGACCGCGGATGGATATACGGCGTCTGACATCCGCGACGCGGTTGGGGAGGTGGAAAAAGAGGCCATGCGCAGCATGATTGTGGAAGAAGGACAGCGCATCGACGGCCGAGCCCAAACGGACGTCCGCGACCTGTGGACGGAGGTCAGCTATCTGCCGCGCGTCCACGGCTCCGCCATCTTTACACGCGGGGAGACGCAGGTGCTTGGCTCCGTCACGCTCGGCACCTCCGAGGATGTGCAGCCGGTGGACGAAGTCTTCGCCGATACGGACAAGTCCTTCTATCTGCACTATCGCTTCCCGCCCTTCTCGGTAGGCGAGGCCAGTTTCCTGCGCGGCCCCAAGCGCCGCGAGATTGGGCACGGCATCCTCGCCGAGCGTGCCTTGCGCCCGGTCATTCCGGAGCAGGACACCTTCCCCTACACCATTCGCATCAACGCTGATGTGATGGAGTCGAACGGCTCCTCGTCTATGGCCAGCGTCTGTGCCGGCAGCCTGGCACTGATGGATGCGGGCGTGCCCATCGAAAAGCCGGTGGCGGGCATCGCCATGGGCCTTGTGCAGGAAGAGGGCGAGACCAGCGTCCTGACCGACATCCTCGGCCAGGAGGATCACCTGGGCGACATGGACTTTAAGCTGACGGGCACCAAAGACGGCATCACGGCCTGCCAGATGGACATGAAAATCAGCGGCCTCTCCCGTGATGTGATGCTGAAGGCCCTGCGACAGGCCCGCGACGCCCGGCACCACATCCTCGAGCACATGGAGGCGACCATCGCGGAGCCGCGCACGGAACTGTCCGAACACGCCCCGCGCCTTACCAAGCTTACCATCGACCCCGACCGCATTGGGGCTGTGATTGGGCCCGGCGGCAAGGTGGTAAAGAGTGTGCAGGAAGAAACCAACACCGAAATCACGATCGAGGAAGAAGAAGGCGTCGGCATCGTGACGATTGCGGCGACCAACCAAGACGATGCGGAGGCGGCCATCGAGCGCGTGAAGCAAATCGTGGCGGTGCCCGAGGAGGGCGAAGACTACGTGGGAACGGTAAAAGGCATCCGCGACTTTGGGGCCTTTGTCGAGATCATGCCCGAGAAGACGGGCCTCCTCCACGTGTCCGAGATCGACTACGAGTACGTCGAGAATGTCGAGGACTATCTTGAAGTCGGAGACAAGGTGAAGGTGCACCTGCTCGAAATTCATGACGACGGCAAGATGCGTCTCACACGCAAGCCGTTTCTCGACAAGAATGGTGAGCAGGACGCGTAGCTGCGTCTCTGGGCTGTGCCCATGTGCCCCTCCATTTCTGTTTGGATGCACAGAGGCGAGGGCCGTCCGGCTCTCGCCTTTTGTGTAGGGCGGTATGGCATGGGCGGCAGGGAGCGTGCCGCCCGCTCGTTCGACGTCTGTCTGTGCCCCAATCCCTTCTCCTCTGATGCGCGTACTTGTGACTGGAGGTGCTGGATACATCGGTAGCACCGTAGCCCGCCGGCTCGTAGACGTGGGCCATGAGGTCATCGTGCTCGACAACCTGTCGCAGGGCCATCGTGCCGCCGTGCCCGAGCCCGCCACCTTTGTGGAGGCGGACCTTCGTGCGCGAGATCGGGTGGCGCGCCTCCTCGCCGACCATCGTCCGGCCGCCATCATGCATTTCGCCTCCCACACCCTTGTGGGAGAATCGATGGAGGCTCCGCTCCGCTACCTCGACGACAACGTCCGCTGCGGCCTCAACCTCATGCGCGCCGCTGTGGAGACGGGCGTGGAGCGATTCATTCTGTCCTCCACGGCCAATCTCTTTGGCCTCCCGGAACGCATCCCGATCGACGAAGACGTGACCGTTGATCCGGGCAGCCCGTACGGCGAGTCGAAGTTCATTCTTGAGCGGATGCTCCACTGGCTCGACGAGCGTCATGGGCTCCGTTTCGCGGCGCTCCGCTACTTCAATGCGGCCGGGGCGGCGGGGCCGGACCAGGGAGAAGACCACGACCCCGAAACGCACCTGATTCCGCTCGTGCTGGAGGTGGCGCTGGGGCAGCGCGATCAGATTGTGATCTTTGGCGACGACTACGACACCCCCGATGGCACCTGCGTGCGAGACTACGTCCACGTCCTCGACCTGGCGCAGGCCCACATTCTTGCCCTGGATGCCCTCGGCGAGGGCAGCCGTGTGTACAACCTGGGCAACGGGGACGGATACAGCGTACGGGAAGTAATTGAGACTGCGCGCCGCGTCACTGGGCACCCCATTCCCGCTGAGGTGGGCGACCCACGTCCGGGGGACCCGGCGACCCTCATCGCTGCCAGCGACAAGATTCACCGCGAACTGGGATGGACGCCCCAGCACGGCGCTCTGGAAGACATTATCGGGAGCGCCTGGGAGTGGCACCGCCGCCATCCCCACGGCTACGCCGCTGCCTGATGCGGGAGGCGCTGCCCGCGGGGCCCGCAGGCCCGCCGCGCCCCCCTCACGTCGCTTCCTCATCACCGCACGACCCGCCATGTACCGCGTGGAGCTGGAGCAATTTGAGGGGCCGATGGATCTGCTCCTGTTTTTTATCCGGCGGGACGAAATCGACATCTACGACATTCCCCTTGCCCGGATTGCGGACGAGTATCTCGCCTACGTGCACGTGATGGAGGACATCGACCTCGACGGCGTGGGGGACTTCATCTACATGGCGGCTCTTCTCATCAACCTCAAAGCACGCATGCTGCTCCCGTCCTCCGACACGGAGGGGGACGGGGAAGCGGTAGACCCGAGACGAGAGCTCGTGGAACGGCTCTTGGAGTATGTTCGGTTTAAGGAAGCTGCGGACCGACTCACAACCCGGCGCGAGCAGCGACAGGAACACTTTGTGCGGGGGGATGCGGCCGAGGCGCGTGCGCGAGCGACGGAGCGTCACGAAGTGGATGTTGATGCCTCGGTCTACCAGCTCGTAGAGGCGCTGGGGCGAGTCTTGGAGGCCGACGAAGAGGACCCGCAGGCGTCTCCGGTGCACGAGGTCGAGCCACTCGAATACACCATCGAGGATCAGCAGCGATACGTGCTGGAGCGCCTGAGCCACGCGTCGGACCTCTCCTTTCGCGCCCTCGTCCGGGGACAGTCGCGGGGATTTGTCATCGCCACTTTTCTGGCGCTGCTCGAGCTTACCCGCCAGCAGCATCTCCGCATCGAGGTAGGAACGGCCGCGGCCGACTTCCGGGTGGAGGCTCGGGAGGGAGGGGGGCTGGGGGACGATGCCGAGCCGCTCTACGATCTCTCGTCGCCACAGGGCAACGGCTCCGTCGACCCTGCAGGCGAGGCAGAGGCGACCGACGGGGCGCCCAGGTGATCGTTCCCCGGACGATGGCCATCGAGAAACGTGGACGGCAGCGCGGACTTCCAGGCCCGTCGCACCCTCGGGGGGGCGTCAACGAGGCATTTGCACCGGCGCAATTTCCAACAGCTCCGCCGTGATGCGGCCCACGTCCCCTTCCGTCAGGGCAATGCAGCGCAATTCGGGGTTGGTGGGGCGTTGGTGGCCCTCTCCATCCTTTGAGGTGCCTGTGTCAATCAGCGGCTCCACGCCGGCACGCTGCATGGCCTCGAGCAACTCGTCGCTGGTCGTCTCCAGCGCATCGGCCCAGTCGGCCAGACGCCCAGTAATGATGCCGGATTGCGAGGTGAGCTCTCCACTGCGGGTATGAGGTTGAACTTTCTGGCTTCGTGCGGAGCGAGACCTCATGAATGAGTGGATTCATCAAGAAAAAGACGAAGAAGCGGGGACCTCTGGCGGAGCGACGCGTCTCTACCACAGCGCCGCTACGCCACTCAAAAGTATCGGATGTGGGGGGGAGTAGTTTCTCACGACCGGACAGGCTCAACCCCAGGGTCTTCACAACGCGGTGCGCTCGTCGCGCCCTAAGACCGAGTTGGAAAGTGGGTGAAGTTGTAGCGTGGGGAGGAACCCCCTACATCTGTGAAGGTTAGTGCGGACTGCACATTGTGCGCCGAAAGCGAAGTGCCCATCGTGCCGCCCAAGAGTGCGACCGCTGCTCATTGCCAATTGGTGAGGCCAATTATTGGTGAGGCTAATTGGTGAGGGAGCAGTGCTCTCCTGCAGCTCGGCCCACCGACGCTGCAGCGGTGGGCCGCCCACCGGGGCCTCCCGGTACCATTGCTCGTCCAATTCAGACTCGACACTTGTAAATCTACCATGGCCAAAGAGGAGTTTGACCGGAAGAAGCCGCATGTAAACGTAGGGACGATCGGGCACGTGGACCACGGGAA
>CAJXLV010000007.1 GCA_913056185.1 uncultured Bacteroidota bacterium
GCCGCTCGGTGCGAACGTGTCGATGTCGGGCAATGTGACGGGCAGTTCCTCCTCGGGCACGGGCTTGTCCTCGCCGTCCTCCGTGAAGAGGATGGGGAACGGCTCGCCCCAGTAGCGCTGGCGGCTGAAGAGCCAGTCCTGCAACTGGTAATTGACAGTGTGCTCGCCCTTGCCGGTCTCTTCCAGCCACTCGGTGATGACGTCCTTGGCCTCCTCGTTGTGCAGGCCGTTGAGAGACACGTCCTCGTTGGCGGAGTGGACGTGCGGCCCATCGCCGACGTACGCCTCGTCCTCAATGTCGCCCCCCTCCACGACCTCCCGAATCGGCAGGTCGTATTTCCTGGCGAAGGCATAGTCGCGCTCGTCGTGGGCGGGGACGGCCATAATGGCGCCGGTGCCGTAGGAGGCCAGCACGTAGTCGGCCACCCAGATTGGGATTTCCTCGCCGGTGACGGGGTTCATGGCGGAGCCGCCGGTGAAGACGCCGGTCTTTTCGCCTTTTTCTGCTTTCCGCTTCCGTTCGCTTTTCTGAAGGGCCTCTTCCACGTAGGCCTCGACCTCGTCGCGGCGTGCATCGGTCGTGATGGCGTCGAGCAGGTCGTGCTCGGGGGCCAGCACCATGTAGGTGGCGCCGAAGAGGGTGTCGGGGCGTGTGGTGTAGACGGTCAGCGAATCGTCCACGTCCACAAGGTCGAAGTACACGTTCGCCCCCTCCGACCGGCCGATCCAGTTGCGCTGCATCTCCTTCGTGCTCTCCGGCCAGTCGAGGTCCTCCAGTCCCTCCAGCAGGCGGTCGGCGTACTCGGTGATTTTGAGCACCCACTGCCGCATCGGCACGCGCTCGCAGGGATAGCCGCCCCGCTCAGATTTTCCGTCGATCACCTCTTCGTTGGCCAGCACAGTGCCCAGCTCCTCGCACCACCACACCGGCTCCTCGGACTGGTAGGCGAGCCCTTGGTCGTAGAGCTGCAGGAAGATCCACTGCGTCCACTTGTAGTAGTCCGGGTCCGTGGTGTTGATTTCGCGCTGCCAGTCGTACGAGAACCCGAGGCGCTTGAGCTGGCGCTTGAACTGCGCGATGTTCTTCTCGGTCGTCTCCCGCGGGTGGGTGTTCGTCTTGAGCGCGTACTGCTCGGCGGGCAGGCCGAAGGCATCCCACCCCATCGGGTGCAGCACGTTGTGGCCCTGTTTGCGCTTGTAGCGCGCCACGATGTCGGTCGCCGTGTAGCCCTCCGGGTGCCCCACGTGGAGGCCCGAGCCGCTGGGGTACGGAAACATGTCGAGGACGTAGAACTTCTCGTCCTCCTCGTCATCCGGCACCGCGTCGGGCGTGCGGAAGGTCTGGTGCTCCTCCCAGTAGCGCTGCCACTTTTCTTCGATGTCGTGGACGGGATAAGCCATGATGCGGGGCAATCAGGCGAAAGGGGCGTGAGGGATGGGTGGGGCGTTCCGCCTCTTCAGTCTGCCTCTTCGGGCCGGCAGGTCGGCGTAGCGGCAGACGTGTTGTACGGAACGGAGACGGATAAGGGATCCTTTGTAACCACACAGGGTAAGCACCATCGTCCCCGTCTCTCCACTGCCCCCGGCAAAATTCAATCGTTCTATGCCCGGCGTCCAGAGGCCCGACCTCCAGTCCCTGCTGGAGACGGCCGAGACAATCGCGGTGGTGGGCTGCTCGGCCACCCCTACGCGCACCAGCCACAAGATCGCCCGGTCCCTGCAGAACCGTGGCTACCGCATCGTGCCCGTCAACCCCAACTACGAGGAGGTGCTGGGCGAGCCCTGCTACCCGGACCTCCCAAGCATCCCGGCGGACGTGACGATCGACATTGTCAACATTTTTCGCCGGCCCGCACACACGGCGGACATGGTGCGCTCGGCGATCGCGCGGGGGGAGCAGACGGGGGAGCGCCCGGTGATCTGGACGCAGCTTGGGGTGTCAACCTCGGAGGCGGAGGAGCTGGCGGCGGGGGCGGACCTGCCCTACGTGCGCAACCGGTGCATCAAGATCGAGCACGACCGGTTGTTTGCTTGATTGCGTTGAGGGTTGGGCGCTGAGAGTTTAGCGAGAGAGTTTGGCGAGCACTTCAGGGAGGACAAGCCTGGGCCCTTTCTCAATTCTCTACGCTCGATCCTCTATTCGCCCCTTGGCCGGGTCGGGAGCAGGTCCGCGGCGGCCAACTCCAGTGCGTCGTCGAATCGCGGCGCGACGGTGTCTTCCCGCTCCAGCGTGCGTCGCTCGCGGTACTCGTCGCCTACGGGATCGTGGTAGCGCTCCACCGTCTGGGCCTGCAGGTTGACGATCCAGGACTCGGGGATGTCGTTCGAGGCGTAGCAGACGCGCTTTTCGGTGCGATCGTACGTCAACGCCGTATCGGCCGCCGTGTCGGCCGCCTCGGCAATGAGGGGAATGTCCTCGGGCTCTCCATGAAGCAAGTCTGACCCGATCCCTCGAGCGACAAGCTTGCCACGACGTCGATCATGCCGGACACCGACTCCTCGGGCGACAGCCGCGCATTCGCACCGCCCATGTCGGTACGCACCCACCCGGGGTGCATCGCCACGGCAATCACCCCGTCGTCGCGCAGGGCGGCGGCCTCGTTGGGGCGACGGCAGGTGACAACGAGCTGCTCAACCGGCCCGACCAGGTGCCGCGCCCACTCAAGACCAATGCCGCGATTTGCCCCAGTCACCAGGGCCGTCGGCACAGAGAATTCAGGCATCACTGACAGTGTCTGTAGGTATGCATGGTCGATTGTGGCCGGGGCGCGTGTGCGCCGCAGGCGGACGAAGGGGGAAGCCGGGCGCGTTTGCGGAACGCGTCTCCATTCTGTGTACCGATCCACCGTTTTCACGCCGCAGATGCGCCGCATGTTGCGGGGTTTTCCCGCTTCGGACCGGAGCATTCCCCTCCGCCCATTGCGTCTTCCCTGCTGCTCCGCAACGTTCTTTTGCGACATCTTTTGCGTTCTTCCTCTCTCTGCAACTGCATCATGGCCGACTCCATTCCGACCGTCTCCACCGACACGTTTGCCACGCAGGTGGACGACCCCGACCACGAGATTCTCGACGTCCGCCCCCTCGCGGCGTACAACGGCTGGTCGCTCCGCGACGAACCGCACGGCGGACACGTCCCCGGCGCCAAGAGCCTTCCCCTGCAGTGGACACAGTACATGGACTGGGTGGAGGTGCTCGACGAAAAAGACCTCCCGCCCGAAACGCCGCTCACAGTGTACGGCTACACCGCGGACGACGCTGCCGCGATGGTCGACAAGCTCAGGCGACTGGGCTTTGAGGCCGTGGGGGCGTACAACAAGTTTCTGACGGACTGGGCCCCGGAGCGCCCGCTTCGGCGGATGGAGCGCTATCGGCAGCTCGTCTACCCGGCCTGGGTGGAGGCCCTCCGTGCCGGCGATGAGCCGCCCGGCCTGCGGGGCGACGACGTGGTGCTGTGCCACGCCCACTTCGACCACCGCGCGGACTATGAAGACGGGCACATCCCCGGCGCCATCCCCCTCAACACCAACGACCTGGAGTCGCCGGAGACCTGGAACCGACGCTCTGCGGCGGAACTGAAGGCCACGCTCGAAGAGCACGGCATCCGCCACGACACCACCGTGGTGCTGTACGGGCGCTTCTCGTATCCCACGTACGACCAGGAGCATCCCGCTCAGAGCGCGGGGCACCTGGGGGCCATGCGCTGCGCGGCCCTCATGCTGTATGCAGGGGTGGCGGACGTCAAAATCCTGAACGGCGGCCTCAATACGTGGGAGTCGGCCGGCTACGAGGTGTCGACCGATGACGTGGAGCCGGAGCCAGTGGACGACTTTGGGGCGGAGGTGCCGGCCCATCCGGAATATATGCTGACCCTCGACGAGGCGAAGGCTCTTCTGCAGGCCGACGACGGAGACCTCGTGAGCGTGCGCAGCTGGGCCGAGTTCATCGGCGAGCGCAGCGGCTACCACTACATCGACGCGACGGGGCGCATTCCGGGGGCGGTCTTCGGCAACTGTGGGAGCGACGCCTACCACATGGAGAACTACCGCAACTTCGACTACACGACGCGCGAGTTTCCGGAGATCGCCGAGCAGTGGGCCGAGATGAGCATCACGCCCGACAAGCACATCGCCTTTTACTGCGGCACGGGCTGGCGCGGAAGCGAGGCCTTCATGAACGCCTATCTGATGGGTTGGCCGAACATCGCGGTGTACGACGGCGGCTGGTACGAGTGGAGCAGCCACCCGGAGACCGAGATCGCGACGGGCACGCCTGAATGAGGGGGGGCGGGCCGCACAACCGCCGCTGCCTCGGCCCCTGCAAAACTTCCTTGCCTCCCAGGCGCATCTCGGAAAATCCGCTCCCCTGGCGCGTAAGAGATGATGCACTCGCCGAAGACATTGCGTTCGATTTCTGCCCCAACTGCCCCCAGTCCGATTCCCGACGCCGACGCCTTTGCCGAACAGAAGCAACTCGTCGACGCGGCCCTTCGCCTCGATGCGAATTCCGGGGCGCCGCTCGCTGCTCCGGCGGTGTGTGCCGAGGCAGGGGTCGAGCCGTCCGTCTTCGAACAACACTTCGACACGGTCGACGAGCTTCGTCCGGCGTTCTACGATCTCGCCCTCGTGCAGTACCGGATGCTAACCGAGGCCACGACGGGCTACGAGGAGTTTTCGTTTGAGGAGCGGCTGGCCTCCTTCTTCTACATCCTGCTCGACGCACTCGGGGAGCAGCGCGCCTTCGTACAGGACACCTTCGACAGCCGGGTGCGCTACCGGTCCGCGTTCCGGGCCGAGGTGCGAGAGGCGCTCCGTGCCCTCCTGACGGACGACGACGTGGTCCCGAACGCGAACCAGCTCGTAACTGGGCTGTGGCCCGTGCACGAAGTGCTCACGGAGGTCACCTTCGCGGTCATCCGCCACTGGATGGGCGACGAGACCGACGACCAGCAGGCCACCACGGCGCTCGTCGACAAACTCGTTTCGTTCATCGCCGAACTCGTCACCTTCGGCGGCGTGTCAAGCGGACTGAGCCTGGCCTGGTACATCGTGCAAAATGACTCCCTGGGCCTGGGGCGGCTGCCGATCGTGGGGCGATTTTTCTCGGGATGGTAGTGCGTTCTCGAAATGGGTGCGCTCTCCCCAAAAACCCATTGCCTCCGGTAGTGGCGATTGTATTGCGTATTTCGTACCGCGCAATTGCTCTTGTACGCAACACGGAATACGCAATGCTTCCCTCTATCAGAACGTTCGGTCGTACGGTCGCAGACTTGCTTCTCGGATCACGACATCACAATGAGCACCGACAACGCCTCCGACGACTTTCCCGCCTCCAAGCTTGAGCGGGGCGGGCTCTTTGCGAAGACCGGCCTGAAGGTGGGCAAAAACTACGCCCGCTACCTCATGGACCGGGCCACGGGCGCCGACGATCCGGAGGCGCGGAAAAAAGAGCTCAACACGCAAAACGCCAAGGACCTCTTTAAAGAGTTTACGCGGCTGCGGGGCACGGCGCTCAAGCTGGCCCAGTCGATGAGCATGGACACGGGGCTGCTGCCGGACGAGTTTATGGAGGTGATGGCGGAGGCGCAGTACAGCGTGCCCCCGATGAACAAAGCGCTCGTGCGGAAGCGCGTCCGGGACGGGCTCGGGCGGTTTCCGGAGCTGCTCTTCGATGCGTTTGAGCCGGAGGCGATGGCGGCCGCGTCGCTTGGGCAGGTGCACCGGGCACGGCTGGACGATGGACGCAGGGTGGCCGTGAAGGTGCAGTACCCGAATGTGCGTGAAACCATCGAGTCGGACCTCTCGGTGGCGCGCACGCTGTTCCGGCGGCTCGTTCAGGGCGACGGCTTCGACGACCATTTCGAGGAGGTGAAGGCACGCCTGCAGGAGGAGACCGACTATCTGAATGAAGCCCAAAACATCGACCGGTTTGCCGAGGCGTACGACAGCGACAAACTCGTCCTCCCCCGCCCCGTCCACGACTACACCTCCGAGACGGTCCTGGCCATGACGTTTGTGGAGGGTCGGCACCTCGACACCTTCCTCGACACGAACCCGAGCCCGGAGCGGCGCAACCACTTCGGCCAGTTGCTGTGGGACTTTCTGCACGAGCAGGTGGCCAGCAACGCCCGCACGCTCCACGCCGACACGCACCCCGGCAACTTCCTCTTTCGCGACGACGGGCGCCTCGGGGTGATCGACTTCGGCTGCGTGAAGACGTTTCCGCAGCAGTTCCGCGACGACATGCTGCGCCTCTACCGCGCCCGCATGGCGGACGACGAGGAGGCGATTACCCGCCTGCTGTTTGCGCTCGACATCCTCCACGATGACCTGCCGTCGGACACCCAGGACGAACTTCGACGCTTCTTCGACCGCTACGGGTCGCTCATCGTGGAGCCCTACCGCCAGTCGACGTTCGACTTTGGAGATCCGGCGTTCAAGGAGCGCCTTCAGGAATCCTTCCAGGCCGCCTCGGAGCTTCGTGCCGCCACCGGCTCGCCGCATTTCATTTTCCTGAACAAGGCGCTCGTGGGCCTGCTCAACCTGCTCACGCAGCTGGAGGCCACGGTCGAAACCGCGGAGAGCGTATCGCTGCTGAACAAGACGCTGGAAGAAATTGGGGCCGAACCGGTTCGCGCCTGAGTCGGTATTTTAGTTTTCGCGGAGGAGATCAGTCTTTGCCCCAGCTGTACGATTGCCTTCTTTTCTTCATTGCTCACAGATGTCATGGCTACCGCAGAGTTGCCCCCCGACGCGCTGAAGGACGCGCTGAAAGAAGCCCTGTCGGAGACGCTTCACGAACACCGAGATCTGTTCCGCGAGGTCTTCGAAGAGGTCCTTGAGGACTTTGCGCTCGTGGAGGCCATCCGCGAAGGTAAAGACACCGAAACTGTCGATCGGGATCAGATCATGGAAGTCCTCAAGGAGTCGCCATGAACACCGCGTTCCGAAAGAGCTTCGAGCGGGACCTCAAGGACCTGAAGAAAGATTATGAGATGCGCCGCCGCATCCGGAAGAAAATTGAGGAGGTCGAGGCCGCGTCCGGATTGGGCGAGTTGCCGAGCCTGAAGAAGCTGACCGGGGGCGAGAAGTACTATCGGATCCGCGTAGGAGATTATCGAATCGGCATCATCGTTGAGGACGACACGGTGGTCTTTGTCCGCTGCCTGCACCGGCGCGAAATCTACCGGTATTTTCCGTAAGTCGGGACGCACCACCTACCGTCTCCGAAAAGATCAGGACGGCTTGCCGTAAGAGGGAGCGCCTCTTCTCACCAACAGTTCCCTCCCCGCCATGTCCGACGACCCATCCGACGCGCTTCACAAGGCGGCCTTTCTGGGGCCGAAGGGCGAAAACGCCGACGAGTTGGAGCGGCTGCTGCTCGAAGTGCTGCGCGACCACGTCTTCTGGCGCCGCAACTTCCACCCGCGCGACCCGCGCCTCATCGACGAGCGCGACAAGCGCACCGAGGCGTTCGACGACATGTCGGCCCGGCTGCGGGACGAGCTGTCGCAGATCCTGGCGGAGCTCAAACGGGCGGCGCCCCTCTACTCCCCCCGACAGGTCGCCCACATCGTCAGCGATCCCTCCCTCCCCGCCTTCGTAGGCTACTTCGCGGGGCTCCTGTACAACCAGAACAACGTGGTGGCCGAGGTCTCACCGGAGACGGTCCGCGAGGAACGGGCCTACTTTAAGGCACTGGCCGAAATGGTGGGCTACCCCACGTTTTTGCCCGAGACGCTGCCCCGCGACGCCCGAACGCGCCGCTCGGCCTACAGCTGGGGGCACCTCTGCAGCGGCGGCACCGTGGCAAACCTGGAGGCGCTCTGGATTGCCCGCAACATTCGGCTCTACCCCCTGGCCGTGCGCCTGGTGGCCGAAGACACCGACGAGTTCGACTCGATGGAGCACCTGGAGGTCACCACCGCAGAGGGAGAGCGAGCCGCCCTTGGTGCCCTCTCGACCTGGCGGCTCTCCAACCTCCCCATCGACGCCATCACAGACCTCCACCTGCGCATCAAGGCCACCCTCGGCGACGGACCGCCGCAGCGCGCGCAGGCCTTCCAGGAGGCGCTGCCCAGCGTGCGCAAGGCCGGCCTCGCCTCCTTCCTGCTCCAGTACAACCGCACGTTCCCCGACGACCCCGCCCGCCTGCCGAAGGTCCTCATCTCGCAGGCCACGCACTACTGCTGGCAAAAAAACATGGACCTCGTGGGCCTGGGCGCCGACGCGCTGGAGCACCTCCCCGTCGACGATCGAATTCGGTTGAACCCCGAGGCCCTGCACGAACGGCTGCAGCAGTGCATCGAAGAGCGCCAACCCGTGCTCGGGGTCGTGTCCATCGTGGGGACCACGGAGGAGGGCGCCATCGATCCGCTGCACGAGATTGAAGCGGTGCGCGACGAGGTGGCCAACGAAGGCCTCACCTTCTGGCACCACTGCGACGCGGCGTTCGGGGGCTTCTTTTCGTCCCTGCTCCCCAAGACGGACGACGGCGCCTTCGTGCCGCCCGAGGACCTCGACGACGACCTCGCAGGCCCCGATGGACTCGTCGGCCCCGACAACACCAAGGCGCTCACGTCTCTTCCCGAAACGGACTCCCTCACGATCGACCCCCATAAGTTCGGGTACGTGCCGTATCCGGCGGGGGCGGTTCTCTTTCGCGACTACCACGTGCGCGATGCCATCGCCTACAAGGCGCCGTACCTGGCCGACGACGACCGGGCCGGGTTCGGGGGCTTCCTGGGGCAGTGGACGCTGGAGGGATCTCGCCCCGGCGCCGTGGCGGTGAGTTGCTACCTGTCGCAGGCCATGGTGCCCCTCACGCCGGACGGCCACGGGCGCTTCATGCGCAACTGCATGAAGGCGAATCAGGACCTCTTCGCGGCGCTGCGGGACCGGTTCGCTGCCACGGAGGGAGAACTCGCACTGCGCCCCTTTCACCGCCCCGAAACGGTGGCCTTCTGCTTCGTGATTGCGCCGGGCGAAGGCGTCGAGAGTGTCGCCTCACTAAACGCGTACACGAACCGCATCTGGCAGCAGATGACCGTCGACGGACGGGAGGACATCAACCAGTACGATTTCCTTCTCTCCCGCACCGAGGTCGACGTGGCCGGCTACGCCCACGTCCTGGAGGGCCTCCTGCCCGCGGACGTAGTCGCGGAGGCCGCAGACAACGACGAGACCCTCACGCTGCTCCGCACCTGCCTGATGAATCCGTTCCAGACCGACTGGAATACGGAGGACGGCTCTTTTGCCGAACGGGTGGCCGACTTTCTGTACGACGTGGCGCTGGAGGAATACGTGGCCCACACGTTTCCGGCCGTGCCGCGCCCCCACACCGATCGTCATCCCATTTTGGTGGTGGAGCAGACGCCGCGGGCGCAGGAGGGACTGGCCCGTTACCTGGAGCACGACGAAAAGGTGATTGCCCACTTCGACGTCCGCTCCTGCAGCGCGGCGGTGCTTAAGGACCGGACGTCGCAGCTCTCGACCGTGGGAGACGTGGTTCTCCACCTCGACCCGTCGGCTCCCTCCCAGGCCCTCCGCATTGCGCGCTGGCTCGTGAACGACGCGGGGGTCGCCCCTGAGCACCTGTTGGCCGTCACGACTGTTCAGGCCGAGAACGGGATCGACGTGACCGACGCCCTCGCAGACCTGGGCGTGCCCCCCCGGAATCTCATTTTGGAGTCCGAAGTACTCACCAGTGCACGGCGACTGGTGGTGCAGTTGAACGGGCGACGAAACGGCCCCGTCGCGTAGCGCCGACCGCTTCTTTCCACTCCCCAGCACGCCTCCATGACCGAGTCCGAGGGAAGCATTCTCAGCGCAATTTTCTGGATGGCCGGGCTGTCTCTTCTCCTGTTCTGGCTCCCGGCGGTCGGTCCGGTCATCGCGGGCGTTGTGGGCGGGCAGAAGGCCGGGGGGCTTTTCCCAGCAATCGTCGCGACGCTGCTGCCCTCCGTCCTGCTGGGCGTGCTCGTCTTCGTGGTCGGAGGCGCGTTTGCCGGCCTCCCCCTGCTCGGCCTACTTGCGGGAGCGGGCGTGACCTTCTTCGGACTGGCCCACGTCGGGCCGCTGCTCCTGGGCGCGATTGTGGGGGGGCTTCTGGCGTAAGCCCTCACCGCGTCAGCCGCTCGATGACGCCGTCGTGCTGCGGAAACGCCTCCGTGAGCGCCGCGCGGTCCGCCAGCTCGAAGTCGTCGAACTCAAACGCGGGTGCGGTCGTGCACCCGACCAGGCCGTAGCCCTCCTCCGCGTCCACCGTGGCGCCAAACCACGTCCCGGCAGGGACGACCGTGTGGAGCTGCTGGCCGTCCGTCACATCGCGCCCCAGCGTCTGCGTCGTGTAGGGGCCGTCCGGGGCGATCTGGTGCAGCGTGATGGCCGCCCCGGCGTAGAAGTGCCAGATCTCGTCCTGCCGAATGCGGTGCAGGGCCGAAAACGATTCGGCAGGCAGGAGGAAGTAGATGAGCGTTGCCACGTCGCGCGGCCCGTCGAAGCGATCCGGCAGCGCCGTCTCCGGGATGGATGCGTCGGTGCGGTACGTCTCGCGGTAGTACCCGCCTTCGGGATGCGATTCGAGGTCGAGGTGGTCGATCCAGTCCTGAGCGGTGTTCGGCATGGGCGGACTGATGCGTAAGAAGTGGGGCGTGAGGGACGAGGCATGAGGCGTGAAATCACATGCGTCAGCAAAATCACGTTTCACGACTCACGTTTCACGACTCAGTTCGTCGGCAATATGAAAGGCCGTTTTCTCGAACGCACGAAACGTGCAGTCGAGCTCCTGACGAGCCCGCGTGTTGTCGTAGCGGTAGGTGCGGGCAGCGGTGCGGGCGGTGGCGCGGGTCAGGAACGGGCGGGTGCGCGTGATGGCACTCAGGCCCTCGGCCACCACGCCCCCCGCAGTCAAAAGCCACCCCGGCACGGTGCGGCGCGGCGGGTCCACGCCGAACGCCTCCGATAGCGTGCCGGTGAGGGATTTCCAGGACAGGTTCTCGCTGCCCAGGAAGTAGCGACGGCCCGTTTCTCCGTGCTCCATTGCGGCGCGGAGGCCTGCGGCCACGTCGCGCACGTCCACGACATTCGTGCCGCCCGGGGGCACGGCCGGGAGCCATCCACTGCGCACAGCGTCGACAATCCGGCGCGTATTGGTATCGGGCCCGCCCACGCCAAAGACGAGCGACGGGTTCACGAGGGTGGCGTCGAGCCCCTCGGCGATGCCGCGGTGGACCTCCAACTCGGCGCGGCGCTTGGAGCGGGCGTAGGCAGAGCGGTGGGGCGCCCCCTGCCACTCGGTCGTCTCGTCAATCGTGCCGCCCGGCTCTTCCGGGCGCCCGAATGCAGCCATGCTGGAGGTGTGGACGAGGCGGCTGACTCCTGCCCGCAGCGCCGCGTTGACGACGTTGGCCGTGCCGTCGGCATTCACGCGCCGAAGGGCCTCCTGCTCCCCCGGCCCAAAGCTGACCTTCGCCGCCACATGGTAGACCCGTTCAACGCCCTGCATCGCCTCGTACAGGCTCCGGGCCTGGGTCACATCGCCCACGGCGTGGTCAACGCGCTCGGCGTACACGCCCAGCAGATTCAAGGAGGAGGTGTCGCGACGGAAGATACGAACGTCGGCCCCCTTGTCGACGAGTTGGCGGGTCAGGACCGACCCGACAAAGCCCGTGGCTCCGGTCACCAAGACGGTCTCGGCACTGCTCATCGAGGTCGTCTCTCGTCTGCGCGCAAAACTCGGAGTTCCTGCCCCACCGCTCATTCCTGCCCCTCAATCGCAATCAAGAGCGCATCCTTCTCCACCGCATCTCCGCCCGTCGCATGAATCGCCGTGACAATGCCTCCGGACGGCGCCTTCAGTTCGTTCTCCATTTTCATTGCCTCCAGCACCAGAAGCCCTTGCTCCGCCGCCACCTCGTCCCCCTCCTCCACGAGCACGTCCAGCACAAGGCCGGGCATGGGCGCCCGCACCTCGCCCCCGGCCGCGGCATCGTCCCCCAGCCCAAACTCTTCGACCAGCAGGTCGCGTTCGTCTTTGACCTGCACCTCCGTCCGCCGCCCGCCAATGGTGACGCGCAAGGTGTTCTCCCCGATCGCCTCTACCGAGACGGGGAGGCTTTTTCCATCTACGAGCATCGACACATACCCCTCGCGAAGCACCTCGAAGGTATAGTCCTTCGGCTCGCCATCCACGACCAGCTGGTCGTCCTGGATGGCGATGTCGTACTCGCGATCGTCGACGAGCGCACGGTACACCTGTCCGTCTTGGGGATTCATGGGAGGCGAGGCGGGGTGGAGGAAGCAGCGCAAATACACAGGACAAACTCGCACCCGCGGGCATAGTTTTACTCATGCGCAGCGGCCCTCGACGCCCGAACGCCTCGGAGGCCCGCGAGAACTGGTCTCCCGATACTGACCGCCCGCGCCCTCCCCCATCTGCCCTCCCCAACCCGCCCGCCCCAGACGATGTCCGATGCCCCCCCTCTCACCCCCGATCTTCTGCTCCGCACGTACGCTCGTGGTATCTTTCCGATGGGAGACGAAGCCACCGGAGCGGTGCGCTGGTATGCCCCCGACCCGCGGGCGCACCTCCCGCTCGACGACGTCCACGTGCCGCACAATTTGCGGCGGCGGGTGCGGCGGCAGGAATTCCAGGTGACGGCCGACCAGGCGTTCGAGACAGTCATTCGAGCCTGTGCCGACCGGTCTCGCACCTGGATTACCCCGCGCCTCATTCGGGTCTACACGGCCCTCCACGAGCGCGGATATGCCCACAGCGTGGAGTGCTGGCAGGACGACACCCTGGCCGGCGGGCTCTACGGGGTCGCCCTGAAGGGCGCTTTCTACGGCGAGTCGATGTTTTTTCGCGTGAGCAACGCCTCAAAGGTCGCCCTCGTTCACCTCGTGCGCCAACTGCGGGCCGGCGGGTTCGTGCTGCTCGATACGCAGTACGCGACCGATCACCTCAAGCGCTTCGGCGTTGTCGAAATTCCCCGGGCGTCGTTCGAGGAAAAACTGGGCCGTGCCCTCAACTGCGAGGCCTCGTGGTGGCCCCTGTCGGACGCAGAGGCCGCCGACCTGAACACCCCCGTGACGGACGGGGGCGCGGCCGGTGCCGACGCTCCCGGAAACGCATCCGGCGCCGATGGGTGCAACGAAAGCGCCGCCTAACCCACTCGCCCCCGGTCCCATGCCTCGGTCTCTGACTCAGCGCTGCGTGGCATGGACGGGACCGCTCGCCCTGGCCCTCATTCTTCTGGGCGGCTGCACCTCCGCGGAAGATGCCCCGGCGCCCCCTGCGTCTTCTCTGCAGGCCCCGGCTCTTTCGGACAGCGTGCTGTCGCCGCCGGATACGACCGCCGCCCGCTACCGCGCAGCCCTGCAGGCGGCACACGCCCACCGAGCCACGGCCCCCTCCCTCGGGGCGCTCGTGCAGGCGGTGGGGCTTCATTTCCGTGGACGGCCCTACCTGACCGGCACCCTCGACGCGCCCTCGTCGGAGACGCTCGTGGTGCGGTTCGACGGGTTCGACTGTGTCACCTTTCTCGAAACGGCGCTCGCCCTTGCCCGGAGCGCCGAAGCCCGCGATTCCAGCTACGCTGGCTTTGCCCGTCGGCTCGCACAGCACCGCTACCGCGACGGGGCCCGCGTCGGCTACTGCGGCCGCCTGCACTACTTTACCGAGTGGCTCACCAACAATGCCGAGCGCGGCTTTCTGCAGCGGCTCGGGGACGCGCTGAAGGGACGCCCCCTGCGCGATACGCTCAACTTCATGACCGCGCACCGGTCGGCCTACCCGCGCATGGCCGCCAACGACAGCCTGTTCGGCTGCGTACGCACCGCCGAACGCCGCCTCCGCGCGACGCAGCGCCACGCCCCTGTGCGGTACGTGCCGCAGGACTCCATCCGGGCCGTCTACGATCAGCTCCGGGGCGGCGACATCGTCGCGCTCGTGTCCCCGGTCGATGGCCTGAACGTGGCCCACACGGGGCTCGTGTACGCCGGCGACGACGGGGGGCGCGGCCTCCTGCACGCCTCGCTGGACGGGGGCGTGGTGGTTTCGCCCGATCTTCAACGCTACGTTCAGAAGATCGACGGCCAAATCGGTATGGTAGTGGCCCGTCCGCGTTCGGCGCCCTAACCCCACCGGGCCCCCGCGTCGTGCGGGACTTGCGGCTGGACGCGCTGTTCGCTGACTGCTCATCGACCCCCTTTCCACGGCTATGCAGGAGATCGACTGCCTCGGCGTTTACACCAGCGGCGGCGACGCCCCCGGCATGAACGCCTGCCTCCGCGCCATCGTGCGCACCGCCCTCGCCAACGACCTGGAGGTGATGGGCATTCGCCGAGGCTACGAGGGCATGATCGACGGCGACTTCGTGGAGATGGAGCGCCGCTCGGTGTCCAACATCGTGCAGTCGGGCGGCACCATTCTCAAAAGCGCGCGCTCGGAGGCCTTCAAGACGGAAGCGGGCCGCCGAAAAGCCGCCGACAACCTCCACGCCCACGACATCGATGCACTCGTGGCGATTGGGGGCGACGGGACCCTCCGGGGTGCCTCGGAGCTGTACGCCGAGCATGGCATTGCGGTGGTCGGCTGCCCCGGCACCATCGACAACGACCTCTACGGCACCGACCAGACCATTGGATACGATACGGCCCTCAATACGGCCATCGACAACATCGACCGCATCCGCGACACGGCCGACGCGCACAACCGGCTTTTCCTCGTGGAGGTGATGGGACGGGACGCGGGCTTCATCGCGCTCAACTGCGGCATCGGCGGCGGGGCCGAGCTGATCCTCATCCCCGAAACCATTACGGAGATGGACATGGTGAAGGAGCGCATCCTGTCGCTCATGACCGCCCAACGGCGCTCTACAATTGTGGTGGTGGCCGAGGGCGACGAGCTGGGCGGGGCGCATGGCATCGAGCAGGCCCTGCGTGACGACGAGTCGTTTTCCGACATCGAGCTCCGGTCCGCCATCCTGGGACATACGCAGCGGGGCGGCGCGCCCACGGCCAGCGACCGCGTGCTCGCCAGCCGCCTGGGCGTTGGGGCTGTCGAGTCGCTGCTGGACGGGCACGCCGACGTGATGGTGGGCCTCGCAAACGGTGAGCTTAAGCTCACGCCCCTCCGCAACGTCTACGGCCGCCGCAAGTCGATCGACTACGATCTGCTGAAGCTGACGCAGATTCTCAGCTGAATGGGGGGCGCTCGCCTCTGGGCCCTGCCTCCCGCATTCGGGCTGCCTCTCAATGGATCTCGTGTTGCGGCGGGCGTATTGCGGAGCCCCCAAGTGCCCAAACCAGCCCCGGTTCTCCCGCGAAATCCGCACCGCGAAATCCGTACGACTGCATGCCCGAAAACCATATGCCTGACAACCATCCTCCCATCGGTGAAGCCGACGGCAAGGCCGAAGCGGTCGAGACCATGTTCGACGCCGTGGCGCCGCGGTACGACCTCCTCAACCGCGTCCTCAGTGGTGGCGTCGATCGCTACTGGCGCGGGCGGGCCGTGCGCATGCTCGCACACGAACAGCCCCGGCGTGTGCTCGACGTGGCCACGGGCACGGCCGACCTGGCGATTCGCATCGAAAACACCCTCCATCCACGGGAGACGATCGGGATCGATCTCTCCACCGCGATGCTGGACCGGGGCCGCGACAAGGTTGCGCAGAAGGGCCTCTCGCCCCGCATCACGCTCCGGAAGGCCGACGCGGCCCGTCTGCCGTACGACGACAACGCTTTTGATGCCGCTTTTGTGGCCTTTGGGGTGCGCAACTTTGAGGACCTCGACGCTGGGCTCGGCGATATTCGGCGCGTCCTGCGGCCGGGCGGCGCGCTGGTCGTGCTCGAATTTAGCAGCCCTCGCACCGCCCCGATCAAGCAGCTGTACACCTGGTACAGCCATCACATCTTGCCGCGCATCGGCGGGCTACTGAGCCCCGACCAGGGCGCGTACGAGTACCTGCCCAACTCGGTGGCCGCGTTTCCGGACGGGCACGACTTCCTCCGGCGCATGGAGGGCGTGGGGTTCGTTGACCTGACGTGGGTGCCTCTCACATTCGGGATCGCCTCGCTCTACCAGGGACGTGTGGAGCAGTGAGATGCTCCGGGCGCCGCATCTCTCTTGGGGCCGAGGGGCTGGAGCCCTGAAGAGCGTGGCGCCTCACGGTTTGTTCGTTTCACGCCCCCATCACCCCCCGTCGCACGCACCGCTGCCGCTCCGGCATGGATACCCTCGAGCTCACGCTCGCCCTTCCCGCCTCCGCGCACGACCGCTATCTGGCGCTCCTGGAGGCGGTCGCCACCGGCTTCGTGCAGGACGACGCCGCACTCCGGGCCTACGTCCCTACCGACCGGTGGGCCGCCGCCGATCGCGAGGCGCTGGAGGCCCGCCTGGCCGCCGACGGCCACCCCGACGCCTTGACCACCCGCGCCCTCGCCGCCAAAAACTGGAATGCCGTGTGGCAGGAGACCCTCTCGCCCGTCCGCGCCGGGCCCTTTCTTCTCTGTCCCACGTCGGCGGACGTGCCGTCGGGACAGGCCGACGCGACGGTGCTTCGCATCGACCCGGAAATGAGCTTTGGCACCGGCCACCACGCCACCACGCGGCTCGCCCTGGAGCTGCTGGCTGAGGGTCCGCTGACGGGGCGCCGCGTTCTCGATGTGGGAACCGGTACGGGCGTACTCGCCATCGCTGCCTGCCGCCTCGGCGCTGCTGCGGCGCTGGGGGTCGACACCAACCCCAATGCCGTGCGCAACGCTCAGGAAAACATCCGTCGAAACGATGTAGAAGGCTGCGTGACCGTAACGGAGGGGTCGATGGACGTAGTCCCTGAAATGTCCTACGACCTCGTCACCGCCAACATTACGCGGCGCGTGCTTCTGGGCCTGCTGCCGAGTCTCTGCACGCACCTCACCGCGGGCGGCACGCTCGTCCTCTCTGGCCTCCTCCGCCCGCAGCGCGACGAACTGATTGGGGCCACCGAGGCGCACGCCCTGCACCTCGACGCCGAGCAGACGGAGGACGGCTGGTGGGCCGCCCGCTTCACCGCCCCGCTCCCCTGAACCACGCCACGACCATCGCGCCCATGCGCCTGGCCACCATCGACATCGGCACCAACACCGCTCAGTTGCTCGTGGCGGAGCGCGACGGCGCGGGGCTGCGGCGTCTTCACGTGGCCGAGCGGTTCGTGCGGCTGGGCGAAGGGGTGGACGCCCACGGACGCATTGGGGCGGCGGCACAGGATCGACTGCTACGCACCCTCCGGGAGCACCGCCAGACGGCACAGGCCTACGACGTCGATGTGATTGCGGCAGCGGGGACGAGTGCCCTCCGGGATGCCCACAACCGGGCGCCCCTCCTCGCCACAATCCGCGACGAGTTGGGCCTCTCCGTCGATCTGCTTTCCGGCTCGGTGGAGGCGGCGTGGAGCTTCGCGGCCGCCTGTGCCGCCTTCGACGACCTGACCGGCCCCTGCCTGGTGGTGGACATCGGCGGGGGCTCCACGGAACTCGTCGCGGGAACGGCCCCGTCGCGGCACGGCCCTTCGTACCCGGACGCCATTACGGATCGCGCCAGCCTCGATGTGGGGTGCGTCCGCCTCACGGAGCGCTGCTTTGCGTCGCAGCCCCCGTCGCGCAGGGCGGTGCACGCGGCCGAGCGGACGATCGACACGGCCCTCGACGCGCACCCGCTGGATCTCGGGGCGTCGCCCGTACTCCTTGGCACGGCCGGCACCGCCACGGCCCTCGCACTCGTGCACGCCGGCCCCGACAGCACGTGGGACGCCCTGCACGGGCGGGGCTTTTCGCTCTCCCACGCCGACGTGCGCCGGTGGCGAGATCGGCTCCTGCAGCATTCGGTGGAAGAGATCCGCGCCCTCCACCCCGACGCCCTCGACGGCCGCGCCGATGTCTTTTCCGTCGGCGTCCTTCTGCTCGACCGCATCATGACCCAGTACAACCGCGACACGCTCCGCGTCAGCCCCTACGAACTACGGCACGGCCTGGCCCTTCGAACGCTCGCCCGTCGGTCGCCCTCCCAATGACCCTCCGCTCGCGCCCCGGCACGCCCCGAGGCCGCCCCCACGACGCCGCTCCGCAGGAAAAAAAGCGTCGCAAAATGGCGCAATTCGCCCCGGCGAGCGCCACGCAGCAGGAACTTCCCACCTTCCCTGTGGTGGGCTGTACCGACGCATCTCTTCTGCCTCATCCCCCCGCTGTTCCCATGCCCGTCGCCCGCGAAGCCGTCCTGGATGCGCTGCGCAAGATCACGCATCCCGAGGAAGACAAGGACATCATTCGGCTCGACATGGTGAAGGACCTGACGATCGAGGACGACCAGGTGTCGTTCACCGTTATCGTCAAGCAGCCGGACGGCCCGTTTGCCAACCAGGTGGAGGAGGCCTGTCGGCGTGTGCTGCACGAAGAGGTGAGCCGCTCGTTGGGGGTGGACGTGCAGGTGGACAGCGAGATGATTCCGCTCGGCGACGACCTGACGGTGGGGGACCCAGGCGGGGAGAAGCAGCAAACCAGCGGCGAGGATGGCGTCAAGAACACCATCGCCGTGGCCAGCGGCAAGGGCGGCGTGGGCAAGAGCACCGTGGCCGTCAACCTGGCCATGGCGCTTTCCGAACAGGGCTACGAGGTGGCGCTCGTGGACACCGACATTTACGGCCCCTCCATCCCCAAGATGATGGACATGGAGGGCGAAAAGCCGCGCGTGAATGACGAACGCAAGATGGTCCCGCTGGAGCAGCACGGCATCAAGCTGCTGTCCATGGGCTTTATGGTGGACCCCGACCAGGCAGTCGTCTGGCGCGGGCCGATGGTGACGAAGGCCGTGCGCCAGTTTCTCGGGGACGTCGACTGGGGCGACGTCGAGTACATGATTCTCGATCTTCCCCCCGGCACCGGCGATGTGCAGCTGACCATCGTACAGACGATTCCGCTCACCGGGGCTGTCGTGGTCTCTACGCCGCAGGACTTGGCCCTGGCCGACGCCCGCAAGGGCAAAGCCATGTTCGACAATGTGAACGTCCCCGTCGTGGGCATGGTCGAAAATATGGCCTACTTCACCCCGCCCGACCAGCCGGACCGCAAGTACTACCTGTTCGGCCGGGAGGGAGCACAGGACCTCGCCCGGGAGCTCGACGTGCCGTTCCTCGGTGAAGTCCCGATCGAAGAAAAGGTGCGCGAAGGCGGCGACCGCGGCACCCCTGTTTTCCAGGCACACCCCGACAGCGCCTCCGCCCAGGCCTTTGACGACATTGCCAACCAGCTTGTAAAGCAGGTCGATCTGCGCAACGCGGAGGACGACCCCACGCAAAAGATCGAGATCCTGTACGAGTAGCATCTGCCCCACGCCGCCCCCCATCAGAGGCTCCGCAGAACGGACCTGTCTCTCATCCGTTGGTCTTGTTGATGAGAGGGAGAAGCATTCACCCTCGGCTCCCTCGTTTTCGGCAGCCCCGCACCGCCGTCCGCAACAGCCCCCGACGTCCTATGTCCGACGACGCGTCCACGCCCCCGACCCTCGACCCGGAACTGCGCGACGAGATTGAGGAGGCCCTCGATACGATTCGTCCCTACCTCATGGCCGACGGTGGGTCGGTGCGCCTGCTCAACGTGACCTCCGACTACGTTGTGGAGCTGGAGCTGCTGGGGGCGTGTGGCTCGTGTCCCATGAGCACCATGACCCTGCGCGCGGGCATCGAGCAGGCCCTGAAGCGCTCGGTGCCTGAGGTAAAGCGGGTGGAAGCCGTCAATGCTACGACCGCCGCTTGACACCTCCCTTGGCTGAAGTCGGCGGATCCTCCCGTTCGTCCGGCGGTGCCGACGCCCCCAAACGCGTCGGGAGTCCCCCGCTGTGCAGGCGCTTTCGAGGCCAGTGCGTCCGTTGGGGGCTGCCCAATCCTACTGAGACTCTTTGCTGCGTTGATGTCTCTGTCGTGACGGGTGCGGCACTCACTGCACGTCCAGTCCCGCACGCGCACGCCAAGGGGCTTTTTTCCGTCGACGTGCGCGCATTGCCAGCACCGCTGGCTGGACGGGAACCACGAGGAGGGCCCGTGTCCCCCGCACGGAAGTTCGGGGGGCTGCAAGCCCTTCTCGCATCCTCCCCCACTTCGTAGCTCGCCCCCCGGCCGTCACAGCGAAACGTCGATCCCGAGCCGGAGTGTTACGTAGCGAGTCGGGGTGCTGGTATCCAACTCCGTTTCTCGCGTATCGATGCTGACGTATCGCGGCTCAAAAAAGAAGCGGTAGGTTTCATCAATGCGAAAGCGAAGCCCAAGCGCCGCGTGGTAGCCCCACCGCGTTGCCGAGAGGCGGGGATAGCGGGTGGCGCCGCCGCCTACATCCAGCGACTCAAGGCGCGTGTGGTACAGCCCAAGGCCCGCCGTCGCGTAGGGCTGCGCATCTCCTTGCGTCCGGAGGGTGTAGCGCAGCCCGAGCGAGCCGTTGATTACGTTCAACGCGCCGCCGTCGACGCGAATGCTCGAGGGGGTGTCTCCCCGCAGCAGGGCAAAGGTGTCCCCGTTGAGGGTAAACCGATCGTACCCGCCCTGGACCACGACCTCCAGTCCTCCACGGACGTGCACTCCCGCCCCCACCCCGACGTCCACGCCCGAATTGAGCACATTGCTCAGCCCCTCCGGCGCCTGAAAGAACGCCGCCCCAACATTTCCCCGCACCGACACAGCAGGCTGAGCCGCGGCACTCGTGCAGAGCGTGCACGCAAGCGCAACAGCAACAATGGAGAGGACCGTGCGCCGCATAAATCCGGAAGTCGATGAAGCAAAAAGGGCGTGTGCCAGAAGGATGCTGCGCGCCGAGCGCGTTCGTTTTTCGACCGCCCTTACGAGCCGGATGGCCTCTGAGAGGCCTTTTGGACCCTGGGGCTTCTTTGCAGGACTTTCCAACAGGAGCCTCTCGCATGGGATCCTTTGTCCTTGCGTTGTCCGTGCCGCACAGCGAACGTTGCATCTCCTTCCTACATATACAGCGCGGAGCGGCGTATCGAGCCGCGGTTCGGTTCAAGCCGCGGTTCGGCACAGCGATGAAGCAGCGGGCACAGATGAGAGCCCCGCCCCTGCCTTCCGTCCGTCCCTCTTCACACCCCGCACGCCTCACCCTCAGAATCTCTTCACGAACTGATCCCGCGCCTCCTCGTTGATTCCTCCCCATTTCCTTAGTACTCTATATGTGCATCGGCCTTTGTGCCGGTACACACTGCCTTGCCCGGTCGTCTAATGGCAGGACAGCGGCCTTTGGAGCCGTTAGTGGTGGTTCGAATCCACCCCGGGCAACACCTCCTCCGCAGGAGACGCCCCACCCGTCCTGCCTGCCTCGTCCCACCCCTGCTCCCCCTCATGCACCCTTCGAGCAACGACAACCGCGTCGCTATTTTCGGGGGTCGCTCCAACCCCGCCCTCGCCCGAAAAATCGCCGAAGCCTACGGCACCACGCTCGGAGACCTTGCCATTCGCGACTTTGCCGATGGTGAAATCTACGTTCACTACGAAGAGTCCATCCGCGGGGCCGATCTCTTCATCATCCAGAGCACCCACCCGCGGGCAGACAACTGGATGGAGTTGCTACTGCTCATTGACGCGGCCAAGCGCGCCTCCGCCGAGCGTGTGACGGCCGTCATCCCCTACTTCGGCTACGCCCGGCAGGAGCGCAAAGACCAGCCCCGCGTCTCCATCGCGGCGAAGCTGATGGCCAACATGCTCACCTCGGCGGGCGTCGATCGCATCCTCACTATGGAGTTGCACGCGGCCCAGATCCAGGGCTTCTTCGACGTGCCGGTCGACCACCTCTACGGCTCGACCGTCCTCATCGACCACGTGCGTCAGTTCGATCTGGACGACTTTGTGGTGCTGGCGCCGGACGTGGGGGGCCTCAAGATGGCCCGCTCCTACGCCCAACGCCTGGGCGTGGACCTTGCCCTTATCGACAAGCGTCGCCCCAGCCAAAACGAGGCCCGCGTGATGAACGTGATTGGGGACGTCGAGGACAAAAATGTCATCATCATCGACGACATCGTCGATACGGCCGGCACGCTCACCCGCGCGGCGAAGGCCCTCAAGGACTACGGTGCCCTTCGCATCATGGCCGCCTGCACGCACGGCATGCTTTCCGGCCCCGCCTACGACCGCATTGAGGCCTCTCCCATCGAACGCCTCATCGTCACCGATACCATCCCGCTCAAGCGTCCGTCCGAAGACATCGAGGTGGTCTCGGTCGCCAATCTGTTCGCGAAAGCCGTCCGGCACATCTACACCGATCAATCAGTCTCTACACTCTTCACAACGTAGCGCCCCCTGGCGCTTTCCCAGACGCGCACAACGACCCCACCGCTCCTGTTTTCCATCGCGCCCTGCACATTCCGTCGTCGCCCGCGCCTTCGCAACGAGGCCTCCCCACGCAGTTCGGCCAGTTCGGCGGCCTGGAGCGTCTATTTTGCTTGAATCGGCCCAAACACAGGAACCTGCATGCGAACTGATGCTTAGCACGACTCTTGCACACAAGAGGCAGCCTGCGTAGGCATTGTCCTCGTTTTTCCGCGTTCGTTCACTGGACCGAAGCCCCATCATGGACGCCCCCGTCGTTGAAGCCCAATCGCGCGATACCGGCTCCAAAGCCGCCCGCCAAATCCGTGAGAGCAACCGCGTGCCGTGCATTCTGTACGGCCGCACTGTCGAATCGACGCCGCTGCAAATCCCGATTGCCGACATCAACAAGCTCATCTACCGCCGCACGGCCCCGGTGGCAACGGTGCAGATGGACGGGGGAGACGCCTGGCACTGTATCCTGAAGGACTACGACTTGCACCCGCTCACCGACCGGCCCCTGCACGCCGACTTTCAGGCCCTCGAAGAAGGGGACACGGTTACGCTCACTGTGCCGGTGAACTACACGGGCATCCCAGTCGGGCAGCAGAATGGGGGCGACACGCAGCAAATTGCTCGTGAGCTCACAATCTCGGTCCTGCCCGAGAATATTCCGTCTCAGATTGACGTAGACATTAGCGAGCTTGCCATTGGCGACTCGCTCCACGTGTACGACCTGGAAGCGGAGTACGAGATCAAAACCCCCCAGAACCAAACCCTCGTCACCGTTGTGGCTCCGCAGATCGAAGCCGCTCCCACTGCCGAGGAGGAAGAGGTGGCCGAGGAGGAAGAGCTCGCCGAAGAGGAAATGGGCGAAGAGGGCGAGGCGCTCGAAGAAGGCGAAGCGCCGGCCGAGGGCGAAGAGGGCTTCGAAGAGTAGCTCCCCACTCCTCTCGACATCCAGGGACGCCTGATTGCCAGGGGCGTCCCCCCCGACCGGTTTCACTCTCAGAAAGGGCGGCCCCCGCGGTCGTCCTTTTCTATTTTGCCCCTTGCCCCATCTCCGTTCCGCCCATGTCTCCCCTTCTTGCCATCGGCCTCGGCAACCCTGGCGCCGAATACGAAGACACGCGCCACAACGTCGGCCATCGCGTCATCGATGCCCTCACCGAGCGGCTGGACCTCGCCCTCGAGCACGAGCCGGACGCCCTGGTGGGCTGGGGCACACACGCCGGGAGCGACCTCGGCCTTGCCATTCCGCTCACCTATATGAACCGGAGCGGCGACGCTGTGGGGGCCCTGCGGGCCCACTACGACCTGTCGGTGGACCAGTTGCTCATCATCGTGGACGACCTGCACCTTCCGGTGGGCACCCTCCGCCTGCGCCCCTCCGGCAGCAGCGGCGGCCACAACGGCCTCGCGCACGTCGCGCAGCGGCTCGGCACCTCCGCGTTTCCGCGCCTCCGCATCGGCATTGGCGACGACTTTGCCCGCGGGCAGCAGGCCGACTACGTGCTCTCCCCCTTCACCGACGCGCAGATGCCGGACGCGCAGGCGGCCCTGCAACAGGCCGCCGAGGCGGTGCTCACAGTGGCCGCGGCGGACCTGGACGCCGCCATGAACCAGTTCAACTGACGCGCCCGGGACGCGTCCGGCCTCCTCCCCACCGCCTCCAAAAGAAAACTCCCGGCCGGGGGCACGCCCCAGCCGGGAGACTCTTCCGGATACGGGAAGGAGGGGGCTTAGCCCAGGAGGTAGGCAAAGAGCGGCAGGAAGATCACCGCCACCTTGCCCATCAGCTTGATGAGCACGTTCAGGGACGGCCCCGCCGTGTCCTTCAGCGGGTCGCCCACCGTGTCGCCCACCACGGAGGCCTTGTGCGCCTCGCTGCCCTTGCCGCCGTGCACGCCGGATTCGATGTACTTCTTGGCGTTGTCCCAGGCCCCGCCGGCGTTGGACATGAAGATGGCCGTGAGGAAGCCGGCCATGAGCACGCCCGCCAACAGGCCCGCCAGCGCCTCCACGCCGAGCGCCGGAACGGCGCCCACCACGACCGGCGCCACGAGCACCACGATGCCCGGAAGCATCATCTCGCGGAGCGCCGCGCCCGTCGTAATGTCCACGCAGCGGGCGTAGTCCGGCTTCGTCTCGCCGCTGCGCACGCCGTCGATCTCGGCGAACTGGCGTCGCACCTCATTCACGACCGCCGCCCCGCCCCGGCTAATGGCGTGGATGCCGACGGACGAGAGGTAGAACGTGAGCATCGCGCCCAGGAGCAGCCCCACCAGCACCGCAGGGTTCATCAGGTTGACGCCCGCCTCCAGCGACAGCAGGCCCAGCCCGGCCGCCTCCGAGAAGTACGTGGCCAGCCACGCCAGCGCGGCCAGCGCCGCGGAGCCAATGGCAAACCCCTTCCCGATGGCCGCGGTCGTGTTGCCCGCCGAGTCGAGCGCCTCACAGCGCTCGCGCACCTCTTGCCCGAGGTCGGCCATTTCGGAGATGCCCTGCGCGTTGTCGGTGATCGGCCCGTACGCATCGGTCGAGAGCACCACGCCGAGCGTCAGGAGCATGCCCAGCGACGCCAGCGCAATCCCGAAGAGCCCCCCCAGGAAGTACGCGGTGAGCGTCGCCGCCGCCACCGCCAGGGCCGGCACCACCGTGCTGAGCATGCCCGTGCCCAGCCCCTCGATGATGGTCGTCGCCGCCCCCGTTTCGGCGGACTCCGCAATCTTCTTGACCGGGCTGTACTCCGAGGTGTAGTACTCGGTGGCCTTGCCGATCACGACGCCCGTAATCAGGCCCGAGAGGATGGCGAGAAAGAGCGCCCAGCGGACGTCCATGCCGGCCTCCGCGTCTGCAATCACCGACGAGGCCGCCTCGCCGCTCGGGATGAGCCAGAAAATGAGCCCGAGCGCCAGCAGGCTCGTCAACACGTTGGCCACCGTGGTGCCCCGGTTCAGGGCCGAGCGCGCATTGGCTGCCTGCTCTTCGTAGGACACGTCGTCTCCCCCCGAGGCGCTCACGAAGAAATACCCGATGATGGACGACACAATGCCGAGCACCCCGAAGAGGAAAGCAATCTTGAGGCCCAGGTCCTCAAACCCAAGCCCAGGGAATGCCGCGGCAAAGTCGACCTCCGCCCCCAAGAACATCGTGGCGGCCACGGCCGAGACGTACGACTCGTAGAGATCGGAGCCCATGCCGGCCACGTCGCCCACGTTGTCGCCCACATTGTCGGCGATGACGCCGGGGTTGCGCGGGTCGTCTTCCGGAATGCCGGCCTCCACCTTGCCCACCACGTCGGCCCCCACGTCGGCGGATTTGGTATAGATGCCACCGCCCACACGCAGAAAGAGCGCCACGCAGGAGGACCCAAAGGCGTAGCCGAGCCACGCGTGGCTGTGCTCCGGGAAGAGCGCGTAGATGACGGCGAGCCCGAGCAGCCCGAGCCCCACGACCGAAAAGCCCATCGTGGACCCGCCCGAGTAGGCAATGTTCAGCGCCTTGGCAAAGCTGTTCTGCGCAGCGTGGGCCGTGCGGCCGTTCGACTTGGTGGCGATCCACATCCCGATCCACCCGGCCAGGCCGGAGGCCACAGTGCCCACGATGAACCCGACGGTCGTTGGCAGGCCCGTCTTGGGCATGAGGTACAGCACCAGCGCCACGACCACCGCAAAGATGGAAAGGTTTCGGAACTCGCGGGACATGAAGGTTTTCGCCCCGGCCTGGATGTCGCGGGAGAGCTCCTGCACGCGATCGTTTCCGGCATCCTGGCGCAAGATGTAGCGGACAAGGTAAAAGGCAAACGCGAGCGCCAGGACCGAGGCAATGCCGGCCACGAGTGGCGCGTTGGCAACAATCGACTGCTTCAACACGAGGAGAGAGGGGGGCTGTTGACTGTTTTTCGGATGAATTGGGGCAGGGCATCCGAGGGTGGGCGCTCTGCCCGGCGCACAGCCGGAGGGCTGCGCAACATTCTTTTTGGGGTGAGAGTTCTTAGAATCCTGGCTGAAGGCGACGAACGCAACTGCCAGCGTCTGTTCTTCCGTTTTTTGTCGTTGTTTCTTCCCAGGCCGCCCGCTCGTTTCCGTCACTGGCCCCAGCCCGTCTTTTTCATTCGTGGGCGGTGGTTCCTACATTGTGGGGTCCCCACTCGTTACCGGCCGCGCCTCCTGGGACGGCCCCTCTGGGGCAGCCCCTCTGGGACGAGCCCCAGCGCATCGTTGTACATTCTCCGCACGGCAATCCGATCGATCTCATGGCGCACGTTGACGTTGAAATGCCCAAGATGGGCGAAAGCATCACTGAAGGCACCGTCATCGCCTGGCACAAGCAGCCGGGCGATCGGGTGGAGCAGGATGAGATTCTGCTCGAAATCGGTACCGACAAGGTGGACACAGAGGTGCCCTCCCCGGAAGGCGGCCTGCTGACGGAAACGCTGGTCGCGGAGGGGGATACGGTGGAGGTCGGAACCATCATTGCTCGCGTGGAGACCGAGCCCGAGGCAACCGAGGCGGCGACGTCCGACCAGCCGCCCGCCGCAGATGCGGCCACGGAAGCGACTGCCGACGCCCCAGAACCATCGGCCGCGGATGCCGACGACACCCACACGGCCACGACCGAACCGGACACACCCGCCCCCTCCGACACGGACCCGGGCAGCGAAGAGGTAGAGGTCGTGATGCCCAAGATGGGCGAGAGCATTACCGAGGGCACCGTCATCGCCTGGTACAAAGACCTGGGCGACCGGGTAAGGGTCGACGAAACCCTTCTGGAAATTGGCACCGACAAGGTGGACACGGAGGTGCCGTCCCCCGCAGAGGGGATCCTTGCCGAGAAACGCGTGGACGAGGGCGAAACCGTAGAGGTGGGCACTGTGATTGCCGTGTTGGCGGCCGAAGCGGAGGACGGCGCCGCGGCCCCCCAGACGGCCCCCGACGCCGCCGAGCCGACAAGCGCCGAGGAACCACAGCGTTCTTCTGCCCCTCCCGCCGGCGACGGCGCCCTGCCCCCCGACTCGTCCAAAACGGCCTCGGACGAGTCCATCCAGCGTCGCGGCTCCGACGGTCGCTTCTACTCGCCGCTGGTCCGTTCCATCGCCCAGGAAGAGGGCCTTCGCATGAGCGAGCTGGAATCAATCGACGGCTCCGGGCGGGACGGCCGCGTCACGAAGGCGGACGTCATGGCCTACCTTGAGACGCGTGAGGATGCCCCCGCCGATGCAGACCCCTCTGCCCCAGAGCGCCCCTCTTCTCCCCGCACGGCTCCGGAGGAGGCCCCCTCCCGCCCCGACTATTCCGTGGCCGAAGGCCCCAGCAAAGATGCGCTCCGGCAGCAGTACGGCGATCGCATCGAGGTTCAACCCATGGACCGGATGCGGAAGATGACCGCCGAGCACATGGTGCGGTCCAAAGCCACCTCCGCCCACGTCACCTCGTTTGCCGAGGCCGACGTGACGGGCCTCGTGCGGCTTCGCGAACACCAAAAAGATGCATTCATGGAGCGGGAAGGCGTCAAGCTCACCTACACGCCCTTCTTCGTGAAGGCCGCCGTGGAGGCCCTCCGGGAGCATCCCATCCTTAACGCCAGCGTAGAGGGCGACAAGATTGTTCTCAAGAAAGACCACCACGTGGGCGTCGCCGTAGCAATTGGCACCAAAGGGCTGCTCGCCCCGGTCATTCGCAACGCAGGGGACTACAACGTGACCGGCCTGGCGCGCAAGGCGGCCCACATGGCCGAGCGGGCCCGCAACAAAGAGCTCCAGCCCGACGAGCTGCAGGGCGGCACCTTTACTGTCACCAACATCGGCTCGCTCGGCTCGCTGATGGGCACCCCCATCATCAACCAGCCGCAGGTGGGCATTCTCGCCACCGGCGCCATCCAGAAGCGGCCGGTCGTGGTGGAGGAAGAGGACCTGGGCGACGCCATCGCGGTGCGCCACATGATGTACCTCTCCCTCAGCTACGACCACCGAATTATCGACGGGGCCATGGGCGCCAGCTACCTGCAGCACGTCGTGGCCGAGCTCGAAGCCTTCTCCGGCGACGAGGACCTGTTTTGATTCTGTTTGGGGAAGCCGCTCTGGGGGGTCTCGTTTTGGGGTCTCGTTCTGGGGTGATGAGGGCAGCTCGCCCCGGAGAATCGATGCCCACGGGACAGGGGGCCGCCCCCCCTTCAACGTGCGAACCTTCCCCCTTCCATCGACCAACGTTACACGCCCCAAATCATCCAGATGCCCCCACACGTGGCAAGCGCGAGCAGCACCTGCAGGGGCGCGCCCATCCGCAGGAAGTCGGTAAACCGGTATCCGCCCGGGCCGTACACCATCAGGTTCGTCTGATACCCAATAGGCGTGAGCAACGCTCCACTGGCCGCAAAGGTCACGGCGAGCACAAAGGAAAAGGGATCGCTCCCAGTTAACTCCGCGGCCTCCACCGCCATCGGAATCATGAGCACTACGCTGGCATTGTTGCTAATAATTTGCGTGACAATGCTCGTAAAGACGTAGAACACGAACAGCAGCGCGATGGGCGAGAGGCCTTCCGCCCACTGGGTGACCCCCTGGGCCAGGTACGCCGCCGTGCCCGAGCGTTCCATGGCCATCCCCAGCGGAATGAGCCCAGCCAAGAGCACAATCACGCTCCAGTCCACCGCCTCGTACACCTCATTGGGCCGTACGCAGCCGGTCGCCACCATGGCCACCACCCCGCCCAGGGCCGATACGAGGATGGGCACCACCTCCAGGGCGGCGAGCCCCACCACAAGCCCGATGATGCTGAGCGCCATCGGCAGCTTCCCGCGCCGGAACGCGGGCTCGTCATCATCCTGCACCACCACAAAGGTCCGATCCCGTTCAAACTGGTCCAGCGCCTGGGCGGACGCCTGCACGAGCAGCGTATCGCCCCCCTGCAACGGCATCGCATCAATCTCGTCGTAAAGCAGCTTCCCCGAGCGCCGCAGCGCCAGCACCAGCGCGTCGTAGCGCTGGGCAAACCCAGCCGACCGGAGCGTTTCGCCGAGCAAGGGATTGTCGGAAAGCAGGACGACCTCAATGAGCACTTCCTTTTCCTGCTCAATCTCCACGTCCTCCTGCGTGATGCGGGCGTGCACCACCGGCTCGAGCTGCTGCGTGCGCATGAGTTCGACCAAATCGTCGCGGCTTGTGCGCAGCAGCAACACATCCCCAGCCCGAAACTGCTTCGGGCCGAGTGGAGCCGCGAATGCTTCGCCCTCCCGCCGCATCTGCACGATGTCAAGATCCAGATCCAGGGCGGCCAGCGCCTGCCGCACCGTCGTCCCCACGAGTGGCGACTCGTCTGCCACCACCACCTCTGTGAGGTAGCCGCTCATCTCAAACTCATCGGTCAGGTCCTCCTCCGGCTTGATACGCTCCGGCAGCAATCGGTGCCCCACCGCCAGCAGGTACGCAAGTCCCGTTCCCAGCACCACCGCCCCGAGCGCCGTAAACTCGAACATCGAAAACGGATGATTGAGAAGACGGGCGCTCACGTCGCTCGCCAGGATGGACGTCGACGTCCCAATCAGCGTGAGCATGCCGCCCAGCATCGATGCAAACGAGATGGGCATCAGGAGCTTCGAGGGGGATACGCTTGTCTTGCGAGCGATGTTGACGGCCATGGGAATCATCATGGCCACCACCGGGGTGTTGTTGATGACGCCCGCCGTGGTGCCCGAAAGCCCCACGAGCGCTCCGTACTGGCGATAAAAGCTGCCCTGTGCCCACTCCACAATCGCGTTTCCCACGCGCCGCAATACCCCCGTCCGCCGGACGCCCTCACTCAACACAAACATGGCCAGTACCGTGATGGTGGCCGGGCTCGCAAAACCCGAGACGCCATCCACGGCCCCCACGCCCGTCCACGGCTCCAGCACCACCACCGCCACCATCACCCCGAGGGCTGTGATGTCAATGGGAATGAGTTCTGTGATAAACAGAACCAGCACGACGGTGATAAGGCCGAGCACGACAAGCATGTCGACCGTGAATGTGGGCGCTGTTTGGGCAAGGAGGAGATGAGCCACAGGGATGGAGAGGAAACGTGACAGAAAGGGAACTGAAGAACGACTCCCCCCGTGCCGTACGCAGCAGGACGGTCCCCTGCCCGTTGGAGCGGTTGCTGGGCACGCCCGCGGCACGGCCGGTGTCCTCAGGGGACTGTTGTCTTCCGGGGGCTGCAGGTGCACCGGAGCCGGGCCGGACGCAAGGCTGTCCGGAGCCGGGATGTGCATAGGGATCTATTCTTGAACCCATCAGCACGGCATCAGTTTGCAGGAGGCATGTGTTCCCCCCCGGCCTTTGTACGACATGCCCTCTCTCCCCGACCCTTCATCCTCCGGCTCCCCCACTCCCGCGAACGATGAATCTGCATCGAGCCCGCGCTGGGTCCAGAGCACGGCGTACGAGATGGTGCTCATCGCCGGAGGCATCGTGCTTTTTCTTGGGATGCTGTATGAGATGAACACGCCTCCACGGGAGGAAGTTTTTCTGACGCCTCCCCTGGTCGGGCTCGCCGGGCTTGTTCTCGTGTGGCCGCTTCGTCGTCACAACGCCGTGCGGGCCCTCTTGCTGGCCGGCGGCCTGCTGCTGCTGCTCTGGACGGTCGACAAGGTGAGTCGCGTCCTCGTTCCGTTCGGCACTGTATACCTGTTGGGCTATCTTCTCAATCCGCTCGTCAAGCGCCTGCAGCAGCGCTACCACGTGCCCCGGTGGCTTCCGTCTCTTCTCATCACGGGCCTCGTGGTGGGGCTTTTCATCTTGTTTGTTCTCATCCTTGCGCCCAGTGTGGCCAACCAGGCGCAGGCCCTCTCCGAGCGCGTGCTGGGTACGGTGCAGCACCTCCGGGGCTGGCTCGAAGCCTCCGCCACTCTCGACACCCTGGAGAGCGCCGGCCTCCTGAACAAGCAACAAGTCATCGAGCAGATGCAGGCCCTGGTCAAAAATCAAGCGAGTCGTATCCCCGGGGCCCTGGAGAATGTAGTCGCATCCCTGGGGTCGTTCTTGGGCGTCGTGACGCTCCTGGCACTGGTGCCAGTTATTTTGTTCTATACGCTGAAAGACTACCCTACGATTCAAGCCGCGCTCGTGGACCTCTTCCCCACCGCTGGGGGGCGGCGCGACTATCTCGTGGAGGCCGGCAGCATTGTCGGCCGGTACTTCCGCGGACAGCTACTCATCAGCACCATTGCGGCGGTGAATGTATCAGTGCTGCTGTTTGTGTTCGACATTCCCTTCTGGCTCCTCATTGGGTTGCTGGCCGGGCTGCTCAACCTCATTCCCCAAATCGGCGCGCTCATTACCATGGCGGTGGGGGCGCTGGTGGCGCTCATCCTGGGCAGCTGGGTGAAGGCCGGCATCGTGATTGCGGTGCTCTTAGGGGAAAGCCTCCTCGAGCAAAGTGTCCTGACGCCCAACATCTTGAGCCATCAGGTGGGCCTGCATCCCTTGCTCGTTCTGTTCTCGCTCCTGGTGTTTGGCACCCTGCTCGGCATCTTCGGCCTCTTCATCGCTGTACCCGTCACCACCCTTCTGGTGACGGGGTACCGGGCCTACCGCGAGGAGCTCACACTGGACCTCAGTGAGTACGCGCGACCGTAGGTGCTCTTCGGGCCCGACTGTGGGCCTGCCAGGCCCCGCACCACGGGCCCCGAACCATTCACGCCCCACATTTTTTAAAGTCACTGATTTGTCTCCCCCGCCTCGATAGTCCGGCGCGGAACGTTTCACGTCCCCTCGTAGCCCACGGCTCTTTGTGTCCCCCACCTTTCACTCTCCCCGCACGTACCATCCCAGCTACTCTCTGCTCGGACGTGCCGTCCGCGCCTGGGCCACGGACCGTCTGCGGGGGGAGGCGCTCTTTATTGTCAGCTTCCTGGGGCTCTGCCTGGGTGTACTGCTCGCCCATTACCTCGGCTGGGCCCTCCTGGAGCCGCTGCTGGCGACCCATCCCTCCTGGCAGACGGTGTTCTGGGGCGGGCAGCTGGTGTCGCTGCTCGGGCTCATCGGCGTGGGGCTTATCGGGAGCCGGCCCGAGGTGCGGGTGGATTGCCGGCGCACGGAGGTGGTCTTTCAGCAGGGCGCCCGGCGCTGCCGCATGCCGTACGCGGACGTGAAAGCGGTGACGCGCATCTCTGCGCGCCGCTACCACCGGCACCACCGTCGCTATGCCGCCACCCGCGTCTTCGTGAGCGTTCTTCCGGAGGAGGTGCTGCTCGTGCGCACCGACCCAGGCCCCATCGTGGTGGCCCTGCCCGACCCCGAAGCCCAGACGGCCCTCCAAGACCATCTGACGCGCGCCGCTGCTCCCACCCGCCCCGCCCCTGAAACCGCGCCGTAAGGGGGGAGGGGCGTCCTGGGCACGTTCGGGCATCTGCGTTTCGGGTCTCTGCGCCTCCCACGAGGCGTCTTGCGTTCAGGCCAGGCGCGATCGCTTGTTGAGGTACGCCAGGAGTGCCGTGTCGTACGGCGTCTCGGTGTCGAGCTCGGCAAAGTCGATGTCATGCTCCAGGCAGCTGCGCCGGAACGTTTCCGTGAAGTGCTCCACGGCCTCCGTATAGTGGTCGCGCACCTGAGCGGGCTGGAGGCGCACTTCCTCTCCCGTTTCCACGTCTCGGAAGAGCATGGGGCGCTCCGGAAAGCGAAACTGCCGCTCGGTATGCCCCTCCAGCACATGGAACACAATCACCTCGTGCCCCCGGTGGCGGAGGTGGCGCAGGGCCCGAAGGAGATCGTCGTGCGCGGCAACATTCTCGAACAGGTCCGTAATGACGACCACCAGCGAGCGGCGCTTGATGCGCCGAGCAACATCTTCCAGCGCAGCCGCAGCCCCGGTGCGGGCCGCATCCGCCTCTCGCTGATGCATCTGCTCAAGCGCCACGAGCAGCTGCCGCAGGTATCCTGGCGTGGCCTTGGGTGGACGAACAGTGTGAAGCGCCTCGTCGAACCCGATGAGCCCCGTCGCGTCGCGCTGCGTAAGCATGAGGTTGTGCAGCCCCGCGGCCAGGTAGGCCCCATAATCCAGCTTGGAGACCGGCCCATCGCCCTGGTAGCGCATGGAGGACGACGTGTCGAGGACAATGTAGTTGCGAAGGTTGGTTTCTTCCTCGTACTGTTTGATGTAGTAGCGGTCCGTCTTGGCGTACACCTTCCAGTCGACGTGGCGGAGCTCGTCGCCCGGGTTGTAGGGCCGGTGCTCCGCAAACTCGACCGAGAAGCCGTGGTACGGGCTGCGGTGGAGGCCGGTCATGAAGCCCTCTACGATCAGGCGCGCCCGTAGCTCCAGGGTGTCCAGTTGGGAGAGGACGACCGGATCAAGATAGCGGCGAGCGGCAGGGGCATCGGCCATAAACGCGCAGGAGATTCGAGAAACTGCACCGGACTCGTTAGAAAGTTTCCGTCCTGTTCAGTTCCTTGGAGGGGACCAGGAGGCATTGCCCGCTCGCGCTACAGTTTTCCCGCCCCCCTCGTCCGCCCACGTCTCGTCCTATGCCGCCCCCCAACCGCGCCCCGGCCCAGCTGATGACCGCCCGCGACCTGGAGCGCACGCTGGACCGCATGGCTCAGCAGATTCTGGAGCGCATCGACCCGGACGATGCTCGCGCCCCAACCGAGGCGTTTGCCTTTGTGGGCATGCAGACGCGCGGCGTCCATCTGGCCCGTCGGCTACAGGCGCGCGTCCGAGAACAAGCGGGCGTGACGCTCCCCCTCGGCCTCCTCGATGTCACCATGTACCGCGACGACGTGCGCCTACAGCTGGAGCAGCCCCGCATCCAGGCCACCCGCATCCCGTTCGACGTAACCGGTCGCCATCTCGTTCTGGTCGACGACGTCGTGTGTACGGGGCGCACCGGGCGGGCGGCGCTCGATGCCCTGATGGACCTGGGGCGCCCCGCCTCCGTCTGCTTTCTCACCATCATCGACCGCCGACACCGTGAGGTGCCCATCACGCCCGATCTTGTGGGACGCTCCGTGCCTACGCTGCCCGACGAGGAAGTGCGGGTGGAGGTAGAAGAGGTCGACGGAGAAGACGGCGTCTGGCTGGTCTCGTCCCCTCCATCATCGGCCCCGGAGGCCCGCTGAACCGGTTCCTGCATCCTGCTGCTTTTCCCTGCTCGCCCATGGCCGCCCCGCCCCCGTCCGACGCGCCGGAGCGCCCGGCCGCGCTTCGCCACCGGCACCTCCTGGACCTGTCCACCTACAGCGCCGATGAAATTCGGCACTTGTTGCGGACGGCGGAGGAGTTTCGAGCCGTGCTGGAGCGCCCCATCCGGCAGGTGCCCACCCTGCAGGGCACCTCGGTCGCCAGTCTCTTCTTCGAGCCCTCCACACGAACGAAGCTCTCGTTCAACCTCGCGGCGGGACGCCTCTCGGCCGAAACCCTCAGCCTTTCCAAATCCGGCTCGTCGGTCACAAAGGGGGAAACCCTCAAAGACACGGCCCGCAACGTGGAGGCCATGAAGGTGGACGTGGTCGTTCTGCGACACTCCTCGCCCGGGGCCCCGCACTTTCTGGCGCGCTGTACCGACAGTGTGATTGTCAACGCCGGGGATGGCGCGCACGCTCATCCCACCCAAGCCCTGCTCGATGTCCTTACAATGCGAGAGCATGTCGATGCCTTCGAGGGGCTGCGCGTCTCCATCATTGGTGACATCACGCACAGTCGCGTGGCCCGCTCTAATGTACAGGCCCTCACGACGCTGGGGGCGACGGTGACGCTCTGCGGCCCCGCCACCATGCTGCCGGTGGAGATGGAGGCGGCGCTGGACGTACGCACCACCACGCGGCTCGATGCAGCCCTCGACGACTGCGACATTGCCATGGCCCTCCGCATCCAGATGGAGCGCCAGGACGAGGGGCTGTTTCCCAGCACGCGCGAGTATCACCGCCAGTTTGGCATTACCCTCGACCACCTGCGCCGCCATCCCGACCTCCTCATCATGCACCCGGGCCCGGTTAACCGGGGCATCGAGCTCTCCAATGCAGTGGTGGACCACGAGCGGGCCATCATCCTGAGTCAGGTAACCAACGGGGTAGCCCTGCGCATGGCTGTCCTCTACCTACTGGCCCCGCAGCGCGACCGCCCCGATGCCTCTGCTGCCTGAGGGGCGGTGGGAAACAGGCGCGTCGCCGGGCGCCCCCGAGCAGCGTTCCAACCCACCCCGGAATGATTCTCAGAACCGAATGGTGGCCAGCGAAAGAGCAACCGCGTACCGGGCTCCGCCCCCCAGCGTCGACGAACTGGGCGTGGCCGTCACGCCCAGATCAAAGCGGTAGGCCCCCGCGTGCAGACCTACGCCGCCCGCCACCGTCATGGCCGCCTCTCCCCCCACACGCACGCCCGCCCGGAGGGGCACCGGCCCCAAAAACACCGTCCCTCCCGCATGCACGGCAGGCGTCGTAGACATGCCCCCTGCCTGGTCGTTGAGGCCCAGCATTACGCCCCCATTGACCCTCCACCAGTCGCGCGCCCAGGTCCCATTCACATTCAGCGTAGTGGGCAAGCCCGTCGTAAAACTGGAGCGGTCCCGTGAGACGGTGTCGTACGCCGCCTGTGCCAGGCTATCAACCTGGTGCTCAAAGTACTCCGCCACATCGTCGTCAAACTCATTCTCGAGGCGGTCGGTGTCCAGCTCGACCCCTTCGTACGCAAACACACTGTCGGTAGGCGTCACCGTCTGCGGGTCATCGTTCCACCGAACGAAGCCGAGATCTCGAAGGCTCAGGGACACGTGCAGGCCCTCCCGAACGGTGTACGTGGCCCCGATGTCCAGCCCCCCTCCTACGCCCGCGATGCCACTGCCCCCAAGCCCTGCATCCGCAAACGGATCCGTGCTAAACGCATCGAACGTGTCGTACACCTCGCGGCTAAGTCCCCCGGCCGCCCGAGCCGTGTACTGGAAGCGGTGCGTCAGTTGACTGTCGCGCACCTCCACCTCCGAGGACAAATCGCCATCGGCATAGTTGGTACCGACAATCAAGCGCGGAGACACCCCGACCGAAAGGGGCACCGACGCCAGCGCGTAGCTGAACGTACCGGTCAGGTCGTACATGCCGTATCCGCGGAAGCGCCCATTGACCGGCACCGTCCGGTTGCGATCCGCCCCCACAAGGAAGAGATCGAAGAGACCGCGATCGATGTCGGCGGTGGTGACGGAACGGGCCCGCAGCCCAACGCCGATGGCCCATCGCTTGTCCGCCGGGCGGTACGTGAGCGCCGCCGGCACGGCGGAGATGTAGGAAGTAACCACCCGTCGCTCGCCGTCAAACCAGTCGTCCAGCACCGCAGCCTCCTGCTCATCGGACAGCGTTCCTGCCTGTGCGCCAAAGGTGTCCTCGTAGTGGTCAAACTGCAATAGGCTGCCTCCCGCGTCGGCCCGTACGTCCAGCAGCCGGAGTTCAAACTGGTGTGTCGACGGGCCTACCGTAAGGTGCGCCGGGTTGGTGAACAGGGCCGCCGTGGGCGGCCCCACCGCCGAGCTTCCGCCCGCAATTCCAATGGCCCCGGCGGCCCGCGAGCCTGCCTGGGCATGGGCCGCCGAGGGCCGGAGAGCGCACAGCAAAAGCAGTCCGCAGCAGGCAAGCAGCCCCGAGAGGCGTGAGTGTCGAGACGTCAGGAGGAATACAGACATCGTCGAGGCGAAGGTCATGGGAGTAGTACGGGTCGGAGGGAGGGACACTTTGGGAGACCGTCGCCCGCGGCACGGTCGCCCAGCGGTGCGTGCAGCACTTCACAGCCGTTGTCCCAGGCGTTGGGCGATCGGGGTCCCCACGGCGCGCCCGGTGGAATCAGTCGACTTGGACCGAAGCATTTACGCGCGCCTCCAGCGACAGCTGGATGGTGTCGGTGGCGCGGAGCACGGCCGGTGGATCCGTGCCCTGTTCGCCACTCTGGTCCAGCGTGGTCCGAAGGACAAGGCGCCGCCCCTGCGCGAGGGCACGGACCTCCTGCTCATCAAGCCGTAGCGTGGTACGCCCGGGGCGGCCGTTGGCCGCGGTGCCGTCGGTCGTCTTCGGGGCAGGCTGGAGGCGCACCGTCTCGTTGCCGCTCGGAAGCGTAAGCACCTCCGTGCCCGCGTTGTCCAGAATCACAAAGTCGACCTCCGCCCCGAGCGGCACCGCATTTTCGTATTTCACGCGGAGCTCCGCCCCCGAGACCGTCACATCATCGTCCCCGCCTGTCACCTCCTCCAAGTCCGAGAAGTCGGCATCGACCGTATCCCGGACCTGAAATGTGCTGTCGAGCCGGACGGGGATGCGCGCGCTCAGGCCGGCTTCAAATTGGAGCGGTCGGCGGAGGCGGATGCGGTTGTTGTCGTCCCCGGTCAGGCGTGCCTGTGCTACGAACCGGAGCGACGTGGGCAGCGCACTCACAAGGTTGTCGACTGTGGAGTTCGCATCCGTAAGCGAGACGATTCGTGTCACCGGATCATCGGTCGGCGCGCCCTCCACCCCAAACTGGATCAAGTTTTCCGGAGCGACGGGCGCCCCGTCCCGGACCAACGCGTCGCCCAGGGGGGCCTGTGCCTTCACGCTATTGTCCGCCTTTCCCGCCAAATACACCGGCCGCGTGCCCCCCTCGCCCCGCAGTGCGGCATAAATTTGCGCGTCGGTGCCGGCATCCGTCGTAATCCGGAAGTCCAGTTGCGTGCCGACGAGCGATAGATCCTCCACCCGCCCCACCAGATCCTCAAAGTCCCCGAACGACTCCTGGCTCGCTTCCTGGTCGTCCGCCAGGTCCAGGTCTCCGTCGCCATTCACATCCTCCGTCACGTCCACCGAGAAGGGCGTCACCCGTCCCTTGAGCGCCCGCACCTCGAGATCCGCCACAGAGACGTCCGTCCGCACCGCATCGGCAAACCGGATCACCCGCAAGTTGTCCGGGGAGCGGTCGGCTTCCGGAATGCGTTCTAACGCCCCGCTCACCCCGTACTGAAGCTCGTTCCCCGTCGGGCGGATGCGGGCGTCGCTCAGGTCCTTGTCGTCGATCGACGGATTGGAGGCAGGAGGAACCGAAACGTCCACCGTAAGCGAGTCGCCAGGGCCGTAGGGCGGCATCCGAATTCCGGGGAAGCTGAGCGTCACCGTCTCAAACCCCACGTCCGGCTCGCTGACGAAATCGTTGAGGGCCAGCGTCCCATCGTCGAGCTCCACAAAATCGTCTTGTTGCTCAAAACTCAGTCGGTCCTGCTCAAAAGGGAATGTGCCCCGGGCCTGCAGGTGCTCGCCATCGGGCCAGAAGTAGAGGGCATCCACCGTCAGTTCGCCGCCGGCCGCAACCTCAATGCTCCCGTCCGCACTTGCCTCGATCGGATCCGGCGGCCCCGGGGCACTGCCCCGCACACGAAGGTCAATCTTTTCCGACACCCCCCGGCCCGATAGGTCAATGGAGAGGGTTTGCGTCGCGCCGGGCTCAATCACCGCAGCCGATTCAAATACATTCAGGGCGGGAAAGCTATCTGGCAATACCGCCGATGCCTGGTTCTCCAGCACCACACTGTCTGGCCGCACCGGAAAGCTGAGATTGTTGGTGAGACTCAGCTCCAGCGTGCCGCTTTGGACCGCGATGCCGGCAAACGCCGATGCCCCCTCGCCTCCTCGCGTGGAGAGGCCCGTGCGAGTGGCCGATACATTCACCGCATCCACATCTGCGAGGATGGCCTGCTGGTAGCGGAGCGGAGAGAGAACGGTTTTCAAACGGTCTTGCGGATCGTTTCCGGCGACCGTCACCTCGACCTCCGCGTCTTGCCCCAGGGTTTCCTCCGCGACCGAAAGAGTTGTGCTGGCCATTTCCCCTCCCTCAATCGGGCCGTCGGAAAAGGAGGCCGTACCAATCGGCTCTCCTGCGTTATCGCGGAGCGTGATGGTGGGGCTTCCCCCGTCCCCGTCGGTGAGCGGCGGCGTTCCAGGCGCATTTTCCAGCCGGAAGGTGATCCGGTTTACCGGATCTCCCTCGAAGGTAGACTCCGACGTGAGGGTCCCCTGCCGAACGGAGTCTGCCGTTACAGCCGCCACTTCAAAATCAGGGATGGACAGCAGCGCACTCGGGAATGGACGCGTGCCGGCCTGGAACGGAGTGGAGACGGAGTCGGCGGGCGACGGCGGAGGGACCTCGTTCTCTTCTGTGATCTCCACCGATACGTCCTGGGAGGCAATATCGCTGCCCTCTACGATCGACTCGGTGATGGAAGTCGTTGTGCCGACGCCTTCCGTTGCTTCGTCGAGCGCCTGGTCCAGTGAGCCGATGTCAAACGAGCTCACCTCTTCTTCGATAGAGAGCGTTTGATCCTCCTCGGACACCACAAAAAGCGAGTCGAAGTCCGACGTAGTGGTGTCGATCAGCACCTCCTCCGCACTCTCGGGCCCGCCCAGAAATAGAAAGGTTTTGTCCACAACCACCGGGCCGTTCACGCCGGTCTCGGTCTCCAAAGACGGCCCGCTGCTGGGAATGTCACAGGCCACGACCCCGACCGAGACGAGGACCGCGAGAGTGCTCCAGAGAACCAATGAACGCACTGGGGACTGATACATGGGACTCGGGGGATTGACGAGCGGTCGGAAGAGCCCTCACTCGGCAGGTGCTTTCGATGCGCAGGTGCTTTCGATGCAGCTTTATTGCCAGGGCATGGGATGGGGGCGCATGTGTTGCCAACATGGCTCTCGGAAAGTAGAGGACTGCACCCCTTGTGTCAACTATTTTTTCACAATTAGTTTTTTAAAACTTCAAAATTTCGTTTGGTGGGCGTCTGCACGCTCTCCCCCTCGTCCGACGAGAGGGCGCCACAAAAAATGTCACGGCTTTTCCATGCCCGGCCCAACAGGTGTGCGCGAACGCGCACTCGGCCGGGAAGTACACGTGGTGGTTCGGGCAATTTTTTCTTTGTACGACCTCTGTCCGGTTCCACAGATGCAGTCCTCTCGGGGCTCCGTCCGCGGAATCTCGATCCTCTCCGTTTGTCGCCGTCTGCTGCTCCATGCCCACCTCTTCCCCGCTCGTTCAGCTTGAGGCCCTCACCAAGACCTATCGCGAGGGCGACCAGGACCGCACCGTCCTCGAAGATCTGTCTCTGGAGCTGCACGGGGGGGCATTTTCGGTGCTCATGGGGCGCAGCGGGGCGGGCAAAAGCACGCTCCTGAACCTGATTAGCGGCATTGACCTCCCAACCGCCGGCCACGTGCGCATCGGCAACACCGAGCTGACGACGCTGTCCGAAACGGAGCGCACAACGTTCCGCCGGGCAAACATTGGGTTTGTCTTCCAGTCGTTCAACCTGATCTCCACGCTGACTGTGGGGGAGAACGTGCGGCTGCCGCTGGAGCTGTCGGGAGAGGCGCCGCGGGCCGGGCGCGAGCAGGCCCGCGCTCTGCTGGAGCGGGTGGGCATTGCCGACCGGGCGCAGGACTTTCCCGATCGGCTCTCGGGCGGGGAACAGCAGCGGGTGGCGGTGGCGCGCGCCCTGGCCCACGAGCCGGTGCTGGTCCTGGCCGATGAGCCCACGGGCAACCTTGACTACGAGACGGGACAGGCGGTGCTCAGTCTTCTCGGCGATCTGGTGCAGGACACCGATACCACCCTCCTTGTGGCCACCCACGACCCGGAGGTGCTCCCGCGCGCCGACCGCGTGTTCCACCTCCGCGGCGGCACCCTGCGGGAGGAAGTGCCGGAGTACATAGGAGCGAGCCGGTAGGCGAGAGGTCGAATGGAGAAGTGGGAGCGCACGATCACGAAAGTGTCCGAATTCTCACGTTCACCCGCTGCTTCTGGCGCTCGGCTCCTACGATGAAGGGAGGATCTGGTCGATCGTATTGGAAGAGGGCCTGCAGGGTCTCGATTGTGAACCGAGGATCGATGTGATCCGGACGGAGGTACATGAACCCAACATTGACGCGCGCCTGAGGGATGAGCCGCTGTCCGAAATCGCGGTCATGCGTGACAATGATCCGCTGCTCTTCCTCGGCGCGAGAGATGATCGTCACATCTTCCATTCGCGTCCATCGGTCTTCCTTCACGTTACGGATATCCTTCCCCTCTGCCCGTAGGGATGATACGACTTCAGGATGGACATTTTCGTCCGTCCGTACTCGGACACCAGCGTCAATCATTCCGGAATCTCCGCTGTCTGTACGGCCCCATTTTCAAGAAACCGAGCGACGTACCGTGTTGCTTGCTCAATGTCCTCCGCTTCCAGGTGCGGATGCGCCTCAAGGATTTCGTGCCGGCTGGCCCCGCTCGCAATCCACGCAAGCAGCATCGAGACGCTGATCCGAGTGTCTTTGATTTGGGGCGCCCCGCTGAGCACCGCTGGGCTGGAGACGATTCGGTCAAACGTCATTGGACAGAGAAGAGCTATGTTATAGATCAGTATTCGGCATACACTGAATCGCGTCGGACGGCCCATCTTTAGCTCAAATTACCGCCCCTCTCCCACGCTTCTCTCCCTTCTCCCCTCGCAATGACCCTTCTCCAACGCTCCAGCCGCCGCTACCTCACGCGCCATCCGTGGCTCATGGGCCTTTCGGTCCTGGGCGTGGCCATCGGCGTGGCGGTGGTTGTGGCCATCGACCTCGCCAACACGAGCGCGAGCCGCGCCTTCCAGCTCTCGGCCGAGACCGTGACGGGCACGGCGACACACCAGGTGGTGGGCACGGGCGAGACGCTCGACGACGACGTGTACCGCCGCCTGCGCACGGCGGGCGTGCGGCCCTCGGCGCCGGTGGTGGAGGGGTACGGGACGCTGCGGCGGGGCGACCGCACGTTTCAGATTATCGGGATCGACCCGCTCGCGGACGCGGCCTTCCGGCCCTACCTGGGCACTGGCGCGTCGGGCGACCTGGACCTGGGCCCGTTCATGGCGCGGGACGTGGCGCTGCTGAGTGCCCCCACGGCCGCCGATCTGGGGGTGTCGCCGGGGGACACGCTGCGGGTGGAAAATGAGGGCACGACGCACGCGGTGGCGGTGGCGGGCCTCATCGAGCCCCGCAACGAGCGAACGCGCCGCGCCGTGGCAAACCTGCTGGTGGTGGACGTGTCGACGGCCCAGCGCCTCTTCGGCCAGCGTGGGCGGGTGAGCCGCATCGACCTGTTGGCGCCCTCTGACGAGGCGGCCCAGGCCGCGTACCTCGACCGCGTCCGCCGCGTCCTGCCGGACGGCGCGCGCCTGCAGCGCTCGGACACCCGCACGGAAACAGTGGCGCAGATGACGGAGGCGTTTGACCTCAACCTGACGGCCCTGAGCCTGCTGGCGCTCATCGTGGGCGCGTTTCTGATCTACAACACCATGACGTTCTCGATTGTGCAGCGGCGCGGCCTGCTGGGGCGCCTGCGGGCCCTGGGCGTAACGCGGGGGCAGGTCTTCCGGCTCGTGCTGGGCGAGGCCGCCGCGCTGGGCCTGGTGGGCAGCGTGCTGGGCGTGCTGCTGGGCGTGGTGCTGGCGTCGGGGCTGGTGCAGCTCCTGGCCCAGACGATCAACGATCTGTACTTCGTGGTGGAGGTGCGCGAGGTGACGGTGGCGCCCTGGACGCTGGCAAAGGGGGCGCTGTTGGGGATGGGAACGACGCTGCTGGCCGCCCTGCCCCCGGCGCGCGAGGCCACAAACGCGCCGGTCAGCACGGTCCTGCGCCGTTCTACGCAGGAGACGGCCCTGCGCCGCTGGGCGCCCTGGTGGGCCGGGGCGGGCGTGCTGATGGCGGGCGGCGGGACGCTCCTGCTCGCCGCCACGCAGCAGAGCATCTGGGCCGGGTACGGAGCGCTCTTCTGCCTGCTGGTGGGGGCGGCCCTCCTCACCCCGCTGGCCGTGGTGGGCCTCGCCAACACTGCCCGCCCCTTGCTCGGCCGCCTCGCGGGCGTCATCGGGCGCATGGCGGCGCGGGGTGTCGTCACAAACCTAAGCCGCACCGGCGTGGCCATTGCGGCGCTCACCGTCGCCATCGCCGCCACGGTGGGCGTCGGCATCATGATCGATAGCTTCCGGGGCACCGTCTCCGACTGGCTGGAGCAGTCGCTGCAGGCGGACGTCTACGTGCAGCCGCCGAGCCTGGTCTTCCGGCGCTCCACCGCCACGCTCGACTCGACCGTGGCGGCCCGGCTGCGGGCCGTGGAGGGCGTAGCGGGCGCCTACTCGGTGCGGCGCGTGCGGGTGCAGGCCCAGGTGGGCCCGACGGAGCTGGTGGCCGTGGAGCCGGGGCCAACCACCGAAGAGGTCTACCAACTTCGGAGCGGCGCCCCGGAGACGGCGTGGCCTGCCGTGCGCTCCGGCGCGTCGGTGCTCGTCTCCGAGCCCTACAGCTACCGCTACGACGTAGGCGTGGGCGACACCCTGCGCCTGCAGACGGATCGGGGCGAACAGCCGTTCGCCGTCCGGGGCGTGTACTACGACTATGGCTCCGACCTCGGCGTCGCCCTCATGAGCCGCACGACCTACGAGCAGTACTACGACGACCGGGCCGTCTCGGGGCTCGCCTTTGCCGCCGCCGACACCACCTCCGTCGACGCGCTCGTTGCGAACATGCGCACCTCGGTGGCGGGGCTGCAGGATGTGCTGATCCGGTCGAACAAGGCGCTTCGCGAAACCTCGATGCGTGTCTTCGACCGCACGTTTACCATTACAACGGTGCTGCGGCTGCTCGCCATCGCGGTGGCCTTTATCGGGGTGCTGACAGCCCTGATGGCGCTGGCGCTGGAGCGACGGCGCGAGATGGGGGTGCTGCGCGCCACGGGCATGACGCCGCCGCAGGTGGGCGGGTACCTCACGCTGCAGTCGAGCCTGATGGGGGCCATCGCGGGGGTGTTGTCGCTGCCCCTCGGCTACGTGCTGGCGTACGTCCTGGTCTTCGTCATCAACAAGCGCTCGTTCGGATGGACGCTCCAGCTCAGCGTGCCCTCGGACGTGCTGCTGCAGGCGCTCGTGCTGGCCGTGGGCGCGGCCCTGCTGGCCGGCCTTTACCCCACGTGGCGCATGGCGCGGGCAAGCCCGGCGCTGGCCCTGCAGGACGAGGGGTAGTCGTGCCGCGGGCATTCTCCTCCTAAGATTTCGTAGTGGCCCGAACGCCCCCCGACCCGCCCCGTTCAGGCCTCTCCACTCTCAAACCGCCCCGCCACCATGTCCCGCTCTGCCACTCTCATCGCTCTTCTGACGGGAACGCTCCTGGCCCTGGGCCTGGGGGCGTACTGGCTCACGTCTGCATCCGGCGCCCCCGACCTCCAGACCTCCCTGTCGGTAAGCGAGGCAATGGGAAGCGACACCACCGGCTACCGCCGCGCCACCGCGGTGCGCCCCTTCTCCTTCCCCGCCGACCACGGCCCTCATCCCGGCTACAAAACGGAGTGGTGGTACGTCACCGGCACCCTCACCGGCCCGGAGGCGCAGCCCTACGGCTACGAACTGACACTCTTCCGGATCGGCCTCACGCCCCCCGACGCCGCCCCCGACTCCACGCCCTCCGACTGGCGCACCAACCAGCTCTACATGGGCCACTTCGCCGTCACGGATGGGGCCTCGAAAACCTTCCACGATTTCGAGCGCTTTCAGCGGGCCGGGGCGGGCCTGGCGGGCGCCCGGGCGGACCCGTTCCGCGTGTGGCTGGAGGACTGGTCGATGGCCAGCACTGGCGCCTCCACGTTTCCCGTCCGCCTCCGGGCCCGGGCCAACGGCGTGGGGGTGAATCTCGTCCTCGACCCCCGTAAGCCCCGCGTGCTGCAGGGCGACCGCGGCCTCAGCCAGAAGGGCCCCGGCGCGGGCAATGCCTCCTACTACTACTCCTACACGCGCCTGGCCACGGAGGGCACGCTCACGCTCGGTGGCGACACGCTGTCGGTCTCCGGCGAGAGCTGGATGGACCGGGAGTGGAGCACCTCGGCCCTCGGCCCCGACCAGGAGGGCTGGGACTGGTTCTCGCTCCAGCTCAAGGACGGGCGCGACCTGATGTACTACCAGCTCCGGCGCACGGACGGCTCGCCCAGTGCCTTCAGCGAGGGCGTGCTCGTGAGCCCGGACGGCTCCACCACGGCCCTCGGCCGCTCGGAGGTGTCCCTGGAGGTGCGCGACACGTGGACCTCCCCGGACGGGACGCACACCTATCCGGTGGAGTGGACCCTGCGCGTGCCGTCGCAAAACATCGATCTGCAAATTACGCCCCTCATGCCGAATCAGGAGATGGACGTATCCGTGCGGTACTGGGAGGGGGCCGTGCAGGTAGAAGGCTCGGCCCGCGGCCGCGGCTACGTGGAAATGACGGGGTACGGCGAAAGCCCGGGCTCTCCCGTTTCGTAGCCGACGCCGCCCCTGCCCCGCCCTGTTTGTTTGCGCTGCCCCCCTGCCGTGGAGTCCCTAAACCTGCCGACGTACGAGTTTCGCACCGCGGAGCGCGACGGCAAGCGCACCGTGTACGACCCCGTCCGCGACCGCTACGTGCGCCTGACGCCCGAAGAGTGGGTGCGGCAGCACTTTGTGCAGTACCTGGTGCAGGCGCTCAACGTGCCCGCGGGACTGGTGGCCGTGGAGGCGGCGTTTGAGTTTCAGGGCCAGCCCCAGCGGGCCGACATCATCGTGCACGACCAACGGGGCGAGCCGCTCCTGCTGGTCGAGTGCAAGGCTCCCCGCGTCTCCATCGGCCAGGACGCCTTCGACCAGGGCGCCCGCTACAACCTCGTGCTGGGCGCGCCGTACCTCGTGGTTACGAATGGACAGACCCACTACGCCTGCGCCATTGATTTTGAAAACCGGAGCTACACCTTTCTCGACGACCTTCCGCCCTACGCCGCTCTTCTCGAGTAGCTGCCCTCCACGCCGCCCTCGAGGCTGACGACACGAGCCTCTCTGTGTCCCCCCGTTTCTTCTTCCAGCCTTCCCGTCTCCCATGCCGTACGATCGCGAACGCACCGTTGCCTTCCGCGCCGTCCAGTCCGCCGCCGAGCTGTGCCAGTCCGTCCGCGCCGACCTGGGCGACGAGGTGCTCCAGAAGGAAGACCGCACGCCTGTCACCGTGGCCGACTTTGGCAGCCAGGCCCTCATCTGCCGGGCGCTCCAGGACGCCTTCCCCGACGACCCCGTGATCGGGGAGGAAGACAGCTCGGCCCTGCGCAGCGACGCGAACGCAGACGTGCGGGACCAGCTGCTCGCAGAGGTGCATGCCCACCACCCAGGGGCCGACGCCGAAACCGTGTTCGACTGGATTGACCACGGAGACGCCGCCGCGTACAGCGACCGCTTCTGGACCCTCGACCCGATCGACGGCACGAAGGGCTTCGTGCGGGGCGACCAGTACGCCATTGCGCTCGCGCTCGTGGTGGACGGCACGCTGGAGGTGGGCGCCCTGTGCTGCCCTCACCTGCCCAACCGCCTCGATGCCGACCCGCCGGAGAGCCGCGGACAGGCCTTTTTGGCCGTGCGGGGCGAAGGGGTGGTGCAAAAGCCCCTTGTGGGCGACGCCGCCCCCACGCCCCTCCACACCAGCAACACCACCGATCCCGCCCAGAGCCGCTTTACCGAGTCGTTCGTCTCGTCGCACAGCTCGCACGACCTGGCGGCCCAGGTGGGCGAGCGCCTCGGCATTACGGCCGATCCCGTCCGCATCGACAGCCAGGCGAAGTACGCGATGGTGGCGCGTGGGGAGGCGGAAATTTACCTGCGCCTGCCCCGTCCCGGCACCGACTATACGGAGCGCATTTGGGACCACGCGGCCGGGGCCTTGGTCGTAGAAGCGGCGGGCGGCACCGTCACCGACATGCACGGTGCGCCGCTCGACTTTACGCACGGGCCTCTGCTGGCATCCAACACGGGCGTGGTGGCCACCAACGGCCCCGTTCACGACGCCGTACTCGATGCGCTGGCGGCGGCCTCGGCGGAGACGCAGGCAACGTGAGGCCGTCGGCGCCCTCGCCCCCCGCACGCCGCTGCTCCGACCCGTAGACGTGCTCCGCCATGGTCGCCTACCTCCTCTGCGCTGGCTTTGGGACCCGCATGCGCCCCCTTACGGAAGAGACGCCCAAGTCGCTGCTCCAGGTCGCGGGCCGTCCCTTCCTGGATGTGTTGCTCGACGAGATGGAGGCGTGGGCGGCGCTCGACGCTATTCACGTGGCTGTGAACCACCGCGACGCCCCGGCCTTCCGGGCGTGGGCGCGGCGCCACCGCCCCCGCCTGTCCCCTCACGGCCCGACACTGCACGTGCACGACGATGGGGTGGAGACGCCCGAGGCACAGCTCGGGGTGGTGGGCGATCTCGGCTTCCTGCTGCAGCACACCGGCCTCCCCCCCGACGGCGCCCTCGTCAGTGGCGGCGATAGCCTGTACCGCTTCCCGCTCGCACCGCTCCTAAACGCGTACGACGGCTCCGTCAACCAGGTGTTCGCCCTCCACGAGCCCAGCCCCGAACGCCGCGCCCACAGCAGCCGCCTCCACCTCGACGGGGCTGAGGTTACGGACATCGTAGACGCCTCGCCGGAGCGTCTTCGGAACGACCCGTCGGACCGCGTCTGCCCCTCCTGGGCGCTCCTCCGCCCCGATGCGCTTCGCCGCGTCGACGCGTACCTGTCGGCGGGCAAACCGCCCGATCGGCTCGGCGCCTTTCTGAACCACGTGGCCCACAAGCACGGGCTTCGGGCCCTCCGCCTGCCAGAGCAGGCCGATCTCCGCCTCCACTGCAACACCGTCGACGAGCTGGAGCGGGCCCGGCGGCTGCTCCGCGACGAGCCGCGCCACGTGCTGGGCCCTAAAACGGTGCGGGATTGTCTTGGACAGATGTGAACAGTGATCTGGTCCCTGTGCATTGCCCACAGTGCCCCCTGGCCCCTCACGCCTCCCGCTTCACGCCTCCCGCTTCACGCCTCCCCCAAACGCCTCGCGCAGTTGCTCGCGGGCTCGCCGGGGATCGGGGGAACCAGGCGTACAATCAGCCGAATGAAGGACGCGGTTTTGGGTTGTGTCCCCCATCCGCGCTCGCCGACGTTCCTGCCCACCGTCCCCGTTTTGCCCGTGCCGTCTCCGTCCTCCCCCAGCGACTTTCTGCGCAAGGCCCTTGCGATGGCTGTTCGGAACGTGCGGACGGGGCAGGGCGGCCCATTCGCCGCATTGGTGGTACGAGACGGGGACATCGTCGGGCGCGGCACCAACGTGGTGACCACCCGCAACGACCCGACGGCCCACGCCGAGATTACGGCCATCCGGCGGGCCTGCAGTGCGATCGAGGACTTTGAGCTAACGGGGTGCACGCTGTACGCCACCTGCGAGCCGTGCCCCATGTGCCTGGGGGCGGCCTACTGGGCGCGGCTCGACCGCCTGTACTACGCCGCGACCCGCGAGGACGCCGCCGCGGCCGGGTTCGACGACCACCACATCTACGAGGAGCTCAGCAAGCCCCCCGAGCAGCGCCGGCTTCCCATGACCCAACACCTCTCGGACGAGGCCGAGCGCCCTTTCGAAGCGTGGCGCAACTACGAGGAGCGGGTCGAATACTGACGGCGCGTCTCGGGCCTGGATGCAGGATCGCCCACAAGAACGCAGGCGGCCCCAAAATGGGATTATAGCATTGAGTGAGCACGAGAGAGCCGTAAAACTCCGGATTCATCCGGGAGATACACGGACTCTCTCGCCAGCCCCAACGAACCAATGTGCCTGCCTCACGGTGCAATTTGGTGTCATACCAATAACCAAGAAAGACACAACGTGCATTGAAGCATTTGTCCCGTCGGGCTGACGGGAGCGCCCGTGCGCAGAAATTTCTGCGCAGGTCAATGCCTACGGAGGGCACGGAAAACGTCGGTCCGCCTCGGCTCAGAGCGGCAGCCCCAGAGCACGCGAATGATCGAAGCCGATCCTGTGAAACAGGACGTCTTTTCCGTGAGGAAGACTCCGTGAGGAAAACTCCCCCGCGCTTTGCCCCGGAGGGGTCCTCTTCGAGCAACCGGGGGCGAAGTCAAACACGCATCTCGTCTACGAACTCATCTATGAAGACGCTTCCTCCACACCGGCCGCCCCCTCAATAAAGGGCGTCAGGCGCACGTCGGGCACCTCGGACAAGGTGGTGGCCTGGAAGGTGGCTTTCATTCGGTCGCGCTCCTCGGTCCAATGCGCGTGGAGAGGACACGGCTCGGCCTCGCCACACCCCGGCAGGCCCAGCACGCACTCGTGGAACAGGTCGTCGCCGTCGATGGCCACCACAATCTCGTAGAGGCTAATGGCATCCGGCGATCGCGTGAGCGCCACACCGCCGCCCGGCCCCCGCTTCGAGGTGAGCAAGCCCGCCTCGTTGAGCTGCTGAAAGACCTTCGTCAAAAACGAGAAGCCAATCCCCAGATTGTCGCTGATGGTCTGGATGGAGACGTACTCCTGAGCGGGATCAACAGACGTGCCGCCTGCCTCGCCCCCCTCGGCGTCGTCCCCGAGAGACCCGAGATACAGCATGGCGCGGAGCCCGTACTCGCAACTCTTGGACAGGAGCATCGGAGAAAGCCGACTGATGGACGCAGAGAACAGCGTGTACACGTGGATTCAGTGCGTACCTCCAGGACAGGGTCAGAAGTTCCCTATTTCGGAGCAGCGACTCATTTTTTGGGCCGGCCCCAATGCCCCACGGCCCGTCACCGACACCGCGCATGGGTAACAAAGAGGATAAAAGTTACTTTTTGTCTGAAATAGGCCGAACCTCCGTGCCGCGTCTGCGAAAAGTATTCCCGCCAGGGCTCTGGCCCGGTGCATGCTACATTCTGCTTCTCTTCAGCGAGCTCTGCTCATCACCCTCTCGTCTTTCGATGTCCCCGATGCGCTCTTTCGACTCCGCTCGTCGTGCCCTCCTGCTTCTTCTCATTGCGGGCCTGTTTGGCCTGGCGCCCCCGGCCCATGCCCAGGACGCCCCGTCCGACGAAGCGCCCGAGAAGCGCGGCTACTTCGCAGTGGGCGTGAACGCGACGGATCTCGGCCCGCTCAACGACCGCCTGTCCGCGAACGGGTACCCGACCTTTTCCACCGAACTGCTCTCTGTGGGCGGGGGCGGATACCGGGTCGTCGCCGACCGCATCCTGCTGGGGGCCGAGCTAACGGGCCTCGTGACCCCGAACCAGGGCTTTCAGGGGCGCGATGTGTTCGTGGGCGGCGGGTACGGTCTGCTCTCGCTGGGCTACCTGTTCCGCCCGGCGCCGCAGCTGCGCGTGTACCCACTGGCGGGCCTCGGGGCGGGCGGCCTCGTGCTGAACATTGGGGACGACGGCACGGCGAATTTCGACGATGTGCTGGAAGACCCCAACCGCTCGGCCAGCCTCAGCAAAGGAAGTGTGCTCGTGAGCCTGGGGGCCGGGGCGGAGTACCAGTTCGGTGCCCCCGGCGGCAACGGCGTGCGGCTGGGGCTGCGCGGCGGCTACCTCCTCTCGGCCCTCGATTCCGACTGGCAGCTGGACCAGGATCGCCTCAGCGGCGGGCCCGACGCGACGATGCAGGGGCCCTTCCTGCGCCTCACGATCGGCGGGGTGGGCGATGCCCTCGAGAGCATTCGGGACAATGACGATGAAGACGAGTGATGCTTCCTGCTGCGATGCTGCTGCTTGCAACGGTCCCGCCCGGGCTCCCTCTCTCGTTCTCGTCCCTGCTCCACTGCACCCCGGCCGTGGTGTCTCTGCTGGTGTATCTGGGCGCCGGTCTCGGGTACGCGCTCGTGGCGTCGACGCGCCCCGACGATGCCTGCGGGTCCGCCCGGGCGCACTACCTGGCCACCCACACCGTTCCGCCCCGCATTGCGGCGGCCCTGCGGCGCGGCAACGTGACAACGGGCATGACGCCCCGGCAGGTGAGCCTGGCTCGCGGGGTGCCACGCACGCGGGCCGACGCGGACAACGGACCGGTGTGGGTGTATGACGCCCGCGACGCCCGCACGCCCGGCTGGCTCCGCGTCGCCTTCGACGAGGGGCGGGTCGCGACCCTCCGGTACGTGCCTGCCTCCGAGACGTCCCTGCTCCCTCCCGCCACTCCCTGAGCGTCCCCAATGTCGCCCTGGCCGTCCGCCCTCGTTCTGGCCCTGCACATCCTCAGCTTCATGCTGGTCTACGCCGCGGTGGCGGTGGAATACGCGCTCCTGCGCGGCCCGCTCGATGCCCCCACCATTCGGGCCCTGAGCACGGCCGACGCGGTGTACGGGCTTGCGGCCGTGGGCGTGTTTGGGACGGGCGTGGTGCAGGTGCTCTACGTTGGGAAGGGCTACACGTACTACCTCCAAAGCCCCGTGCTGTGGACGAAGATCGGACTGTTTGCCCTGGTCGGCGGGGCCTCGGTCTATCCCACCCTCACTTTTCTGCGGTGGCAGGCCGAGGTAGACGAGAACGCTGTGCCCGTGCGGCGCCTCTTTGGCCTCAGCGTTCCCTCGCGCTCGGCCCCCTGCCGCGGCCGGCTCCGCAGCCTCATCGGGATCGAACTGGGACTGCTCACCCTCCTCCCAATTCTGGGCAGTGCCCTGCACTACGGGCTCGGCTGAGTCTCTTCTGCGGGGCCCTCGCTCCGGCCCGCACCGGGGGGCACCGACGACAGGGCGAATGCCCCCTCCGGAAGAACCCACCACTGGGAAGAAAAGAACAAAAACAGATCTTTTTATCTGAATTGTAGAACCGCAGCGACCAGCGCCTTACCATGTACTGAGTCGCTGTACGATCTCGACGTGGGGGCCTCCCCCTTTCGCTCTGTCTCACCAACGCTTCTTTCTTGATGAACGTTACCGCTGAACACGCCGCTGGCACGTACCGATCTGTCGTCGACAATGGGCGGGACCACGACATTGTGCTGGACCTGCCTGAGGCCCTGGACGGAGACGATCAGGGGCCCACGGCACTGGAGCTTTCGGGCATGGCGCTGGCCGGATGTATTTCAACCATTTGGGCGAAAGTGGCCCACAACTCGAACGTCGACTACCGGGAGATTGAGGTGGAGGTCCGCCTCAACAAGGCCGATGCGGCGTCTCCATTTGCCGACTCGGAGGCGGTCGTTCGGGTCGAGAGTGAGGCCGACCGGAATCGACTCGAACGGGTGCTGGATAAGACAATGGAGGCCTGCCCGGTGGGGCGTCTCTTTGAGGAGGCGGGCGTAGAGACCGAGACCACGCTGGTACAAACGTCCCTCGCGCCAACCGGAACGGCGTAGCGTGGGCCCGGGCCTACGCCCCCCCGTCCTCCCCCGTGCAGCGGGGGATGGGGCCGGGCCGCGGAACCGCTCGGTAGTCGGCGGGAGCTTAGTCGGCGGGAGCCGGCCGGGGCGCCTGCGCGGACGGGTCGGCCGAGGGGCGGGAGGGCGTGTGCTCGCCGTACAGGTAGTCGATCACGTCGTCGGCGTCGTACTGCGGATCCTCCGCCGAGCCGAGGGGCAGGTCTTCCAGCGCATCGCCCCCTGTAAAGAGCGGCGGCTCTGGGCCATCGGTGCGCCGCTGCGCGTGGCCGATGTTGGCGAGCAGGGCGTTGCAGAGGCAGGCGCGCCCTTCCGCCTCCTCCGGATCGCCCCCCCGGCTCTCGTACGTCTTTACGGGCTCGGCCGGGCAGCGCCCCATAAGGCGCCCCTTCCCGTCCAGGTACGGCTCGCGCAGGTACCCAAGGTCGCACACGCGCCGCCGCTCCGCGTAGACCTCGTCCTCGGCCAGCGTGTCCTCGGCCGTCAGCACCTTGAACGGGAAGCCGGTGGAGGAGACACGCCCCTCGGTACTGACCGAGAGGTCGCCGGTGTGGAGGCGACGAATGAGGCGACGCGTAGTGCCTTCCGGGTAGCCCGACTCGTCGGTGAGCGAAAAGAGCGACCCCACCTGAATGCCCGCGGCGCCGACGCTCCGGGCAAACCGCAGGCCGCGGGGCGACCCGTATCCGCCCGCCAGGTAGAACGGCTTGCCGAGCGCCCGGACCGCCTCCAAGTCGGCCTCGTCGCGATCGTCGTAGAGCGGGGTGTGGTCCTCCGCGTAGTTCTTGTTGCGCGGCGGGGCGTTGTGGCCGCCCGCCACGGGCGTCTCCACCACCCATCCGTCCAAGTGGTCGTCGGGCAGCTTGGTGTCGAGGATGCGCGCCAGCACGTCCGATGACACGATGGGCAGAAACAGGGGAGCATCCAGCATGGGCGGGTCGTCGAGGACATCGGCCGGGTCGAACCGGTAGGTGAACGCCCCGTCCGCGTCGGGCGCCTGGCTCGTGTCCACGTCCAGCCCCAGCGCGGCCGGCTCGCCCGCCGCGAGCTTCGGGATCTGGCGCGCCTCCTCCATCGGGATGCCCGCCCCGATGGACACGATGTCGACCCCGGCCAGCAGGGCGCCGTAGATGCAGGGCAGGGTGTAGCGCTTGAGCTTGGCCAGCAGGTTGAGGCCCACGAGTCCGTCGTGTCCTTCGTTGGCCAGGCGCACCTCGGTGAAGGTGGTCGCCGCGAGAATGCGCTGCGAGCGGACCGACGGGTCGAAGCCGTGCATGTTGACGAGGTCGTACGACTCGCCCGGCGCACGCCCCTCGGGTTGATAGAAACGGTCGACCAAGTCCTCGGCAATGTCGGCGTCGGGGTACTCGGCCAGTACGCGGCGCCGGCCGTGCGGGTCGCCCTCCTGCAGTTCTCGCACCACGACGGCGTCGATGCCTGTGCCGGACACGATGCCGATTTCTCCGCGCTGGGCCACGCGGCGGGCCAGGCGCCAGGTGGAGACCCCGATGCCCATGCCGCCCTGGATGATGTTGGGAGGCGACATGCGGGAGAGGGCCGAAGGGGAGGAAGACATAATCAGTGCTATGTTTGTGCTACGTCAGGCGAAACAGTGTCGAAGCGGGCCGGCTGGAAGGGCTCGATCCAGTCGGAAAGGGTGCCGGTACGGAGGTAGCGGGCCACCTCCTGGGCGGTGATCGGCGTCAGCAAAACGCCGTGGCGGTAATGCCCGGTGGCCGCCACGACGCCCGGCGCGACGGGGCCGAGGACTGGTGCATTGTCGCGGCTGGCGGGGCGGAAGCTGGCACAGGTGCATTCGACGGGCAGGTCGAGCAGGCCGGGCACCACCTCCCACCCGCCCTCCAGGTTTTCGTAGAGCCCGCCGGCAGTCACGTCGTCATTAAACCCGTCCTCTTCCGCCGTCGCGCCCACCACCACGCGCCCGTCGCTCTTTGGCACCACGTAGGCGTCCGGCCCGCGCACAACGTGTTGCAGGTCGAAGGTGAACGTCCCCTCCAATGCCATCGCCTCGCCCTTGACGGGGCGAATGGGCAGCGCGCCGTTGAGTCCATCGAGCGAGCGAGACCAGGCCCCCGCCGCCACAACCACGGTGTCTCCTTCCACGCGGTCTCCGTCTGCCGTTACCACGGCGGGGCGGCTCGCGTCGGGATCCACCGCCTCGATCGGCGTATGCTCGTGCAGGCGCCCCCCGTGCTTCCGCACGCCCGTCTGCAGCGCGTCCACCACCGATCGGTTGTCAACCTGATGATCATTCGGGGACCAGAGCGCCGCCGAGAGGCGCGGCGCCAGAAACGGCTCTTGGGCGCGGGCCTCGTCGCCGGACCACCATTCCACGTCCAGCCCCTGATCCTGCTGAAAACGATGGCGGCGCTGGAGCGCCTCGGCGGCGTCGCGGTCGTCGGCCACGATGAAGGTGCCCTCCGTCCGCAGCCCCACGTCCGCCCCCGTGTCCGCCTCCAGGGCATCCGCAAAGGCGGGCCAGCGCCGGCGGCTCTCCGTGTTGAGGGCGTGGAGCGTGGTCTCCTCAAATTCGAGTTCGGCGTCCGGCGCGAGCATTCCCGCCGCCACGTGGGAGGCTCCGCGCCCGGCCTCGCCGGCCTCGAAGAGGACCACGTGCCCCCCAGCCCGGGCCAGCTCCCACCCGATGGAGAGCCCGATAATGCCGGCACCGATGATGAGCGTGTGTGGATGGCTGCGAGACATGCGATGGTCGGGATCGATGAGATGCGTGTGCGCGCGTGGAGGCTCAGTCCCCCTGCCTCATACGCTTTCGGAGTAGGCCGGCTGTTCGTGGGGAGCGGCCTCGTGCAGGTAGGCGTCGAACGCCGAGGCGATGTTGCGCACGAGGAGCCGCCCCGGCGGACGCACCTCGATTTCGTCCGAGCGCAGCGCCACCAGCCCGTCGGCCTCCAACGGGCGCAGGCGGTCGAGGGCCGCCCCGAAGTGAGCGTCGAAGTCGACGCCGAATCGGTCTTCCACCGCCTCTTTCTGCAATGTCATGTTGCACATGAGCTCCATGATGACGTGGCGCCGCAGCCGGTCTTCCTTCGTGAGGCGGTACCCGCGGTACACCGTCAGCTCCGAGCGGTTGATTGCGTCGTAATAGGCCCGCAGGGCCTTGGCATTCTGAGCGTAGAGGCCCGAGAGCTGGTGGATGCCCGAAATGCCGAAGGCATAGACGTCGGCCCCGGCGCGGGTAGAATAGCCCTGGAAGTTGCGGCGGAGCGTGCCGCGTTGCTGCGCCAGTGCCAGTTCGTCGTCGGGCTTCGCGAAATGATCCAGCCCGATGAAGCGGTACCCGCCACGGCCCGTCAGCGTCTCCAGCGCGTGCCCAAAGAGCCGCAGTCGCTCAGCCGGCGCCGGCAGCGCGTCTTCGGGAATCAGGCGCTGATGCTCCAGCACCGACGGCACGTGGGCGTAGCTGTAGAGCGCAATCCGATCCGGCGCGAGGTCGAGGACGCCCGCCAGCGTGTCGGCGAACGTCTCGGGGGTCTGGTGGGGAAGGCCGTAGACGAGGTCGATGTTGATGCCGTCAAAGCCATGTGCGCGGGCCCACCGGACCGCCGTGCGGGTCAGGCGCTCCGGCTGGACCCGGTGGATGGCCTCCTGCACTTGTGCATCGAAGGTCTGCACGCCCAGGCTGAGCCGGGTACACCCCGCCGCCCGCGCCGCGGCGATGTGCTTCTCCGTGAGGCCTCGCGGATCGGCCTCAATGCTCATCTCGACGTCCGGCGCCACCTCAAACCGATCGCGCAGGAACGCGCCCAACGCCCGAATCTGCGTCGGCGTGAGCAGCGTCGGGGTGCCGCCGCCCCAGTGAATCTGCGTGACCGGCCGCCGAGACGACAGCCGCGGGGCAAGCAGATCGATCTCGCGCTTCAGGTAGCGCAGGTACTTTTCGATCCGCGCCGGGTCGTGGGTCACCTTCATGTGGCACCCGCAGTAGTAGCAGAGCTGGCGGCAAAAGGGCAGATGCAGGTAGAGCGACAGCGGGGCCTCCGGGGCCACGGCGTTCGAGCGCTGCACCGTTTGCTGGAAGGCCTCCCGCCCCACGTCGTCGCCAAAGTGTGGGGCAGTCGGGTAGCTGGTGTAGCGGGGGAGCGACCGGTTGTACCGGCGAAGCAGGTCGAGATCGGCGTCCATGTCGTCGCGAACAAAGCAGTGCAAAAAAACGGCCCACGAGGCAGCGAGAAGAGCATCCGGGGAAGAGCGCCCGGCCGTGCTCACCGCGCCTCTGTAGGTCTATAGGGGGCAGGGGGGTGCAGGTCGGCAGTGCAGCAGCAGATACAGGGTAAAAGCGGAGGACCAGGCTTCCCAGCGCAGAAGGTTACTAAACAGAAAAGAATATGTTTTTATCTGAATTTAGACGAACCTGTTGCCTGCTGCCGCGAAGAATAAAGTGTCTTGCGGACACGTGTCCCTTCTCACCCACCTTCTTTCATCATGGGCGAATCGATTTCCATCGTCGGGGGCGGCATTGGCGGCCTCTCGACGGCGTGCTACCTGGCCGATGCCGGAGCGGACGTGACGGTGCTGGAGCAGCACGATACCCTGGGCGGCGTGGCCGGCACCGCCGAGATGGAGGGCTTCCGCTTCGATACCGGGCCCTCCTGGTACCTGATGCCGGAGGTGTTCGAGCGATTTTTTGACCACTTCGGCCGGTCGGTCGACGACGCCTACACGCTGGAGCGCCTCGATCCCAGCTACCGCATCTTTTGGAAGGACGGCGATCGCATGGACGTGCCCGCCGATCCGGAGGCACTCGCGCCCAAGCTGGAGGCCTACGAGGCGGGAGCGGCCGATGCGTTCCACCGGTACCTCGACCATGCGGAGGAGGTGTACGACCTGGCGATGGAGCGCTTCATCTACCCCGGTCGCTCCAGCCTCCGCGACTGGCTGTCGCTGGATGTGCTTCGCTCAGTGCGCGCCCTTCCGCTGCTGCGCTCAATGGACGCTCACGTGCAGGGCTACGTGGAGCACCCGAAGCTGCGCCAGCTGCTGGAGTATAAGCTCGTCTTTTTGGGCGGCTCGCCCTACAACACGCCCGCCCTCTACACCCTCATGAGCCACGTCGACTTCAACCAGGGGGTGTACCACCCGCACGGAGGCATGCAGGCACTGGTGGATGCGCTCGCGGAGCTGGCCGAGGACCTGGGGGCGACGTTGGAGACGGACGCGCCCGTCGAGGGCTTGGATGCGCGTGGGACAGGGGTTCAGGTACACGCCAACGGGCACACGCACCGCGCCGATCGGGTGGTGGCCAACGCGGCCCCGGCTCACGTTGAGCGCACCCTCCTGCCCCCGGCCCAGCGCGACCACGATGATGCGTACTGGGACGGTCGCACCTACGGCCCCTCGGCCTACCTGCTGTATCTTGGGGTGGAGGGCCCCGTCGACCCGCTCCTGCATCACTCGCTCGTGCTTCCCCCCGACTGGGATCCGCACTTCGAGGCGGTGTTCGACACCCCCGGCTGGCCCACCGATCCGGCCTACTACCTCCACGTTCCCTCCCAGACCGACCCGACGTTCGCCCCGGACGGCCATCACTCGGTGTTTGTGCTGGTGCCCATTGCGCCCGGGCTCCGCGACGGATCGGCCCGACGCGCCTGGATGCGCGAGCGCGTGTTGGAGGACCTCGCCACACACGTGGTGGACCTGCGGGACCGCATCGTCACGGAGCGGGACGCCTGCGTGTCCGACTTTGCCGAGCACTTTGGGCAGCCGCAGGGCAATGCCCTCGGCCTCGCCCATACGCTGTGGCAGACCGGCCCCCTGCGTCCCTCGCACCGCGCAGACAACGCCCCGGGGCTCTACTACGTGGGCGCCGACACCCAGCCGGGCGTGGGCCTGCCCATGTGCCTCCTCAGCGGCGAGCACGTGGCCGACCGGATCGTCGGCGACGCCGCCTGAGCCGGCCTTCGGCCGCGCATCGAACCTGCGTCCTCCCGCCACTCCCCACTCCCTCAACGTGCCCATGCCTGCCTCCTCCACTGCCACCGTCCCCCACTCCTCTACGCGCCGGGCCCCGGCGCAATCGCCCGCCACCGCCGCCGTGTGGGCGTCGCGCATCACCCTCGGGGCCCTGGCGCTTGGGGGAATTGGGGCTTCCCTCTTCAACGTCTCACTGTCGATGCAGGCCCAGATGGTGGGCTACCTCATCGGCATGGTGGCCCTCAATCTGCCCCACGGCGGCTACGAGCACTTTGAGAACCTGCGCCACCGCCGCGTCTCGTTTAGCCTGCGCTACATCGCGCTCTATCTCACCTTTCTGGCGGCCTTCGTAGGCTTCTTCTTCGTTGCCCCCGTGGCCGCCCTGGGCCTGGCCTTCTCCACGGCGGTCGTGAAGGGCGGACACGGCGGCCTGAAGGTGATGGATGCCCTCTGTGGCACCGACCATCTGCCGTCGCAGTGGCAGCGGGGCCTCGCGGCGTTTGTGCGCGGCGGCGCGGTGATGCTGGTGCCCCTGCTGGCGTGGCCCGGCATCTACATCGGGTTTTCCACCTACATGGTGCAGATTTTTGGGGCCACGGGGCCGCTGCCCCTCGCCACGCACCTCTCCACCGTGCAGGCCGCCGTGGGCTCTGTTTACGGCCTTGCCGTCGCTGTGCACCTGGGCGCAGGCTTTGTGCAGAGCGGCGGCTCGGCCGCGTGGCGCACCGACCTGGCGGAAACAGCCCTCCTGATCGCCTACTTCACGTTCGTCCCCATGATGCTGGCCGTGGGGCTCTACTTTCCGCTCTGGTATACCCTCCGCCAGACCGCCCGCACCACCGCCATCGCCCCGGACACACCGGCGCCGGACCGCCTGTCGCTGCCGCGCACCTGGGCCGCAATGGTGGTGGGGGCGCTCGTCACCTTCGGCCTCATGGCGGCCCTCTACGCGCTCGTCCCCAACCCAATGGGCGGGGCGTCGCTGCTCGCGGGGGCGGTGTCGTTCTACACGGTGTTCGTCTGTATCCTGGCGCTGCCCCACATCGTGGTGGGCGACTGGCTGGACCAGGCCCGCGGCATCTGGTACGTCCCGTAGTGTACCCTCCCATGGGGGGACTTCCCGTGGGGGGACCTCCCGTAGCCGCACGCGTTCCTCTGCATCCTCTGCTCGCGCATTGCTGTCTGCCATTCCATGGACTCGGATCAGATCATCGTCCGCGACTCCATCATCTTCGCCGTCGCGCTCATGTTTGTGGCCGCGGGACTGGCCGATGCGGTGCACATCCTTACGGGCCTCTCGTGGTGGGGCGCCGCGCCGCTCGGCGTGGCGCTGTGGGGGACTGCCGCCACGCTGCTCTACCGCCGCGTTCAGCGGCAACTGGCCGACGCGCCCAACGAAACGGCAGCGTAACCTCCCTGCTCCCCACCAGGCCGTCCGCCTGCGACCGCCACGGGCTACCCGAACGCACGGAGGAGGCGCTCCACCTGCCCGGCGTAGCCGCCGCCGAAGAGGTTGAGGTGGTTGAGGAGATGGTAAAGGTTGTAGACGTCGCGTCGCGTCTCGTAGCCGGGCGCCAGGGCCCAGGCCTCGCGGTAGGCCGCGTAGAACGCGTCGTCGTATCCGCCAAAGAGCTCCGTCATGGCCAGGTCGGCCTCACGATGCCCGTAATACGTGGCGGGATCGATGACGGCCGGATCGCCCGTGGCCGTGATCATGTAGTTGCCCCCCCACAGATCGCCGTGGAGCACCGAGGCCTCGGGCGTGGCGGGCAGCATCTCGGGCAGGCGGCGGTAGAGCGCCTCCAGCGGAGGGGTCCAGGCACTGCGCCACCGCCCCTGGGCCCGCGCCCGCTCAATCTGCGGCGCCAGTCGCGCCTCTCGGAAAAACGTTGGCCAGTGGTCCATCCACGGGTTCGGCTGCGGGGTGCGCCCGATGAAGTTGTCCTGCTCGAAGCCGTATGCCGCGGCCGTGTGGCGGTGAAGCTGCGCCAGCCCCTCCCCAAACCGCCCCCAGAAGCGGCGGCCCTTCCGTCCGGTGTGGATCCATTCCAGGACGAGAAATCCGGGACGCGTGTCTGTGGGCGCGGCGGTGTCGTGAACGGCCGGCACACGCAGCGGGCTGTTGGCGTCGGCCAGGGCTCGGAGCCCCGCCGCCTCCCCCGGAAAGGTGCGCGCCACCGCCTCGTCGCCGTATTTCAGAAACAGCGGGGCCCCGTCCGTTTCCAGCCGGCAGGCGTTGGCAATGCATCCGCCACCGACCGCCGCGGCCGATTCGACGGTGACGTCCAGGCGATCTTCCAGCGTCTCGCGAAGGGGCTCCGGCAACATTGGGGCGTACGGGTGGGATGAGGGAAGCGTCGGCGTGGTGGGGCCAATGCGTGCGGCGGCGCATCCTGCGCGGTGACGAGGGAGGCAGGGCACGCGGGCAGCCCCCCTCTCGTCACTCTCTTTTTTCCTTTTCGGCCCCCTGCGCGCTCCAACCTCCGCGCGTTCCCCTCCTACGCATCCGCACTGCGCACCTCGTCCTCCAGGTCGTACTCGTCCACGAGGCGGTGCAGGAGCATATCCGAGGTGCGCTCCACAATGTCGTACACGCGCTCAAAGCCCCGGCGCCCCCCGTGGTAGGGATCCGGCACCTGGTAGTCGTCCGGCTCCGGGTCGAACTCGCGGAAGAGGCGCACCTTGCCGCCGTACTCGTCGTCCTCGTCGAGGTGGAGCACGTCGTTCAGGTTGCTCTTGTCCATCACAAAAATGTGATCGTACGCGGCCAGGTCCTCCGCCGCAAACTGCGAGGCGCGGTGCTCTTCCAGCGACAGGTCGTTGCGCTCCGCCGTGGCGCGCATTCGGTCGTCCGCCGTATCGCCGATGTGCCAACTTCCGGTGCCTGACGAGGCAATCTCGAAGTGGTCGTCCAGCCCCGCCTCGTCCACCTTGTCCCGAAACACAACCTTGGCGAGAGGACTTCGGCAGATGTTGCCGAGGCACACGAACTGGATGCGGATGGGAGTGGACATAGAGACGCCTGTGGACCTGGGTGGGCGGAAGGTGATTGTGCAATTTGTTCGTCTTAACGCAGCGGCGAACGCGGTGTGCCCGTTCGACGCGAAAGAGACCCCCCACTTTCAAGAACGTCTCACGCACCCGTCCCGAGGGGCGCCCTGCGGATGAACCTCTGCGCCCAGTTGATCATTCCGCACCGTGCCTGTCTTTTCGTCTTGCTCCCTGCTCCCCCCATGCCCCCCTCTGCGCCCGACGATTCCGTTCTTAGCGTTACCGCCCTCACCCGCGGGCTCAGCGACCTTGTAGAGGCGCACTACGACGACGTGTGGGTGGAGGGGGAGCTGTCCGACTTCACACGAGCTGCCTCGGGGCACTGCTACTTTACGCTGAAGGACGACGACGCCCAGATCCGGTGTGTGATGTGGAAGCACCTGACGCAGTACGTCTACTTTGAGCCAGAGGACGGCATGCAGGTGCGGGTTCACGGCCACGCGTCGGTCTACGAGCGGCGAGGCGATCTGCAAATTCAGGCGCAGGCGATGCGAAAAGCCGGAAAGGGCGCGCAGCAGAGGGCCTTCGAAAAGCTCAAACGGAAGCTGCGAGAGGAGGGCTTGTTCGAGGCCGAACGGAAGCAGTCCCTGCCAGCGTTCCCCGATACCATCGGCGTGGTGACCTCGGGCCAGGGCGCGGCCATCCACGACATCCGGGCGGGCCTGGAGCGGCGCTTTCCCCCTGCCGCGGTGGTGCTGTGCCCGGTGGCGGTGCAGGGCCTGGACGCCCCGCAGGCCATTGCGGACGGCATCGCGGCCTTCAACGATGTGCCCGCCGATCACGACCACCACCCCGACCTGCTCATCGTAGGGCGGGGGGGCGGCTCTACGGAGGACCTGTGGGCCTTTAACGAGGAAGCCGTCGCCCGCGCCATCGCCGCCTCGGAGCGGCCCGTCGTCAGCGCCGTGGGGCACGAATCGGACGTGACGATTGCCGATCTCGTGGCCGACGAACGGGCCGCCACCCCATCGACGGCCGCCGAACTCGTGGTCCCCGATCGGCGCGACGTGGCCCAGCGGGTACGGGCTGCCCACAGCCGTCTGCACCGGCACACAACACGCCGACTCCAGGACGCCCGGCGGCGGGTGGAGGCCCTCGTCTCGTCCCACGCCTTTCACGCCCCCACCCGCCGCCTCGAACAGCACCGGCAACACCTCGACACGCTGATCGACCGGCTCACGCGGAGCGGCGAACGCCTCGTGGAGCAGACCCGCACGCGCCTCGACCGCCTGCAAGACCGCCTGCACGCTGCCGACCCCGCACAGCCTCTGCGCCGGGGGTACGCCTACGTCACCCACGACGGCGCCCCCGTCCGCTCCGTCGAAGCCCTTCCCGATGATGCCCGCGTTCGCATCCACCTGAACGACGGCCACCGGGAGGCCACGGTGCACCCCCCTGAGGCCTCTCAGACAACGCCCGAGGCCTCCCAGACACAGGAAGACAGCACGTAGCCCTCCCCGAGCCCCGTACGGACGCTGCCCCTCCGCACACCGGTGCCCCACAGCGCCCTGGGCAGCTTCTTCATCGAGAACGGTTGACCAGGAACTGCTCCGTTCATAGCATGTACATCGCACGGATATTCGTATCGAGGCGCTTTCATTTCGCTGCGAGCCCACCTTGAGGACCTCTGCCCTGCTCGCGGCCGGCCCAATCGTCTTAATGTCTTCCCACCCATGGCTTCGCCCCCAAGCCAACTTACGATTGTGTTTCAGCCGGAACAACGCGTCGATGTCATCGACATCAACCGGCACATCAAGCACGAAGACCAGGGCTTTCTGCAGCGCCACGACGAAGCGCTCTACTGCTCTTACCACACGACGGGGGGGTATCTTGAGGAGCCCATCTGCAATCGCCTGGGTCGATGCCAGGACCAAGTTCACGAGTTTCTGGCTCCGTTTCAGGAGCTTTTTCCGTTTGGGGCCGACTACCGACACGACAAGCTCCACCTCCGCAAGGAACTGAGCCCTGAGCAACGTCGCACCGAGCCCCGCAACGCCGACTCTCACCTCACTTTCATCGGCTCCGGGCTTGAGAACTGCGTCACCTACCCCAGCACTCCGGGGCGCCCCGTCTTCTTTATTGACCTCGACGGCGTCAACAAGGACAATCAGGATCGACGCGAGCGACGCACAACGGTCATCGGCTACGACAACGAACGGGTGGTGCACGAGACGGAGCTGGAAGTGCCGGTCTCCAACCATCCGATCGACTCCGTCAGCCTCCGAGATCCACGCCTCGGTGTGTTTCCACAGCTCCACGAGCAGTTGGCCGCGCACGGCATCAAGACGGGGCGTGTGCTGCTCGATCTCGTCTCCGACGAGCACCACGCCGGGCTTACGGTCAACGAGTACGAAACCCTTCTCATGAAGCACGACCTGGCGGAAGTGCTTCGCGATCCACTGCAGTTCATGGGGCGCAAGGGGCGGAGCATGCTCCGCGACCCCAGCGCGATTCCCGACAAGGCGAAAAACTACGCCAAGTACGACCTGGTGCGCCTCGTCAACCGCGTCGTCGACACGCTCGGCCTGAGTGAGTCGTTGGTGGAGCGCATCATCGACAAGTGCCTCGCGGTGCCGGCCGAGCGGTTCCTCCGGATGAAGCGGTCGGTGAGTCTACTCGTGACCGAGGACGAGGCCAACGGCGAAGGCACCATTGAGCAGGGGCGCTACCAGAGCCCCATCCTCGTGCAGTGGCGGAAGTCTGAGCCCCAGACGCGTCGGCTTCGTGCCCGCTTCACCCGTTTCGAGTAGCCCGTGCAGCGGACCCTCTATACCGAACTGTCCGATGGTGCGCCCGCTGAGGTGGTCGAGATCGTGCGCCCGCCGACCTGTGCGTGCCGTTAAGTGCGTGCCGTAAGACGTGCCGTTAAATGAGCGAGTGGCTCTGCCCACCGTCCACGTTAATGCACGCGCCGGTGACAAGGCTGGCCCGTTCGGAGCACAGGAACGTCACCGCGTCGGCCACCTCCTCGGCCCGTCCGAAGCGTTCAATCGCGAGGTTCTCCTCGACAAACTGCGCCATCTTGTCCGGCGTCTCCTTCACGCGCTGGTCCCAGCTGCCCCCCGGAAAGCGAATCGACCCCGGCGCGACGCTGTTCACGCGGATCTCCGGGGCCAGCTCCTGGGCCATCACCTTGCTCACGCTGATAAGGGCCGACTTGGTGGTGTTGTAGAGCGAGAGGCCCGCCCCGCCCAGCTCGCGCCCAAAGATGGACGAGATGTAGCAGATGGAGGCAGCGTCGCCCTCTCGCATGTACGGGATGGCCGCCCGGCTCACACGGACGTGCGACATGAAGTTGAGGTTGATCAGGTCTTCCCAGTCCTCGTCCGAGAGCTCTTCAAAGTCCCCACGCCGGTTGCCCCCCACGTTGCCCACGTACGTGTCGATGCGCCCGAAGCGGTCGTACGCATCCTCCACAAGGCGCTCCGGCTCACCCGCCTCCGTCACGTCCATCGGCAGCGCCAGCACCTCCGCACCCTCAGCCCGCACCTCATCCGCCGCCGCCTCCAGGTCGGCTGCGGTGCGCGCGCAGATGGCAATGTTGCAGCCCTGCCGGGCCAGCTCCAGCGCAATGTACTTGCCAATGCCTCGGCTCGCCCCTGTAACAATGGCGGTCCGGCCGTCGAGTCCAAGATCCATGGGAAAAAGGTCGTGGGGAAAAGTGGTTCGGAAAAATGCTCTGGTTGTGAGCAGTATAGCCACGTTCGCACTCGCGATCCACGGCCTCCCTCCCGTCGGCGGCGGGTTTCAAACCATTTGGACACATCTGTGCGCTTTGTGCGCAGGAACTGCACCTGCAGATGCGCCTTCGAAAGATTCCTCGTCTACTGTTCGTTTTGTGCACTGCTCATGCCGTCCCCTTCCACAGATTCCCACGATCGCTCGTTCGAAGCTGCTCTGGAGCGGCTCGAAGAGCTCATTGACACGCTCGAAGAAGACCCGCCGGCCCTTGACGAGGCCCTCGACGCGTACGAAGAGGGCGTTGCGCTGGCCAACGAATGCCTCGCGCGGCTCGACGAAGCCGAACAGCGCGTGAGCGAACTGTCGATCGATCCTTCGTCGTAGGATCGCCCCGTATCGCCTCGTCCCCAACGCACTCTCTCCCCCAACGCACTCTCTTCACAACGCGCTCCTGTACCACGATGTACACCACCGAAAGCGTCGATGCCGTCGCCACCATCACGGAGCTGCGCTCCGATACCGCCGACCTCATTGATCGGGCACAGGCCATCCGCAACGGCGTCCTGATCCAGAAGAACAATGAGCCCCGCGCAGTGCTTCTCTCGTGGGATGCCTACAGGGCCATCACGGAAGAGGTGAATCTCGAAGAGCTGTAGTCCTCTCTTTTCCCTTCAGCCCTTTTCCGCGTCCCTCTACGCATCGCCCTGCGTGAGGGACCGGGTGCCGCTGTACAGAAGCCCCACGCCGAGCACCTTCAGAAGGTCGATGGCGATGAACCGAAGGAAGCCCTTGTCGATCGACTCCATCCAGGTGGCGTGTCCCGCGGCGTAGTGCAGCCACACCACGCCACACGCAAAGATAAGCGCCGCGCCCCCGAGCGAAGCGAGCGTGCTTCCTGAAAAGGCCTTCCACCGCTTCGAAAGGGCGCCGATGACGGCCGCGGCGGCGGGGTACGAGAGCAGGTAGCCGGCCGAGGCGATGCCGAAGAGGTACGTCGCCCCGTAGCCGTCTCCGGCAAAAACTGGGGCAACGAGCCCGAGGGCGAGGTACAGCGCTTGCGCAAGCAGCCCATTGCGCCAGCCCAGATACAGACCACTGGCGTATACGGCCGCGGTTTGTAGGGTAATGGGAACCTCCCACAGGTACACACGGAACTGCACCTTTGCAGCGAGAGCGGTCAGGAGGGCAAAGCCCACCACGCCCATCGCCTGCACCAGCACGGAGGCCCGTTCCTCACGCAGCGAATCGACGAGGGCCGTATACGAGGAGCGCAACGAAAGAAGACCGGACATGGAGGAAGCAAAGGGTTTTTCGAAGGGAGATACGGGAATCACACAGAGGATATGAAGCCCTGCGGACAACCCCAAGTCTGCAGCTCCCCTTTTCGAATTTTTACGGTTGTCCCCGGGGGCAGGCCTGAATTCTTCAGAAATCATCGCTCTCATCGTTTCGCCCGGCGGACTGCTCTCGTATGCTTCCTGTGCATGTCCTGGCCACCAGCCGCCCCGCCCATGAAGCGCTTCGAGGAGCTGTTCGACGAACTCACGGACAAGGTTGCCCGGCAAGACCCCGACTCGGGCACTGTTGCGGCCGTGAATGAGGGCCGACACGCCATCGGAAAAAAAGTACTGGAGGAAGCGGGCGAGGTGTGGATGGCCGCCGAGCATGAGGGCACTGACCGCACCGCCGAGGAGATTTCCCAGCTGCTGTACCACGTGCAGGTCCTCATGATTGCCTGCGACCTCGACCTGGAGGACGTCTACGAACACCTGTAGGGCTGGAGGTCTGGAGGCACGAGCGTCTCCCTCCATACTTCCACACTGCCACACTTATCAGACCCACATACGATGCTGCAAATCGCTCTCCCCAACAAAGGCGCGCTCGCCGATGGCGCTGTCACCCTGGCCGAGGAGGCTGGCTACCACTGCCGCCGCCGCGGCCGCGAGCTTTCCGTGCGCGACCCGGATCACGGCGTCGAGTTCGTCTTTCTGCGGCCCCGGGACATCGCGACATACGTGAGCAAAGGCATCATCGACCTGGGGGTGACGGGCCTCGATCTCACCTACGACAGCGGCGCCGAGGTGACGCACGTGCTGGACCTCGGCTTCGGCAACGCGCGCTTCTGCTACGCCGCCCCGAAGGATGCCGGCCTCACGCCGGACGACTTTACGGATACGACCCGCATCGCCACCTCCTACGACACCCTCGTCCGCCGCGACCTCGACGCACGAGGCGTCGATGCCCGCGTCATCTCACTCGACGGCGCGGTGGAGATCTCCATCCAGCTCGGCGTGGCCGACGTTATTGCCGACGTGGTGCAGACGGGCCGCACCATCGACGAGGCTGGCCTGGAGACAATCGGGGATCCCATCCTGAACACCGAGGCCGTGCTCGTGGCTCAGAACGGGACCACCATGGAACAGGAGGCGGCTCAGCGTTTTGCGGAGCGCGTAGAGGGCATCATCGTGGCCCGCGAGTACGTGGTGGTGGAGTACGACCTGCCGGAGGCGCACCTGCCGGAGGCCCGTGAAATCACGCCCGGCATCGAATCGCCCACTGTCTCTCCCCTTAACAAGGACGGCTGGGTGGCCGTGAAGGCCATGATCGAGCGCGACGCGGTGAACAAGGTGATGGATTCCCTCACGGAACTCGACGCCCGCGGCATCATCATTACCGACATTCGCACCTGCCGCATTTAGCCGCGTGGGGGCGTGGCCACGACACATGGCGACATGGACGCATGACCGTGCGCTCACATGCCTCCCCCCATCACGCCCCTCTACAGTCCTCCGCGCCGCCCAAGGAGTTGCCCGCTGAGGCGCAGCAGCTCCACCTCCGCCTGCTTAGCCTCGTACTGCGCGGTAAGCAGGCGGCTCTCGGCCTGGATGAACTGCTCTTGCACCTCCCGCAGCTCCACGCTCGTGATGGTGCCGAGCTCAAACTGCCGGAGCGCAACGTCCACGTTGGCCCGCACGGCCTCCAGGTTTTGCCGTTCGAGGTCGACGAGACGGAGGCGATTCTGATACCGCTCGTAGGCGCTCGTAAGCTCGGTCGTCAGGCGGGTGCGCACGTCTTCGATGGCGAGGCGGGCGTTGGTGGCGCGGATCTCGGCGTTCTGTGTCTCCCGCCAGCGGGTGAGGCCGTCGAAGAGGGCAAAGGTGAGCGACACGCCGTAGGTGAGATCAGTGCTCGTGCGTTCCTGCAAGAAGCCGCTCTCGGCATCGAGCTGCGAGTAGCCGTAGCCCGCCGTGAGGTCGACGCTCGGAAAGAAATCGGCGCGGGCCTCGCGGGTCGCGGCCCGTGCGGCCTGTGACGCCTGACGGGCCTGCTCGAGCGCTGGGCTTTTCTGGAGGGCGGCCTGCTGGAGCGGGCGATAGCCGAGGCTCGTGTCCACCTCGATCGACGGGATGACGGCGTAGCGGACCGACGCGCCCCCGGAACGGCCCAGGAGCTGATTGAGGCGGCTCTTGGCCGTAACAAGTTCGGTTTGTTGCCGCAGCACCGCGGCCGAGTCGGCGTTTAGGTCGACGCGCGCCTGTCGCACCGCCAGGTCCGAGGCCGAGCCGACCTCTCGCCGTGCCTCCACGATGCGCAGCCGCTCGCGGGAAATGGACGCCGCCTCCCGCAGCACATCGAGCTGCTGTTGTCGGCGGGCCACGTCGTAGTACCCATCGATCACGTCCGCCACCAGGGCCTCAACTTCTTCGTCCGTGGCGGCGGCCTGTCGGTCGCGCTCCGCCCCCAGGCGATCGTACGTCGCAAAGGGCCGCAGCCCGTCAAACACCGTCCACCGGAGGTCCGCACCGGCGCTGGTCTCGGTCGTGGTGGCCCCGTCCGTGTTCTGCGTCTGGCCGTCGAGAAAGGTCTGGTCCGACGACGAGACGGACTCCGAGTACCCAGCCCGCCCCGTGAGCGTTGGCAGGAACCCAGCGGTGCCCCACGAGACGTTGTTCTCGGCGATGTCGGCCTGCCGCCGGGCAATCTGGGCCTGCGGGTTGGCATCGAGCGCGCGCTGAATGGCGGCGCCGAGGCGGAGGGTGTCGGGTGAAGTCGGCTGCTGGGCCTGGATGGGGGATGGCCAGAAAAGAACCGCAGTGAGCAGCGGTATCACCAGGACCAAACGAACGACGTCGTTCATCAGGGGAGAACAGTACAAAGCGAGGGGGGACCAAACGGATCATGATGCGTGATACGTGATGAGTGACACGTGAGCGTGATCGACAGCAGGAAAGCAACCTCACGATTCACGGTTCACGTATTACTCTGCGGACCGACTACGGGGACGACACCTCCTGCTGCTGCGGCGCCACCTCTTCGTCCGGCACCCCGTCCCCCGCAGCCGCCCCGTCGCCGCCCACCAGCACCGGCCCCGCATCTTCGCTCGTGAGGTAGGTGTAGGTGGCCGGGATGACGTACAGCGAGAAGACCGTGCCCACGAGGAGGCCGCCGATGACCGCAATCCCCATTGGCATGCGGCTCTCGGCCCCGGCGCCCAGCGCCAGCGCAATGGGCAACACACCGAGGATGGTGGAGAGGGCCGTCATGAGGATGGGACGGAACCGCACCGCGGCTGCCTCTTCGATGGCCTCGCGAATCGACAGCCCGGCCGCCTTGCGCTGGTTCGCAAACTCGACGATCAGGATGCCATTCTTCGCCACCAGCCCAATCAGCATCACCATGCCGATCTGGCTGAAGATATTGATCGACTGGTTGAAGTACCAGAGGAAGAGCATCGCCCCCGCCAGCGCCAGTGGCACGGTGAAGAGAATGATGAGCGGGTCGCGGAAGCTCTCAAACTGGGCCGCCAGCACGAGATAAATCAGCAGCAGGGCCAGGCCGAAGACGTACAGCAGCTGGTTGGAGGTCTCCTGAAAGTCGCGCGACTGCCCCGCCAGCGAGGTCGTAAACGACGGCCCCAGCACGTCCTCCGCCACGCGGTCCATCGCCCCGATGCCCTCCTCAATCGTGCTTCCGGGCGCAGGCCGCGCGCTCACCGTGGCCGACATGTAGCGGTTGAAGCGAAAGAGCTGCGGCGGCGTGGCCCGCTCGCTCACCGACACGAGGTTGTCCAGCGGCACCGGCGCCCCGCTCGCCGTCCGCACATACAGGCTCGTCAGGTCGAGCGGCTCGTCGCGGTTTTCCTCTGTGGCCGACGCAATGATCTCGCGCTGCTCCCCGTCCCGCACGAAGAAGCCCACGCGTTGCTCCGCCAGCGCCAGCTGCAGCGTCTGTGCCACATCGAGGGGCGAGACGCCGATGTTGTTCGCCTTGTCGCGGTCGATCTCCACCTGCAGCTCCGGCTTGTTGAACTTCAGGTTCACGTCCACGAACGCAAGCTCGTCCTGCGCCCGTGCCGCCTGCAAGAACTCCGGCAGCGTCTCGCGCAGGTTTTCCACGCTGGCCGTTTGCAGGACGTACTGCACCGGCAGCCCCCCCAGGCCGCCGCCTACCGAAATCGTCGGCTCCTGCGACACGAAGGTGCGCGCCCCCTCCAGCTGCCCAAAGGCCGCCTGCAGGCTGTCCGCGTACTGCATCTGCGACACGTCCCGCTCCGACGGCGGCACCAGCCGCGTAAACATGAACGCCGAGTTCACCGAGCTCGCCGCCCCGAAGCCCGGCGAGGTGACCGAGATGGTGGCCCGCTGGTGCTTGTCCGGGATGGTCTCGTTGAGCGCCCGGTACATCTTGTCCACGTACCCGTCCATGTAGTCGTAGGTCGCCCCCTCCCGGGCCGCCGTGCTAATGCGCACGAGGCTGCGGTCCTCCAGCGGCGCCAGCTTCTGCGGCAGCGTGAAGTGGAAGGTCGCGATGAGCGCCCCACAGCCCGCCATGATGACGAAGGCCGCCCACCGGTACTCCATGAACGATGCCAGCGAGCGGCGGTAGGCGTCGGTCAGCGCTTCAAAGAAAGGCTCCGTCTTGCGGTAGATCCACGGCTTCTGCTCCCGCTGCTTCAGCAGGCGCGTGGACAGCATCGGCGTGAGCGTGAGCGCGACGAACGACGAGAACGCCACTGCCCCCGCGATTACCACCCCGAATTCCTTGAACAACTGCCCGGTGAGGCCGCCCATAAAGATGATGGGCGCGAAGATGATGACGAGCGAGACGGAGGTGGCCACCACGGCGAAGAAAATCTCCCGCGTCCCCTCCAGCCCCGCCGTAATGGTGTCTTTGCCCTCCTCAATTTTCGAGTAGATGTTCTCCAGCACCACAATCGCGTCGTCCACCACCAGCCCAATGGCCAGCACGAGCGCGAGCAGCGTGAGCACGTTGATGGAGAAGCCCATCGCGTACATCACGAAGAACGATCCGATGAGGGCAATGGGCACCACCACCAGCGGAATGAGCGTGGACCGCCAGTCGCGGAGGAACAGGAAAATAATGAGCACCACGAGGAGAAACGCGATGAAGATCGTCTGCTGCACCTCGTTGATGCTGTCCCGGATCGGCTCGGTGTTGTCGAAGCCGATGCCGAGCTCTAAGTCGCTGGGCAGGTCCGACCGGATGCGGTCAAGCCGGTTGTAAAACTCGTCGACAATGTCGATGTAGTTGGCGCCGGGGAGCGGGCGCAGCACGACGCCCACCATGGGCACCCCGTCGCGTTGCAGGAGCGTGCGCTGGTTGAGCGGCGCAATGTCCGCCTCCCCCACGTCCTTCAGCCGCACGGTCTGCCCGCTCTCGCTCTGCTTCAGGAGGAGCGAGTTGAACTCCTCGACGGTCTCCAGGCGGCTTTTCGTGCGCACCGTCAGCTCGATGTTCTTCCCCTCAATGCGCCCGGAGGGCAGTTCCACGTTGGAGCGATCCAGGGCGCGGCGGACATCCAGCGGCGTCAGGTTGTACGCCGCAAGCTTCTGGGGATCGAGCTGCAGGCGCATCGAGTAGGTCTTCTCCCCCCAAATGTCGACCCGGCTCACCCCCTCGATGGTCTGAAGCCGCTCCTTGAAGCGCTTGTCCGCGATCTCCGTCAGCTCCATCAGGCCCCGCGTGTCCGACTTGATGTTCAGAAAGACAATCGGCGGCGCGCTGGCGTCGGACTTGGACACGCTGGGCGGCTCGGCGTCGGGCGGGAGCTGCTGCTGGGCGCGGCTCACCCGCTCCCGCACGTCGTTCGCGGCCCGTTCGAGGTTGGCACCCAGGTCAAACTCCACCGTCACCGTCGAGCGCCCCTGCCGGCTCACCGACTCGATGGTGCGAATGCCGTCGATGCCGTTGATCTGCTCCTCCAGCGGCTCGGTGATCTGCGAGTCGATCACGTCGGCATTCGCCCCGCGGTACGAGGTCGTCACGCTGATGATGGGCGGGTCCACGGCGGGGTATTCGCGCACGCCCAGGAAGTAGAAGCCCACCGCCCCAAAGATCATGATGAGCAGCGCGAAGACCGTCGACAGGACGGGCCGACGGATGCTGAGGGAGTAGAGGCTCATAAGCGCGAGTACGTTTTGAACGGCGATTCCGCCCACTCCGAGAGGAGGCAGGACCGAGCGTCGGTGCACATGATGCGTGAGTCGTGACGCGTGGACGCCGGCAGGAAAGCAGCCTCACGGATCACGCGCTTCACGGACCACGAATCATTCGAGGGTTTCAATCCGCACCGGCAGGCCGGCGCGCATCTCCTGAATGCCGGAGGTAATGACGGTGTCGCGGAGCGAGAGGCCCTCGGTCACCTGCACGGTGGAATCGGTGCGGACGCCGAGGGTGACATTTTGGGGCTGGGCCGTGCCGTTTTCAACGACAAAGACGCGCTGGCCGCCGAGGGTGGGGAGCACGGCGAAGGACGGCACAACGATGGCGTCGTCGACGGTGCCGAGGGTGACGGTGACGTCCGCGAACATGCCGGGGCGGAGCGTGCCGACGGGGTTTGGAGCGCGAGCGCGCAGCTGGAGCGTGCGGGTGTCCGGGTCCACCTGCGTGTTGGTGGCGTAGACGGTTCCGGCCATCTGCCCCTCCCGCCCCCGCACGCTGAATGCAATGGACTGCCCTGGTCCCACGCGCGAGGCGTATTTCTCGGAGACCGAGATGTTGACCTTGATGGGATTGAGGCGCTGCAGCGTCGTGATGCGCGTCTGCGGGCTCACGTACGCCCCCTCGCTCACCGCCCGCAGGCCCACCACGCCCTCGAACGGGGCGCGGACCTTCGTTTTTTCGATGCGGGCCTCCACGAGCTGCAGATCGGCCTCCAGCACCTCCACCTCATTGGCGGTGGCGTCGTACTCCTCCTGGCTGACGCCGCCCTCCTCCAGCAGCCGCTTCTGGCGCGCTGCCTGGTCGCGGGCCAGCTGCAGCTCGTGCTCCAGGCGCTGCTTCTCGGCCTGCAGCTCGGCGTCGTTGATCTGCACCAACAACTCGCCCTGCTGCACGCGAGCGCCTTCCTCGAAGCGAATGTCGGTAATCTTGCCGGCGGCTTCGCTCGTGAGCTCCACCGACTCGTCAGCCTGCAGCGTACCAGTAGTGCGGATGCGTTCCGTGACGGTGCCGGGCCGGAGCACCGTGGCGTCGACGCGCGTTGGGGCGTCGCTCGACTCGCCTCCGCCCCCGGACGATTCCGATCCGCTGATCTTGGGGAGGGCCAGCCCAACGAGCACGATGGCGGCAAGGCCGAGTGCCACCACGCGCTTGGTTCCGGCAGTCCCCCCTGTCTCTTCGGAAGGAGGCTCCGGCGAAGAAGAGTCGCTCATGGAGATGTCGGTGGGTCCAGCAGGGAAGAAACGTGCAGACAGCCGTGGGAGCCGTGTTGAGGCGAGTGCTACCCAGAGCAACGCATTTGGTTCGGTGCGTCCCCTCCCGGGCGCGGCTCGGGCAGCCCCCGTCCCGCTTTTCTGTGGCTTCTCGTGGCGCCTCCCGGCGCGTCCTCCCTCCGCCTCACCCCCGTCCAAAGACAGCCGCCGCCTCCTCCTCAAGCACCGGCCCGATCACCTCCACCTCGTAATTGCCGCGGTCGAGCACCGCTTCGCACGACAGGCGCAGCTGTCGCCCGCCCGGCCCCTTCATCTCGTAGTGGCGCTCGGCACGCAGTCCAAAGACCACCCGCCCGATGCGCGCCCAGAAGACCGCCCCCGCACACATCGCACACGGCTCCGTGCTGGCATACAAAGTCGCGGTCCGCAGCCGCTCCGTGTCGTACTGCTGCGAGGCGTCGCGCACGAGATTGGTCTCTGCGTGCCCGGTGCAGTCGCCCGTACGTCCTTCCGTGTTGCGGGCGCGGCCCAGCACCGCCCCGCCCGCCGCCACCAGAACAGCGCCAAACGGCGGATTGCCGTTCTCGCGCGCCGTCTCTGCTTCCGCAATGGCCGCACGGACGTAGCGTTCATCATCGAAGGAAGAGGAAGAGAGAGGCATGGACACCGGAGACAGTTGGAAAATCCGCTATCCAAAGAATCTTGCCCTGTACAGAGCGTTCCGCCCGACCTGCTCGTCGTCCAAAAGCTCCCTTCAAGCCAAAACGCCCTTCAAGAATGTGACGATCGGGGGGACGTCTGGGCGTGCCCGGAACGCTCCAGCGCACGGCGAAGTAGGCGTACAGCAACTGCTGTTCTTCTCGCCTCTCCACACGGCAATGCAAACGATCGTCGCTCCCGGTACCGCCTGGATGATCGCAGCCCCGGCCTCCGTCCGGTGCTGCTGTCGGTGCTGTTTGGGTCTCCTGGAGAGGCTGCGTCTGGTCGGCCTCCCTCGGTTCCGCTGAGCGGTCCGAGGGAGCGTTTCCCCACATTCGACCGACCTCCACGCCTCTCCGGCCCTGCCGCGAGAGGCTTTTTCTTTGGTCCACCCCCGCACTCCCACGATGAGCGCTGCTGCCCCCGCTGTTTCGCCCCACGCCGCCTCCCCGCCCACGGCCGCGACGGGTGTGGTCGACGACATCGGCCAGACGCCCCTCCTGCGGCTCGACTCCGTAGCGGCCGACCTGCCGGAGACGGTCCACCTATACGCCAAGGCGGAGCACCTGAATCCCGGCGGCTCGGTGAAAGACCGTCCCGCCCTGCGCATGATCGAGACGGGCCTCGCCGACGGTGCTTTCCACCCCGACCAGACCCTGATCGACGCGACGAGCGGCAACACAGGCATCGCCTACGCCATGATTGGCGCCGCGAAGGGACTGGACGTGACCCTCGCCCTTCCCCAAAACGCCTCTGAGGAGCGCAAGAAGGTGCTCCGTGCGTACGGCGCTGAGCTCATTCTGACGGACCCCATGGCCGGGACGGACGGGGCGCAGGAGCGCGTGAAGGAGATCGTGGAGGCACACCCCGACCGATACTTCTACCCCGACCAGTACAACAACGACGCGAACTGGCAGGCCCACCACGACGGCACCGGTCCCGAAATCCTGGCACAAACCGACGGCCAGATTACGCACTTTGTCGCCGGCCTGGGCACCACCGGCACCTTCACCGGCGTCACGCGCTGCCTAAAGGCGCACGACGAGAGCATTCGGTGCGTGGCCCTGCAACCCCGAACGGCCATGCACGGCCTGGAGGGCCTGAAGCACATGGACACGGCCCTCGTGCCGGGCATTTACACCCCGGAGGAGGCGGATGAGCATCGCACCTGCTCCACCGAAACGGCGTACGAGATGACGCGACGGCTGGCGCGGGAGGAGGGGCTGCTGGTCGGCCCGTCGGCCGGGGCGAACGTGGCAACGGCCCTGGAGGTAGCCCGGTCGCTGGACGTGGGCACCGTCGTCACCATCCTCTGCGACACCGGCACACGATATCTGAGCGACGACTTCTGGAATGATGAGTGATGCGTGAACCGTGATCTACGAAATGGTGGCGCTTCCCGACAGGGTGGGCGTCCTCACGCATCACGTCCCACGCATCACGTCCCACGCATCACGTCTCACGTATCAATCGACCTCTTTCACCGACGCAGACCCCAAATGGAAACAACGGAATCGGTCCTCGACGCCATCCGCCAACACGGAGCAGACGCCTACCCCGAAGAGGGCTGCGGCTTTTTGCTGGGTCCCGTGACGGACGACGGCGCCAGCCGCGTCACGGCGCTCCACCGGGCCGCCAATCGTCGCGCCGAGAACCGAGAGCGCCGGTACGAGCTGACTGCGGACGATTATCGCGCGGCCGACGCGGCAGCTCAGGAACAGGGGCTCGACGTGGTGGGCGTCTACCACTCCCACCCCGATCACCCGGCCCGCCCCTCGGAGACGGACCTGGACGAGGCCACCTTTCCGGGCTTTCCCTATGTCATCGTATCCGTCCGTGACGGCACGCCCGACGCCCTGACGGCCTGGACCCTCGCCCCGGACCGCTCGGAATTCCAGCGCGAGGAGATCACCATCCGCGCCTCTGAAGTTGCCTGACGTTTCCACCTCGCTACTCGAAGACGACGCCCCCACGACCTCTCCCTCTTCTCCCCTTCAACGCCCTACCATGCCAACCACAAAGACCACAGTCACCGTCCGCATCCCTACCCCGCTCCGCTCCGCCACCGACGGCCAGTCGACGGTGGAGGTCGAAGCCGACACGGTGGGCGACGCGCTCCGCGCCCTCACGGACCAGCACCCCGACCTCGCCGACAATCTCTACAACGAGGACGATGAGCTGCGCCAGTTCGTGAACATCTACGTGGGCGACGACGACATTCGCTTTGGCGACGGCGTGGATACGGCCCTCGACACGGGCGACGAAGTGTCCATCGTGCCGTCCATTGCGGGCGGATGAGTGCTCCGGTGTTTGGGGGGTATGGCGTTCAAGGACTCCGTCGCCCAACACGTCAGCCCCCACCCTCCCAACCCGCAATCCGCCAACAACCAGCCCACTCCCATGGAAGCCACTGCACCACGTACCGACGACGCAACCCTCTCCCCCGACGAACTCCAGCGCTACAGCCGCCACCTAACGCTGCCCGAGTTTGGGCGCGAAGGGCAGGAGAACCTCAAGAACTCGTCCGTCCTGCTCGTGGGCGCGGGGGGCCTCGGCTCGCCGGCCGCCACCTATCTCGCCGCCGCGGGCGTGGGGCGCATCGGCCTCGTGGACTTTGACGCGGTAGAGGCCTCCAACCTTCAGCGCCAGATTCTCTACGGCACCAGCGACGTGGGGCGGCCCAAGCTGGACGCGGCCTCTGAGCGCCTGGAGGACCTCAATCCACACGTTGACGTCGAGACGCACGAAGTACGCCTCACGAGCGACAACGCGCTCGACATCATCGACGATTACGACGTGGTGGCGGACGGGACCGACAACTTTCCGACCCGCTACCTCGTCAATGATGCTTGTGTGATGACGGGCACGCCCAACGTGTACGCGTCCATCTTCCGGTTTGAGGGACAGGTCTCGGTCTTTGGCACGGAGGACGGCCCCTGCTACCGCTGCCTGTACGAGGAGCCCCCCCCGCCGGGCCTCGTCCCCTCCTGCGCCGAAGGCGGCGTGCTGGGCATCCTGCCCGGCTTCATCGGCACGCTGCAGGCCACCGAAGTGATCAAGCTGCTGGCCGACGTGGGCGAGCCGCTCATCGGGCGCCTGCTGATGGTGGACGCCCTCAACATGGACTTCCGCACCGTCAACGTGCCGAAGAACCCCGACTGCCCCGTCTGCGGTGAAGACCCGACGGTGACGGAACTGATCGACTACGAGGCGTTTTGCGGCATTCCGCAAGACGACGACTCCTCTTCCAACGGAACCGCCGAGACCGACGTGCCCGACGACGCCTACGCCGAAATCTCTGTCCACGATCTCAAGGCCCGCCGCGATGCGGACGACGCCCCGTTCCTGCTCGACGTGCGCGAGCCGTACGAGGCCGACATCGCGAGCATCGACGCCGACCAGCTCATTCCCGTCGATGAGCTCGAAGACCGCCTCGACGAGCTGGACGCCGAGCCGGGCGACGAGATTGTGGTCCACTGCCGCTCCGGCGGCCGCTCTGCCAAGGCCACCGAGTTTTTGCGCGAAAAAGGCTACGACGCGTCCAACCTCGCGGGCGGGGTGCTGGCATGGAGCGACGAGATTGACCCGGATCTGCCGAAGTATTGAGCCTGAAGATCGCGTTCGGGGAAAACTGGCGTTCGGGGTGTCTGCGGACGGCACGCCAGTCGCTCAAAGCCCTGCCCGCCTCGTCCCAACACAGCATCCGGGGCCCCTGCCCGCGAGGCCCGCGAACAGGGGTGCGTCAGTGCACAACGGTGATGCGGCGGGTTTTCTGCACATTGTCTGCCTGCAGGCGCACGAAGTACATGCCGCTCGGAAGAGAGGTTGCGTTGAGGCGCACCTGGTGTCGTCCTGAGGGCTTCTGTCGGTCCACGAGCGTGGACACTTGGCGCCCCAGCACATCGAAGACTGCGACCTGGACGTCCGCTGCTGTTGGCAGTGCATAGGCCACCATGGCTGCCTGCCGGATGGGGTTGGGCGCTATGGGCTCCAGGGTGACCGAGGCAGGCCCCTCCGAGAGGCCCACCGCCAGCCTCGTGTCCGTGCGCAGGGTTACGGAGCGCTTCTCCGGCGTGAGCACGTGCGTCTCGCCGCCGCCCCGGATGTGCAGCGTTTGCCCGGGAGAAAGCCCGCGGTGCTGCACCGACACTGGTGGCGTTGCGCCCTGTAGCTCTACATTGTGCAGGTCCTTCTCGGTGCTCATCGCCAAGGACTGTCCGTTCGCAAAGCGGACGTCAAACAGCGATGCGGGCGGCTTGGGGGGAAGGCGGTGTCGCATGCGCAGGGCTTCTGAGGCCTCCCGGGCAAGCAGCAACGAAGCGGAGCGCCCTGTGGCATCGGTCACACGGAGGCGGGTATAGGATGCGTCCGTCGGCTCAGCTCGTGCGATGCCGCCCCGGGCCGTAGCCGCCGTAGTGGCGAGCCGCAGGGTCCCTGCCTGGCTCGCCTTCACCCAGTAGCCCCGCCCCGGCGTCAGCGTATCGGCCACCGCGTAGCCCTCGCCGGAGACGAAGCCGAAAAGGCTGCTTGTGAGGATGCCCGGCGGGCTCGTGCCAATCGTTCCCACGCCGACCGAGTCTGCCCCAGGCCCGATTATATTCCACCCCTGTGCCACCGGAATGGCGGAAGAGTCCGCGACCGGACCTGTTATCTCGGTCGTGTCGGCGGCGCAGTTGGCAAAGAGGCCGCGGCCCACCGGCACCGCGGTGCTATCGTCTATCGCCGCGTAGCCAGCACCGGGGGTGAAGAAAAACCCACTCTCACACATCGGCAGCACAGCCCCAAAGGCGGGCGCTGCGGGAGCAAGCGGGACCGAGAGCAAATTCCACCCCTCCGCCACTGGCACCTCCCGGGTCAGCGCTCGGTCGAGCCGCACCTCCAACGCAGTGATCGATGCGTTGTCCAGCGTATAGCTGCCAGTGCTTGTCATGTCCACCGCCAGGAGATCGCCGCCTGTGACGGCGTCCACCAGGCGCACTGGCGTCTGGGGCAGCGCCTCGGCAAGGATGTCCGGAGTCCACGAAAGCGTCACGGGAGTGTCCTCCGACTGCACCTCCAGGCGCCACGTGGCAGGGGCGCTTTCGGCGGCCGGGGTGGCCTGGTCGGTGGGGCGCAGATCGCGAACGAGTCCTTGCCCAATCGCCACGCCGGGAAGATCCGTGCCCGTAAAGCGGAGGTCAAAGGCGCCCGTGGGAGGCTTGGGGGGCTGCTCGGCCTCTCCGCAGGCCGGGTCAATGCCACTCGTCGCTGCCGGGCTCTGCCCCAGCGTGACGGAGAGGGTATCGCCCGACGCCTCGGTGGCCGCGAGGGGGAGCGACCACGCCACCGGGCACGTCGGCGCCTGCACCTGCAGGGTCGCCGTCGTTGTGTCGGCCGCGCCCCGCCCATCGAGCGCCCGGTACGCAAACTGATCGGTGCCCGCAGCCTCGGCATCCGGCGTGTACGTAAACGCGCCGGTGCTATCGAGAGACAGGGTTCCCTGCGTCACATCGGAGACCAGGGCCGCCGCAAGCGCGTCGCCGTTGGGGTCGTCATCGTTGCCCAGCACACCCGGGGGCTCCACAGTAATCGTTTCGCCCGCGGGAACGGCGATCGTATCGGCGCGGGCGCGAGGCGGCACGTTGCTCCCTGCCGCGACCTCCACGGGGTAGCGGTAGACGCGACTCGAGCGCGCAGCATCGTTGTCGTCGGCCACCTGCGGCGCAACAAAGTCAGTCGTGCCGTCGCCCGTCACATCCGCAAGGGCCGTGGGGCGGAAGAACTGCCGCGGCCCGAGGGAGGCGCGTTCGTTGGGGGCCCGGAAGGCCGTGCGGGGCGCGGTGCCCTGGGCGGGGGCGTAAAGCAGAGCATGCGTGGAGACGCCAAGGAACGACGAGCCGTGCACAAGCTCGGCGGCTCCATCGCCGTTCACGTCGCCGGGCGAGGCGAGCGCGCCCAGCGTGACGTTGGCCAGTCCGTCGCCATCCAGGTCGCCCCCGCCAACACTCGCCGGGATGGGCAGGCGCTGATCGGTCGTGGCGTCAAAGGAAGGCCCGCCGAAGAAGATTTCAATGCGGGCGTTGCCGGGCGTACAGCACGGCAGCGTCGCAATGTCCGGGGTCCCATCGCCGTTGAAGTCGCCCCCGGCCACCCCCGCGAAGGTAGGCACCGGCAGCGTCTGATCCGCAGGGCGCGAGAACGATGCCTCCGGCGTGCCGAAGTATACCTCAAGCCGGTTGGCCCCGGGATTATCGAAAGCAAAGTCGTCGATCCCATCGCTATTCACATCACCGACCCCTGCCTTCACATCCCCCAGAAACTGCCCGTCCGGATACTGCAGCGATTCGCCGGGGCCGGTGGGCAGCGAGGTGTCCCCAAAGAACAGAGACACCGTCTGCCCGGACGAGCCCGGCGTGAGCCCCCGGTCCGAGGTCATCCAGTCCGCCATTCCGTCCCCGTTCACATCCCCCAGAACGCGCGGGAGGGCCAGGCGCACGCCCACATCGGCGGCCCGGATTGTGTGATCACTGCCGGCATCGGGCGCATCGCCGCCGAGGTAGATTTCAGTTCGCAGGCCGCCTCCGTCCACGTCCGTTCGGGGCGGGCCGCCATACTCCACCAGCACGTCTGACGTCCCGTCCCCATTCACGTCGCCCGCCGTGAGGGAGCGGGCGTAGAGGACCTCAGTGGGTCGCGAAAGGGTAAGATCCGGCACATCGGCCAGAGAGTCTCCTCCGAAGTAGACCTCGACCCGGCCCAGATCACTTCGCAGAAAAGCCACGTCCGCTGTTCCGTCGCCGTTGAAATCCCCGATGTCCTCCGTCTGGTTCAGCCGATCGAAGACATCGGCCCGCGGAATGGTCACATCCGCCGGAGCCCGGGGCGTGCGGTCGTCATTGACCGAGAAGAACCGTCGCCCCACTGTAGGCGCCGACACGTCGGTGAGGCCCAGCGCAATATCGGGCCGCCCGTCGCCCGTGACGTCCCCCAACCCTCCCGTTGGCAAGGCCGTCGTCGTTCCGTACGTGCCGGGCGCGTAGGGAATCTCCGTATCGTAGCTGAGTCCATCCGTCAGGGCCTGCGGGCCGTACGCAACATAGCGCGTGTCGGTAGAGTCGTCGTAGGCGTAGAAGTCGTGGCGGCCGTCCCCATCCAGATCGCCCACCGGCAGCGCCCCGTCGATGGCAGTCGCAATCGCCGTCTCTTGAAACGCCGCCCCGCCCCCACTTGTCTGGGCGAGGAAATACGTCGGCGCATCGGCCCCAGGCGTAGCCGCCAGTTCCGGCTCGCCGTTCCCCGTTACGTCCACGAGCGCAGCCCGGTACGCCGCGGCAGCCCCGCCAAGCGCCTCCACTGTTACATCCTGGACCGCAGTCAGGGCCCGATCCGCCCCCACCTCAAAGACCTGCACCCGCACGCCGCCCGTCGCCGCCGTGCCTGCCAGCCGCACGACCTCTGCCCCCGGCGCCCCCCCGAGGTCCGCCAGGCTGTACTGGAACGAGGCACGCAGCGTCCCCGGCGTGTACGTCTCGACCGCTGCGCCGGCCGGGGTCAGAGCGCCGTACGCCACCACGAAGGCGTCCTGTGCCGGAGAGCCCAGCAGCACGTCCCCGAACCCGTCGTCGTCCAGGTCCGCAAACCCGCGAACCACCAGCCCTGGAGGCACGAGAGGGAGCGAGAATTCCGCCCCGAGGTCTTGATACCCAAACGGCGTTCCGGCGTAGAGGCGAAGCGTGCTGTCCGCAGCGTTGACGCCCACCGCATCGTCAAACCCATCGCCATTGAGGCTCCCGACCGGCACGAGGGAGGTGTAGAAGAACTGGTCGGGCTCGCTGCTGGGCGGACCGCCGTAAAAGACAGCCGTTTTTCCCGTACGGTCCCCCAGCACCTCGGCGGTACGCTCGTCACGGGCCGGCGCTGCCAGAGGCGTGGAGTAGAGGTAATCGTTGGTGCCGTCGCCGTTGATGTCGCCCGCCAACTGAGGCGTGCCCAGGGTCTCGAAATTGCGCTGCGGCAGAGGCGTGGGATTGACCACCCAGGACTGGCTCGGGCCGACCTCTGGAATGCCGCCGATGGCGGACGGGGTCGGCGTTTGCCGCTGGGCCGCTCGCACGCGGCGCATTTGGGCAGGCGAGAGCCGCTGTTGCAACGATGAGGGCCAATGGACGACCGACCGGGCGGAGTCGGCGGCAGACCCCGTCGGCTGGGCTGCCGCTGGGCTCAGGCCCAGGCCGTAGGCCAGAATCAGTAGGAGGACGCCGCGCAAGGTGCAATACAGCGGATGCGAGACGGGCTGTTCAGTGCGCATAACGCCGGGACAGAAAGCGAAGAGGGCGGGTGAACGTGCGGCTCACGAGCAGGCCCCGTCGCTACTGCGCCCAGTGGACGACAAGTGAGGCGAGCGGCACGGCACGCCCTTCCACAAACGGCCGAAGCGTGTGGGCGCCACGACAAAACGGGGATGGATCTAATGAACAAAATCGACGCGCTGAATGCAAGCCGCCCGTTTCCGGCACAGGGCATTTCTCTCGTCCCAGGGAGCCCACCCCGCGCAAGGCCGACAGTCGTTTCCCGCACCGGATTGCCCCCAGTGCCTCCCTGAGCGGGGCGCCACGGATAGGGCCCGCCCAGATGGAAGATGCGTCCACGAAAAAAGAAGCGGAGGTCCACAGCGCAGCCATGGGCGGGAAGTGCGGCTGCGCCGGCGGATGCTACGGGACCAGCACCCCCTGAACCTGCGCCTGCCGGATGGGCCGGTCGGAGTCGATGGCCTGGCTGAACGCAGCCGAGTCGCCGGGCGCCACGTCTTGCACTTGGATGCGCATTGTTTCGATGCGGGCCCCTTGGTCGTCGTACAGGCCTACTTCAATCTCAGCAATGCTGATCGTAGAGGGGCCCTCATTCACGAGCGTTCCCGCAAAGACGCGCTGCCCCTCCGGCGTTTGCAGAAGGCGGGGATTCACGACCGTCGCGTCTCGCCTCCCTCCGTCGCCGCCACACGCCCCGAGCAGGGCGATGAGCAGGGCGGCTGCAGTGAGCATCGCCGAGACGCGTAGGGGTGCAGACGAAAGCATGACGGCGGCGGAGCGATCGGTAGAGCACGAAACGGACACGGCTTCGGTCCGGGCAATCACCGTGGGCGTAGATGTACGGGCCGCCGCAGATCCCGGCGACTCGGCGCAGTGCGCAGGGTTTACAGAACAATCATGGTGCAGCGCGCCCGTTCTGCGGCCGCCTACGCTTCTTCAAGATCCGTCAGGTTTTCCTGAAGGCGCTTCAGCTCCGCCGTCGCGTCTTTGCGTTTTTGCCGCTCGCGGTCGACGACCTCGTCGGGCGCCTTGTTCACGAACTGGGGGTTGTTGAGCTTCTGCTCCACGCTTCCCAGGAAGTTTTCTTTCTCTTCGATCTCCTTGCGTAGTCGCTCGCGCTCCTGCTCCAGGTCGATCATGCCGGCCAGCGGCACGAACACTTCGCAGCGGCCCACCACGACCGACGCACTGGCCGGGGGCTTCTCGGCGCCCGGCCGCACGGTGAGGTCGGTGACGCTCGCCAGTTTGTCGAAGTAGTCGGCGTACTGACGCACCCTTTCCGCCAGCTCCTCGTCTCCCGTCGGCACGCTGACCGTGGCTTCGATCTCCTGCCCCAGCCCCACGCCGTAGTCGCTCTTGATGCCGCGCACGCCGGAGATCATCTCCTGAATGAGCTCAAACGTCTCGGCGGCCTCCGCGTCCATCAGCGAAGTGTCCGCCCTGGGCCAATCGGCCACAATGCAGGCCTCGTGCGCCTCGCGGGGCCGCACCTTCCACCACAGCTCCTCGGTGATGAAGGGCATCAGCGGATGAAGCAGTTTCAGGAGCGTCTCGTAGATCTCGGCCGCCAGGGCGATCTTGTCTTCGTCCATCTCCTCGCCGTAGGGCGGCTTGATGAGCTCCAGGTACCAGTCGCAGTAGTCGCGCCAAAAGACATCGTAGACCCGCTCCGCAATCTCGTTGAGGCGGTAGCGATCCAGCGAGTCGTCGATGTCCTGGATGGCGGTATTGAGGCGGTGCAGCATCCACTGCTCCGCCAGCTCCAGGTCCTCGAACGAGCGCTCGCGCTGGTAGTCGCGGGTGGGCACGCCATCCGCGCTCCGGTCCATGAACTGGCCAAACACGTTGAACGCGTTCCAGATCTTGTTGGCGAAGTTGCGCCCCATCTCAAACTTTGAGGGGGCGAGCTTGATGTCCTGCCCCTGCGCGCAGAGGAGCGTGAGGGTGAAGCGCGTGGCGTCGGCCCCGTACTGGTCCACCATCTCCAGCGGGTCGATGCCGTTGCCCAGGCTCTTCGACATCCAGCGCCCCTGCGCGTCCTTCACCATGCCGGTGATGAACACGTTCTTGAACGGCGGCTCGTCGGCAAATTCGTAGCCCGCCATGATCATGCGGGCGATCCAAAAAAACAAGATGTCGTAGCCGCTGACGAGGACGTCCGTCGGGTAGAACTTCTCCAGGTCGTCCGTCTCCTCCGGCCAGCCGAGCGTGGCGAAGGGCCAGAGCCAGGACGAGAACCAGGTGTCGAGCACGTCGGTCTCCTGCACCATCCCCTCCTCGGGCTGGTCGATGCTCACCACGTAGCCCTGCTCGGGATCCGGCTCGCCGTCCTCGTCGGTGTAGTACCACACCGGGATCCGGTGCCCCCACCAGAGCTGACGGCTGATGCACCAGTCGCGGATGTTTTCCATCCAGCGGAAGTACTCGTTGGCCCAGCGGTCGGGAAAAAACTCGATTTCGCCCTCGCGGACCGCCTCAACCGCCGGCTCGGCCAGCGGCTCCATTTCCACGAACCATTGCCGCGAAATCAGCGGCTCGATCACCGCCTCGGAGCGCTCCGAGATCGGCACACTCATCGTGTAGTCTTCCGTCTTCACCAGCAGGCCCTCGTCCTCCAGGTCCTGCACGATCCGGTCGCGGGCCGCAAAGCGGTCGAGCCCCTCGTACGGCCCCCCATTTTCGTTGATGGCGCCCTTCGGACTCATGATGGTGATTTTCTCCAGGTCGTGCTCCTCCCCGATCTCGAAATCCGTTTCGTCGTGGGCCGGGGTGACCTTGAGCGCGCCGGTCCCAAAGTCGCTGTCGATCCGGTCGTCGGCGATGATCGGAATCTCGCGGCCCAGCAGCGGCAGGATCGCGGTTTTCCCCACGAGGTGTTCGTACCGGTCATCGTCGGGACTCACCGCGATGGCGGTGTCGCCGAGCATGGTCTCGGGGCGGGTCGTTGCAATAGTCAGAGTCGACCGGCCGGTCGACTCTGACTTTTGTTTCAAGGGATACTCCACATACCACAGGTGTCCCTCTCGCTCCTCGTTCTCCACCTCCTCGTCGGAGAGGGCGGTCTCGTTCTCGGGGTCCCAGTTTACCAGGTAGTCGCCGCGGTAGATGAGGCCCTCTTCGTAGAGCTGCACGAAGACCTGCTGCACGGCCCGCGTGAAGCCCTCGTCCATCGTGAAGCGCTCGCGGCTCCAGTCGCACGAGTCGCCGAGGGTGCGCTTCTGGTCGAGGATGACGTCGCCGTACTCCTCCTTCCAGGCCCACACCCGCTCCACGAACTGCTCGCGGCCCAGGTCGTGGCGCGTCTTGCCCTCTTCCTCGCGCAGATTGCTCTCCACGGCGTTCTGCGTGGCAATGCCGGCATGGTCGAGCCCCGGCATCCAGAGCGCCTCGTGCCCCTTCATGCGGTGGATGCGCGTGAGGGCATCCTGGATCGAATCCTGCAGCGCGTGGCCGATGTGCAGCCGCCCCGTCACATTCGGCGGCGGCATCATGATGACGTGCGCCTCGGCGTCGCTGTCGGCGTCGGCCTCGAAGAAGCCGTGCGCTTCCCAATAGTCGTACCACTTGTCCTCAATGTCGGACGGATCGTAGGCCGTGCTCATGGAGGCCAAGGACGGAGCATCGTCGGGCATGGTGCAGGGTCGTGCTCTCAGAGAGTCAGTTCGAGACGGTCGGCCGAGGGCGGCAGGGACGTCCTAAGGTCGGTGGGACAACGTAGCAGGCACCGGCGAGGGATGCCGGATTGGACGGCCCTATTTCCATTGAATTTGACACCGCCCGTTCAGATCCGACCCTCTCTTCCCCCCTCCCTGCGCCCCTCTTCTCCCGTGGTATCTGGTAACATCTCTTTCCCGCGAGCGTACCAACGAGCGTCCATCAACCTTTCCCCGGTGCTGTCCCTTCATGCGGAGCCCTTCGATCGAGGATTACCTTAAGGCCGTCTACAAGCTCGAAGAGAATGAGGGCGCTCCCGTGTCGACCGGCGACCTGGCGCAGGCGATGGAAGTCTCGTCGGCCTCGGCGTCGAACATGATCAAGCGGCTCGGTGAGCTCGACTTCCTCACGTACGAGGCCTACGAGGGGGCAACGCTCACCAATCCGGGGCGCACCGTCGCCCTCGAGGTGATTCGTCATCACCGCCTGCTGGAGCTGTACCTGAAGGACGTGATGGGGTTTTCGTGGGACGAGATTCACGAGGAGGCCGAGATTCTGGAGCACCACATCTCCGAGCGGTTCGAGGATCGCATTGAGGAGATGCTGGGTCACCCCGAACGTGACCCGCACGGCCACCCCATCCCGGCGCGCGACGGCACGGTGGACGTCCTCCCGACCCGTTCCCTGGCTGACCTGGCGGAGGGCGACGCGGCCTCCATCGACCACATCGCCGACGAGGACGGAGAGTTGCTCGACCTCCTGGAGCAGCGCGGCCTCCTCCCCGGCGCGACCGTTGAGGTCGTCAACACGCGCCCCCTCGACGGCCTGCTCGTCGTGGCGGTCGACGGCGCGGAGCAGGTGATTGGTCGCCCCGTGGCGCAGAAGGTCGTGGTGGAAGCGTGACGTGACGCTGTCCAAAAGTCGCTCAGAGCAGCGTCTCGGCCTGCCCGATGAAGCGCTCAGCCTTCCGAGCCCGCTGATCCGCACCGTCCGGATCGGGGTCAAGCAGCTCGTGGTCGCACTGCTCCCGCCGATACCGCGTCACCGTCGGGAAACTTGGTATCGAGTTGCTCCCGGTACTGCGGAACGCGGCCCACATTGCTCGTCACTGATGCGTGCCGTTCGAAGTAGAAGTCTTCTTTTTCCAGTTTTTCCAGGAGCGCACGACACGCATGGTACACTGCGAAATAGACTTGAGCAGCTCCGGTCCGAACTCGTCCGTCCGCCACGAGAAACCGCGCATCTTCCAGCCGCCCATGCGCAACCTCGATCCATTCTTGGGGACGAACTTCTTTCATAGCCGCACCCCACTTTGCCGGGCAGCCCGTGCGAGCGCGTCGTTTCGATTCGTGGGATGGGCGACCACGAACGGATCGTAGTCCAGCTCCAGGTTGATGTCGCGCACGATGTCAGCGATGGCACCATTCAGATCTCCAAGCCGTCCATCGTCCACGTCAGCGAGGACGGCGGCGTGGAGGTCGTTGTCTTGACTGGGCCCCTCCGGATCAGAGGGGAGCACATACACTTCAATCCGTTCGTCGAGTTGCTTCAACGAGCGGGCCAGTTTTTCCAGCGCATCAGCCTTCGGAGCAGTCTTTATGACAGTACAGTCGTGGCCGGAGTGTAAAAATTCACCAGAACGTACGTCAGCAGGGAAAAGACGTTCGCGATTCCAGATGCGTCCACTGTAGTGACGGAACGATTTAGGCGTAGCTAAATTATCTTATTGCTCGGAAAAAATAGCGCGTTCTGATTTCGCTCACTTCTCGTCGCTCCGCATGGGTGCCCGTCGCCTCCCTTTGGTCCTGCTCGCCGCTGCTCTGCTTCTCGTAATCGGGGGCTGTGCCCGGCAGACGAGCTCCGACGGGGCGGCCGACTTTACGGAGCGCAAGATGAACGTGGTGGTGACGACCAACATCATCGGCGACCTCGTGCGGCAGGTCGCCGGCGATCGGGTGACTCTAACGACGCTGATGGGCGCGGGCGTTGACCCACACCTCTACCGCGCCAGCGAGGGGGACGTGCAGACGATGGCCGAGGCCGACCTCGTGCTTTACAACGGCCTCCACCTGGAGGGCAAGATGACGGACGTGTTCGCGCAGATGAACGAGCGCTCGGTGCCCACCTCCGCCCTCGCCGCGGACGCGGTGCCCGACAGCCTGCTCATCCCCTCCGCCGAGTACGCGAGCAGCTACGACCCGCACGTGTGGTTCGACGTGCAGCTGTGGCGCCGCGTCACGCAGCACGTGGGCGACGTGCTGGCCCGCCGCGACACCGCCCGCGCCGAGGCATACCGCTCCAGCGCAGACGCCTACGCGCAGCGCCTCGACAGCCTCCATCAGTACGTGATGCGCCAGGCCAAGCGCATCCCCGAGGACCGGCGCGTCCTTGTCACGTCGCACGACGCCTTCCGCTACCTGGGGCAGGCCTACGACATCAAGGTGCGGGGGCTGCAGGGCATCTCCACCGCCTCGGAGGCCGGGACGCAAGACGTGCAGACCCTGGCGGACTTCGTGGTGACACGTCGCATCCCGGCCCTCTTCGTCGAATCCTCCGTCTCGCCACGCGGCATCGAGGCGGTACAGGCAGCGGTGAAGGCCAAGGGCTTTCAGGTCCAACTCGGCGGCACCCTCTACGGCGACGCCCTCGGCGACCGCGGCACGCCCACCGGCACCTACATCGGAGCCCTCCGCCACAACATCGATACGATTGTCCAGGGCCTACTCAATACCTCCACTCAGCCGCCCACTGCAGTGCGACAAAGGCGGTAAGAGGGATCATGGTGCGTATTTCGTATTGCGTATTTCGTGAGGGCCGAGTTGCAGAAACCATTACGCAATACGTGTTACGCAATACGCACCACGCAATACGCATCTCCCTTCTCCAATTCTCTTCTCCCATGCCCGACGCCGACCCCGCCCTCACCGTCCGCGACCTGACGGTGGCCTACAACGAGGAGCCCGTGCTCTGGGACATCGATTGGACGGTGCCAGCCGGGACGCTCACGGGCATCGTGGGCCCCAACGGCGCGGGCAAGACGACGCTCCTGCAGGCCATCCTCGGCATTGAAACGCCCGCGGCCGGGCAGGTGCGCATCTTCGGACAGTCGTACGAGGCGGCGCGGGACCGCGTGGGCTACGTGCCGCAGCGGGGCAGTGTGGACTGGGACTTCCCCACCGACGCGCTCGACGTGGTGCTGATGGGCCTCTACGGCCGCCTTGGCTGGATCCGGCGGCCCGGCGCAGAGGAAAAGGAGGAGGCCCACGCCGCGCTCGAACAGGTGGGCATGGCCGACTACGCCGACCGCCAGATCAGTCAGCTCTCTGGCGGGCAGCAGCAGCGCGTCTTTCTCGCCCGCGCCCTCGTGCAGGAGGCCGACCTCTACTTCATGGACGAGCCGCTCCAGGGCGTGGACGCCACCACCGAACGCGCCCTCTTCGACCTCCTGCGGACCCTCCAGCAGCGGGATTGCACGGTGGTCGCCGTCCACCACGACCTGCAGACGGTGCCCGAGTACTTCGACCGCGTGCTGCTCCTGAACGTGCGTCGCATCGCCAGCGGGCCGGTGGAGGAGGTCTTCACGGAAGAGAACCTGCGCCGGACCTATGGCGGGCGCGTCGGCTTTCTGCGCAAGAATGAGTCGCCCATTTCGGACTCTGCTTCCGCCCCGAACCGGAAAGAAGAGAGCCGTGCGTAGCGCCACTGATGCGTGAAACGTGATGCGTGAAACGTGATGCGTGAAACGTGATGCGTGAGGCGTGAGACTCATCGGTCGACCCGCTCACGTTCGCGGATCACAATTCAGAGCTGTATTCGCCTGTCCGATCGCCCATCGGCCTCCGATGCTGGACCTCTTTTCACAACTGCTTACGGATTACACGCTGCGCACCGTAGCGCTCGGGGCCGCCACCCTGGGCATCGTGGGGGGCGGGCTCGGGTCCTACGCGGTGCTGCGCGGCCAGAGCCTCCTGGGCGACGCCATTTCGCACGCGGCGCTCCCCGGCATCGCGCTCGCGTTCCTGATCACGGGGAGCAAGGCCCCGCTTCCGCTCATGCTGGGGGCGGCCGCGACCGGCATCGTGGCTACGCTCTTCATCATCGGCGTCACGAACACCACGCGCGTCCCCTACGACAGCGCCCTCGCGCTCGCGCTTTCCGCCTTCTTCGGGGTCGGCCTCGTCCTTCTCACCTACCTCCAGCAGCACGCGGGGGCGGCCCAGGCGGGCCTCGACTCCTTTCTCTTCGGGCAGGCGGCGGCCCTCGTGGAGCACGACGTGGTGGTAATGGCCGTGCTGGGCGGCATCGCCCTCCTCGCCCTGCTGCTGTTCTGGAAGGAGTTCAAACTGCTCGCCTTCGATCCGGACTTTGGGCGCAGCCTCGGCTTTCCGATTCGAATGCTCGACATCGTGCTCACGACCCTGCTCGTGGTGGCCATCGTGATTGGGCTGCAGACGGTGGGCGTGGTGCTGATGAGTGCGGTGATCGTGGCGCCCGCGGCGGCGGCCCGGCAGTGGACGGATCGGCTGAGCGTAATGGTGGCCCTCGCGGCGACCTTCGGGGCGCTCAGCGGGGTGAGCGGGGCGGTTGTCAGTGGGGCGACGGCCAACCTCCCGACCGGCCCCACCATCGTGCTGTGCATGGGTACCGTCGTGATCGTGTCGCTCCTGCTTGCTCCCAACCGCGGCCTGCTGTGGCGGTGGTGGCGGCAGTGGCGCACCAGCCGACGCCTGCGCCAGGAGCGCGTCCTGTACGACCTCTACACCCTTGCCGCCAAGCACGGGGCGGGCGATCGTCCCCACGAGGCCGCCACCCTCGACGCGATGGTGTCCGGCTCCACCCGCACGGCGTACGTCCTCCGCCGGCTCGCCGAGCAGGGCCTCGTGGCCGAAACGTCGGACGAGCGGTGGCACCTGACGGACGAGGGGCTTGAGGAGGCGCGCCGGCTCGCCGACAAGCGCAATCTCGCACCCGACGCGACAATCGACGACGCATGAGCCTTCCGCAGATCGAAATTCAGCTCGTGGCCACCGTCGTGGCCGTGGCGTGCGCCCTGCCGGGTACGTTTCTGGTGCTGCGGCGAATGGGCATGATGAGCGACGCCATCAGTCACGCGATCCTGCTCGGCATCGTGGTGGGCGTGTTCATCGTCGGCACCCTCCACTCGCCCCTCCTCATCGTCGCGGCCGCACTTACCGGCCTCCTCACCGCCGCCCTCGTGGAGACGATCAACAGCACCGGACAGGTGAAAGAGGACGCCGCAATCGGGCTGGTCTTTCCGGTCCTTTTTAGTATCGGCGTTATCCTCATTGCCAAGTTTGCGGGCGACATGCACCTCGACACCGACGCGGTGCTCCTCGGCGAGTTGGCGTTCGCGCCGTTCAACCGCCTCACGGCGTTCGGGCTCGACTTTGGGCCGCGGGCGCTCTGGACGATGGGCGGCGTGCTCGTCCTCAACGCCCTTTTCCTCGCGCTCTTCTACAAAGAGCTGAAGCTGGCCACATTCGACCCCGGCCTCGCCGCCTCCCTCGGCTTTCGCCCACGGGTGCTGCACTACGCACTGATGGGGCTCGTCTCCCTCACCGCCGTGAGCGCGTTCGACGCCGTCGGCTCCATCCTGGTGGTGGCGCTCATGGTGGGCCCGCCGATGACGGCCTACCTCCTCAGCGACCGGCTGGAGTGGATGATTAGCCTCAGCGCCGCCTTCGGGGTGCTGAACGCGATCGCAGGCTACTGGGGCGCGCACCTGCTCGACGTGTCAATCGCCGGCACGATGGCCACAACAACGGGGCTCGTGTTCGGGCTCGTGCTTCTCGGGGCTCCGGAGCGCGGTCTGATTGCGCAGTGGCGCCGCACGCGGCGGCAGAAGTGGCAGTTCGCCGTGAAGATGCTGGCCATCCACCTGCGCCAGCACGAGAACACGCCGGAGGCCGCCCGCGAGTGCCAGGTGGACCACCTGCAGGAGCACCTGAACTGGGACGGACCGTTCGCCGAGCGCGTGGTGGAGCGGGCCGTCTCGCGGGGCTCGGTCCGGCGCGAGAACGGGCACCTGCGCCTCACCGACGAGGGCCGCGAGGTGGCGCAGGAGGCCGCAACCCAGACCTGACCGCTCCAATCCCGGCTATTCTTCTGGCGGCTGCAGTTCGCGGAGCCGGTCCCACCGGTAGATGCCGCCGCTGTGCCCGTCGTCCCACGTGATGCGCAGCCCCACCCTCCCGGCCTTCTCGATGTGGACCTTTTTCCAGCGGTTCGTCTGCCGGAAGATGTGCAGAAAGCCCGGCTTCGGAATGCGTTCGACCATTTCCCCTTCGCACTCCGCACACGGACAGGCCTCCCGCAATCCATCCAGCGGAAAAACCGACGCGTGCCCGTCGGCCCACTCGATGTTGAGCCGCTGCATCTTGACGTCGAGCGAGACGCGTTCAGGTGGCGGTACGTCCATGATCGGAGGTCCTCACGTCAGGAACTATTCCCCCTTCTCCTTCACCAGTTCGGCAACCGTCTCGATCTGATCCTGCGCGCGGGCCAGGAGCATCGGCACGGTGCGGCGGCGCACCTCGTCTTTGTGCGCGAGGTACGTCTCCAGCTCCTCCTCGGTGAGATGGCCCACCACCATGCCGAGGAGCGTGCGCTTCAGGCGGCCGTCTTCCTTGATCAAGTTGCGAAGGCGGTCGCGCTGATCCGTGCGATCCATGTCCGCAAAGCCCACCCCGTAGCGCGACAGCCGCTCGGCCACGAGGCGCAGGATCGTCGGGTTCAAGAGCTTCAGGATGGGACGCAGGGTTTCGTTCTGGAACCGCTCGACGGGGCGCGACTCGGTCGTGTCGAGGTCGAGCACGGGCCGGACGCGCCGCAGCCGCTCGTCGCGGGAGGTGGTGCTCCACAGCGTGCTGCTCACCAGCTCCACGCTGTTGCCCGCCGGGTCGCGGACGTAAAGGGAGCGCTGGCCCTCGGCCCACTGCTTCGTCTGCTCCACCTGCACGTCGTGGCGATTGAAGTGGCGTCGCCACGCGGCGAGTTGGTCCGTCGGGACGCCGAAGGCGACGTGGACCGGACCGTCGGCCCCGTGGGCCGGAAGGGACTCGCGGTCGCGGCTGGCGGCGGGGTCGAAGACGTGTAGCACGCCGGCCCCACACCGAAACGATACGTGATTGCCCTCAGTGCGGAGCACAACGTCTAACCCCAGGACCTCGCCGTAGAACTGCTCGGCGGCGTCGAGGTCGGCGGCGTAGAGGCTCGTTTCAAGGACGAGGCGGGGCGGAGTCGGCACGGGCGTGCGGGTGTGTTCGAGCGTGGACTGCGAGCGGGCGTACGGACCTGGGAGGAGGCCCTCCACGCCCATGCGCCATCACGTCCAAACGCTTGTCCGCTCAACGCGTTGCCCGCACGCCCTCGCCGAGTTGGAGATTCTTGTACGTGACCGTGGCCGGTGGAAAGAGCCGGTGGCCGTAGGCCGTACGCCACAGTCCTTGTGCGTCGCCAGTGCAGGCGTCTCCGGCGGGTGCCCCTTGAAGGCCACCGTGTACGGATCGTCGGCGTCGCCGGGAAGAGCGATGTTGCGGGCGCATCGAACGTTGTCCGACTGGTTGATGTGGGGGACGAGCGTGGCCGTTTTCACCGGTCCCGTCTCCTCAGTCTGTACCGTGGCGAAGAGGTGCAGGTACGGCACGAAGCCGCCCGCCGGGGCCACCAGGAAGAGGATCTTCACACCCGGCCCAGGCCCCTCTTCCCCAAAGACTTTCTCCTGGGCGTGGGCGGGCGACGCCTGGAAGAATAGACCGAGAACGAACAGCGACAGAAATATGCATCGAACAGTCATGTGGCCGCGAGTCCCGTTGGAGAGAATCGACGCGTTCAGCTGTTTGGCCCCGTTCTGAACAACCGCTGGCAGACGATTTATAGTATTGAGCGAGCGCGAGAGAGTCGTAAAACTCCCGGATTTATCCGGGGGAGAAGTCAAGGGTCGCTCGCACACCGGCACTACACCTCAGTCCGGGCAAGGCCGATGTGCGGTTGCCCCATCTTATTCTTCTTGAATGAACTTGTCCAGGCGCACCACGCTGGTGTCGGAGACGAACATCACGCCGGAGCTCTTTTCGAAGAGCGGCGTGAGGCCATCGACGAGGGTTTGGATGGTCTCCTGCCCCGCCACCGCAAAGAACATGACGAGGCTGTCGCGGTCGTTGAAGAGGAGACGCCCCTCGTGGAAGCCGTGCGCCCCGCGGCCGGTGACGTTGTGGTGAATGGTGTACCCGCTCACCTGCGATTCGTCCAGCAGGTCACGGACGAAGGCCTCCTTCTCGCCGCGGACGATGATTTCGATCTTCTTGGCCGGGTGAAGGGTGTGCTGTGCTTCCCTGTTGGTTGGGGGGTCGCTCATGGCTGGATCGGCGTTCAATTCGGGTTGCAGTTCAAAAGAAGTGGCGTGCTACAACGCGGTCCCCGGTGAGACCGGTGTCTCCGCCTCGGAGGACGACACGATGGACGATTCGGCCTCCCACGTGCCGCCGGGCTGGTAGCGCACGAACGCGTTGTCCGGCTCCGGGGCCATCACCGTGAGGTGCAGCCACTCGTGGTCGAGGAGCTGGGCGAGGATGGCGTGGCGTTCAATGATGGCGTCGACGCGGTCGACGGGGGCGTGGATGACAGCCAGAAGGCGCAGGGGCCGGTGCATCACGGTCTCATCGTCGGCCATCAGGGACTGCAGCGGGAGCCCGGTCATGAGGTCGCCGCCGTTGCCCTGCACGACCCCGACTTTGCCCACCACGTTTTGGGTGACTTTCGAGCCACTGCCGTAGGCCGCATTGTCGACCGTTGAGAAGTAGTACTGGGTGTTGATCCATTCGCCCACCACCAGCGGCCCCGTCATGATGTTCTCCAGAGCCGTCCCGTCCTCGTCCATTGTCCAGTCGTAGGAGTGCAGGAAGCAGCGCCCGTCGAGATCGAGGTCGCGCGTGAGGGCGCGGGGACCGACAACAAACCCCGCGTTGCCGGCCAGGCCCCACTCCGGACGCGTCTCCGCCCAGTCGGCCGCGCGGCGCTGCGCTTCCTGGATCGACGCCTCCGGCCGCCCTGAATCGACCGTCGCATTCATGGTTTCCACCCGCTCGGCCGTTGCGTCGGCCTGGGCCGCCCGCAGGTCCTGGCGCAGCCGGTCGAGCGCCCCGGGCGGCACCGGCGGGTCGTCCTCGTCCACGAACAGGCGGATCTCGTCGGTCGTCGTGTTGTGCTGCCCGGCGAGGAAGACGGTGTCGTCGGGAATGTCGAGGCCGCGCTCCCGCAGGTCCTCGCGCACCGCCTCGTCGTTGCAGATGGTGGCGAGCACGCGGGCGTTGGGGCCGCCCGGATTGGCGGCACAGGCGCCGCAGTCGAGGCTCGATTTGTACGGGTTATTGGGGGTCTGGCTGCCATGCCCCGCAAACACGACGAGGGGCGCAAACGTGGTCCAGCCCATGAGCTGGAACGCGGCTTCGGCGTAGAGGACCTTTGCCTCGTGCGAAAGGCCCACGGGCAGCCCGTCGCGGTCGTTCGGGTCGACCGCCTCGCGGTCCACAGTAGGCTCGGCGAACGCCTCCGGGCCGGGCAGGCGGTCGCGAATCGTTTTGCCCAGACGGAAGAGGCCGGACGGAAGAAGCGTCCGTGCGGCCATCGCTCCGCCAAAGAAGCCCCCGCTCCCCTCCACAAAGCCAAAGGCGGCGGCGACGTTTTTCTTGAGGGTCTTCAAGAGCTGGGTCCCTGCCGCCTTCAGCCGCATCCATCCGTCGTAGCGCTCGGCCCGGTCGCGGTGCTGCTCGGCGGGCCGTTCGGCGATCCGGTGCTTCGGGGCCACGATGGGCGGGCACGACTTCACTCGCTCCTCGGCCCCGTAGGGCTGGTGCTGCATGGGCACCCCAAAGAAGCCGGCGTAGCCGTGCGTCTCGTAGTGGCCCTGCGCCTCGACGTGGCGACGGATCACCTCCGAGCGCGTGTCGATGCAGAAGACCAGCTGGGCGTCCGGGCGGTCTGTGCTTGCTCCGTTTCGGGTGGAGAGGGGCGCCTGCCGCAGGTCGCCCAGCAACGCCGACCGGTAGCTCTCCTCCCAGGCCCGCAGCCAGATGCGGGGCAGGTAGGGGCGGTCGGTGCCGTTCACGGGGAGCTCGTTGGCGCGGTCGGGGGCAATGGCGTGGCCCATGCGGCGCGCAAGCGTGAGGCGCACGGCCAGATAGTCGACCAGCGAGATGGGATAGGCCTCCTGCCAGGGCGTGTTGCCGCGGCGGGCCCGCCACTTGATGAAGCCCACCCAGCCGGGCAGCGCGGCGAGGTGGTGCGCAAAGATGGACTCCCATTGCTCTTCGGGGTATCCGGCCAGCACTTCCTCAAACGCCGCCGCCACCGTCGCGGGGACGTCGGAGGACCGCGCGATGCCGGGCACGGCGGTGTCGTAGGGCGCCACCGTGCGCCACGCTGCGTAGAAGCCGTCCTCGCGGCTGGGCATGGCCCAGTCGGCCTGGCCCTGGTCCAGGAAGGCCGCGAGCCACTTCGTCATCACGCGGTTGAGGGGATGGTCGGCGGGCATCGAGGGCTCCCCGTCGCCCTCGTCCCTCTCCATCCGGTCCAGCAGCACCTCCGGGCGCTGCGTGATGCCGTGCTCGGCGAGCCGGCGCGCAAGCACGTCCGGGTCGATCTCCCCGTTCTCCCACGCCTGCCGAAAGACGCGCGCGCCCGGGTAGCCCTGCCCGCCGAACAGCTGCTCGGCCTGCTGCACGGCGCGGTCGAAGGGCTGGTCCTCGAACCCGACGAGCGGGTTGGCGGCGTTGAACGCCTGCAGGGGCCAGAGCGGCCCCACGTACTCGGCCGCGTTCTCGATGCGGGCCCGGAGGACAGAGCGATCAGTGGGCATGGTACTGTTCGCGGTTGTGCAGGAGGGTGGTCGGAACGGGCTGGGAGGTGTTGAGGAGCGTCACGTAGAGGCGCGTGCTGGCCCGGTGCCAGCCCCGGTCGAGGGCCACGTACGCCAAAACAAAGACCGCGACCAGGCCCCAGTGCAGGGGGGTGAGCGCGGTGGGCGCCTCGGCCATCGGCAGGGTGTGCAGGACGGCCCCCACGCCGTTGTAGACCGCCGCGTAGAGGCCGATGGCCGGGAGCAGCACGGCGGGCACGGCCCACAGGCGCGTCGTCGCCGACAGCTCGGCCCGGCGCACGAGCGAGCGGGTGGCGTGGAGCACAGCGATCACGACAAAGAGAGTGAGCACCGTGCCGCTGTTGAGCGCCGTTAGCGACTTGCCGGTGAGGGTGGCGAAGAGGGCGCCGCCCGCGACCGCCGTGATGAGCGTCACGAGGCCGCCAATCACAGAGGGCGCGGGGCGCTCGCCCGGTGTCGGCTGCGTGTGTTCGACCACCGAGCCGGCGGCGAGGAAGAGGTAGGCCTTGTAGAAGCCGTGCAGGAGAAGGTGCGCGATGGCCGCGGGGATGAACCCGAGGCCGGCCTGCAGCACCATGAAGCCCATCTGCGCGACCGTCGAGGAACCAAGCTGCCGCTTCACGTCGGTCTGCACGAGCATCCAGGCCTGCCCCAGCAGTGCGCTCACGCCGCCCACGAACACGATGCCCAGCATCACCGCCGAGAGCTCGAACACGACAGGCGCGAAGCGCGCGAGAAGCACGCCGCCCGCGTTCACCAGTCCCGCGTGCATGAAGCCGGACACCGGTGTGGGCGCCGTCATCGACGACAGCAGCCAGCGGTGAAACGGCACGAGGGCCGACTGAATCATCGCGGCCAGGACGAGCAGGACCGACGCCGCGACGACGACGGGCGCCGAGAGCGTCCCGACCGCCGCCAGCACCCCGCCGATCGTCCACGTGCCTGCCTGTACGCCCAGCAGCCCGAGCGCCCCAGCCAGCAGGGCGCTGCCGCTCAGGAAGGACCGCCGGGCGTACCCCGACGCCGCCCGCGCCTGCGGCCAGCCCCGGACGTGCCCGATCAGGTCGGCCAGCACCCAGCCCATCGCCGTCCACGCCAGTACGAAGAGCACCAGATGGTTGGCCGCCGTCAGCAACAGCACGATGAGCGTGAGGCCGAAGAGGCGAGCGTAGAAACGGTCCAGGTGCCTGGCACCCGCCATGTAGCGGCGCGAAAAGCTGTGCACGATGCCGCTCACAAACGTCGTGACAGCGGCCATGAGGCGCGTGAGGCCATCGATCCGCAGGAACGTGTCTCCGGCCCAACCCGGATCGGGGGGCCAGACAAGCAGGCCGAGGCTGAGTGCAAAAAGCCCCCAGGTGAGGCGCGTGAGCACAGTGGGCATACGGCGAGAGCAAATCGGTTCGTACAGGAGGCAATGCGTGTCTCGTCGACAGGGCTTGGGCGGACAAACCCGGTCGGACAAACAAAAAAGACCGACACGCAGCGCCAGCCGGGGCGCTGAATGTCGGCCTACAGTCGTTGCACCCGCTCGTGCCGATCTGGGATCGGCAGAACGTGTGCGCGGCTTGCGTGCCGGACAATATGCGGCTGCGGAACCGGCTCGCCGGGACGGCGCTCTGGTTCAACAGCGTTTCGCAATGTAGGCACCGCCCGTAGCGGGCGCAAGGAAGCACACTCCCCCTTACCGAAAGTTCAATTTTCGGCTTTAGCCGCTTTTCAGGGCGGCTTCCAGATCTTCAGCGAGGGTAAAGACGAAGATGCGCTCACCGGTGCGGGCGCTAATATCGGTGTGCATGCTCACGACCTCTGTCCCCGTTTCGTCTGCCACGAGCCCGGACAAATCGTCGCTGGAGCTTTCGATGAGGCGCGTGCGCATTTTCTTGATGAGCTCCACCCCGCCATTTTCGGTGCTAAGCTGGCGCTCGGCCGGGCTCAGGATGCCCTGTAGCTTTACGACGACGAGGTTTTCGATGATGAACGAGTTGGCCTGCTTAGGGCCGCGGCCCAGATAGTCGCGCTCGAACTGGGTGAGGGCCTCCGTGACAGCAGCTTCAATCTGGCCTTTCGTTTTGTCGGGCGGAGAAGACGCGGGCGGCATTGGGCAGGGGCGAAGTGATTGGGGACGGAGCAGCAGCGACGAGCATGATACGGGCTGTCGGGGACGGCGTCCACCCCACGGACGCGGGCGATGCAGCTTAGGCGTGCGACGCCGGAAAGGGAATCGGGGCGGTGGCCCGAAGAAAGGCCACGAGCGCACCGGCGGGCACGTCCGTGTCGGAGAGGTCCAGGCGCACAAGCACGTCGGTGCGCCGCCGGTTCACCTCCGTCAGTACCGGCGGCACAGGGCCCAGGCCTCGCACGGCCCGCGGGGCGGTCCGGAGCACCAGTTGCCGCGATTCGGGAGAAAACTGCACAGTTGCGACCTGCGCCCAGGCAATGCGGACCACGATGTGTCCGTCGGCTCGCAGGTGCAGGTGCTGAGCATCGAGGCGTAGGGCTACATCGGTAGCAGCGTCCGGGTAGCGGCGTGCGACGAGCACCGTCAGTAGGCCCGCCACCAGCGCCCCGCCGCCCACAGCAACCATGAGAGTCCACACGTCCTCATTCCAGACGCCCAGGGCCTCCAGCACGATGAACACTGCCACGGCGGCAACGCCCGCAAAGACCCGCCACACGTACCCGCCGCACCCAGCCGGGGCCTGCTGAGCCACATGCAGCACATCTGGCACCTGTGAACGAGTGCGGGCGTGGTCGTAGGCCGCCCGTCGGTCCGCGTTGCGGAGTACCTGGTAGGCCTCTTTCACCTTTTGGAACCGTTCCGCGGCCTTTGGGTCATCCGGGTTGTGGTCTGGATGGGTTGCCCGTGCCTTCTCGCGGTACGCCGATCGGATTTCTTCGGCCGACGCCGACGAATGCACCCCAAGCCGCGCGTAATGGTCCACGGCGGAGGCATCAGGGGAGTCGCTCATACCAGGGCGAAGTGGCGGATCTGGCTCGTTTTGCCGTTCCCGATCGATGCGAGGAAGCGTGGGGCACCGGATGGGGCCCCGGACGGCCCACTGTTCCCTCGCTCCGCGTTTCCCCCCTCCGCACTTTTCGCCAGCGCGGGGCAGGGTCAGGCCACGACCTCTGCGGGCGTGCGGACGTCGAAGCGTTCCGGGGCGGGCACGATGGTGTCGAGCACGCGCGCCGACGAGAGCACGCCGGGAATGCCGGCGCCGGGGTGCGTCCCGGCCCCTGCAAAGTAAAGGTGCTCAACGTCCTCGCTCTTGTTGTGCGGGCGAAACCAGGCACTCTGCGTCAGCTTCGGCTCCACGCTGAAGGCCGCCCCCTTCAGGCTCTTGTAGTCCGTCTTGAATTCGCGGGGCGTAAGCATCCGGCTGCTCACGAGGTGTTCGCCGAGGTCCGGCAGGATTGTGTCTGCCAGGTAGTTCTCGACGGCCTGCCGGTAGGGCTCAGCCTGCCGGCGCCAGTCGACGCCGCTTTCCAGGTGCGGCACGGGCGACAAGACGTAGAACGCATCCTGCCCTGCGGGCGCCATGGAGGGATCTGTCTTCGTGGGGCGGTGCAGGTAGAGGCTGAAGTCGTCCGCCAGGTCCTTGTGATCGAAGATGTCGTCGAGCAAACCCTTGTACCGGGGCCCCAGCAAAATCGTGTGGTGCTCTACGTCCTCGTAGGTGCGGTCCGTTCCAAAGTACCAGACGAACAGGCTCATGGAGTAGTCCATGTTCTCGACCTTGCGGTCCGTCCACGTGGTGCGGTGCTCCGGCGCCACGAGGTGGCGATAGGTCCACCCCACATCGGCGTTCGAGACCACGAGGTCGGCGGGAATCGTCTCGCCAGACTGGAGGCGCACCCCGCTGGCCGTCTCGTTCTCCACCCGAATTTGGTCGACCTCCGCGCCGTAGCGCTGCGTGACGTCGAGGTCCGCGAGGAGGTTCGACAGGCCCTGCACGAGCGAGCCGGTGCCTCCCATCGAGTACCACACGCCCCACTTGCGCTCCAGGTGCGCGATGAGGGTGTAGATGGAGGTGGTGCTGAAGGGATTGCCCCCCACGAGAAGCGGGTGAAACGAGAGCACCTTCCGAATTTTCGGGTGGGAGATGTACTTGGAGACGAGGCTGTGTACCGTGCGGTGGCTCTCCAGCTTCATCATCGCCGGCACGATGCGCAGCATGTCGGACAGGTTGCCGAACGGGACATGCCCGAGTTCCTCGAACCCGACCTCAAAAATCTCTTCGCTCTTCGCCAGAAAGCGGCGGTACCCGTCCACGTCCTCCGGCGCGAAGCGGCGAATTTCCTCCACCATGTCTTCGGTGTCGCCGGTGTAGTTGAAGGCCGTGCCGTCGTGAAAGCGGATGCGGTAGAAGGGGTCGACCGGCACGAGGTCCACGTCGTCCGCCAGGTCGCGCCCGCAGAGCGCCCAGAGCTCCTCAAAGAGAAACGGCGCGGTGATGACCGTAGGCCCGGCGTCGAACGTAAATCCGTCCTGTTCGAAGACGCGGGCCCGACCGCCCGGCTGGTCGAGGCGGTCGACGAGCGTGACGCGAAAGCCGCGCGCCCGCAGCCGAACGGCCGAGGCAAGCCCCCCGAAGCCGGCCCCCACGACCACGGCGTGGGGCGCATCGGGCCCCGCCGGACGGGGGGCAGTGCGCGTGTTCAGGGAAGCATCGTCGCGGTGGGCGAGGCGGGTGAGCCAGCTCATGCGTTCACGTGGAAGGGACAAATGGAGTGCGGAATGGCAGAACGGGACTACGACAGAGGGAGTTCGCCCCGCATCACCACAGTTTGGTTACGTGTAAAGAGTCGCTCCCCGCCTGCCCGCCCCGGCACGCGGGAGCCATGAAGAAGGTGCGCGCGCCGAGTCCCCCTCGCCGTTGCGCTTCCGAGCCCTTGCGCGGCCCGTTTTCCGTTCCGTGTCGTCTGCATTTTCAGGGGCCCTCGTGATTCGGTCTCTCTACTGATCGACCTTCGCTTCGCAAGGCTGCTTCGCCTCAGCCTCAGTGTGCTTCGGGGGGCCGAGCCGCGCGGTGCCCCAAGCAAAGGCGAAACGCCGCGTCCTATGCCGCGGCCTCCTCGGCGTCGTGAAGGGCCTCTGCGAGCGCCCCCTCCAGCTTCTCCGCCGTAAACGGCTTGGCGAGGAAGGCCTGCGCCCCGGCGTCCAGCGCCTCCTCCGTGCATCCGTCGGCCACCCCGCTGGCCGCCACAATGGGCAGGTCCGGATGCTGTGCATGCAAGGTACGGATGAGTTCGAGCCCCCCCATGCCCGGCATCCGCAGGTCGGTCACGACCCCGTCGATGGCGTCTCCCTCCTTCTCCACCCGCCGGAGGCCCGCGGCCGCATCGAGTGCCGTGACCACCTCATAGCCCACCGCCTCCAGCGTTTGCTGGGCCGATTCCAGCACAAACTCCTCGTCGTCCACCACGAGGAGGCGCTTCCCGTCCCCCTCATACGGCGCCTGCTCCGGGGCAGTCGAGGCCGGTTCGGGAGCGTCCGGCGCCCCTACCTCTTCCTCCGCCACCGGCAGGTACATCCAGAACGTGGTGCCCACGCCCTCCTCGCTCTCTACATCCAGGAAGCCGTCGTGACTTTGAAGGATGCTGTACGCCGTCGAGAGGCCCAGGCCCGTGCCCTCGCCCTCCTCCTTGGTGGAGAAAAACGGCTCAAAGATTTTGTCGACGACATCATCAGGCATGCCCGTGCCCGTGTCCTGCACCGCAATCTGCACGTACGCGCCCGGTTCTGCCTCGATGTTGCGGCGCGCATCGCTTTCGCTGAAGTGCACCGTGCGCGCCTCGATGGACAAGGTGCCGCCGCCGGGCATGGCATCGCGGGCGTTGACGCACAGGTTCATGAGCACCTGTTGGATTTGCGTCGCATCGCCCACAATCGGGCGCACGTCGGGGGCAGTGTGCGTCTGCACCTCGATGTCTTCCGGGAACGTCTCTCCGGTCATCTCTTCCACCTCTTCGATGATTGGCTCCGGCCGCAGGGCCACGCGCTCCCCCTCTACGCCGCGGGCAAAGGCCAGGACCTGCTCCACCATGTCCGCCCCCCGCTCCGCGCTTTTTTGAATCATCGAGAGCGTGCGATCCACCTTCGCATCGTCTCCCTCCACCCGGCGGCGCAGCACCTTTACCCCCAGCGTAATGGGCACGAGCAGGTTGCCCAGGTCGTGCGCGATGCCCCCCACCAGCCGGCCGATGCTCTCCATGCGCTGGGAGCGGAGCATCTGGCTCTCCAGCTGCTTGCGCTCGGTGATGTCGGTGTTGATGACAAGGACATGCTTGGGCGCCCCCGTGCTGTCCCGCACGAGCGTCCAGCGGCTTTCCACAATGCGGTCGTCTCCGTCCTTCGTCTGCATCCGAAGTTCGCCGGTCCATTCCCCGTCGGCCATCATCGTCTCGTGGCAGGCCTGGAGTTTGCCGTCCTCATCGGGGTCGTAGAGGCACTCGTGGGCCCACTTCCCAAGGATTTCGTCCTTCGCCCACCCCGTGAGCCGCTCGGCGCTCTTGTTCCAGTACACGATGCGGCCGTCCATGTCGTGAGCCAGGATGGCGTCGCGCGCCTTGTCCAGGAGCTGGGCCTGCTCGCGGATGCGGCGCTCGGCCTCTTTGCGCTCGGTGATGTCGCGATAGGTCACGGCCACGCCATTCTCCACCTTCACCGCCATTACGTGGAACCAGGCATCGAGGGTGTCGGTGTCGTAGCGGATTTCCATTTCAGTCGGCTCGCCGGTCTCCACCACCTCGCGGTAGGCTTCAAACAGGCCCTTCTCCTCCTGCTTCGGCAGCGCGTTGCGGAGGCGGACGCCTACCATATCCTCGGCACTGCTGCCGATCAGCTTCTCTGCCTGCGGGTTCACCAGTGCACACTCAAAGTCGACGATGGTATCGGTCTCGTCGCGGAGGGCGGAGAAGACCATCACCCCGTCGAGCGAGCTGCTGAGCACGCTCGACAGCAGATCGCGGGAGGTTTGCAGGGCTTCTTCTTTGAGACGCTCGGCGGTAATGTCGTCGAAGGAGACGAGGACGGCGTAGGGAGCATCCTCGCCGGCGCGGAACAGTGGCTGCGCGTTGACGCGAATCCAGCGGGGCGGCGCATCGGGCGGGTAGATGCCCATCACCTCGTCCCGCACCGGCTCGCGCTCAATCAGCGCCCGCCAGTACGGAAACTCGACGTTGGGGAGCGGGGTGCCGTCCTCCCGGATGCCGTTCCAGATGTTGTCGTCGAAGCGGCTGCCCACGATCTCATCGAGCGAGCGGCCGAGGATGTCCTGGGCGGCCTCGTTGCCGTCACGGAAGACGCCACGGTCGTCCATCAGCAGGACGCCCTCACTGATGGTGCCGACGAGCTTGTCGAAGCGGTGGTCGACCTGTCGGCGGAGATTTTTGGCGTGGCGCTCCTGGGTACGGTCCGTCACCGAAAGCAGGACGCCGCGGTGCGTGCCGTCGGGGGTCTGCCAGGGGCGCACCTCCCAGTCCATGCGATAGGTGGGCCCGTCGGGCTGGGTGAGCACACGCTCGTAGCCCGACCTCCGCGTGCGGGCGTCCATGCTCTGGGCAAACGTGTCTTCCCACGCCCCATCGGGGTCGGCAAACACCTCAAAGAACCGGCGCTGGTCGGTCGGGGGAGGAAGCGCCTCCTCGGGCGGCGCGGCCACCCCCGTGGCCCCGATTTGGTCCAGCGAGATGGGGTTTCGGGTTTCGGCACTCCGCGTTTGGAAGACCTCGAGCCAGTGCGGGCTGTGCGTCAGGATGCGCCACTCCGTATCGAGCAGAGCGACGGGGGCGGGCATGGCCTCCACTGTTTCGGCAAGCGCCTCGAGCGGACGCACGAGGGGGCCGGTCGTGGAGGCATCCGTTGTATGTGGGGACGGGGAAGGAGACATGGCAGTGAATGGTTCGTGAGGCGGGCGGTCTCCACAGCACCACCGCGTGCCCTCAGGCCGTACGATCGGCCTGCAGGTGGCGCCGGATGGCGGGCACAGAATCGCCGCCGTACCTGCGGAGAAACGCATTGGCCACGGTGTAGGCGACGGTTGCCTCGGCCACCGTGGAGGCCGCAGGCACACTCGTGATGTCGCTTCGCTCGTAGCGGGTAGGCTCCGGCTCGCCCGTGGCGGTGTCGACCGAGTCGAGCGGCTTGATGAGGGTGGGAATCGGCTTCATGTAGCCACGGACCACGAGGGGCATGCCGGTGGACGTGCCGCCTTCGGTGCCGCCCGCATGGTTGCTGCGGCGCGGGTAGGCCTGCTCGCCGTTGTCGCGGGGCTCGATGGGGTCGTGCACCTGCGAGCCACGGCGCCGTGCATTGAAAAATCCGTCGCCCACCTCGGCTGCTTTTTGGGCCTGGATGGAGCAAATGGCCTGCACCAGTTGCCCATCGAGGCGGTGCTCCCAGTGGACGTAAGAGCCCAGCCCCGGCGGTACGCCGGTGACCACCACTTCGTACACGCCCCCCAGCGAGTCGCGCTCCGTCTTCACCTGGTCGATGTGGTCCACGCAGCGCGTGGTCATGTCGGCGTCGAGCATGCGCGTGGCACTTTCGTCGGCCGCCTCGTAGAGCGCGCTCGCTCCGCCGTCGTCGATCAGCGCATTGCGCCGCTCCGCCCATTCCTCCGGCGCCTCGTACCCCACGTCGCCGATGCGCACCACGTGGCTGCCCACCTCCATCCCAAACTCGTTGAGGAGGCGGCGGGCCACAGAGCAGCAGGCCACGCGCATGGCCGTTTCGCGAGCGCTGGACCGGTCAATCACCGGGCGAATGTCGTCGTGTTCGTATTTCTGCTTGCCCGCCAGGTCGGCGTGGCCGGGGCGGGGCATCGTCACCCGTTCCAGGTCCTCCGGCGGGTCGCCCTCGATGGCCATTTTTTCGGGCCATCCGGCCTTGTCTTTTTCGTAGGCCCCATTGTCGATGCGGAAGGCAATGGGGCTGCCCATCGTCTTTTCGAAGCGGACGCCCGAATAGATGTGCACCTTGTCGTTTTCAATTTTGGAGCGCCCGCCCCGCCCGTAGCCGAGCCAGCGCCGGGCCAGGTGCTCGTTGATGTCATCGGGCGCCAGGGGAAGCTGCGCCGGGGCGCCTTCAAGAATGCCGATGATGGCTTCGCCGTGCGACTCGCCGGCGGTAAGGTATCGAAGCATGAAGGGGTTGCAGGTTGGCAGGTTGAAGGTTACACGTTGTGGACCCTGGACTGCTGAGTGCATGCCCCCGTCTGCACCCGTACCAGAACGATGGACTCTCAACTGTCCAACGTTCAACGTTCCAACGCCCTACTCGATTTCGTAGAAAGCGGGGGTGCCGTCACGGCGCTGTACGCGCACCAGCACGGCCCCCGCGGCACCGGCGCGATGCTCCACCACCTCCGCGGGCGTGGCCACCGGCGTATCCTCGAGGTGCGTAATGACCACGTCCCGAGGAAGGCCGGCGGCACTGGCTTTGCCCCCGTTCTCTACATACGCCACGTATGCGCCTGCCTTTCTCTCGAAGGCAGCAGACTCTTCGTCCGAGAGGGCCCGAAGCCCAAGGCCCCAGTCCTCAATCTCGGTGACGGCCTCATTCTCACGATTCTCGGGGGGAGTCATCTGCGGCACCTCCGGGGCTTCTCCGGACTGCAAATCGCTCAGCCAGTCCTGATAGACCGGGGCATCTTTCCCCATCAGCACCACATTCAGCTCGCGCTCCGTGCCGCGCCGCCACATGCCCACGGCCACGGTGTCACCGGGCCGCCGAAGTGCGATGAGGCTTTGGAGATCGTTGGGGGCATTGACCGCCTCGCCGGCCACGGAGGTCACCACATCGCCCTCGCGCAGCCCCGCCCGGTCCGCCGCGCTGCCGCGCTGTACGCGTTCGATGTACACCCCGCGGATGTCGCGAAGGCCCAGATCTGCGGCCCGGTCGGCATCCACCGGGCGGATGCTCACCCCCAGAAAGCCGCGCCGCACGTCCCCGTAGGCAATCAGGTCCGTGGCTACACGACGCACCAGCGCCGCGGGGATGGCAAAGCCGTAGCCCTCTGTTCGGCGGGTGCGGCTGGCGATGGCCGTGTTGATGCCGATCAACTCCCCCTGCAGGTTCACCAGGGGCCCGCCCGAGTTGCCGGGGTTGATCGCGGCGTCGGTCTGGATGAAGTGTTCGATTCGGAACTGGTCTTCGATGATGTTGATTTGGCGCCCGAGTGCACTGACGATGCCGGCCGTGACCGTGGACGTGAGCTGCAGCGGATTGCCGACCGCCACCACCCAGTCGCCCACCTGCACGGTGTTGGAGTTGCCGAAGGCAAGGGCGGGAAAGGGCCCGCCCTCATCCACCTTGAGCACTGCAAGATCGGTGGCCGCGTCCGTGCCCAGGATGCGCGCCCCGAACTCGCGCTTGTCGGCGAGGCGGACCTGCACCCGCTCCGCCCCCTCCACTACGTGGCTGTTCGTCACAATGTGGCCCTCCGGACTGATGAAGACGCCACTGCCGAGGCTCTGCGCGGGGCGACCAAAAGGAGTCCCCTCCTCGCTGCCGCCCGCCTCTGCCTCTACCCGAATGGTGACCACCCCCGCCGTGACGCTGGACGCAGCCTGCCGGAACAGCTGGTTGAGGGCAGCAGGCGGCGGGCCGTCCTCTTGCCACGCTCGGGGCAGGGAGGCCGTGCGGGTGGTCCCGGGAGGCGACCCGCCCTCCACGCGCTGCACAATGCGCGTGACGGATGCGGGCTCGCTGGGGGCCTCGTCCACCGCCAGCATCGCCAAAATGCCCGCCAGCAGGCCCACCAGCACCAGGCCAATCCCGGCAAGCAGTTGTGCGGTCCGGCTCGACAGCGCCATTGCAAAAGAGCCATGCAGGAAAAGAACATCGGTTCACCCTCCACCCTAAGCCCCTGAAATTGTTTCGGTTGCGGATGCCCGGACGGGCCCAACACCGGGGCTCTGTGCCTGCAGAGCTTGACTTCTCCCCCGGCTGCTCGAAGAGGACCCCTCCGGGGCAAGGCGCGGGGGATTCTCCTGCGGGCTTCTCTGCCCTTATCCCACGGGTCTGCATTCCTGCCTGCCGAAGCAGGTCTTACGCGAACTCGCCGGGTTACACCGCATGTGCGGTCGATACCGCACCCCGGTGGGCGAAGCCATCTCGCCAGCTACTCGGAGTGGACTTGCGTCCGGCCCGAGATACTTCTT
>CAJXLV010000008.1 GCA_913056185.1 uncultured Bacteroidota bacterium
GGACGACCTTCCGTACTCGGTGTGGGAGCTCGTGGAGCACCTCCGCCGCGCCCAGCGCGACATTCTCGACTACTGCCGCGACCCGAACTACGAAGCCGGCGAGTGGCCCGACGACTACTGGCCCGAGGCAGTTGCGCCGTCCGGCGACACGGCCTGGGCCGACAGCGTGGCGCAGGTGCAGCAGGACCGTGACGCGATGGTCGAGCTCGTGATGGACGAGGACCGGGACCTCTACGACACCGTCCCGTCCCACGACGAGCATACGTACCTGCGGCAGGCCCTGCTCGTGGCGGACCACAACGCCTACCACATTGGTCAGATTGTGGCAGTGCGCCGCAGCCTTGGGGACTGGCCGATGGGCGATGCGTAGGAGCGGACAGGCCCGCGGAGGACTCGGATTGTTGCTCGTTAGCGTTACCGCCCTGGACTTGGCAATCCCGATGGTGCGGACAAGACGGTTTCTGCATCCCGGGCGGTAAAAGATCCGCTCACCTCCGTCGTGTCTCGGCGGTATTCATATCCTCTCGTGCTGTCTGGCTGTACGATGCGAACGGCTTCTGCGACGGCGTCTATCGTTCCCGACACGCGGGTATCGCTAGCGACGTCGAAGGAAATGGTCCCGTCGAGGACAGAATAGTAGGTGAAGCCGTCGAGGTCGTTATCCAGCAGCTTCTCGTAATTGTAGTAGAGAACGAACGTAAACGCCTCGCCGTCCTGGAAGGCGTCGCTCGAAAACTCCTCGATCGGGTACTCTCCGTTCCCAGGCCTGCCGCCGAGGGTTTTCATGAATCCCAGAAGGCCCTCCTGGTTTTCCTGCTCTTCGAGGGGGCATTCTCGTCCAGTTACAGGAGGACGAGTCGAGGCCCGATGAGGCCGAGTCGTCCGAATGGTCTAAAGAGAAGAAGCCGAGCACCTGCCTCTTACATACACGCCTCCGCCCAACGGACGGACACATCCTGTTTTCTCCATGCCCTCGACCGGGAGCGGCTTCCCGGAGACCCCAGCGAGTCGGAGGCTACGGAAGAAAGCTGGTGCCGAAAAAGGAAGAGACGCCGGGGGACCGGAATGTGCCTTCGACGGTGACGGGGCGCTCCGTCGGCTCGCCCCCCGAGCCGAGGTTGATGGCGGTTCCCTCCAGGGCCAGGCTTCCGTCGAGCCGTGTCGACTCCGAGCGAGTGATATCGATGCTTCCGCCGCTGATTTCGTAGATTGTTGCGGACGAGGACGTCAGGTTCTCGTAGAGGATCATGGCGAACGAGGCGCCGCTCTCAAAGTCGTCCTCTGCGGCGGAGACGGCGTACTGCCCGGTTGCGGGACGGCCCGACTTGCGCACCGCCAGCCCGAAGAGGCCGTTCGTGGCGTCGCCCTCCGCAAAGTCCTCATCGTCGACGAAGTAGATCACAAACCCCTCGACGTTCGTGTCCGGGTCGGTGCCGGTGGCAAAATACGCGAAGCCGTCGAGGGTTCGCGTGGCCTCGTCGTCCGTGACGTTAAGGGAGAAGGCGTTGTCGAGCGACGGTGGGTCATTCTCATCGACATCGGGGCCGCCGTCGGAATCGCATCCAGCGAGCGGAAGAAGGAGGAGGGCGGCGGTGAGCGTTGCAAGGACGGGGAGGTGGGAACGAAGGGGAGTCATCATGGGAGGAGACCGACGAAAGAAGAGGGAGGGCGAGAGCAGGAAGAAAGGCCGAAGAGGCTTCGGGCGGGGGTGTCCGGTTGGCATCCGAACGCCAAGGTGAGCAAGAAGCTCGTCGTCGGGATGGATTGGAGCTGGAGGCCCGGCCCAGGTTAAGGTCCGTCCCGGTCGGCGAACGGGAGGGCACCTCTGTTCCCCTTTTGTGGTCGGCCAAAAGCGCAAGAGAGTCGGCACCAGAGGCGCCTGCTCTTTGGCGTCCGCAACGCCCCCGCAACATCTCCGTCACGACAGCTTCCATGGCAACGTCTCCCCGTCCGACCGGGAAACGCCCACCCGCCCCGACGGTGTAACTCTCTCTATTGAGCATTGGCGTCTCCGTCACGACGAAATACGCGCCCCGAGCGAAGCGAAGACGTGCTCTTGGGGGCAGTACGAGAACCTGGCAGGGCGCCGGATCCGAACATTCCTCCACGAAGCTGTCGTCCCCGCATGCCCGAGCACATCACCATCCGCGGTGCGCGTGAGAACAACCTCCAGAACATCGACCTCGACATTCCCCGCAACCGGCTCGTCGTCGTCACCGGTGTGTCGGGGTCCGGCAAGTCGAGCCTCGCGTTCGACACCATTTTCGCCGAGGGGCAGCGGCGCTACATGGAGAGCCTGAGCGCCTACGCCCGCCAGTTCCTGGAGATGATGGAGCGGCCCGAGATCGACTACGTCGACGGCCTCTCGCCGGTCATCTCCATCGAGCAAAAGACCGTGAGCGGCAACCCGCGCTCTACGGTCGGCACCGTCACGGAGGTGTACGACTTCCTGCGCCTGCTCTACGCCCGGGCCGCCACGGCCTACTCCTACGAGACGGGCACCCGCATGCGGCAGCAGAGCGACGACGAGATCGTGGACGGCCTCCTCGACTTTCCCGAGGGCACGCGCCTGCAGATCCTGGCGCCGGTGGTGCGGGGGCGCAAGGGCCACTACCGCGAGCTCTTCGAGCAGACGTCCGCGCAGGGCTTCGAGCGGTTTCGGGTGGATGGCACGATGCGCGTCTACGAGGAGGACATGAAGCTGGAGCGCTACGAAACCCACGACGTGGAGGTGGTCATCGACCGCCTCGCCATCAAGGACGGCATCCGCTCGCGGGTGAGCCAGTCGGTGGAGACGGCGCTGGAGATGGGGGGCGGCACCCTCATCGCGGACGTGGTCGACGGGCCCGACGGCGCGGAGACGGGCGACCACCTCTTCAGCCGCGATCTCGTGGACCCCGAAACGGGCCTGTCCTACGAGGACCCGTCGCCCAACATGTTCTCCTTCAACACGCCGTACGGCGCCTGTTCAGAGTGCGAGGGCCTGGGCACCGCCAAGCAAATCGCGCCGGAACTCGTCGTCCCGCACCCGGAGAAGACGATCCACGAGGGGGCGCTGGCGCCGCTGGGGCAGCCCCGCGACATCTGGATCTTTAACCAGCTGGAGGCGGTCGCGGAGGCGTACGGGTTCGACTTCGACACCCCCATCGAGGACCTCACCGACGAGCAACTCGAGGTCATCCTGGAAGGGGCCGGCGAGGAGCAGTTCGAGATCAACTACGGGTACAAGGGGCGCGAGGTGCAGTACAAGCACCGCTTCGGCGGCCTCTACGAACACATCTGGCACACCTACGAGGAAACCAGCTCGTCGAAAAAGCGGCGGCGGGCCGAGTCGTTCATGCGCGAGATGGACTGCCCGGAGTGCGGCGGCGGGCGCCTCAAGCCGGAGAGCCTCCACTACCGCATCGGTGGCCAGTCGATCGCCGACCTTGCCCGGATGGACCTGACCCAGCTCCGCGAGTTTGTGGACGACGTGCCGTTCGACACCGAGCGGCAGACGCGCATCGGAGAACCGATCGTGAAGGAGGTGCGCGAGCGGCTCGACTTTCTGATCGGCGTGGGCGTGGGCTACCTTACCCTCGACCGCCCGGCTCGCACCCTCAGCGGAGGGGAGAGCCAGCGCATCCGCCTCGCCACGCAGGTGGGCACCCAGCTCACCGGCGTCCTGTACGTGCTCGACGAGCCGACCATCGGCCTCCATCCCCGCGACAACGACCGCCTCATCGAGTCGCTGGAGTCGCTGCGCGACCTCGGCAACTCCGTCCTCGTGGTGGAGCACGACCGCGACATGATCGAGGCCGCCGACCACGTGGTGGACCTCGGCCCCGGGGCCGGCACGCACGGCGGGCACGTCATCACCACGGGCCCGCCCTCCATCCTGACGGTGGATCCCGCGGCGCAGTCGGGCGACGGGGCAGCCACGGGCGAACAGACGGCCGCCATCGAGGACACTGGTGTGGCGCGCGGGCAGGTGGCCGAGCGCGCCGCCCAGTACGACAGCGATCACTACGACTTTCGGAGCCTCACCGCCGCCTACCTGCAGGGCGAGCGCGTCATCCCGCTGCCCGACGAGCGCCGCGAGGGCACCGGCGCGTCGATTACGCTCCGGGGCGCCACGGGGCACAACCTGAAGGGGCAGGAGGTCGACTTTCCGCTCGGGACCCTGATCTGCGTCACGGGCGTCAGTGGCTCGGGCAAGTCCACGCTCGTCAACCAGACCCTCTTCCCGATCCTGCACCGCGAATACCACAACGCCAAAACGGTGCCCCTGCCCTACGATGACATAGAGGGCCTCGACCATGCCGACAAGGTCATCGAGATCGACCAGCAGCCGATCGGGCGCACCCCGCGCTCCAACGCGGCCACCTACACGAAGCTGATGGACTCCCTCCGCAATCTCTTTGCGAAACTGCCGGAGGCCGAGATTCGCGGTTACACCAAGAGCCGGTTTAGCTTCAACACCGACCCGGGCCGCTGCGAAAAGTGTGGGGGGACCGGCAACGTTACGCTGGAGATGAATTTCCTGCCGGACGTAGACGTGACCTGCGACGCGTGCGACGGCCAGCGCTACGATCCGGAGACGCTGGACGTGGAGTACAAGGGCAAGAACATCGCCGAGGTGCTCGACATGACCGTGGCCGAGGCGCTCGCCTTTTTTGAGAATCAGCCGCGGCTCGTGCGCACCCTCAAAACGCTCGACGCCGTGGGCCTCGGCTACCTCACCCTCGGCCAGGCGTCCACCACCCTGAGTGGGGGCGAGGCCCAGCGCGTAAAGCTCTCCAAGGAGCTCTCCCGCCCCGGCACGGGCGACACCGTCTACATCCTCGACGAACCCACCACCGGCATGCATTTCGAGGACGTACGGCACCTCCTCAACGTCCTGCACGGCCTGGTGGAGGCGGGCAACACGGTAATTGTGATCGAGCACAACATGGACCTGATCAAGCAGGCCGATCACCTTATCGACCTCGGGCCGGAGGGCGGGCGTCACGGGGGAGAACTCCTGTACCAGGGCACGCCCGAAGGGCTCGCGGAGGCCGAGACGCACACGTCCGCTTTCCTGCACGAGGAACTGGAGCGCACGCGCGCCGTCCAGGGAGCGGTCGCGGTAGGATCGTAACGCATTGAGAAGACCGGAGGAGAGATCCTCCCCCGGATCGGTCCTCGGTCCCCGTGGCAGGCAGTCGGAAGAGCCGTCAAGCGGGCCCCGGCGTGCGCAAACGCTTCTCTTTGCACGCAGGCTCAGGAACGTGTGGCCTTCTTGGCCCACAACGGGGGAGCCCCATCTTCATCGCAAGGAGCCTGCCGCCCCCACAGCACCAGGCCCCGCCTCGTCCGCGGGCGATCATCCCGTCTGCGGCTCCCTGCAGCGGCCGTCCTCCACGGGAAAGTGTACTAATTTTGTTACGGGGACAGAAGAAAGCGCTTCCAGTAAATTTGGGAGCGCTTTTTCTGTGCGCGAATTTTTGCGGTTAAAAGGCAAATCCGGTAGAGTTAATGGCACAAACAAGCCTAATCCCAGAAATAATCACGAAACACCGGAATGCGCCTACTCTCGTCCTTGTTGTTTGTCGTTGGGCTCTCTGCCCTTTTTCCCGAGGCGCGCGCCCTCGCGTCGGATCCCTCGAATGTCCTTGAGGTTCTGCAGTCGGCCGAAGAGGCCCAGACGAACCTCAACTACGTCTGGACCATTCTTGCCGCGGCTCTGGTGTTCTTCATGCAGGCCGGGTTTGCGCTGCTGGAGGCCGGCTTCTCGCGGGCCAAGAACGCGGTGAACATCATCATGAAGAACGTGATGGACGCCTCGGCTGGAGCCCTGGTGTTCTTCGCGGTTGGTTTCGGGTTCATGTTCGGCACGTCCTGGGGAGGATTCATCGGAACAGATGGATTTTTCCTGACCGGCACCGGCGATCAGCCCCAGAGCTGGGTCTATGCGTTCTACTTCTTCCAGGCGGTCTTTGCAGCCACTGCGGCGACGATTGTGTCGGGCGCTGTCGCTGAGCGAACGCGGTTTAGCGGCTACCTCATCTTCTCGGTCTTGATGACGGGCCTGATCTATCCGATCTCCGGCGCCTGGTTCTGGGGCGGTCTCTTCAACGGGTCCGGCTTTATGGAGGCCCTCGGCTTCATCGACTTTGCCGGCTCGACGGTCGTGCACAGCGTCGGCGGCTGGGCGGCCCTGGCGGGCGCGCTGGTGGTGGGGCCCCGCGTCGGCAAGTATACCGACAGTGGCGAGCCGCGCGACATTCCGGGGCATAGCCTCCCGCTGGCAGCGCTTGGCGTGTTCATCCTGTGGCTCGGGTGGTTTGGCTTCAACGCCGGATCCACCACCGCCGGGATTCCCGATATTGCCCTCATCGCCATGAACACGTTCGTGGCGGCCGGGGCCGGCGCCGTGGGAGCGATGATGATTACGTGGATGGATACGGGCACTCCGGACGCTTCGATGACCCTGAACGGGGTCCTCGCGGGACTGGTCGGCATCACGGCCGGGTGCGCCAACCTGACGCCCCCGTTCGCCATCCTCACGGGCTTCCTCGCGGGCATCATCATGGTGTACGCCTCGCGCGCGCTCGATACCTTCGTCGACGACCCCGTCGGGGCGGTGGCGGTGCATGGTGTGGCAGGCGCGTGGGGTACCCTCGCGGCGGGCCTCTTCGACTCGGCCGGCTTTAGCGCTGCTCAGGTCGGCGTGCAGGCGCTCGGCATTGCGGTGGCGTTTGCCTGGACCTTCCCGGTGAGCTACCTCACGTTCTCGCTCGCTGACAGCCTGGTGGGCGGCATCCGGATCGACGACGAAGCCTACGGCCTCGATCAGCTGGAGCACGATGTGGACGCGTACCCGGAGTTTGGGGGCATGTCCAAGGAGGTCGAGACGGCGACGGACGGCGAAGCCGCTGAGGTTGTGTAGGGCGCCTCTCTACAACCCCGGATGCGCGATCATCATGGACGGGGGCCGGTTGAGAAGACGAGACGCGATCGGTCCTCCCGGCGCATTCGGCGCGTGGGGCAGTGGGGCTCGACGCCCCTATCCCGCCCCCGCTCCCGACGATACTTCCGAGAGGTCGCTGCGTGCGGCCTTTCCTCCGACAAGACGAGGGATCGCGACAAACAAAAAGCGATGCCCCTGGGCGAGGACCCACCCTGGACCGGACACGTCCCCGCCCGATTCCTTCTCGCTCAATCACGATATCAGAACCAATTGAGGCATCAATCATGAAAAATCTGCTTCGCATCACGGTTGTTCCTTTCCTCTTCGCTCTTCTTGCCGGTGTTGCGGCGCCCCCCGCCCAGGCGCAGTCGGTGGACCTTGGGGCGGACCTCATGAGCCGGTACGTATGGCGCGGCACAGACTTTGGCAATACCGCGGCCATCCAGCCCAGCCTGAGCTTCTCCGCCGGTGGATTCACGGTGGGCGCCTGGGGCTCATTCGACATCAGTCCCACGGAGGGCTCGGCGGTGAATGAGAACGACCTCTACGTCAGCTACGCAGTCGAAACGTCCGCCGGTACATTCTCGGCAGCCGTTACGGACTTTTACTTTTCGAACCCTGGAAACGAGTTCTTCGATTATGACGGCGACACGGGGGCACACGTCATTGAGCCCAGCCTGAGCTACAGCGGGCCGGTGTCCCTCTCGGCCTCTATCAATGCCCACGGGGCCGACAGCGAGGTGTGGCTGGAGGCGAGTGTGCCGTTCTCCGTACAGGACGTGGACCTGTCGCTTGCCCTGGGCGGCACGCCCAATGATGAGTCGGCCTACTATGGGACGGACGCCGACACGGACGGAGCCATTACAAAGTTTAGCGTCACGGCATCGCGGAGCGTGGAGATTACGGACTCGTTCGCGCTGCCCATCATGGCCTCGTACTATTTAAATCCGTATACGGAGCGGAGCTACTTCATCTTTGGGCTGAGCCTGTAGGCGCAGCGGGCGGCCCCGGATGAATCGGTCACGCGGCGGCCTCAGGGATGGGCTTGGTGGGAGCCCTCTCTCTGGGGCCGTTCGCATGTCGGGGCGCCCCCGCGGCCCCCGCCCCCCGCTCGTGGCGTCGGCATCAGTCCCCATAGTCAGTACCCATAGATGGAAAGGTCCTCGCGGCGCATATGCGTATTGAGCACCAGCCCCAGCAGGGCCGTATGGGCCAGCAGGGCTGAGCCGCCGTACGACAAAAACGGGAGTGGGAGACCAATCACGGGCAGCATGCCAGTGACCATCCCGATGTTGATAAAGATGTGGATGAGATAGACGCCCACGGCACCCGCCGCCACAATGCTGCCGAAGGGATGCTTTACATCCGCCCCCAGTTTGATGAGGCGGAGCAGGAGGGCTGCCAGAAGGCCCAGCACGACCAGGGAGCCCACCAGCCCAAACTCCTCGGCGATCACACTGAAAATAAAGTCCGTGGTTTGCTCCGGCACGTAGGCGCCCTGCGTCTGGGGGCCTTGCATAAAGCCCGTGCCCCAGACGCCGCCGGAGCGGAGCGCCACCTTCGACTGCACGAGGTGGAAGCCTACGCCCTGGCGGAATTCTTCGGCACCGGGATTGGTGAACGAAAGCAATCGTTTGACCTGGTAGGGCTGCAGAATCTTGGTGAGCACCAGCGACACCAGGGCGGGCACGCCGCCCGTGAAGGCCGCCGCCAGCCCTGCCATGTACCGCCGTCCGGAGAGCCACCAGAGCCCCGCCGTAAACACGCCCCCAACGCCAAGGGCCACCGGAACGGAGATCAGCGCAAGGTAGCCCGCCACAGCCGGGGACAGCAAGAGAAGAATGACCGAGAGCGAGAGGCCGCTCCAGAAGAGCATGATGGGCACCAGCCCCAAAAACACGAGAGCGGTGCCGAGGTCATTCTGTAGGATGACAAGCAGCGCCGGGGCCACAATCAGAGCGGCGGCCTTCAGCGCGAAGCTAAGGTCCTGCGGGGTCTGACTGTTGCGTTCGGAGAGGAGCTGGGCCACAGCGAGCACTGTGCCCACCTTGGCCACCTCCGACACCTGAAGCCGCAGCGGGCCCAGGGCAAGCCAGGCACGAGTGCCGTGCACCTCTACCCCCACAGCCAGGGCCAGGATCAGCAGCACCAGCGAGGCCCCGTACGCCGGATAGGCCGCATACCGGAGGACCCGAACCGGGAAGAGCAACAGAAGGCCTCCGCCCACCGCCGAGATGCCGATCCACAGCAGCTGGCGGTGAAAGTTGTCCGTGACGCTCTCGCTGAGGTATGCGACCGCAGGGCCGTGGGTGCTGCTGTAGAGCGCCAGCAGCCCTGTAGCTGCCAGGCTCGCCCACAGCACAAGCGTCCAGAGATCCAGGTGGTGACGCAGCGAAGACGACATGACCGAGCGTCAGCGAGATGAGGCGCGAGAGCGGGTGGAGTCCGGCACAGACGTATTGACCGGCGTTGCGGGTGAAGCGGGCGCCGACGGCCTGGGCGGCGGCTTGCGCTCAGGACCGCTGCGTACCTCCTTCCGAAGGCGCTCCTGCCAGTAGCGCCGCTCCCAGGTATCTGCAATGGTGCCCGTCAGGTATTTTTCGGCCATGAGGCTGGCAATGGGTGCAGCAGCCGTAGCCCCGTAGCCCGCGTTCTCAACCGCCACCGCGATTGCAATCTCGGGATCTTCGTAGGGGGCAAACAGGATGAACAGAGAGTGATCGCGGCCGTGGGGATTCTGGGCCGTTCCCGTTTTCCCGGCGCTGGGGATGTCGGGAATTTGGAGCCATCGGCCCGTTCCCTTCGTCATGACGCGGTGCATGCCTTCCTGCACCCGCTCAAAGTAGAGCGAGTCCACGGGAATGGTGTCCGGCGGGGCGAGGGAGGGGCGTTCGATCCGCCCAGTCTCGGGGTGAACCGCTTTTTGGACCAGGTGCGGGGTGGGCAGATGGCCGCCGTTGCCGAGGGCCGCCGTATAGCGGGCCAGTTGCAGCGGCGTGACCGACATATCGCCCTGGCCAATGCCCAGATTGATGGTGTAGCCCTGCGTCCATTGCCCGTAGGTCTGCGCAAAGTAGGAGGAGTCCGGGATCAGCCCGGGGGTTTGCCGGAAGCCTTTGAGGGGCGTCTTTTGGCCAAACCCGAAGGCCCGTGCCCAGCGATGCCAGGTGTGCAGCGGCATCTCGTCCATGAGTTTGTAGAAAAAGGTGTTGCAGGAGACCTCCAGGGCTTTTTGTGCCGTGATGCGTCCCTCGTCCTTCTCCTTGTGGTTGCGAAAGACCCGCCGGCCCACCCGGTAGCCTGGCGGGCAGTCCAGGCGCTCCCCATCGCGCAGAAGCCCCGTCTGAAAGGCGACCAGCGTCATGAAGGGCTTCCAGGTGGAGCCGGGCGGGTAGCCGCTTTGCGTGGCCCGGTTGAAGAGGGGATCGTGGGGGTTGGAGCGCAGGCTGTCCCAGACCGAGGTGCGGACCGACTGCGTGAAGAGGGCGGGGGGGAAGTCGGGCTTACTGACCATGGACAGGATTTCGCCGGTGTCAGGGTCGAGTGCCACCGCCGCGCCGCGCTTGCCCACAAACAGCGATTCTGCGAAGGCCTGCAGGCGGTGGTCCAGCGTGAGGTGAAGGTCGTACCCACTGGTGGCCGGCTCGTCGCGAGTGCCGTTCCGGTACTGCATCACCTCGGTGCCGTGGACATTGACGAGGACAAACTCGCGCCCCCGCTCCCCACGCAGGAGCGGCTCGTAGATGCGCTCCAGGCCGGTGCGGCCCACGCGGTCTCCCATCCGGTAGCCACGGGCGCGCCGCCGGGCCAGCGTGCGGTCGTCAATTTCTTGCACGTAGCCGAGGGTGTGCGCCGCACGGGCATCGGTGTGGTACCGTCGTCGTAGCTCTACGCTGTACGAGACGCCCGGAAGCTCGTACAGGTGCTCCTGAACGTCGCTGAAGGCATCGAAGGACACCTCTTGGAACGAGGGCACCGGACGAAATGCGCTGCGGGCGCGTGCCTGCGCGAGGCGGCGGTGGACGGTCGAATCGGGCACGCCCAAGAGGCGGGCGAGGAGGGGGGCTTTTGAGCGGTCGAAGTAGCGTGGGGTGAGCAGAATGGTGTAGGTGGGCTTGTTGCCCACCAGCAGAGTGCCGTCGCGGGCGTACAGGGCGCCCCGGGCAGGGTCGATGGGCTGCTCGCGCACTGCACTGCCGGGGGGGAGGGCATCGTCTCCGGCCCCGCTTAGCCCCTGCAGCTGGACCAGGCGGAGGGCAAGCAGTACGAACACAAGAAGAACGACGCCGGCGTAAATCCGGACGCGGGTGCGGTACTCATCCATGCGGACGCAAGGCGGAGCGGAGCGGCAACACGTGTGGCGGCAGGCAGCGGGCTTCAGTCACGGACGCTCTCGAAAACACTACAACGAAAGGGGCCGCGTGGAGTTCTACGCAAGGCGACTCGCGCGAGGCGTCGGCTGCGGCGAAGAACCTGGTGCGGGCGCGGGTGGAGAGCCGGCACGGTATGCGACGAGCCCTGCCCGGATCTGGGGAAAGCCCCGACTGCCGTCGGGAGGGATGAGGATCGGGAGGACGTGCCTGAGAGGGAGTGGCCTGTGGACCGTGAACACCGACACCGGGGCGGTTCTCAGCACCTGCGGCCTGGTGCGCAGCCGTAACGCGTTCGGGACGAACTTTTATGGGCTCCTTGCAATATCAGTGCAGGCGTACCACATGCAATTCTCGTTAAGCCCTATTGACCGACTGGCGTCCCCATGCGTTTTTCCTTCGCCCGTGTGCTGCTTCTTGTTGCCCTCCTGGTGCTGGGCGGGCTTCCATCGCCGTCCGTCGCCCAGTACTTTGGGCAGAACAAGGTGCAGTACGAGCAATTCGACTTCCGCACTTTTCAGACGGATCAATTTGACATCTACTTCTATCCCGCTGAGAAGCAGGCCGTACAGGATGCAGCCCGCATGGCCGAGCGCTGGTACGACCGGCACTCCCGCACCTTCCTGCGGGAGTTTCAGCAGCGCAAGCCGCTCATCTTCTACGCCAACAGCCCCGATTTTCAGCAGACCAATGCCGTACGGGGGCGGCTGGGACAAGGCACTGGGGGCGTCACGGAAAGCCTCAAGGAGCGGGTAATTATGCCCCTGACGGGCAGCTATGCGGAGACAGACCATGTGCTGGGTCATGAGCTGGTTCACTCCTTTCAGTACGACATCGCCCTGCGCAAGAACAACGAGGGCTTTTCGCTGCGCAACATGCCCCTGTGGTTCATTGAGGGCATGGCGGAATACCTGTCGGTGGGGCGTAGCGATTCGCATACGGCCATGTGGATGCGCGATGCGGCCCTGCGCGACGATCTGCCGACCATTCGACAGCTGACGCGCGACCAGCAGTCCTTTTTCCCGTACCGCTACGGGCAGGCGTACATGGCCTACATCGGGGGCAAGTACGGCGACGCGGCGGTGACGGACCTCTACAAGATGAGCGGCCGCGTGGGCGTGGACTCGGCCTTCGTGTACACGCTCGGCATCACGGCCGACTCCCTCTCCGAGGAGTGGAAGGAGGCCACCCGAGAAACCTTTTTGCCAGGGGCGGAGGGCCGCACGCCGGTCGACTCGGTGGGGACGGCGGTGATTGGCGATCCCGGCGGCGAGTATCAGCTCAACATCTCCCCCTCGGTGAGCCCGGACGGGCGCTACGTGGCGTTCATTTCGCGACAGAATCTCTTCAACACCAATCTCTTTGTGGCCGACGCGGAGACCGGTGAGATTGTGCAGCAGCTGGAGGGCACGCGCTCGAATCCGCACTTCGATGCCCTCCGGTTTATCAACTCGGCGGGGGCCTGGTCGCCGGATGGGCGGCGGTTTGCGTTCATCACCTTCACCGAAGGCCGCAACGAGATTAGCACCTTTAATGTGCAGACGGGGGAGATTAAGACACGAACAACGGTGGAGGAGGTGGGGGCCATTCACAACTTGGCCTGGGGGCCCGACGGGCGGCGCATCGCGTTCTCGGGCTTGCAGGGGGGGCTGAGCGACTTGTACATCTACGACTTAGAGACGCAGACGGCACGGCAGCTCACCAACGATCGCTACTCGGCCCTGCAGCCGACCTGGGCGCCCGATGGGGAGACCCTGGCCTTCACGACGGACCGTGGGCCGGGCGGCACCGACTTTGAAACCCTCTCGTACGGCGAGGAGCGCATTGGGCTGATCGATGTGTCGACGGGAAACGTGCGTACCCTCCGCCCCTTCACCGCGGGCATGCAGCACAACCCGCAATTCAGCCCGGACGGGCGTAGTGTATACTTTGTGGCCGACCCGGACGGGTACAAGGATGTCTACCGCTACGACCTGGACGAGGAGGCGACCTACCGCGTGACGAAGATTCAGACGGGCGTAAGCGGCATCACCGCCCAATCGCCGGCCCTATCGGTGGCGCGCCGCAGCGGCCGGATGATGTTCTCGGTCTTCTCGCACGGCGGGTACTCCATCATGGCGCTTCCGGAGGGGCAAACGCGTGGAGAACGGGTGGCGCCGGAAGAGGGGCCGGGCACAGCCGCGGCGCTGCCGCCCGTTCCGTCCTCGGATCCGGGGCTGGTGGGTAGCTATCTCGACGATCCGCTCACCGGACTGCAAGACATCGAGTCGCCGGATACCAGCCAGGCGAGCGACCGGCTGTACCTGGACCGCATTATTCCCCCTTCGGTGGGCGCCTCGGTGGGCGGCGTGTACGGGCCGCAGGTGACCGGGGGCGTGGGCTTCAGCTTCAGTGACATTCTGGGCCACCAGAACCTGAGCGTGTTCGTGCAGGCCAATGGCACCATTCAGGACATCGGGGGCGGGGTCTTCTACTCCAATCGCGAGAACCGAGTCGACTACGGCGTAGGAGTGTCGCACCAGCCGTCGGCCTATGGGCAGGTCGGCGTCACGAGTACTGGCAATCTGGTCCAGATCGTGCAGCGCATCTTCCGGACCCAGGTGGGGGCACAGGCCAGCTATCCCTTCTCGCAGACGAACCGGCTGGAGCTTGGGGTGGGCGGGACGCGCTACGGATTCGACATCACGGCGCGGGTGTTCGACCAGCTGGGGCGCTCGCAGGAGATTGGAGGGCAGTTCCAAGAGCGCGACCCCCTCTACCTCGGCCGGGCCAGTTTGGCGTACGTCGGCGACTTTTCCAGCTTCGGCCTCACGTCGCCCCTGCAGGGCGGGCGCTACCGCTTCCAGGTCACCCCGCAGTTCGGCTCGCGCAATTTCGTGACGGTGCTGGCGGACTACCGCCGCTACATCTACCGTGAGCCGGTCACGTTCGCCATTCGCGGGCTGCACCGCGGCAACTACGGCGCCGGCGAGTTTCAGGGAGAGTTGACAGACACCTTTGTGCGGGAAACCCTCGGGGATCCCTACCAGTCCGGCTTCGTGCGCGGATACAGCTTCAATTCCATCTTTGAGGAGCCGAAATGCCAGCAACAGGGCCTCTGCGAGGTGGGGCGCCTCTACGGCACGCGGATGGCCCTGGGGAGCGCGGAGGTGCGGGTGCCGCTGCTCGGGCCCGAGGTCCTCAGCCTCTCGACCTTCCAGTACCTGCCCACCGACCTGGTGCTGTTCGCCGATGCGGGGGTAGCCTGGACGGGCGAGGACCTTCGGGAGCTATCGTTTTCGTCGGACACGATTACGAACAATGACGAGAATGCAGGGGGCTCGGTGCCGGCAGAGCCGGTGACGAGTGCAGGGGTCTCGGCGCGCGTGAATGTGTTGGGCGCCATCATATTCGAGGCGTTTTACGCCCGCACGTTCCAGCGCAGCAAGGCGTGGGACTTCGGCGTGATTCTGCGCCCGGGCTGGTAGAGCGACCCAGGAAACGATGGGCCCGGCTCGTGGGTCCAACGTATCAGCTCTTTTCCGCTCGTCGCCCCGGTGCATGTACCGCTTCCTCCGCCCCCTCTTGTTTCGCCTGTCGCCCGAGCGAGCCCATGCCGTGTCGCTCTGGGGGGCAGAAGTGCTCCAGCGGACCGCCTCCGCGTCCCTCGCGTCGCAGTACCAGTACGAGGATGAACGCCTCAAGCAGCGGCTCTGGGGGCACACCTTCCCCAACCCGGTGGGCCTGGCCGCCGGGGCCGACAAAAACGGGCGCGCTGTGCCGTTTTGGGAAACGCTGGGCTTTGGCTTCGTTGAGGTGGGCTCGGTGAGCGCACGCCCTGCCGACGGCAACCCCCGGCCGCGCGCATTTCGGCTGCCGGAGGACAACGCCCTCATCAATCGGCTGGGCCTCAACAACGACGGGGCGGAAGCGGTGGCTGAGCGCCTGGAGCACAGCCGCCCCGATCGGGACCGCCCGCTGGGCGTCAACATTGCCAAAACCCACGCTCCTGACATTATGGGCGAGGCGGCACTGGCGGATTTCCGGACCAGCTTTCGCACCCTGGTGTCCGTTGCAGACTACATTACTCTCAACGTTTCGTGCCCCAATACGCCGGACGGGGGCACCTTCGAAGACCCGGAGGCCCTCGACGCACTCCTGCGCACGATTGCCGACGAGCAGGACGTCCCCGGCCTGACGGTCCCCATCCTGATCAAGCTCAGTCCTCCGGTCAGCGACCAGGTTTTGTTCGATACCCACCTGGAAGAAGTGCTGGCGGTGGCGACGGCGCACGAGGTCGATGGCTTCATTGCCTCAAACACAGCGCCGGACCGAACGGGGTTGCGTACGCCGCCGGAGCGACTGGCGGAAATTGGGGACGGCGGGCTCAGCGGACCGCCCCTTGCGGCCCGCTCCACGTGCCTTGTCCGCTACCTCTACCGGGCCACCAACGGCGCCATTCCCATTATCGGGGTCGGGGGGGTGCACGATGCCGACTCGGCCTACGCCAAAATTCAGGCGGGGGCGTCGCTGGTGCAGCTCTACACGGCGCTGGTGTACGAAGGCCCGTCGCTGGTATACGACATCAAACAGGGACTGGTGGATCGTCTGAAAGAGGAGGGCCATGCATCCATCGCCGACGCGGTGGGCACTGCGACGTAGCAGGGCAGCCCCGGAGAAGGGCGCCGTTGCTGCGGCCCCAACAGAAACAGCCCATCGCTTTGCGGGTACGGCAGCGTGGCCTACGCTTTCCCACCAGATCGCCCTCCCCATGCCCGCTCAGGTCGAGTTCGACACGGTCCCACAACTGTTTCAGCGCTTGTGTAACCGCTACCACGGCCACGAACGGGCTGTGCTCCGGCACAAGGTGCGCGGCGAAGGATGGCAGGACATCACGTGGGAGGGCCTCCAGGATCGGGTGCACGCCCTGGCCGGCTATCTGCATCGTCAAGGCGTACGCAAGGGCGACCGTGTGGCCCTGCTCTCGGAGAATCGCCCGGAGTGGGCAGTGAGCGACCTGGCAGCGCAACTACTCGGAGCGGCCAATGTCTCCATTTACACCTCGCTGCCCCCCAGCAAGGTCGGCTATATTCTCCGCGACTCCGGGGCGAAGGTGTGCATCGTGTCCGTGCCTGTGCAGCGGAAGAAGGTGCAGGAAATTGCGGCGGATTGTCCTGCGCTGCAAGAGGTGATCGTTCTGAGCGAGGTGCCGGAGACCCCACCGGTCCCCATGACGCACTGGAACGATGCGCTGGACGCAGGGCGCGAGTATTGGGCCGCCCACGCAGCGGAATTGACCGAGGGGGCCGAAGACATTGCCCCCGACGATATGAGCGCGCTCATCTATACCAGCGGGACCACGGGCGAGCCCAAGGGGGTGGTGCTGACCCACCGCAACTTTTGCTCCAACGTGAAGGCCGCGCTTCAATGCGTCTCGTTTGGGGAAGACGACCACCACCTTTCGTTCTTGCCCCTGTCCCACGCCTTCGAGCGCACAGCGGGCCACACGGCCGTCCTGGCGGCGGGCGCCACCATTAGCTACGCGGAGAGCATTGAGGCCGTGAGCCAGAACCTCCAGGAGGTGCAGCCCACGCTCATGATCTCCGTGCCCCGGATGTTTGAGAAGGTGTATAACCGCGTCACCAAGCAGGCCGGGGAAGGAAGCGTCGTCCAGCAGAAAATTTTTGAGTGGGCGGTAGAGGTCGGGGAGCGGTACGCCCGGGCGCAGCAAGAGGAAGGCGCCGGCCCCGTGCTTCGAGCGCAAAAAGCGGTCGCCCATCGTCTCGTGTTCTCCAAACTGCATGAGAAACTGGGCGGCAACCTCCGCTTCGCCGTCTCGGGCGGGGCGGCGTTGCCCAAAGAGATCGGGACCTTCTTTCAGGCCGCTGGCGTCACCATCATTGAGGGCTACGGCCTCACGGAGACGGCCCCAATCCTTACGGTGAACCCTTCGGGCGCGCCCCGCTACGGCACTGTGGGCCATGTCCTGCCCGGGGTAACGGTCGCCATCCAGCCCCTGGATGCTGACGCGCCGGTCGGGGCGGTCAGTGGCAGCGACTACCCTACGTCCCTTACGACCCCCGAGGGCGAGATCCTGGTGAAAGGCCCCAACGTGATGGACAAATACTGGGGGCGCCCGGAGGAAACCCGCGCGGCCTTCGACAAGAACGGCTGGTACCACAGCGGAGATGTGGGACGTTTCGTGGACGGGTACCTGGAGATTACGGATCGCATCAAGCACATGGTGGTTACCGAGGGCGGAAAAAATGTGTATCCGGGGCCCATCGAAGAAACCTTCAAGACCAAAGGGTGGGTGCACCAAATCGTGGTCATCGGCGAGGGACGGCCCTTCCTGTCCGCATTGGTCGTGCCCGATTTTGAGTCGCTGCGAATGCGTGTGCGGAACGAAGGCATCGACGAGTCGCAGTACGATGACGCGGCGCTCCTTTCGCTCGGCCCGGTGCAGTCGCTGTTCGAGGAGCTATTTGGGACGTACAACCGGGAGGCGGCGGCCCACGAGAAGATTCGCAATTTCCGCCTCTTGGCGACGCCGTTTACGGTGGAGGAAGGCACACTGACGCCAACCTTGAAGCTGCGTCGGGGCATCATTGAAGACCGCCACGCGGACCGCATCGACGCCATGTACGAGGAGTTCGGTCGCTGACTCGAGAGGGGGCGGGTGGAGGCGGTCTCGCTGTGCGTTTTTGGGAGGACGGGGCGCTGTGTGGAAAGCCCTTGAACAATCCCGATCCGCCCCCTTTGCTCGCAGGCCGTGCCCGCCCGTCCGGATCCCACGTGTTCTTTAGTCCTATAAGACGCCTGCAAAAACACTCGGGGCATGGCGCAGCCCGGTAGCGCGCTTCGTTCGGGACGAAGAGGTCGCCGGTTCAAATCCGGCTGCCCCGACTTATAGAGACGGCCGCTCCAGCAATGGGGGGCCGTCTTTTCTTCTTCCCGTCGTTCAGAAGCCCCTGTGCCTGAGGGGCGCAGGGCCGAAAAGTGCGAGAATGCGAAGGTCGGGGCAATCCGTGCCCGTTTGCGAAACACACCCCTTCCGCCCGCTCTTTGTGCGGTAGCCGTGCGGAACCGTCCTCTCCGCTCCGCACCGGCGCACTCGCTCCTATTTTATACCGATACACGGCCATGCAGACACGCACCCTCCCATCTCTTTGCCTTGCCCTCTTCGCATTCGCCGCTACTGCGATTGGGGCCTCCGCCCAGATGATGCCCCAGCCCGACACCACCAATCTTCTGTCCTCTGCGGACGTGAGCCAGGAGCAAGTGCAGAAGGCGGCACGCATCGCGGCAAGCGTTCAGTCCTCCATCCGCGCCCAGCGAATGAAGTTGAGCAAAGAGCTGCGGAGCAAGTACGGCAATCCGCAGGACATGGATTCCACCGAGAAGGCGACGGTGCGAAAAGAGATTCGGCGTCGTCAGATGAAGATGCGAAAGCAGCAGGTGCAGATGATGCAGCAGGAGGCCCAGAAGGAAGACATGGAGCCGCAGATGTTTCGCCGCATCATGCGATCGGCCCAGCAGGATTCGACACTGAAGAAGCAGATCCAACAGGCGCTTCAGGCGGAGATGAAGCAGCAACAGGCCCCGATGGGCCCAGGCCAGCAGTAAGCGCATAGCTCTGGCTTCCGCCCCCCGGCGGGCCCACTCGCTTCACAGTGGCGCCTGTGCCCGAGGGCTGCCCTGCCCAAAAATCATCCCAATGCAGAAAGCGACCGTTGCGTTCAACGCAGCGGTCGCTTTTCTTGTAGCGGCCCGTCCCACTACGGGGCGGCCTGCTGCCTGCGCCGACCTTCCGGACCTGCCGTTCTCGTTTGTCCCGTGCAATACCTCAGCACCCGCACGCCCTCGCATCGCGTGTCCCTCTCCGCGGCCCTGCAAGATGGGCTGGCGCCGGACGGGGGGCTGTATGTGCCGGCGCGCTTTCCGGACCTCGGTCCCGATGCGTTCGAGGGCTGTGCGACCATCGAGGCGGTCGCCGAGCGCCTGCTGCGCCCCTTTGCCGACGGCGATCCGCTTGCGGACAGCCTCCCGGCAATCTGCGCGGCCACCTACGGCTTTCCGGTGCCCCTCCGCCCCATCGGGCGGCGGACGCACGTGCTGGAGCTCTTTCATGGCCCCACGGCGGCATTCAAGGACGTGGGCGCTCGCTTCCTGGCCGACAGCCTCGCGCGCCTCAACGAAGACGCCGACCAACCGCTCACCATCCTCGTGGCGACCTCCGGGGACACGGGCGCAGCCGTGGCGGCAGCCTTCTGGAAAAAGCCCAACGTGGAGGTCGTCGTCCTCTATCCCAGGGGCAAGGTGTCTGCCCGACAGGAAAAGCAGCTCACGGGCTGGGACACGAACGTGCAGACCGTGGCCGTGCGCGGCGTGTTCGACGACTGCCAGGACCTTGTGAAGCAGGCGTTTCGGGCGCCCACGTGGCAGGAGCACCTGCGCCTCTCCTCGGCCAACAGCATCAACATCGGGCGCCTGCTGCCGCAGATGACGTACTACGCCCACGCCAGTCTGCAGCACTGGCGCGCCCACGGCACAGCCCCGAACGTGATTGTGCCGTCCGGCAACCTGGGCAACGGCCTCGCGTGCCTCTACGCCCGCGCCTGCGGCCTGCCCATCGGCGAGGTCGTCCTTGCGACCAACGAGAACCGGCCCGTCACGCATTTTCTGGAGACGGGGGCGTACGAGGCTTTCGACACGGAAGAGACGCTGGCCACGGCAATGGACGTGGGCGACCCCAGCAACATGGAGCGCCTGCGCCACCACTGGCCCTCCGCGGAGGGCCTCCGTGAGGTGGTAGGGGCCGAGCGCGTGACGGACGAGCAGATCGGCGAGCAGATTCGCCGCGGCCCCGACCTCTGGGACACGGTGTGGGACCCGCACACCGCCACGGCCGTCGAGGCCCGCGACCGGCTCGATCCCCACGACGAACACGACTGGATTCTTGCGGCCACCGCCCATCCGGCCAAATTTCCCGAGGTGGTGGAGCCGCGCGTAGGCCACACGGTCGACGTGCCCGAGCCGCTCGCCGAGGTCATGGCGCGCTCGCATGCGGTGCCGGAGATTGCGCCCGATCTCGATGCGCTCTGGGACACCGTCGCCGCGGCGAGCACCGTCGCGAGCGGGGCCTGATGCCCGTGCTCGGAGCGGGAGTTGTACGCGTCCAGCGCGGGAGCCGCACGCGCCCGCCCGGCATGCAACAACCGATGGAGCCAAAAATGGGTCGATACTTTGCCACCTGGTTCCTACGTTGCTCTGTGCACGCTCTTTGCGACGAAATCCCGCGCCCATGCCCGCCACGTTTTCCGTCGCCGGCCGCCTTGTGGATCTGCACGCCCGGACCCTTCGGCCCGCCACCGTTCACGTCCACGACGGCGTCATTGAGCGGATCGAGCCCACCGACGACGTGCCGGACCAGTACCTGCTGCCAGGCTTCATCGACGCGCACGTCCACGTCGAGAGCTCCATGCTGCCGCCGTCGGAGTTTGCGCGGGCGGCGGTGGTGCACGGCACTGTGGGCACGGTGAGCGATCCCCACGAGATTGCGAACGTGCTCGGCGTGGAGGGCGTCGAGTACATGATTGCGGACGGCGCGCAGGTGCCGTTTCACTTCGCCTTCGGCGCCCCTTCGTGCGTGCCGGCCACGCCGTTCGAGACGAGTGGGGCCACGCTGGGGCCGGACGCGGTGTCGGCGCTGCTGGACCGCAAGGATGTGCCCTATCTCAGCGAGATGATGAATTATCCCGGCGTGCTGGACGGAGCCCCGGAGGTGCTGTCCAAGATCCGGGCGGCGCAGGTGCGCGACAAGCCGGTGGACGGCCACGCCCCGGGCGTGCGCGGCGGCGACGCGGAGCAGTACGCCGCGGCGGGCATCCAGACCGATCACGAGTGTGTCTCGATTGAGGAGGCCCGTGAGAAGCTGGACGCGGGGATGAAAATTGCCATCCGGGAAGGCTCGGCGGCCAAAAACTTCGACGAACTGATCCCGCTCATGGAGGAGGCGCCGGAGCAGCTCCTGTTTTGCAGCGACGACCGCCACCCCGATGCCCTGGCGGCGGGCCACATCAATGGGCTGGTGCGCCGGGCCCTGGCCCGCGGCTACGACCGCTACGACGTGCTCCGCGCTGCCTGCGTGCATCCGGTGCAGCACTACGGACTGGACGTGGGGCTGCTGCGGGAAGGCGACTCGGCCGACTTCCTCGTGGCGGACGACCTGGACGCGCTGTCCGTACAGAAGACGTACGTGGAGGGCGAGCTTGTGGCGGCCCACGGCGAGACGCGCATCGAGCGGACTGCGTCCGACACGCCGAATCGCTTCGCGGCGGAGCCGGTGGCGCCGACGGCGTTTCGCCTGGCGGCGGAGGGGCCTCGGGTGCGAACGATTACCGCCGTGGACAACCAGCTTATGACGGGGACGGAGATCGTGGAGACGCCCGTGGCAAACGGGCACGCGGTCGCCGACCCATCCCGCGACGTGCTCAAGCTGGCCGTCGTAAACCGGTACGCGGCCGAGAGCACGCCCGCCGTTGCGTTTGTGCAGGGCTTTGGGCTGGAGCGCGGGGCGCTTGCCTCCAGCGTGGCGCACGATTCGCACAACGTGGTGGCGGTGGGCACCAGCGACGCCGCCCTCGCCCGCGCCGTCAACGCAGTGGTGCAGCACGAAGGCGGCATCAGTGCAGTCGGGGAGGAGGCCGACCGCAGCCGAGTGCTGCCGCTGCCGATTGCCGGCCTCATGAGCGCCCGGCCGTACGACGAGGTGGCCCGCCGCTACACCCGCCTCAGCGAGTACGCGCAGCAGGAACTGGGCAGCCCGATGGAGGCTCCATTCATGACGCTCTCGTTTCTGTCGCTGCTCGTCATTCCGCAGCTCAAGCTGAGCGACCGAGGCCTGTTCGACGGCGCCACGTTTGCGTTTGTAGACCTGTTTCCAGAGAGCGCCCCCACAACGCCCTGAGTGTAGATCTGCTCCTGATCCCATGGATGATGCTTTGCCCTCGTCAGACTCGCCCGAGCAAGGGGCGGCTCGGAAGGCGGCCTCGGCACAAGCGGCAGAACTGGAACGCACCCTAAGCCTCACGCAGGCGCTGGCGATTGGGACGGGGACCATGGTGGGGGCGGGGATTTTTGTGTTTCCGGGACTGGCCGCGGGGCAAGCGGGGCCGGCTGCCATGCTCTCGTTTGCCCTTGGGGCCGTCATCGCGCTGCTCGTGGCCCTGCCCACCTCGGAGCTCGCCACGGCCATGCCGGAGAGTGGCGGCGGCTACTACTTCGTCTCGCGCGCGCTGGGCACGCTGTCCGGGTGCATGGTGGGCCTGGGGCAGTGGCTCGGCCTTCTCTTTGCGTCCGCCTTCTACCTCATGGGCTTCGGGTACTACCTGCGGGACCTGGCAACGGAGCTCGGGCTGGGGGTGCCGGTGCCGGTCGTCGGGATGGCACTGGCGACAGCCGTGCTCCTTACCGGCGTCAGCATTACCGGCACGGAGAACACGGGCGACCTGCAGAACTGGATCGTCGCGAGCCTGCTCACGCTGCTCGGCGGCTTCCTGGGGCACGGAGGGCTGGACGTGCTCGGCGTGTTTGGGGGCGAGCAGGTGCCAGAGGCGTTTTTTCCGTACGGCGTCCTCCCGGTCTTCACGACCGCCGCGTTGATCTTTACCTCCTACCTCGGTTTCGTGCAAATTGCGACGGTGGCGGGGGAAATTAAGAACCCGGCCCGCAATCTACCCCGCTCCATGATCGGGAGCGTCGTGCTCGTGGGCCTGCTGTACGTGCTCACGATTTTTATTGGGACCAGCCTGCTGGGAAGCGAGCGGTTGTCCTCCCTCGGCGAAACGGCCATTGTAACTGTGGGGCGCTCGATTGCGGGCACGTTCGGGGCCGCGGCGCTGCTCGGCGGCGGGCTTTTGGCCACCCTGTCGAGCGCCAACGCGTCCATCTTAAGCGCCTCCCGGTCCATCTACGCCCTGAGCCGAGACGACCTTGTGCCCCACAGCGTGGAGACCTTGAACAAGCGCTACCGCACGCCGCACGTGGCGCTGCTGCTGGCCGGCGGGCCCATCCTGGGGCTCATTCTGTACGGGCGCGTCGAGATTCTTGCCGAGGTGGCCTCGCTGCTTCACCTCGTGATGTACGGGCTCATCTGCGTGGCCCTGCTGGTGCTGCGCCGGGCCGACCCGGACTCCTACGCGCCGAGCTTTCGGTGCCCGGGGCATCCTGTGGTCCCCGCGCTTGGAGCCCTGGCAAGTTTTGGCCTGATCGGGTTCATGAACCCGCTCTCGATTGCCCTCGGCGGCCTGATCCTGCTCGCGGCGGCGGGCTGGTACCTCATCTACGCACGCTCCGTCACCCTCTCGGAACTGTCGTCATGACGCCGTCGGACCCCTCGCCCTCCTCCATCCTCGTCGACGTGGAACTGCCCGCCCCGGTGCCGCTGCCGCCGAAGCTTGTGGCTGCGCTGGCGTCGCTGCGAGTGGTGCTCGTGGGCTGGTACGCCGTGCCCGAACAGACGAGCCCGGCCCAGGCGCGCGACCAGTTTGGGGCGGAGGCCCAGGCCGCGCTCGACACCGTGGCGCGGCGCTTTGCAGAGGCCGGGGCGACGGGAACGACGAGCCGCCTCGTGTTTACGGGCAGCAAGTTTGACACCCTGACCCGCATCAGCACGGAGGAGGACTGCGACGCTGTCTTGATCCCGGGGGCGCTGGAGCGTCTCCGCCGCCTCCTGGTTCCGCTGCGTGGCCTGCAGAACGCCGGACCCATTGTTCCCTTCGTGGCGGACCTGGTGCAGGATGGGGAAACCACCAACGTCACCCTGCTCCACGTCTTGCAGGAGGAGGAGACGGAGGCCGGCGTGCAGGCGGACCTGTTTGGGCCCATCGTGGAGCAGCTGGCGGCCCAGGGCGTAGAGACCGACCTGGTGGAGCGCCGCGTCGTGACGACCGACGACCCGGCCGACACGATTGTGGAGGCGGCGGCCCACTACGACCTCGTGGTGCTTGGCGAAACGCAACCGTCGGTGCGCAGCGTTCTCTTTGGCACCGTGCCGGAGCGCATTGTGCAGACGGTCGACCTCCCCGTCGTGGTGATGCGGCACGAAGAGGACGACGTGACGATGGCCGAGCGCGCCGCACAGCCCGACGCGCACTGACCCTGCGATTGCGGCACTCGCCCTGAGTCGTGCGGCGGCACGGCTAGCCGCGGAGCAGCCGCATCAACTCCTGCACCACCTCCGGCTCGGCGGCCACGATGTAGCGGTGCCCCGGCTCCAGCACCGTGTCGGCCCCGGCGATGCTCGACCCGTCCACGTCGCTCACCACCAGGCACCCCTTCGGAAAGCTGATCTCCGTCAGGCGCTTGCCAGCCGCGGGGGCGTCGGCGCCGATGCGTACCTCGGCGATGTCGAGCACCCCCATGGCGTGCTCCAGCGAGCGCACGTCGCCGGACAGGACGGCATTTACGGCCAGCAGGGCGCTCGCCCGCTGCGGATAGATGACCGAGTCCACAAGCTCCGCGTGCGCCTCGCCCGTCTCGGCATCGGTGCGCATGACCGTGTGCAGGTCGGGGTTGAGGCGCTGGGCGATCATGCAGACCGCCAGGTTCGCCAGCGTATCGTCCGAGAGAGCAGCCACCACGTTGGCGGTCTCCGGCCCCGCCTGCTGAAAGATGTCGGGCAGGGTGGCGTCCCCCTCAATCACCGTCGCCACGTACGCGTCGGCAATCTTCTGGCACCGCTCGGGGTCAGATTCAATGATGACGAGGTCGTGGCCCCGCTCGTCGAGAAGCTGAGCGGTGCGGAACCCCACCTCGCCCCCTCCGACAATGATGATGCGAAGGTCTTTTCCGTGAGCAGGCATAGCGGCAGCAGCGTCAGCGAAAGCAACAGTGAACGATTAGGCCTCGGCGGGTTCGGGGCGGGGCCGGCGCCACTCCAGGACCGCGTAGACCGCCCCCCCGATGGCCACCCAGCCCAGGCCCAGCACCAGCGTGAACGGGTCGTCGCGGAGAAGGAAGTAGGCCAGTACGAGGTTGAGCGCAATGCCGAGAAGGGGAATGTACGGGTAGAGCGGCATCTCGAACGGGCGGGTCATGTTGGGTCGCTGGCGGCGGAGGCGGATGACGCTCCAGTTCACCACCACGAACGAGACGAGGAAGAAGAGGCTCGACACGCGCCCCACCTGCTCGATGGGCAAAAGGAGCACGCTCACGAGCATCACGGCGGCACTGGCCACAACGGCCGCGAGTGGCGTTCCGAACGTGGCGCTGATCTGGCCAAGCGGGTTGGGGAGTTGGTTCTCCCGGCCCATGGCAAACACGACGCGGCTGGAGGCAATGACGACGGCGTTCAGGGCGCTCACCGTCGAGAACACGGCGCCGAACACAATCAGTGCGGCTCCCTCGCCCAGCAGCGGAATTGTGGGCATGAAGCTCGTGGCGGCCTCAGCGATGCCTGTTTCCCCGGCCCGCCCCAGCTTGTCGGCGCCGAGCGTGCCAATGGCCACCCACACCACGACCAGGTAGATGGCCACCGTGGCCACGAGGCTGATAAAGATGGCCTTGGGAATGTTCTCCCGGGGATTTTCGACCTCCTCCGTCACCGTGGCGATGAGGTCGTAGCCCTCAAACGCAATAAACGTAAGGCCCATGGCCTGCACGAGCGAAACCGACGCCCGGTTGCCAGGAAAAAACGGCTCAAGGTTTCCGCCCTCCACCGCGAAGGCCCCGAAGCCGGCGAAGACAAGCAGGATGATGATCTTGATGATTGTCACCACGGTCTCCGCCCCGCCGCTCGCCTCGGTCGACACGGCGTTGAGCAGCGCAAAGAGGCCCACCACGACGAGGGCGTACACGATGTGCCACACCGGGCCGGTGGGCAGTCCCGCCCAGTACAGATGCACGAACTCCACGAAGTTCGACGAGAAGCCGAGCGCGTAGAGAGCCCCCGCGATCATGTACGCGAACGCGAGCATCCAGCCCATCAGGAAAGAGGTGGGGCCGGAGAAGACCTCCCGCACGAACACGTATCCGCCCCCGCTTTTGGGGATGGCACTGGCGAGCTCCGCGTAGGAGACGCCCGTAAATGCCGTGACCACGCCGTTGAGGGCAAACACAAGGAGGGCCGCCGGGCCCGCAATGTCGGCCGCCAATCCCGTAAGCACAAAGATGCCCGCCCCAATCATCGCCCCCATCCCCACCATGGTCGCATCGAGAAGGCCGAGCTTTGCCGCCGGGGATCGGTCGCCTACCTGAGCCATGCCACGAGGAGCAAGGCGAAAAGGGCAGTGCAAGAAGCCCCAACAAGTGGCGTCTTGAGCAGTTTTGCGGAGAGTACAGGGAAGGTGAGGGACGCGTAATGTTTCTCGAAGGGACAGGCCGACGGGGGCGCCTCAGGGCCCTGGCACAGTCGCGCCCAGTCGTTTCCAGTGAGTCCCAGAGGCCGTACAGGCGTCAGGCCGTCTGCAGTTGCGGGCCCGCGTCCACAATCTCCGGAGCCGCCATGTCCTCGTACTGCTCAAAGTGCTCGTTGAAGAGCCCCACCAGGTGCTCAGCCTTGGCGTCGTAAGCGTCGGGGTTGTCCCACGTGCCCCGAGGCATAAGAATTTCGTTGGGCACGTGCGGGCATGTCGTGGGCACATTGAGGCCGAAAACAGGCTCCGTCTGCTTAGGGGCCTCCAGCAGCGAACCATCGTGGATGGCGTCGACCATGGCACGGGTGTACTTGAGCGGCACCCGGCGACCTGTGCCGTACGGTCCGCCGGTGATGCCCGTGTTGATGAGCCACGCCTCCGCGTCGTGCTCGCGAATCTTTTCGGCCAGCATCTCGGCGTACTTATCGGGCGGCCAGACGAGAAAAGCGGCCCCGAAGCAGGCGCTGAACGTGGCTTGCGGCTCATCGACCCCTACCTCCGTACCCGCCACCTTGGCCGTGTACCCACTGATGAAGTGGTACATGGCCTGCTCGGGCGTAAGCTTGCTCACCGGTGGCATCACGCCGAAGGCATCGTACGTCAGGAAGATAATATTGTCCGGGTGACCGGCAATGCCCGGGACCTTGGCATTCTCGATGTAGGGGAGGGGGTACGAGGCGCGCGTGTTTTCGGTGATCGAATCGTCGGTGTAGTCGACCTCCCGGGTCTCTTCATCGTACACCACATTTTCGAGGACGGTGCCGTAGCGGATCGCGTCGTAGATTTCCGGCTCGTCCTCTTCAGAAAGATCGATGGCCTTGGCGTAACAGCCGCCCTCGATGTTGAAAACACCCTGATCGCTCCAGCAGTGTTCGTCGTCGCCGATCAGCCTACGGCTTGCGTCCGCCGAGAGCGTCGTCTTGCCCGTACCGCTGAGGCCGAAGAAGAGAGACACGTCCCCATCCTCCCCCTCGTTGGCAGAGCAGTGCATCGACAACACGTTGCGCTTCGGCATTAGGTAGTGCATCACCGTGAAGATGCCTTTTTTCATCTCCCCGGCGTACTCGGTGCCCAGGATCACCATCTCCTGGTGTTCAAACGACAGGTCGACGCTTGTCTTCGAGCTCATGTGCTTGGTCTGGCGGTTGGCCGGAAACTCGCCCGAGTTGTAAATCACAAAGTCCGGCGTGCCAAAGTCTGCGAGTTCCTCCTTCGTGGGCCGCACCAGCATGTTGTGCATAAACAGCGCGTGGTAGGGCCGGGAGGCGATGATACGGACCTTGAGGCGGTGCTCCGGGGCCCAGCCCGCAAATCCATCCATCACGTAGATGCGCTGGCGGGTGTTCAGGTAGTCCTGGGCCCGCTCCTTGTTGATCTGAAACGTATGCTCGTCAATTTCAATATTGATCGGCCCCCACCAAATGTCCCCGGCACTGTCGGGGTGGTGAACGATGCGCTTGTCCGCTGGGCTGCGCCCCGTCTTCTCTCCGGAGCGGATGGTGAGCGCTCCACTGTCTACGATCGCGGCCGTAGAGTCGTAGCGGACGGCCGCTTCGTAAAGGTGGGCCGGGTCGGCATTGTGGAAGACGGTGTCGGCTTGGATGCCGTACGGCGAGAGGTCGAGGGTGGACATGAGGACGGGCGTTGTTGCGAGAGTTATCGCGAGGATTGGTGCGAGAGGGAGCGTCTCGCGAGAAGAGAGTGTATCGCGAGGAAGGAGGGGCCGCAAAGATGTGGCCCCAGCAACGTACCGAAAGCAACATAACAAACACGGCCCAAGAAGTCCGTGTTTTGCGGTGTCCGTGAGGTGGGGCAAACCGTTGAATCTTGTGTCGGGCGTTGCCCCGCAGGCCCCACCTGCGTGTAGGGGGATGGACGACCGAAGACCGGCCGCGCCCTGTCATGGTGTAGGCTTGTCGCGGTGTAAGATTGTCGCGATGTAGGCTTATCGCGGTGTGGACTTGTCGCGGTGTGGGCTCGTCTCCACGCGCATTCCCTTTCAGGTCTCCCTGCACGTCTCCGGTGTGCAATTGGCGTTCCCGTGTCGTATGCTATCTTCCCGGGCGCGCCCGGCTGGGGGCACTCGGGCGCTCAGTGCCTTTTCTTTTTTCAACGCGGCCCGATGCTGACGTACGAACGACGGTTGTGGGACAACGGATATTCGCGTGTGGCGGGGCTGGATGAGGCCGGACGGGGCTGCCTGGCAGGGCCGGTGGTCGCGGCCGCCGTCATCCTGCCGCCCGGGACGTCCCTCGACCGCGTCGACGACAGCAAGGCCCTCTCGGCGAAGGCCCGGCGCGAGGCGCGAAGCGAAATTGAAGACCGCGCCTGTGCCACCGCCCTCGCTCGTTGCTCACCGGCAGAGATCGACGCCCTCAACATCTTGCAGGCCGCCCTCAAGGCCATGCGGCAGGCCGCTGCCGACTGCCACCCGTCGCCGGAGTACATGCTGGTGGACGGCAACCAGTGGACGCGCGACCTGGTAGAGGCGCCATGGCCGTACCAGACGCTCGTGAAGGGGGATGCCAGGAGCCAGTCCATCGCCGCTGCGTCCATCCTGGCCAAGACGGAGCGCGACGCCTACATGCGTCGCCTGCACGCGGAGCATCCCGCCTACGGCTGGGACTCGAACATGGGCTATGCCACCCCGGACCATTACGCGGCGCTACGCGAGCACGGCACGACGCCCCATCACCGCGAGTCGTTTACCCTCTTCCGGGAGGAGTGACCCGCGAGGAGGGACCCGAGAGGAGGGACTCAGGACGCGGGCAAGGGCCGGGCGTCCGGGCGTACTACGGGCGGAAGAAGGGGCGGCGCACCTCCCACACTGCCAGTGCCAGCATCAGCCCGGCGAACCCAGCCGTGACCGCCAGGCACACCGCAGGCCCCGCGAGGGTGGCCGCGGGGTCGGCAAAGCCGTGCAGCCCGTGCCGCAGGCCGCTCACGGCGTAAGAGACCGGGTTTGCCCACACAAAAACGCGCAGGATCGGCGCAGCGCCTTCCGCGGGAAACATGGCCCCAGACAAGAACCACAGGGGGAGGAGGAAGAGATTCATGATGGCGTGGAAGCCGCGGGTCGTGTCCATCTGCCAGGCGATGGCAAAGCCGAGGGCCGTAAAGGCGAGCCCAGTGAGCAGGCAGATCGCAACGACCATGCCCACGCCCAGCCAGCCCGGCGAGAGGTTGACCAGGGGCAGGGCCCCGAGAAAGAGCAGGGCCTGCACGGTGGCAATCAGGGTGCCGCCCAGCGTGGTCCCAAAGACGAGTGCCGTGCGGGGCGTCGGCGCCACCAGCACCCCCTGCAAGAAGCCCGAGGTGCGCTCCTCCACGATGGAAATCGTGGAAAAGATGGCCGTGAAGAGGAGCACGAGTGCCAGGATGCCCGGAAATAGAAACGCCCCGTACCCGCCTGCGGCGCCCTGCGGCGGCTGGAAGGTCCCCTGAAAGCCGAGGCCCAGCAGCAGCCAGAGGGCCAGCGGTTGCGCGAGGGCGCCGATCACGCGGCTCCGGTCGCGCACGAACTTCAGAATCTCGCGGGCCGTGAGGGCACCAACCGTTCGCAGAGCGTGCATAGACATTCTGTGGATGAAGGCGTGGGAAAATGTGCACATCTGCCCTGTCGTTTTTGCCCGTGGACGCACAGCCCCTGGGGAGGGAACAGAGCGCGGGCGTGCGGACCGGGGCAGGGCGACGACCCAGCACCCGGCGGCACCGCCGCGCCGGCCCACACCGAGGGCTCCGTCAGTCCGAGGGCTCCGCCGTGCGGGCGAGAGCATGTTCGCGGTCGTCTCCCGGAGCGACGCCCGCATGGACCATGAACACATCCTCGAGGGTGGGGCGGCGTAGGGTGGCACTCTGGATGCGGTCGCCCACCGCATCGTAGAGGGCCGGGAGGAAGGCAGGCGGATCGGCAGGGGCAACCTGAAGGGTGGCGCCGACGATGCGCGTGGCGACTCCGAACTGTGCCTCGATATGGTCGCGGAGCAGACGGGGCGATTCTGTCGCAACCCAGATCGTTTCCTCGCCCAGGTCGGCTTTGAGGGCCTCGGGCCTCCCGTTCGCCACGAGCGCACCGTCGGACAAGATGCCGACGCGGTCGCAGCGTTCGGCCTCGTCCATCAGGTGCGTGGCCAGGAGGAGCGTCGTGCCCTCCGCGTCGCGGAGCCGGCGCACAGCATTCCAGAAGGTGCGGCGTGCAGCCGGATCGAGCCCCGCCGTCGGCTCATCGAGCAACAGGAGGTCGGGGCGATGCAAGAGGCCGCGGGCGAGGTCGGCCCGGCGGCGGAGACCGCCCGACAGGTCCTCCACCGCATCGTCGGCGCGGTCGGCCACGTGGAGGTGATGGAGCAGCGCATCGATTCGGGTGTGCAGCGCCGCACCATGCAAGCCGTAGAGAGCCCCCTGGAATTGCAGGTTTTCGCGGACCGTGAGCGTTTCGTCAAGCGCCGGCTCCTGGAACACGACCCCGATTCGGTCACGCACGGCATCGGGGTGCTGGGTTACATCCATCCCGAAGATCTCCGCCTGCCCGCCGGTGGGGGGCAAGAGAGTCGAGAGGATGCGAAACAGCGTCGTTTTTCCGCTTCCGTTGGGCCCAAGAAGCCCGTACAGCGCCTCCGGCCCCACCTGCAGCGTGACATCGCGCAGCGCTTGATGCTCGCCGTAGCGATGTGCAACGCCCTGAATGTCGACGGCGGGGGGAGGCATGTTGCGAAACGGGTTGAGAGAAACAGCTGAGGGCGAAGGGGAGGGCAGGGTGGAGCGGAGGCACCATCCCTGGCACAGCATGCCGACGCGTCAGATAAACCAGTCGACCGACAGGAGGGCAACGAGGGCCGGGATGTATACGATAGAGGCCTTGAGAACGCGGCGCGCCTGCCGGCCCGTCCGCTCCCCATGGAAGACGATCGTTGTCCACAGGAACCAAAGCCCGAGCGGCACCACGCCAAGGGCATAGATCCACCCCGCGGTGTCGGAAACGACCGGCAGCACGCTCAGCGGCACGAGCAGGGCGGCGAACCCAATCATCTGCGCCGCCGTGGAATCGCCGTCCGGCTCCACCACCGGCAGCATCGCGTAGTTTCCGCGTTCGTAGTCGTGACGGTACATCCACGCGAGCGACAGAAAGTGCGGCATTTGCCAGCAGGCCAGCACGCCGAACACCGCCCATCCGCCTCCCCCGAGGTGCCCTGTGGCAGCCGTGTATCCGCCCAGCGCCGGCAGCGCCCCCGGCACCGTCCCAATCAGTGTATTCCATTTCGTAACCCGCTTCAGGGGCGTATACACAAAGAGGTACAGCCCCGCCGTGAGGGCCGCAATGACGGCCGTCAGCACATTGACCAGCGGGCACAGGAGCGCCACCGCCGCGCATATCAGGAAGACCCCCACCCGGCGCGCCGTAGTCGGGTTTACCCGGCCCGCAGGCAAGGGACGGGTGGCCGTACGCTTCATTTGCGCATCGTACTGCCGCTCCAGCACATGGTTGAGCATGCCCACGCCCCCGGCACAGAGCGCTGTTCCGAGCATGGCCCACAGGAGTACCGAGGCACTCAGCCCCGCGGGGGAGCCGACCAAAAACCCCGCAAAGGCCGACAGTGTGACGACAGACGAGATTTCCGGCTTGGCAAGCAAAACAAAGTCCCACAGCACATCCCCCACCGGGCGAGACGAGGCCTGCGCATCGGCGGCCGTGGAAGCCGCGGAGACGGCCACGGGGGCATCCGATGACCCATCAGAGGGAGAATCCATGCAACGGCGATCAGCAAGCGGAAAAAATCAGGCGGGGCGGCAGGGCATGCACTACCGGGGGGTTGCGGCAAGCTCCGGCTCGGCCCGCACCTCGGAGTGAGACGGTTGTGCCGCCGTGGAGGGGCGGCGTGCCGCGAGCAGGGCCGTTACTACCGACGCGCCGAAGAGCACGGCCCCCACAACCAAGTGCGCAACGGTAAGCAGCACGTAGGCCACCACGCCGCCCTGCCCGGCGGGCTCATACAGGGTGAGCAGGAGGGAGGCGAGGCCCAGTGCAAACTGCAGCGCCATCGCACCCGTGAGCACCCACGCAGCGGTGCGAAGGACCGGGACATGGTCGAAGTGCTTCTCCACGATCATCAGCACGCCCAGCACGGCCCCCACCACCACGAAGGCCCCTGTGACGTGCAGGGCCGTGTAGCCTCCGGACATCCCCGCTCCCGGGTGGCGCAGCATGGCGCCCAGTACAATCTGGACATACACGAGCCCGGCGGTGGCGTAGGCCCAGGTGCGGAGCCGCCCGGCCGCCGCCGAGGGGGGCAGCACGCCGCGGCGCGAGCGCCACGTGGGCGTTACAAACAAGGTCATCGCCACCAGCGTCGCAAAGAAGAGCTGTGCCACCGACGCGTGAATCATCGCGAGGTTGAGCGAGACCCAGAGGACGCGCAGCCCCCCCAAGAGGCCCTGAAAAATCACGAGCGCGACCGCGCCCAGCGCCAGTTTTCGCATCCACGCCCGCGGGTCCTCCCACCACGTCCATACGCCGAGCACGACGGTGAGCATGCCGACGAGGCTGGCCACCAACCGGTGCCCGTGCTCCGCCAAATACGCCGGCACGTTCCACCACCCGTCTACCGGATTCAGCAGGTTGTACGAGCCGAGCGACGTGGGCCAGTCGGGGAAGGCCATGCCCGCCCCGATGCTTGTGACCACCGCTCCCCAGGAGAGCAGAAGCACCGTGGTGAGCACCGTTGCGGCCGAAAACCGGCGACGCCAACTCCAGTCGGAGGCAGAGGGGGAAGAAGCCATGGCGAGGGGGCTCCGTGCGAAGGAAAAGCGCGTGGGACCGTCCGGGAACTACCAACCCAGTTCTCGCACGGAAGGGGGGCGGACCGGTTCCGTAAAGAGAGCGCAAATGGAACCATCGATGTGCATTTTCCTACGCCCAATCGGTGGTTTCATTTCCCCAGCCGTCCCTGGTTCGTTCCTCGTCTTCTTTGTTACGGATTTCTTCCCTGCCATGTCTGCCGACGATACCCTGATCGCGTCCATCTCTGGCATCCGGGGCATTGTGGGGCAGGGGCTTGATCCGTCCGTGCTGGTGCGGTATGCCGGAGCATTTGGGTCGTGGTGCCGCCAGCGCGCCGCTGACCTACACCGCCCTCCCCGTGTGGTGGTGGGACGCGACGCACGTCCGTCCGGGCCCGCCTGTGCACAGGTCGTGATCGGCACGCTGCGGGGCATGGGCTGCGAGGTTGTGGACCTGGGCCTGGCCACCACCCCGACTGTGGAGATGGCGGTTCTTCGGGAGGAGGCCGCCGGCGGAATCGTGCTCAGCGCGTCCCACAATCCCGAAGAGTGGAATGCCCTAAAGCTGCTCAATGAAGCCGGCGAATTTTTGACCCCCGCGCAGGGCGACGCGGTTATTGAACGGGCCGACGCCGGCGATGCCGCGCCCGTGCGCTCCGAAGCGATGGGCGGCTACCGCAAGTACAACGCCCTTCCCGATCACCTCGACGCCATCCTGGCGCTCGATCTCATCCACCCCGAACAGATTGCAGCCCAAAACCTGACGGTGGTGGTGGATGGCATCAACTCCGTAGGAGGCGAGGCGCTGCCCCGGCTGCTGCACTGCCTCGGCGTGGCCGAAGAAAACGTTCACTGCCTCCACTGCGAGCCTACGGGCCACTTTGCGCACCCCGCCGAGCCGCGCCCCGATCACCTGACCGGGCTCACCGAGGCGGTCCCGGCCCACGATGCGGACCTGGGAGTGGCGGTGGACCCCGACGCGGATCGCCTTGCGCTCGTGGACGAACAGGGCCGCTTCGTGCTCGAGGAGCTCACGCAGGTCCTCGCGGCCGATTTCCTGTGGCGGCACCGCGAAGGGCCGTTCGTCACCAACCTGTCTTCCTCCCGCGCCATCGATGACGTGGCCGCCGCTCACGACCAGCCCGTGTATCGCTCCGCGGTGGGAGAGATCAACGTGGTGGAGCGCATGAAGGACGTTGAGGCTGTGCTTGGCGGGGAGGGCAACGGCGGGGTGATCCTGCCGGACCTCCACTACGGCCGAGACGCCCTCGTGGGCACGGCGCTTCTTCTGCAGCACCTGGCCGAAACAGAGCGCTCCCTGGGCGCCCTGCACGATGACCTTCCGCACTACGCCATGGCCAAAGAGAGCCTGCCGCTCCCTGAGGTGCCCCCGGAGCGCCTGCTGACCGCCCTCGCGGAGCAGTATCCCGAGGCTGACTGTTCGATGCGGGACGGTCTCAAAATCAATTTTGCGTCGTCCTGGGTCCACATGCGCCCCTCCAATACCGAGCCCATCCTCCGCGTCTACACCGAGGCCCCCACCGAGGCGGACGCCCGCGCCCTCGCAGCGCGGTTCGGGGAGGAGTTGCAAGAGATGGGAGAGGGCCTGGCGGCGTAGCGCCCGGGTCCCTTCGCCTCGCAGCCGCAACAGCTGCACCGGCTGTGCCGACTACACACGGCACATCTCCTGTACACGGCACATCTCTGGGGCGCCCCTGTATGGGAAAGATCCCGCGCTTGCTTCCGATTGCTCCCTGGTCCCATGGATGGCCCCGACGCCCCCTCTCATGATCTCCCGTGGTATCGGTCGCGCTGGAAGCGGTTGATGGACACGCTGTCTGTGTCGGAGCCAGAGGCCGTAGTGAAAGAGGTGCAGCGCCTCCGGGCGCGTGTGGAGCGGCTTCAGGCGCAGCACGAGGCCCTGGCCGAGTTGGATGTCAGTGACCCCGAACGGGCGCTGCAAATGATTGAGAATATGGCCGACCAGCTGGGCGAGTTGTACGCTGAGCGTGAAGCCCAGGCGCGGGACTCCTCCCCTGAGTCCTGAGTGGGGGGCGATACGGAGCCTGCCCCCCTGCACACATCGCCCTTCTCAACGACCTTCCTCCCAACGGCTTCTTCGTATGTCCCCGCACGCCTCGTCTGTGCGATCGGGCCGGGCCGGGCGCCCGTCGCCGACCGACCAGCCCACAGCGGTTGCCGCGGTGCAAGCGGCCCGTGCAGCGGCATCGCCGCGCGGGGAGCCCGCTGCCTCCAATCCCTGGCATCCGTTGCTCTACGAGCGCCTCCGCGACGAAGGGCTCCCGGTGGTTGTGGACAAGGGCACGATCACGCCGGCGGGCTCGCTGTGGACCGGTGCCCGGCTCTGGACGCACGCCTTTCGGGAAGCGTCGTTGCAGGCGGGCGACCGGCTGGTGCTTGCGCTGCCGCCGTCCACTGCCTTCGTGCAGGTGCTCGTTGCGGCGCTGTGGGAGGGGCTGACGGTGGCGATTGCTACACCCACGGAGGATGTGGGAGCGCTCTGCGACGAGTTGGAGGCCCGAGGCGCCGTGGGGCCACAGCCGGGGCCGCACACGTGGACGCCGGCGGGACAGACCGGCCCGCACCACAGCCCCGACACGCTCCGCACCCCTGCGGCGCCCCCGACGCCCCACGTGCGGTTTTTGCTGCGTACGTCCGGCACGACGCAGCTTGCGCGCTGGATTGCGCTGTCGGACCGCAATGTGCTGTCGGTGCTGGCGAGCCATCTTCCGCGGCTCACGCTCCAGCGCGCCCGCGTCCTGTCGGTGCTGCCCTGGTCGCACGCCTTTGGGCTGGTGCTGGAGCTCTTGCCTGCCCTGATGGCGGGGGCGGAGATCATTCGGGACCCCGACGGCGGGCGCGAACCGGCGGCGCTCGTGCAACGGGCCGACACCTGGAGCGCTACGCACCTCTCGTCGGTGCCGCTCACCATTCAGCGGCTGCTGGAGGTGGAGGGGGGCACGGCGCTCCTGCGTCGCCTCCACGGCGGCATCGTGGGGGGCGCGCCCGTGCCGGGGCCGCTCGCCGAGCAGCTCTCCGAGACGCGCCTCCGGGCCGGCTACGGGCAGACCGAAGCCGCGCCCGGCATCACGCTGGGCCCGCCGGGGCGCTGGGCCGCGCACTACCTGGGCCGCCCCCTCGGCTGCTCCGTCGACGTGGCGGAGGACGGCGAACTGCGCTTCCACGGCCCCAACGCCTACGTGGGCGTCTGGCGCCGCCACGAAGGCCTCGACCGCCGATCGCCCGACGGCCCGGTCCACACCGGCGACCTGGTGCGGCGCGACGGTGACGATCTCTACTTCGAAGGCCGGAAAGACACCACCTTTTCGCTCTCCAACGGCCGCCTCGTCCCGGCGGGCGCGCTGGAAGGACGGCTCAAACGCGCCCATCCGGCCCTCCACGACGCGCTCCTGTATACCCCCGATGGCACCAACGTCGCCCTCGCGCTCTGTGCTGCCTCCCCGGCCGCGAGGCCCTCAGAAGACGCCCTCCGCGACACGCTCGGCGCGCTGGGCACCCGGCTGGTGCAAACCACCGTCGTGCCGCCCGACGACTGGGCACAGCGCCCGAAAGGCACTGTGGACCGGGCCGCCATGACGGACCGCCTCCGCACCGGAGCCTCGCCGCCCGGCCCGTCGCCCGACGCATCGTAACTGCTCGCACGCCTTTTCCCCCATTCCGCTGCCACCATGCCCACACCCACCGAGCCCGGCCCCGGCCAAGAATCCGTCTGGGACTACCCGCGCCCGCCCGCCCTCGAATCCGAAGAGCGGCGCATCCGCGTGGTGTTTAACGACGTGACGATCGCCGACACGACCGAGGCGTTCCGCGTCCTCGAAACGAGCCATCCCCCTGCGTACTACGTGCCGCCGGCCGACGTGGCGATGGAGCACCTGGAGCAGGAGTCGCGCACCACGATGTGTGAGTTCAAGGGCCGCGCCATCTACTACACCGTGACGGTGGGCGACCGCTCGTCGCGAAGTGCGGCGTGGGCGTATCCCCGTCCCACGGACCGCTTCGCCGCCCTCGAAGACCACATCACGTTCTACGCCAGCAAGGTGGACGCCTGTTACGTCGGCGAGGAGCAGGCCCACGCCCAGGAGGGCGACTTCTACGGCGGCTGGATTACCGACGACGTCGTGGGCCCGTTCAAGGGCGGGCCCGGCACGATGGGCTGGTAGCGAGAAGGGCGGCGTCCGTCTTTGGGGCTGGGGGGCTACACCTGCAGGAGGGCCCGGTCGAGGTCGTCGCGCAGGTCATCGAACGTTTCCACGCCCACGCTGAGGCGGATCAGCGAGTCGGTGAGGCCGATCTTGCGCCGCTCCTCGGCCGGAATGGAGGCGTGGGTCATGGAGGCCGGGTGCTCGATGAGGCTCTCCACGCCGCCCAGGCTTTCGGCGAGGGTGAAGATCTCCACGGCGTCCAGAATGGCGAGCGCCTGGTCCATGTCGTCGTCGGCCAGCTCGAACGAAATCATGCCGCCGTAGTCCGACATCTGCTTCTGCGCCAGGGCATGGCCGGGATGAGAGGGGAGGCCCGGGTACCGAACGAGTCCCACCTTCTCGTGGGCGTTGAGCATCTGGGCGAGCCGTCGCGCACTGTCGCAGTGCTGCTCCATGCGCAGGTGCAGCGTTTTCGTGCCGCGCAGCGTCAGGAAGCAGTCCATGGGGCCGGGGGCCGCACCGGTGCTCTTGATTTGGAACCGCAGCTTCTCCGCCCACTCGTCCGAGTTGGTGCACACGGCCCCGAGGATGAGATCGGAGTGGCCGCCCAGGTACTTGGTGGCGGAGTGAAGCACAAGGTCGGCGCCGTGGGCAAGGGGCTGTTGCAGGTAGGGCGTGGCGAACGTGTTGTCCACCGCGACGGTCACGTCGTAGGCGTGCCCCAACTCACTGAGTGCCTCGATGTCCACGACCCGCATGAGTGGATTTGTGGGCGTCTCGACCCACAGGAGTTGCGTGGCGTCTGTTAGCGCGTCGTCCACCGCGTCCAGGTCGCTCATGTCCACGAACGAGGTGTGGATATTGAGCGGCTCGAAGACTTCCTCGAGGAGCCGGTAGGTGCCGCCGTACAGGTCGTCGGTGGCCACGATGTGGTCGCCGGGGCGGAGGCTCTTCACGATGGCGTCGATGCCCGCCACGCCGGAGCTAAACGCGATGCCGTGCTTTGCGCCTTCCAGGGAGGCGAGATTGCCCTCCAGGGCGGTGCGGGTGGGGTTGGAGACGCGCGAGTACTCGTAGCCCTGGTGCTCGCCCGGCGCGGCCTGGGCGTAGGTGGAGCTCTGGTAGATGGGCGTCATCACCGCGCCGGTGGAGGGATCGGGCTGCTGCCCGGCGTGGACGGCGCGGGTGCCAAAGCCGGAGGGGGCGTCGGCGGGATCGTTCGACGAGGAGGCAGGCATGGGCGGGGAAACACGTGGCGGAAAACAGCAAAACGAGGCGCAGGAGGCGCCGCAGGCGGACGTCTCCGTCCGGAAAATTGAAAGCGGTTTTTGGGAAGAAGGTCCTGAAGACGGGGGGCATACGCCGCGCCCCGAGCCTCCGGCGGTGGAGACTCGGGGCCTGGGCGCTGCAGCTCGTCGCGGCTCTACAGGAGAAAACGCGCGGCCGTCAATTGTCGCCGTCGTTGGCCTGAGAGGTCTGTCCGGCACATTCCTTCACCCCTTGTGCCTTCTCGGTCTGCTCGGTCTGTACGTAGGCCTGGAAAAGCGCCGTGCAGGCACTTTGGCTGTAGCGACCGCCGGGGCCACTCAGCTGGCGGGCGCGCTCGAGCGGGGGAATCGACTTCTCAAAGAGCGAGCGGCGCTCCTCGTTCAGTTGCGTCACCAGTTCCTCCTCCTCCGCCGTCGGCGTCTGCTCCCGCGCCGTCAGCGAGTCGCGAAGAGACACGAGGCTGTCCTGCAACGCCACGCCCTTGTTCAGGTACGCCGCCCCAAGGTTGTACTGCTTCTTCGGGTCGTCAGGGTCCAACTCCACCGCCTTCGAGAGCTGAGTGGCAGCCTCGTCGTAGCGGTCGGCGTTGAGCAGCAGAGAGCCGTAGTTGTAGCGATACGTCGCGTCGTTCGGGGTGCGCTCGATCTGGCGCTCGTACGCCTGCATGGCCTGCTCCGTGTTGCCCGTCTGGTTGAGGGCATTCAGGCGAGAGTTTTGCAGGTCCGCGAGGGGCGACAGGGCCGAGAGGTCTGCGGAGAATGAGACTGTGTCCGAAATGGCGACGGCCTGCCCCGAGGCGGCGCGGGTGCCTTGCTTATAGAGCTCCACCCGGAGCTGGCCCTGCAGCTGGCGGGTGCCGCCCTCGGTTTTGTAAAAGGTTCCGCTCACAGTTCCTTCGCTGGTGGAGAGGGGGACGCGGCTGGGCGTAGAGCCGTCCACGCTGCGGGAGCCGCGTTCCGTTTCCACCGTTCCGGCGTATTGCACACCGCGGGTGCCCGAAAAGCGAAGCACGGTGGGGCGGCTGGAGAGGTCGTCAATGGCCTGCTTGGTCAGGGTGAGGGTGCGGCTGTACTGCTCGTTCTGCAGGTAGAGCTGCGACAGGATGGTGTAGGCGTCCTTCGAAGGCCGGTCCTCCTTCTCAATGTAGCGCTCCAGGATGGGGATGACGGTGCTCATCTCTGAGGCCACCTTGTCTTCTTCCTGAAGACGTGCTGCCCGCAGGCGCGAGAAGGCTTCGTTCAGGATCGGCCCCGTCGAGTCCGGCTGGGTCACCCCGGCGGCTCCGAAGTACGAAGCGGCGCGGAGAAACGCATCCCGCGACTGGCTGCGGCGAGCGGTATTGAAGGCTTTGGCGCCCTTCTGGTATTCCTGGATGTAGGCGCGCTCGCGCTGGGTACGGACCGTGCTCTGCTGCCCCGGCGCAAACTCAAGGGCGGAGGCTTCCGCCTCGCGGGCCCGAGAGTAAAGCGCTTTGTACTCGCTCGGCGGCGTTGTGCTGTCGGCCATCTGGCGCAGGATGCGAGCCTTCATCAGGTAGGCATCCACATTCGCTGAGTCCTGCGTAAGGGCCGAGTCCACGTTGGCCAAGGCACGGTCGTAATTCTGCTGTTCCATGGCGCCCTCGGCCGCGCTCATGTTGGGGTTGCCGGCGGAGCACCCCGAAAGGGCGAAGAGCCCGAGGCTTCCCAACACAAGAGCAAAGAGCGCTGACTGTCGCATCGTCATGATGAAGAGTCGTCAATCCGTAGGCAATGAGAAAAGCGCTGGGCCAGTCGTCCAAGAACGAAGCCCAGGGGCGTGATCCCGGCGACTGAACAACAAACTGGGGTTCGGTGCACGTAGGATAGCAGGAATGCAGGGGGCATTCAATACGTTTCCGGGTGCGGGTCCGTGAACTTCCGATCCACCGTTCCGCCTTGTATCGTTCTCGGGCCGTTTGCGCGGCGGTTGGCCGTGTGAAGGTCCATGCCCGGAGCGCTGTCCCGAACGGACGGCAGACAAAAAGGTATGAGAAGTTGCAGGGAGACACAAGAGGGGCTCCACACGGCCCCGGCAACGCCTGCTCCCTGACGACGCCCGCGCCCGATCGGTTGTTTCTCCCACGAGGGCCTCCGGCACTCGTCCGGCGCATTGGTAATTGCGCCCGGTAGGCAATTGCGCCCGGTGGGCAATTGTGCATGGCAACTGCGCATTGTAACTACCGCCCCGCGCTGTTTTCTTGAACATCCATCGCTCCTCGTCCTGGCGACGACTCGTCGTCGGAAGCGCTCCCGCGCCCTGAGTTGACTCCTCGGTTCTCGTGTCGTTCCTCTTCTTTTGCCCCCCGCCTCCACATGGAATCGACGTCCGCCTCCGACTCCCTCATCACGCCCAGCTTGCGCACCCTCCTCGGCGACATCGTGGACTACGCCGGGCTGTTTCCGCCAGCCGACTTGTCGCTGCAGCGTGCCCTACAGAAGTACGCAGAATACCGTCACGAGGAGGAGGCGTGGATGCTCTCGCGCTTCGTGCTTCCGGTGCATCGCCTGCCCGACCTGTCCAACCACCGAGGCCTCCTCAAGCGCGGACGCCCGTACGCCCTTTCGGTCCTGGGGACGGGGGGCGCCACGGCGGCGTCGTTTGTGGACGCCTTTGAGCGCGACCTGGACGTAATCGAGACTTTCGATGCGGGGCAGCAGGGCCAGGCGCAGGTGGAGGTGATGGAGGTGCCGCTTCCGCAGGCCCTCGTGGGGGCGGACCGGGCAGACTACGCGGAGTGGCTCCGGGCGATGGACCGACGGCTCGTGCGCACAGGCACCGCGAAGCTTGATGTGTTCCTGGAGGTGCCCACGACTCCCCAGGCGACGGCGGCCTTGCCGGCCCTCTGCGCCGCGCTTGCCACGCACAACAGCCGGCAGGCGCTCCCCGCCCGCACGATCGCCGGCCTGAAGGTGCGCTGCGGCGGGGGCACCCCCGGCGACGTGCCCGCTGCCGAAGACCTGGCCGCCTTCCTCGTTGCCTGCCGCGATGCCGGCGTGCCCTGCAAGGCCACTGCCGGCCTCCACCATCCTGTGCGTCACTACGACGATGGGCTGGACACTGAAATGCATGGCTTCCTCAACCTCTTTGTCGCGGCGGTGCTGGCCGCGGAGTGCGACCTGGATCGCCCCGAGGTGGTTGCGATTCTGCGAGAGGACACGCCCGATAACTTCCGCTTCCTCAAGGAGTCGATCGCCTGGCGCGACCTCTCCGCCTCGCTTGAGGGGGTGCGCCACGTGCGCAACACCCTGGCCCGCTCGTTTGGCAGCTGCAGCTTCGAGGAGCCCATCGATCACCTCCGCGACCACGAACTGCTGTAGCCTTCTCGGCCCGTTGGCCGTGCTCAGACTCCCTTCTCACGATCCGATGCCCCAGCATGTCACGCTCGACCACTGACCCCGCGCTCGCCTCGTTTTTGGACGTGGGGCCTGCGCACCCGTTTCCCATCCAAAACCTCCCGTACGGCGTTTTTACGCCCCCGGACACCACTGTCCCGCGTGTAGGCGTTGCCATTGGCGACTGCGTGCTCGACCTCGCGCTGCTGAACCAGGAAGGGCTCTTCGAGGCGCTGCCCCTGCGCAGCACGCGCCCCTTCGCCCAGTCCACGCTGAATGCGTTCCTGGGACTGGGGGCGGAGGCCTGGGCAGCAGTCCGCGAACGCGTCCAAGAGCTTCTGCGGGCAGACACGGAGGCGCTTCGCGACAATGCCTCGCTCCGCGAACGAGCCCTGCACGCCCGCAGCGACGTGACGCTGCATCTGCCCGTCGATGTGGGCGACTACACGGACTTCTATTCGTCGAAGCAGCACGCCATCAATGTGGGCACGATGTTTCGGGGGGCGGAGAATGCACTGAAGGACAACTGGGTACACCTGCCGGTGGGCTACCACGGCCGGGCCAGTTCCATCCTCCCAAGCGGGCACGACGTGCGTCGGCCCTGCGGGCAAACCCGTCCCCATGATGATGCGCCGCCGGTGTTTGGACCCACACAGCTCCTGGATTTTGAGCTGGAGACGGGGTTTTTGGTGGGGGATGGCAATGAACTGGGCACGCCCATCCCCATCGACGAGGCAGAGGAGCACATCTTTGGCATGGTGCTGGTCAACGACTGGAGCGCCCGCGACATCCAAGGGTGGGAGTACGATCCGCTCGGTCCCTTCCTGGGCAAGAGCTTCGCCACTACCCTCTCGCCGTGGGTGGTGCCCATGGCGGCCCTGGAGCCCTTCCGCACCGCGGGCCCCGCGCAGAAGCCCGAGCCGCTCGATTACCTGCAGGCCGAGGGCGACGCGGCGTACGACATTGCCCTGGAGGTGGACCTGCAGACCCCGGCGATGTCGGCTCCGCACACGATCTGCCGCAGCAACACCCGGCACCTCTACTGGTCGATGCGGCAACAGCTCGCCCACCATACCATCAATGGCTGCAACGTGCGCCCCGGCGACCTGATGGCCTCCGGCACCATCAGCGGCCCCACGGAGGACAGCTACGGCAGCATGCTGGAGCTCTCCTGGCGCGGCGAACGGCCCCTGTCTCTCCCCGGCGAGGAGACGCGCTCGTTCCTGGAGGACGGCGACCGGGTCCTCCTGCGGGGCTATGCGCAAGGAGACGGGTACCGCGTGGGCTTTGGCACGGCCGCGGGAACGGTGCGCCCGGCGCGGTGCGGGGGGGCGGCGTAGGGGCTGGGTCCGGACGGACTGGCAGGCGGCTGTGAAATCGGCACGGCCCCCTGACAGTGTGCGCGCGGGCCCTGTTGTCACATGTGCACAGCTGTGACGGACGGCTGTCAGGGCGGCGCCCCTCCGCGCCGAACTGGCAGCCACCGCGGCGGGGCGACGCGGCTGGTATGGGAGTTGTTCATTGTGCTTGGTGAGTGAACACTCGTCGGCGTGTCCATCGGATGCGACCGACCTTTTCTCCCTCCCCTTCGCACACCCTCGCACACAACGCCTCCAATCGTCATGACTCGCCTCACCCGCACTCGCAACCTCAGTAGCCTCCAAAACGAGATCGATCGTGTCTTCGATCGGTTTTTCCCCTCCGCAGAGGACGCGCAGGAGGGCACTTCGCGGCAGCCCGTGTGGCGCCCGCGCATGGATCTCCTTGAATCGGACGAGACGTACCGCCTGCACCTCGATATGCCGGGCATGCGCCAGGAGGACCTTACGATTCGATACCAGAACGACGAACTCGTGATCAGCGGTGAGCGCGAACGCCCGCACACCGACAAGGACGAAGAGTTTGTCCGAGCGGAGCGCTCCGTCGGCCAGTTCCGACGCGCCTTCACGCTTCCGCGCACCATCGATGCTGAAGGCATCCGCGCCACGTACGAGAGCGGCGTTCTCACTGTCACTGTGCCGAAGGCAGAGGCCGTCCAGCCGCGCCGGATCGAGATTCAGTAAGCAGATGCCGCATCCCGGTGCCGCATCCCGGTGCCGCATCCCGGTGCCGGTCCCGCTCGTCTTTCCGGCTCTTCCTGGTCGAGTGAAGACGGCGGCCCGCCCCTGGCCGAATGTCGGTCAGGGGCATTTTTGATGGGGCGCATCCTGCGGAGAGTCCATCTCGACGGCTCGTTGCATGTTGTCGGCGGCTGAGGAGAAACCTCCCGGGATTCACATCGCTTCCATGGGTGTTCAGCGTTCCCCTCAGATCCTCCCCCCGCACCACAATGCGACGGACCACCCTGATCGACGAACATGGGCACATGGTGACGGTGCGTGCGCCGACGGACCAGCCGGCCAACGACCCGAAGGAAGATGCGCACCACGACTTCCTGACGGACCACTGGATGGACGTGGCGGCGGCGTCATTTCTCGGCTTCAAGCGCCACGGCATCGGCGCCGTGGTGGTGACGCAGCGCGACCCGGCGGCCAGCCCGATTCACGAGAGCATCGGCACCCACAAGCTGCTGTACAGCCCCGACACCGGCGGGTGGCTCACGTACCGGGCCGAGCGCCTGCCCACCGACTGGCTCGACACTCGCTTCCAGTCCTACAATCCCAACGAGTCGGCCGTCATTGTGATGGCGGACGACGATGGCTCGTTTCGAGTCTACGCCGTGGACGGCACGCCCGCCCCGCCGCGGAGCTACGAGCTGGTGCAGGCGCGTCAAAATTAGCCCTCTGTCGCTCTGCCGCGCCGGAGTGAGGGGCGTTTGGTTCGGGCATTGTGTTGCGCGATGTGCACCGTGGAAGGGTCTCCCTTTGGAGACTCAGGCCCTCTTCCCGCCTCACGTCTCCCGCATCAGACCGTCTCGTTCCCCCCTGACTGCCCGCCCGCCGGCCCGAACCGCCACCGCCAGCACCACCGGAAAGACCGCCGCGTGCAGGTCTTGCGGCCACGCCGTCCACCCTGCTGCGACCACCAAAGCGCCCACCGCGGTGGCGGCGAAGTACGTGCGGAGCCCCGTCGCCGATGGCCGCCACAGCAGCACCGCCGCCGCCCCCAGGTGCGTGGGCCACGCCCAGAGCAGGTTCCAGTTAAAATTGGTCACGTTGTACGAGGCCACGAACCATAGAAAGCACATAAGCACGCCCGTGCCCCCCACGCCGGCCAGCAGTAGTGCGTCGCCACGGGCGCCAGGGCGGCGCCCCGTTGAGGCCTGCCAGCCGGTCCAGCCCAGCACGAGCACGAGAAACGCCCACCCGGCCGCCCCCGGCCAGGGAAAGGCCGAGGGGGTGGCCTCGTAGCCCTCGATCCAGCGCACCGTGTCGGTCTCCGCCACGAGGGCACGGGTCGTGTCGGGCGTCTGCAGGGTGGCATTCTCAAAGGCCCGAAACAGATAGTCCGGCAGAAAATGCGCCTCGCGCGGTGTGGGGCGGCGGTCGGACGGCGTGCCCAGCGCCAGGTCGAAGCTCAGGTCCACGAGCGGCAGATTGGCCGCGTAGGGATCCAGCAGGTGCCGAAACGTGTCCTGCGGGTGCGGGCGGGGGGCAAACTGCACCGCCGGGCCCAGCGTACGCTCCAGCACGTCTCGCACGCGGGTGGAGCAGTTGTCGAAGAAAAAAACGTACTGGTAATAACGATTCTCGGGCCGGGCGTTGCGTTCGAGGGCCCGAAACAGCTGCGTCCGCTGGGCGCGGGTGAGGGCGAGCGTCTGCTCCAGAACGGGCCGTCGTTGTCGCTGGTAGGCCCGCAGCGCCGCGTCGTAGGGCACCACGCTCAGAAAGTACCGCAGGTGGCCGTACGCAAACTTGGGGATGAAGAGCGGATCGCTAAAATCGAAGGTGCCGTAGTTGTAGAGGCGATTGACGCCGAGGACCGGGTCGTGCACCCGCAGGGCGCTGTGGCCGAACATCGAGTACACCGGCTCGCCGGGCAGGATGGTGACCATCGACACCTCCGACTCCGCCGACAACTGCGAGGGCTGGGCCGGGCTCGGCGCTGCGCCGCCTCCCAGGACCAGTGCGAGAAGAAGGGCAAAGAGGGGACGAGAGGGGACAGCGGAGATCATTCGGGGCCGGCGTGAAGCATAGAGCAAATCACACTCGCCTCGAACGTTCGCCCCCCGGGCGGGTTCAACGCACGGTCATTTTTCCGTGAACCAATTCTGCCGCCGCCGTGGGCCGAGCCGACCGTTCTGCGTTTGTCCTCGAACAGCTTCGGGAGCGCATCGACCGCCCGACGACCGAACTCGAATACGAGACGCCGTACCAGCTCCTCGTCGCCGTCATCCTGTCGGCCCAGTGCACCGACGCGCGCGTCAACACCGCGACGCCCGATCTCTTCGCGGCGTACCCCACGGTGCAGGACCTGGCCCAGGCCTCTCCCGACGACATCTATCCGTACATCCAGTCCATCACCTTCCCCAACAACAAGGCCGGCTACCTCGCCAAGATGGCGCGGCAGGTGGTGGACACGTTCGGCGGCCGCATTCCCGACACCATCGAGGATTTAGAGACGCTGACGGGGGTGGGGCGCAAGACGGCCCGCGTGGTGGCCCAGGTGGCGCACGACGCCGATGCGCTTCCGGTCGACACCCACGTCTTCCGCGTGTCCAACCGCATTGGGCTCGTCAAGGAAACCGCGACGACCCCCAAGAAGGTGGAGCGGCAGCTCACGCGCGTCATCCCGAAAGAAGACTGGGGCGAGGCCCACCACCTCCTCATCCTGCACGGGCGCTACACGTGCACGGCTCGCTCCCCGGACTGCCACGACTGCCCCTTGACCGAGGCCTGCAAGCACTACGATCGCCTCCAGACGCGCCCCGACCCAGTCGATGGCCTCGACGCCACGGCGGGCAGGTTCTACTGCAGCACCAGCGATCACTATTTCGACGAGCCTGATACCCACGTCGACCGCCACGATCTCGAACAAACCGCCTGTCCCCATTGTGGCTCCATGCAGGTCCTGCGCACCACCACCGGCGAGCCGACCAAGCAGGTCAAAGACTACCGGGTGAACGGGTAGTTGCGATTGGGCGTGTGAGCGTGTGGAGGACCGGAAGATTTTTAGAAAGTCGTCTCGGCAGGGCGGCTCCACAACACTGCCACATCCCTGTATTTCTCCACAAGTGTTCCCCTTCCGACAATGGACGCCTCCAACCGCCATCTCCTCCTTATTCTTGACGGCTGGGGCCTGGCCGAAGACCCCTCCGTCAGTGCCATCGACGCGGCCGACACGCCGTTTGTGGATCGCCTCTACGACGAGCATCCGCACGCCACCCTCAAAGCGTCGGGGTTGGAGGTGGGCCTGCCGGAGGGGCAAATGGGCAACTCGGAGGTCGGGCACATGAACCTGGGGGCGGGGCGCATCGTGCATCAAGAAATCCTCCGCATCTCGAATGCGATTGAGGACGGCTCCTTCTTCGACAACGACGCGCTGGTTGGCGCCGCCCGGCACGCGAAGGCGAACGGCCAGAAGCTGCACCTGATGGGCTGCTTCTCCGACGGCGGCGTGCACAGCCACCTGGAGCACCTTTACGGCCTCCTGGAGCTGGCGCGGCGCGAGGGCCTCGAGCCCGCCCAAGTAAACGTGCACGCCTTTACCGACGGGCGCGACACCGATCCGCACGGCGGCGTGGACTACATGCGGCAGTTTCAGGAGCGGGCCGACGAGATTGGCGTGGGGCGGCTCGTGTCCATTGTGGGACGCTACTACGCCATGGACCGCGACGAACGCTGGACCCGCACCGAGCGTGCCTACCGGCTGCTGACGGAGGGCGAGGGGGCGGTGTTTGACGCCCCGGTCGCGGCCCTGGAGGCCAGTTACCAGGACGAGGTGACCGACGAATTCGTGGAGCCGTGCCGGATTCGAGTCGACGACGAGAACGCGTTTGGCAACCACGGCACCCGCGTCGAGGACGGCGACGCGGTGATTTACTACAACTTCCGCTCCGACCGGGCGCGACAGCTGACGCGCGCCTTCACGGTGGACGGCTTCGAGGGCTTCGAGCGGGACCGCCTCACCGACCTCGAGTTCGTAACGATGTCGCCCTACGACGATGCGTTCGACGTGCCGATTGCGTTCGACAAGCTGAACCTGGAAGGGACGCTCGGGGAGGTCATCAGCGAGCGGGGCGGGCGGCAACTGCGGGCCGCCGAGACGGAGAAATACGCCCACGTGACCTACTTCTTCAGCGGCGGACGGGAAGAGCCGTTCGAGCACGAAGATCGCATCCTGGTGTCTTCCCCCGAGGTGGCCACCTACGATCTCCAGCCCGAAATGAGCGCCCCGGAGCTCGCCGACCGGGTCAGCGAGGCGCTGCGCGCCCACGACTACGCCCTCGCCGTCCTCAACTTCGCGAACCCCGACATGGTGGGCCACACCGGCGACTTTGAGGCGGCGGTGGCTGCCTGCCAGACCGTCGACCGGTGCGCGCAGCAGGTCGTAGAAACCGCTCGTGAACGCGGCTACTCCGTCAGCATCATCGCCGACCACGGCAACGCCGACAAGATGAAGACCCCGGACGGGGCCCCCCACACCGCTCATACCACCGCCCTCGTCCCGCACATCATCCTAAAGGACGACTTCGACGGACCGGTGCAGGACGGCAAGCTGGGCGACGTGGCCCCTACCATCCTTGCCCTCCTCAACGAAGAGATTCCCGACTCGATGGACGGCACCGTCCTTGTCCCCCCCGAACAGGGTGCGGCTTCGTAGCCCCCGCGGCATCGAAAACAATTCCCGTTCACTCAATCGTCGGCGTGAAAGGAAGGCGCGTCTGGATCGCGCCCTGTGAGCCGACCACGCGATCCAGCACTTGCCGCTTCTGAGAGAGGGATTCGTCGAGGGGGCCCAGCGTTGCCGAGCGCCACGCCTGCCGGGCGCGAGTGGCAAACTGCTCACTGAAGCGCTGCAGGAAGGTTTTTGAGCGGGGAAGGAGACGCGTGCGGTACGGCCCCTCGCCCAGCCCCGCCGCCTGCCCCGCCATCGCCACCGCGTCCGCCAGCGTGCCGGTGGTGTCCACCAGCCCCGCCTCCATCGCATCGCGCCCAGACCACACGCGGCCCTGCGCCACCGAGTCGACCTGCGCCACCGACAGGCCCCGCGCATCCGCCACGCGCTGCAGAAACGTCTGATACGTCTGGTCGATGGAGCGGGCCAGAAGCGCCCGCTCGCGATTCGAGAGCGCCTTCGTCGGCGAGTACAGGTCGGCATACGGACTGGTCTGCACGCGGTCGAACGTGATCCCCAGCTTGTTTTCAAAAAACTCCTGAGCATCGACGAGGAGTCCAAACACGCCGATGGACCCGGTCGTGGTCGTCGGGTCGGCCACGATGGAGTCGGCCCCCGCGGCGAGGTAGTACCCGCCCGAGGCGGCCACGTCGCCCATCGACACGATCACCGGCTTTTCGGCGGCGGTGCGCGTTACGGCCCGCCACATCGCCTCCGAGGCCGCGGCACTCCCGCCGGGCGAATTCACGCGCACAACCACCGCCTTCGTAGACGGCGTGGTGCGGGCCGTCTCCAGGGCGCTGGCCAGGTCCGTAGACCCGAGCGCCTGTGCCCCACCAAAGGGGGCCTGGTCGTCCGTCGACCCCGTCACGATATTGCCCTCCGCGTACACAATGTCCACCTGTCCCGCCCCCGTAAACGACTGCCCGGCAGAGGCCGCCGAGACGCGCTGGTACGCATCGACGGAGACCGTCGTCAGGTCGTCCGTCTCGTTGGCGCCCACCACCGAGCGCAGGCGGTCTCGCACCTCATCCTCGTAGAGCAGCCCGTCAAGAAGCCCCTCCGCTACGGCTCGCTCCGCGGAGAGGAACGCGTCCTCCTCGGCCAGCGCATCGAGCGCCTCCACCGACCGCCCCCGGGCCTCCGCAATTGCCGCCATGAAGCGGTCGTTCACCGTTTCGAGCAGGGCCGTGACCTGTTGGCGGTTTGGCTCAGACAGGTCCTTGCGAACAAAGGGCTCGCCCGCACTCTTGTATTTGCCCGCCCGAATGAGCTGCGGCTCCGCATCGAGTCGCTCAAACGTGCCGTCGAAGAAGCTGAGGATGGTGGCAAAGCCGTTGTACTCGAAGGGCGACTGCGGCGCCGTAAACACACTGTCGGCGGCACTCGCCACGAAATACCCCTTTTCCGACATCCCAAACTCATCGCTGGAGGCAAAGACCGGGACGCCGCTCTCGCGGGTCCGGAGGACCGCCTGGCGCACCTCCTCCAGCGTGGCCCAGCCGGCAGAGACGCCCTGCAGGCGCAGCCACACGGCCTCGATGCGCGCGTCCGAGCGGGCCTTTTGAAGCGACGACTGCAGGTCGCGCAGGTCGTAGGCCGGCTCTCCCCCAAACGCCCGGCGGAAGGGGTCGTCCGTCGTGCGCTCCGGGATGCTGCCCTGCAGGGGCACCGTCAGGACCGACCCGGGCTGCACGCTGGGCGCCTGATCCGCCGAGAGCGACAGGGCAAAGAAAAAGAAGACAAAGAAAAAAACAACAAGCCCGAGTGCCAGCAGCGTTCCAATCACGCTGGCAGCCAGGGTGGACAGAAAGCGCATGGAGGAACCGAAAAATCAGGAGGGCAGCGATGAAGACGGACGGGAAGCCGTCGGGTATGTATTCCGGAAGGGGGGGCACCGTTTCACTGCACACAAGGGGACGCGCTACAGCCTGCGAGGCGCAAGAGCCGCGCGTTCATCGTGCAGGGGCGCAGCAGTCTGGACAAAGGGGAAACCCGAAACTCGTCCTCAAGTACATACCATGGTTCTTGCTCGACTGCCACACTCCAGGCGGCCGCGTTCCTTCGGCGAGTCGTTCCACCCGTGCCCAGAGAGGTAGCTCGACAGGCCGCCCCACGGACCGAATATCTTCGTGCGCATCACTCTCACAGTGCCGTGAGCCCCGTAGAATACACCGACGACCGCCCATCGCTCAGCGACCGGGAGCGTAACATCCTCCGTCTGGTGGTAGAGCAGTTTGTGGATACCGCCGGCCCGGTAGGGTCCCGGTCTCTGGCCAAAGACGGAGCCGTGGACCTCAGTGCGGCCTCTATCCGCAACACCATGGCGGACCTCGAGGACATGGGGTACCTCGATCATCCGTATACCTCTGCTGGGCGAGTGCCAACCAAGCTCGGCTACCGCACGTTTGTCGACGAGCTCATGGACACCCCCGAACTGTCGGAGGTCGAGCGAGAAGTTCTCAAGGTCAAGCTTGCTCGCCTGGTAGGGGATACCGAGGAGCTTCTTAGCGAAAGCACACGTCTGCTGAGCAAGCTGACCAACCTGTTGGGCATTGCCCTCACGCCCCGGCTGTCTACGGCGATCCTGGAGCGGTTGGACATTGTGCCACTGTCCAGCGCACGCCTCATGTTTGTCCTGAGCCTCAAAGGCGGGCTCGTGAAGACGGTCGTTCGACGATTTCAGCCCGATTTGCAGCGGGCCAAGATCGACCGCATCGTGTCGCTCCTCAACGAGCGCATCGCTGGGCTGACCCTCATGGACATCCGCGATACCTACCGAGATCGCTTGAAAGACCTTTCCGATGAGACGGGCCTGGTGGATCTCGTCCTGGAGGACGCCTCGCTCCTCTTCAGCGAGCCGGATGAAGGTCGCCTGCAGTTTGACGGGACGCAGAACATTCTGACCCAGCCTGAATTCCAAGACCCGGATGATGTTCGGCAGCTCATTGAGACGATTGAAGACGAAAATCGTGTGGTGCAGGTGCTGGAAAATCTGTTCGAGGCCAATCCAGACGCGGTGGGGCAGGCGGTTGTGCGCATTGGCAGCGGGGCCCGCGAGGACGAGATGAGCGACTACTCCATCGTGCTTTCCCCCTACCAGTTTGGGGACACGGTCGGCTCACTGGGCGTCATCGGCCCGAAACGGATGGACTACGGACGCGCCGTTGCGCTGGTAGAAAACATGGCGACTGTGTTGAACCGGCCGTCCGACCATGAGTCCGACGCTTCCGGCTCGCCCTCTGCGTGATTCGCCCTCTGCGGGATTCGCCCTCTGCGTGATGCGGCCTCCATCTCGGCACCGTCCGAGCGGCACCGTGCCAGCGGCACTGGAGGGGCGTCCAGCGCCCCCGACGGGTGGAGAAGAGGCAGTCCCGCGGAGGACACCTCCACGCGTATCTCTTGCGGCCCTGTCGCTCGTGTCCCTCGCCTCGTGTCCCTCGCCTCGTGTCCCTCGCAGCGCCCGGTGCCCCGGCGTGTAAAGAATGCACCCGCACCATCTTGATTCTTCCTCTGTCGTGACCACAGACCAGACCCACGGACGCCCGATGACCGACGAAACGACTCCTGAGGCCGACTCTGCCAGTGTTGAGGCGGAATCGGACGCCCCTGACACAGCGCCTGCGGACACAGCGCCTGCGGAGCCGGAGGTGCATGACCCGGACGCGCAGGATTCCGACGTGCAGGATTCCGACGTGCAGGATTCCGACGTGCATGAACACGGTGACACGGCGGAGCGCCTCCGCGACGACCTGGAGGCGCTGCGGGAGGAGCGAGATGACCTGGAGGATCGCCTCCTTCGCAAAGCCGCCGAGGTCAAAAACATCCGCCGTCGGATGGAGCGGGAGAAGCGCCGCCGACACAGGGCGGGGAAGGTGACGGTGCTCGAATCCATGCTGGAGGTGCTCGACGACTTTGAGCGCTCGCTCGATGCGGCCCACACGCTGCAGGAGGCAGATGACCCCGCCTCGGCGTACGATTCGTTGAAGGGGGGCGTAGAAATGGTTTTTGAAAAGTTCCAGGATCAACTCGCTGCTCTCGGGGTGGAGCCCATCGCTGCGGAGGGAGAACCGTTCGATGAGCACCTGCACGAGGCCATGATGCGGCAGCCCTCCGAAGACGCCGAGCCTGGCACAGTGCTCAATGAGGTGCAGAAAGGGTACACCCTGGGCGACCGCGTGCTTCGCCACAGCCGTGTTGTGGTGGCCACTGAGCCGCCGGAAGACAACGCCGACTGATCTTCTGCCGCAGAGACGTGCCGCCCCTTCCGTTCCCGCCGCGATCCGTCAGGCCGAAGCCCTGAGACAGCGGCGGCTCGGCCTTCCCGCCCCCGCGCCGCACACAGCTGTGCCCCACACAGTTGCGCCCCACACAACCACGAGGGGCGCTTCCGAGTCCCTCATGCGCGCCCCCGTTCCCCCGCCACTCGCATACGGCTCCACATGCGCCGCAGGGCATCGGGGCCCTCTCCACCGTCCACTGAGCCGCCCGTTCCGCTGCCGCAAGACTGCGCTTCACGACCGGTGTCGGCGACGCGTTCTTTTCGCAACGACCCGTACTGCCCATGCCGAGCGATTATTACAACGTCCTTGGCGTCTCCGAGGACGCCTCCGAAAAGGAAATCAAAAAGGCGTACCGGAAAAAGGCCATGGAGTACCACCCGGACCGAAACCCGGACGACCCTGAGGCTGAGAAAAAGTTTAAGGAGGCCTCGGAGGCGTACGAGGTGCTCTCCGATCCGGAGAAGCGCCAGCGGTACGATCAGTTCGGGCACGCGGGCCTTGGGAACGACCGAGGAGCGGGCCGGGGCCGTGGGGGACAGGGGTTCCGCGACGTCGAAGACATTTTTGATGCCTTCAACGAGATCTTCGGAGGAGGGCGCGGGGGCGGACGCGGCCGACGCCGCAGCCGATCAGACCGGGGCCGCGGGCGCCCGGGCAGCGACCTGCGCGTGTCCCTGGCCCTCACGCTGGAGGAAATTGCGGAGGGCACCGAAAAAAATCTGAAGCTCCAGAAGTACCTGGAGTGTGAGTCGTGCGACGGCACGGGCGCGGAGGGGGGCATGGGCGGCCAGAATTTTTCCATGTGCCCGCAGTGCGACGGCACCGGCGAGATCCGACAGGTGTCCCGGTCGGTCTTTGGGCAGATGGTGAACGTGCAGCCCTGCCCGCGCTGCGAAGGAGAAGGGCGCATCATCGACAATCTGTGTGCGGACTGTGGGGGCGAGGGGCGCGTCCAGGGGGAGGAAACCATTTCCATCAATGTGCCGCCCGGTGTGATGGAGGGAAATTACCTGACCCTCTCAGAGGCTGGCAATGCGGGGCTCCGTGGCGGGCCGGCGGGCGACCTGCGCATTGAGATTGAGGAGACGCCCCACGAGCATTTTGAGCGAGATGGACTCGACATTTACTACGATCTGCACCTGTCCTTCCCCGAGGCGGCACTGGGAACGGAGGTGGACGTGCCGACCCTGGACGGGCGGGCGCGCCTGGAGGTAGAGCCGGGGGCGCAGGCGGGCAAAATTCTGCGCATGCGGGGGCGGGGCCTCCCGGACCTGGAGGGCAGCGGCCAGGGCGATCAGATGATCCGCGTGCACGTATGGACCCCGCAGGACCTGACGCCGAAGGAGCAGGAGCTGCTCGAAGAGCTCCGCGACCACGACCATTTTCAGCCGCATCCGGACCGGGAGGAGACGGAGACGTCGTTCTTTCGCCGCGTGACGGATGTGTTCACGTCGTGAGATCGCTTGCAGGGGCGAGACCATTGCAGGAAGATCATTGCGGGAAGACCACTTCGGGAAGACCGTTGTGGGAAGGTGTGGGAAGGCCGCGGGCGGGCACGCTTCCTGTCCCGAAACATGCTGCCTCGAAGTGCGCCGGAAGTCTGTGCCGGAAGTGCGTTTGAGGCCCCTGGTGTCCAGGCACCGGAGTCACTGTTGTTGCACGCATGCTGTCCCCTCATGGCTGTAGATCCGAGCACATTCCGCGCGATCATGCGCCGGGTGCCGTCGCCCGTCGTGGTTGTGACCGCCCAGGGCCCGACCGAGGCCCGCGGCATTACCATCGGCTCCTTTGCGAGCGTGGCGCTCGAGCCCCCGCTGGTGAGCTTCAATGTCGCTCGGGAGGCGCGCATGTACGACGTGATGCAGGCGTGCGAGCGGTTTGTGGTGCATGTGTTGGATGAACGCCAGGTGCACCTCGCGAAGCAGTTTGCGGTGCCCAACCTCACAAGCGGGGAGCAGTTTGAGGCAGTGCCTCACGCACGCGACCCAGATGGCACGCCCGTTCTGGACGGTGGGGCGGCGGTGCTCCGGTGCCGCCCGCACGATGCTGTGCCGGCGGGCGATCATGCGCTGTACGTAGGGCGGGTGGAGGCGGTGGAGGCGCGGCCCGGCGACGGAGCAGTGCTGTACTACGAGGGCGACTACCGGGGCGTGGGCAGCGAACTGCCGTCCACGCGGTTGGCGCCCGTAAACCGTGCATCGAGCGAATCGTCCTGAGCCCCGACCCCAAAGAAGGCAAAGTCGTAGCGGCTGGGGTCGTCCGGGCAGAAGTGTCGGCAGATGGCTGTGAGGCGGCGCACGGCGGTCCAGTCGTTCGTCTTTCGGGACAAGAGGCCGAGTGCGCGTGCCTGCCGCCCCACGTGCACGTCCACCGGAAGCATGAGCTCCGAGGGAGCAAGAACGGACCATAGGTCCAGGTCGACCGGGCCCGGCCGCACCATCCAACGCAGGTACATGTTGAGCCGCTTGCAGGCGCTGCCCGCCTCCGGCCGTGCCAGGTGCTTGCGCAGGCGCTGCGGGGTGTCGTCGTGCAGGGTGAGGAGGGTGGTGCTTACGCCCTGGAGCATGGCCCCGACCGGCGACGCGCCGTCTGTGGCGGAGGGGGCAGGGCGGTGCGCTGCGAAGAGGGCCTCCATCGTCTCGTGCCGCTCCAGCGCCGCGCTGAGGTTGGCCGTTAGCCAGTGTGCATCGACGGGCTGAAAGGTGCGATGCACAAACCCCTCGAGTGCGCGTGCGTCCTGGGCCGGGTCGTACGTGCGCACAAACCGGTACGGCGCGTTGTCCATTCGCTCGCAGAGCGCCTCCAGCTTCCGGAGCATTACATCACGCCGCCCCCAGGCCAGCAGAGCGGCGTAGAACCCGATAACGGCCTGGTCGCGGGGATCGTCGAACGCATGGGGAACGGATACGGGATCGTCCTCGATGAAAGAGGGCTGTTCGTATCGGTCGACCAGCGTGTCCAGGTACGCGCGGAGAGCATCGAGGGAGGCCACAGGCGAGAACGGGTGTGTGCGGAGCGAATGCTGTACCCCGACGGAGAGCCGAGGCGTGCGTTCCAGGAGCCGTCGGCAGGGCCTCCGCGCATGGGGGCTGCATTCTCGGCCCCTGTATCGCCGCTGTATCGCCGCCGTGGGGCACTGGTGCGGGCCGGCCCGTTCTGGAAAACTTCGTGTGTCCCTCGTCCGTCCGCGCTCCCGCATTGCCATTTTCGGTGCTGCACTGCTTTATTGAGACCTGTGTCTGCAGACGCCCCACCAATCAACCTGCTCTCCAACGATGGCCGATGATGAACAGCTGTTGGACTTTGAGAAGCCGCTCGTGGAGCTTGAGGAAAAGCTCGCGGAGATGCGGGACCTGAACGCGGAGACTCAGGACGATCTCTCCTCCGAAATTGAAGCCCTGGAGGACCGCGTCGAGCAACTCCGGACCTCCATCTATCGCAACCTCACGCGGTGGCAGCGCGTGCAGATTGCGCGTCATCCGCAACGGCCCTATACGCTCGATTACATCGACGCGCTTACGCAGGACTTTACGGAACTGCGCGGCGACCGCACCCATGGCGACGATCGATCCATCGTGGGCGGCCTCGCTACGTTTGCAGGGGGGCGCTACGGGGCGCACGACCGCACTGTGATGATGCTGGGCCACCAGAAGGGCCGCGATACTAAGGAACGCAAGTACCGACGCTTTGGGATGCCCAATCCCGAAGGCTACCGGAAGGCGGAGCGGCTCATGAAAATGGCCGCGAAGTTCGACAAGCCCGTAGTGGCCCTGCTCGACACGCCCGGGGCCTACCCCGGCATGGAGGCGGAGGAGCGAGGGCAGGCCGAAGCCATTGCGCACAACTTGTTCGAGATGGCACGGCTGGAGACGCCCATTGTGGTGGTGGTAATTGGGGAAGGGGCGTCCGGGGGCGCGCTGGGGCTGGGGATCGGGGATCGGATTCTGATGCTCGAAAACGCCTGGTACTCGGTCATCGCACCGGAGAGCTGCTCGCAGATTTTGTGGCGCTCGTGGGACCACAAGGAAGATGCGGCCCGGGCCCTGAAACTGACGGCCCCTGACCTGACGGAGGTGGGCATTGTGGATGAGATTGTGCCGGAGCCGATCGGGGGGGCACATCGTGATCCGGCGTCGACCTATCAGTCGGTGGGCCGGGCAGTGGCCGGGGCGCTGCAGGCTCTCGACCCACTCGATGCCCAAACCCTTCTCGATCAACGGCTCGAAAAGTTTGACGACCTCGGCGCCTACGAATCGGCCACGCCGATGGCGCCGTCCGAAGGATAGCCCACAAACGCTCCCTTTCGATCTTCCGATCGGCCTGGCAATGGCGCTTCCCTACACGTACGAGCGACGCGTGCGGTACCGAGAGTGTGACCCGATGGGCGTGGTCTACCACACGGTGTACCTCGATTATTTTGAGGAGGCCCGCACGGAGGCGCTGCGCCACATGGGCGTGCGCTACCGCGATCTCGAGGCTGATGGCATCATCATGCCGGTGGTGCATGTGGAGATGGATTACCACGCCTCCGCCCACTACGACGATCTTCTTGCCATCGACGTCCAGTTCGCCCAGCCCCCTTCGGTCCGCGTGCCCATTGAGTATGCGGTGCGGCACGTTGGGGCGGACGACGTGCTCACCACCGGCCACACCACGCTCTGCTTTATGGATGCGGAGCAGCGCCGCCCTACTCGTCCTCCGCCTGCGGTGCGGCAGGCCTTTGCGGCCGGTCTGGATCCCTCTTGAGGTCCGTCTTGGGGGCGGAAGGGACCATGCACACTGCGTGCGGGGTCGCTCTCGCTTCGTGCTGGCGTCCGCGTTGCTTGCGTATCAGTATTGAGCAGAGCACGAGAAGAACCCTCTGAACGCACTCGGTCGCTTCGCTCCCAGCGCAGGAGCGGGCCCGGCCTCCGCCGAGCCCCGAACCGGCCGGCTCGGGGGCGCGTCTCGTTGAGCAAACCGAAACACTCCTGATTTGAGGGGGGTGTAAGTACTCCAAGTTGTGAGTGTGTGGGCGGGCGTTGCGCGTTCGCACCGGTGAGGGCCGACCCCGCCCGCCCCTGCCCTCATCGCGGTGTCCGGAGGACTCGGTTTGCTGCCCCGGCAGACCACACAATTCTCACCTCGCACAACTCATCCCCCACAACACAGGGCCAGTACTGTCTTTTGAGGCAGGCGAGAACGCGGAGGCACTCCCTCCCGACCGCACACCCTCCCGACCGCACATGCGGTGCACCCCGCAGCGGGGCCCCTGGCGACCGCCAATCAGATCATAAGATCTGCGCAGCGCCGCAAGGCTCTTGCAGGCAGGCGGGCAGACCCGTGGGCCAAGGGCAGCAACGCCCGCAGGAGAACCTCCCGGCGTTGTCCCGAAGGGAGCCTCCTCGAATCGCCGGGAGAGACGTCAACCATCACCGCCCCCATGGCCACGCTGCTTTTTCACGACCGGTATCTCGACTACAATTTCGGGCCGGAGCACCCGTTCAGCCCCGTCCGCCAACGGATGACCATGGACCTGCTGGAGGCGCTGGGGCACTCTGTAGAGGCGGTGGCGCCCCCGGTGGCCCGTCGCGACGATGTGCGGCGGGTCCACAGCGAGTCGTTCGTGGAGACGGTGGAAGCGGCCTCTGCGGGCACGGCCCCGCCGCAGGCGCGAGAGTACGGCCTCGACACCGGCGATGTCCCGGTCTTTGACCGGATGGATGCCGCAGCGCGTGGGCTGGTGGGGGGCACGCTGCACGGCGCCGAACTGATTGCGGACGACCGGGCCCGTCGCGTGCTCCAGCTTGGCGGCGGGCTGCACCATGCCCGCGAGGATCGGGCCTCGGGCTTCTGCGTCTACAACGACCTGTCCGTCGCCATCGATGCGCTGCGGGCGCACGACCTCCGTGTGGCGTACGTGGACGTGGACGTGCACCATGGGGACGGCGTCCAGTTTCTGCACTACAACGACCCGGCCGTCCTCACGCTCAGCCTCCACGAAACCGGGCGCGCGCTCTTTCCGGGCACCGGCGGGGTGCAGGAGGTGGGGCGGGGGCTCGGGAAGGGCTTTTCCCTGAATGTGCCTCTCGCCCCGTTCACCGAGTCGGGCAGCTACCTCGATGCCTTCGAGCGTGTGGTGCCCTACGCCCTGTCGCATTTTCAGCCGGACGTGGTGGTGGCGCAGTGCGGGGCCGATGCCCACTTCAACGACCCGCTGGCCGATCTGCTCCTCACCACGCACGCCTACGAACAGATCTTTCGCCGCCTTCTCGCCCTGGCCGACGACCACGCGGACGGCCGCCTGCTCTGCACGCTGGGGGGCGGCTACCGCCTCGATGGGGTGTCGCGCATTTGGGCCCTGCTGGCGCTGCTGATGCAGGGGCACGACCTGCCGGAGGCCCTTCCCAAGGACTACCGCGCCCGCTGGGACGCGCGCCTGGACGATCCTCTCACGCCCACTCTGCACGACCGCACACGCACCTTCGAAGTGGAGCGGCGCGCGTCGATCGAGGAGCAAAACCGCCGGGCGAGCGAGCAGGCGATGGAACAGGTGGCGGCGCACTGGCACCACGCGTAGCGCCACGCATCGCCGAGATGCGTTTCATGCTTCGTACTGGTTCATACCTCGTACTGGTCGGGCAGGTCGTTCTCGTAAAGCACCACGTCGCCGGTGTGGAGGTGCTGCTTCAAAAACGCCTGGGCGTCGGAAAGCCCCTCGAACACGTGCACGCGCTCCTCGGGAAACTGCGCCGCGGAGAGGCCTTCCTGAATGGGCCGGGTCTGGTCGCCGCCCACCAGCGCGACGAGATCGAGGTTGTGCTCCGCGAGGGTGCGCCCGAACGCCTCGTTCTCGGCCCACTGCCGGTCGCCGAGCTCCACCATGCCGGGCGTGACGATGACGCGCCGCCCGCCCTCCATCTCGCTCAGGATCTCGACTGCGTTGCGGGCGCCGACGGGGTTGGAGTTAAAGGCATCGTCGATGATCGTTAGGCCGTTCTGTCGGCGGAGCTGGAGGCGGTGCTCCACCGGCTCGAGGCGGCGGGCCGCGTGGGCCATCGAGCGGAGGCGCAGGCCCATGGAGCGCCCCACAGCGGCGGCGAGAAGCACATTGAGCACGTTGTGGCGGCCCAGGAGCGCCGTCTCAAACGTCGCAGTGGTGCCCGTGTCGTCGGTCACGTCGAACGTGGTGCCGTGGGCGTCGTAGCGAATGTGGTCGGCGGTGAGGTCGGCCGCGGGGTGGCCCTCGGTGGAGACCCGCCACACCGGGCCGGAGGCGCGTTCGGCCATGGCGGCCACCCGCTCGTCGTCCACGTTCAGGATGGCGGGGCCTTCGGCGGCGGTGCGCTCCACAAGCGTGCCCTTCTCCGCCGCAATGCGGTCCTGCGTGCCCATCGTTTCCAGGTGGGCCACCCCAACGGTGGTCACGACGGAGGCATCCGGCGCGGCGATGTCGCACAGCTCGTCCATATCGCCGGGGTAGCGAATGCCGTACTCCAGCACCATGACCTGGTGCTCGGGCCGCAGGTGCTCGTTGACGGCCAGGCACAGCCCCATGGGGGTGTTGTAGGAGCTCGGCGTGGCGTACACGTTGTAGCGCTGCCGCAGGAGCTCGGCCGTAATAAATTTGGTGCTGGTCTTGCCGTAGGACCCGGTAATGCCCACGACCGTGAGGCCCGGGCGATTGCGCAGCCGACGGCGGGCCTGTTGCTTAAAGCCCTGTTGAAGGGCGGATTCGACGGGCTGCATGATTCCCGCGCCGAGCGCCACCCAGAGCGGCGCGCCGAGGTCGGCCACGAGGAACCCGCCCAGGTACCAGAGCACGCCCGTGGGCGTCCCCAGCGTCCATCCGTACAGCCCGCCCGCCGCCACGGGGAGGAGCGTCCAGAGGCCCACCGGAACGGCGAGGCGGGTCATCCGCTCGGTAAACGCCAGCGGCTTCTTTTCCTGATCGCTGCGGTAGCGGCGCGAGGAGACGAACGCGAGGGCCCACGCCGGCGTCACGACGAGGGCCACTGTGGACGGCGCCCCCATCGACGTCCCCAGGGCGCCGCCCAGGAGCAATGCCGCGCCCGCCCCATGGGAGGGGCGCACGAGGAGCGTCCAGTGACTGGCGAGCCAGCGGCCGTAGCGGTCAAACTTGTAGGTTTCCAGCTGAAAGAGGTGGAGGAAGAACCGGACGCGTCGCCCGGCCCGCCACCCCGCAAACCCGGTGGCAAGGAGCCCGAGAAGAACAAGAGCTGTGGTCATGTCGCCGCGCGAGTGCATGGTGAGAGGCACCGGCGCCCCGGGCAGGCCGCCGACAGCGTGCGTCTCGTAAACATTGGACGCGCCGCGTTGAGCTGCAAGGGCCGGCGAGGAGCGTGGCTACGAGTTTTTCAGGAAATGCTGCAGGCCCGCCTGCACCACGTCCGGCTGTCGGAGGTGGCCAAAGTGCCCGGCCCCCTCCAGCTCCACGAGGCCGCAGTCCGGAATCTCCGACGCCATCACGGTCATCTGTCGGCGCGACACCGCCTCATCCTCCGTCCCCCAGAACAGCAGCGTGGGCACGTCCACCCGGCGGAGCGCACCGTTCAGGTGGTGGTTGACGGTGTGGACGAACGTTTCGCGCATAACGCCCTGCTCGGCGTTGTAGTCGGCCGAGCCGAGCAGGCGCCACACCAGCGAGTGGCGGAGCCAGTCCTCGGCGGGGGCCCGCACCGAGGCGGGGAGCGCCTGCACCGGGGCCTTCAGGGCCGTGGCCAGGGCTGCGCGCAGGCGATGGGCCCAGGAGCGCTCCGGCGCGACGCCCGACGGACTGATGAGGGCAAGCCGCTCGATGGGTGCCGAGGCGGGATCGCCGGCCATGTAAAGCGCGATGCGGCCCCCATTGGAATGGCCCACGACGGTGACGGCCGATGGGATCGAGTCGCGAATGTACGCGTTGAGCACGTCCGCGTGCTCCGGAACGCCCCACGGCTCCGGTGGATCTGGGGACGCCCCGTGCCCCGGCAAATCCACGAGGTGTGCTTGAAAGGGAGGCGCGAGACTCTCGGCCAGGGGGCGCATATCCTGGCGGCTGCGGCCCCAGCCGTGAAGCAGAAGGAGGGCGGGGCCCTCGGAAGGCCCCAAGACCTCGACGTTCAATCTGTAATCCTGCACAAAGAAACCGAACGTCAGGTGAAGAGGGGAACGCGAGGGCAATTCAAGAAACCCTGTATGGGGGAAGGCGTTCCGGTGCACAAGTCGTACCCTGTCTTCTGGCTTCGTGCCAGATCCGGTCTCGCACGCGGAGGCATTGCGCCGAATGCGTTTCCGGAATTGTCCTCACCGGCGTGAGGGCACAAGACTCCTTGCGTTGCCTTACAGGCGCATGTTGGCACTCTGGCATCTGGGGCCCTCGGTGCATTGCAGAGCTCGTGTCCTTGCAAAGCGTCCCCGCCCTTGCACGGGCATCATAGAGCTCCGTGTCTTGCATTCTGCAGATGCATAGTACCAGACAAGACATGTGTGCCGCCCCGAGTCTGTTCGGCCGATTGCTACGTCCCATTATTCACCCCCGGTCTTGCTGCCGCCCCGTCCGGAGCGGCGTCCTTGCGTGCTGGCATGGACGGCACGTACGGGAGCATCCCCCAGAAATTTCACCCAGTCCTGCGCGCCCAGACTCACCAGATGGCTCGCGCGTGATCTCCGGGGAGCCCCGGTGTTTGGGCTCTCGGCGACAGCGCACTCCTGTTGCCCATCCGCACGTTCGCGGCTGCGCGCAGTAGCAGGGAGCAACGCGTGCCCGGATCCAAAGGAACTCAGTCCATCCGAGTGGGGGCCCGGGCACGGAGCGGTCTCTGCCGTCCCCGTTCGATCGTTTGCATCGCGCACACGACCTCGCGCACACGACTCCACTATTGCATCTCGGCACGCCTCCACACGGGCGCTGTCGGCCTCATCATCCACTGTAAAACCGACTATGTCAGAAAACGACAACAAGAAGTTTCGACGTCTCCTCGAACTCATTGGCGAGAAAAAGTACGGCTTCATGCGTGAGCTGCGGCCGGACCTGCCCAAGGACGAGGACGATCCGTTCATGCCTCCGCCCCTTATCGGCAAGTTCAACCTGCGCGATGGGGTGGTGGTTGAGGGCGACCTGAAGCCCGGCCGAAAAGGCGGCATGCAAGTCGGCTGGATCGACACGGTCATGGGGCTTCCCCCCAAAGAGTGGGCTCAGCTGAAAGACTTTGACCACGGGGCCAGCATCTATCCGGACGAGAAGCTCGACCTCATCACGGGCACCGACGACGAGTCGATGCGCGTGCTGGATCTCGTCGCTCCGCTCGGGAAGGGACAACGAGCGCTGATTGTCTCGCCTCCCCGGGCCGGCAAGACCGTTCTGCTGAAGGACATTGCCGACGGTGTTACGCAGAACCATCCCGAATGCGAACTCGTCGCGCTCCTGGTGGACGAGCGTCCGGAAGAGGTGACGGACTTTCGCCGCACCACCGAGGCGCGGGTGTTTGCTTCCTCCAACGACCGGGGCGAGGACAACCACGTTCGCGTGTCGACGCTGGCGCTGGAGTACTCGAAGCGCCTCGTCGAAACGGGGAAGGATGTGGTCATTCTCCTCGATTCGCTGACGCGTCTGGGCCGTACCTTCAACCTCTGGGTGGACGGCAGCGGGCGCACCCTCTCCGGCGGGCTCGATGCGGAAGCGCTCAAGGTGCCTCGCCAGATCTTTGGCTCCGCGCGCAACATTGAGGGCGGCGGCTCGCTCACCATCATCGCCACTGCGCTCGTCGACACCGGCAGCCGGATGGACGAAGTGATCTTCGAAGAGTTTAAGGGCACGGGCAACGCTGAGGTTGTGCTCGACCGCGAGATGGCGGACAAGCGCATTTTCCCCGCGGTGAACCTGCGGGAGAGCGGTACGCGCAACGAAGAGCGACTGCTCGGCTCCGTGCGGCGCAAGAAGCACAACCAGCTCTTCCGCGCCCTCAACTCCCGGGCGCCCATCGAGGCGATGCAGGCCCTGCTGCGGCACCTGCGCAACAGCCCCTCCAACGCACACCTGCTGAATGAGCTGGTGCCGGAGTAGGCGCAAGGCGGGGGGAGGCGTTATGGATTGGGGGGGGAATGTGTCTACCTTGTGTAGGCTATTCCCCAAATACAAAATAAATACATGCCCCCTTCCAGTGCAGCCCCTCACAATGACGATTCCGGTGCTGACGAGGCGGACGAGCCCGATCTTCTCTACCACGCTCCCATCCATGAGTGGGACGAATCGGACCAGCCCCGGGAGAAGTTGTTGAAACACGGCCCTTCTGCATTGTCCGACGCAGAAGTGCTGGCGCTTCTCCTGGGGTCCGGGACGCACACCAGCGACGGCACCCTCTCGGCCGTCGAGCTGGGGCGTGCCCTGCTCCAAACGTACGGGTCCTTGCACGACGTCTCGCAGCGCAAGCCCAAAGAGCTGACCCGCACCCGGGGCGTGGGGCCGGCCAAGGCCACCAAGGTGGCCGCCGCCTTCGAGGCCGGGCGTCGCGTCGAGTCGCAACGACAACAACAAGACCGCGTGCAGGTCACCTGCCCGGCGGATGTGGCGAATGTCTATGGCCCTCTCCTGCGCGACCTCGACAAGGAGGTCTTCAAAGTCGTTCACCTCAATACCGCCAACATCATTATGGGCGATTACACGGTGAGCGAAGGGGGGCTCTCTTCCAGCATCGTTGAGCCCCGCGGCGTCTTTGAACAGGCCATCCTCGACGACGCAGCTGCGGTCATCTGTCTCCACAACCACCCCTCCGGCAACCCCGAGCCCAGCCGCGAGGACATCCGCGTCACGCGACAACTCGTCGACGCCGGAAACACGATGGGAATTCCGGTCCACGACCACCTCATCATTGCCGGCACCCAGCACACGTCGCTGGCGGAGCGCGGGATTATTGACTGAGGGTCATTTTTCATTTCGTCATTTCATCATTGTGTCATTTAAAAAATGATCAAATGGGAAAATGGGAAATGAACAAATGACCTCGGAAGAACTGGAAGATCGCCTGATCGACTTTGCGGTGCGGATCGGAAGGGTGGCAGATGCACTACCGGACACACGGCTGGGCCAGCACATTGCAGGTCAACTCGTGCGCAGCGGGACGTCGCCGGCGCCAAACTACTCGGAAGGCTGTGCCGCGGAGAGCCGTCGCGATTTTGCCCATAAGCTGAGCATCAGTCTGAAAGAGCTGCGCGAGACCAAGACGTGGCTTCGGCTCATCCGGAAAGCCGACCTGCTCCCCGCCCAGCGCCTCCACGCCATCACCGACGAAACCGACCAGCTGTGCGCCATTCTCTCCGCGTCTATCCACACAGCGAACTCCCGCGATCGCCGCCGCTCTTGAGGGGCTCGCAGGCTGCAGCACGGTCCTCACCAATGATCAATGAACAATGGGGCGTTCCCATTGCATCCAGCATCCGCGCTTGATACACTCTATCATTGCGCCCACAATCTTTCCTCACCACGGCCCTCAGCGTCCATGAGTGACGATCTGTTCGACACCATCGTCTCCCTCTCTAAGCAGCGCGGATTCATTGTGCAGTCGTCGGAGATTTACGGCGGCCTGAGCGCCACCTACGACTACGGGCCGATGGGCGTGGAGCTGAAACGCAACGTCAAGGAGAAGTGGTGGGAGTCGATGGTCTACCAGAACGACGACATCGTGGGCCTCGACGCCGCCATCATGATGCACCCGAAGACGTGGGACGCCTCGGGCCACACGGAGGCGTTCAACGATCCCCTCATCGACGACAAGGCCTCCGGCAATCGCTACCGCGCCGACGAACTGATCGAGGACTACATCCGCACCCTGCGCGAAGAGGGGGAGGAAGAGCACGCGAAGGAGGTCCACGATCGGCTGGTGGAGGCGCTGAACGCGGGCGAGGAGATGAACGACGCGCTCCACGCCATCATCATGGACGAAGAGATTCCGGCCCCGGAGTCCGGCGCCTTCGACTGGACGGACGTGCGCCAGTTCAACCTCATGTTCGAGACGCAAATGGGCCCGGTGGACGGACAGACGGTCTTCCTGCGCCCCGAGACGGCGCAGGGCATCTTCGTGAACTTCCACAACGCCCGCGAGCCGGCGCGCCTGCACGTCCCGTTCGGCGTGGCGCAGATCGGCAAGGCCTTCCGCAATGAGATCGTCGCCCGGCAGTTCGTCTTCCGCATGCGGGAGTTCGAGCAGATGGAGATGCAGTACTTCGTGAAGCCGGGCACCGAGCTCGACTGGTTTGAGCGGTGGAAGGAGCGCCGCATGGCGTGGCACGAGAGCCTCGGCATCGACCCCGCGAACCTCCGCTTCCACGAGCACGACCAGCTCTCCCACTACGCCAACGCGGCGGTCGACATCCAGTACGACTTCCCGATTGGCTGGAAGGAGCTCGAAGGCATCCACTCACGGACCGACTACGACCTGAGCCGCCACGAGGAGTACTCGGGCAAGAAGATGTCGTACTACGATCCGTGGGAGGAGGAGCGCTACACGCCGTACGTGGTGGAAACCTCCACGGGCCTCGACCGGACGCTCTTCATGCTCCTCTGCGATGCCTACTACGAGGAGGAGGTAAAGGGCGACACGCGCTCGGTGCTCCAGTTCCACCCGGAGGTGGCGCCCGTCCGCGCCGGCATCTTCCCGCTCACGGACAAGGAGGGCCTGCCCGACATTGCCCGCGACATCGAGGACGACCTCAACCAGCACTTCAACGTCCGCTACGACGACCGCGGCTCGATGGGCAAGCGCTACCGCCGTCAGGATGAGGCGGGCACGCCCTTCTGCATCACCGTCGACTTCGATACGCTGGACGACGAGACGGTGACCGTTCGCGACCGCGACACAATGGAGCAAGACCGCGTGGCGATCGATCAGCTGGCGACGTACATTTTCGACCAGACCCGCACCTGGGAGCCAAACCGGTAGAGGATCGAAGGCCGAGCGTCCTCTGAGGGCTGCTGTAAGCGAGGACGTCCAACGCGTTACCGGACGATTGCGTTTTCTTTCGCCAGTGCGGCGATCCGCTCGGGGGACCAGCCGAGCCGCTCTCGGAGGACCGTCGTGGTATGCTCGGCGTAGTGCGGGGGTGGGGCGAGGGAGGGAGAGGCACCGTTCGGATGCGGAAAGGCAGCTTGTCGGAGGCTCGACGGATCGTTTTCTGCGTCGAGAACCATGGCCTGGGCCGCGGGCTGGTCGAAGACCGCGGGCACATCGCGGACGAGGCCGGCGGGCACGTTCGCCTCGTGCAGGGCCGTAAGGAGAGCATCGCTCTGGAACTGCCCGACGCACGCCTCCAGTGCGCGGGTGAGCGCGTCGCGGTGCGCAACCCGGTCGGCATTCGTCGCGAACCGTGGGGCCTCGGCCAGATCTGGGCGTTCAAGAATCTCGCACAGCGCCGCATACTGGCGGTCGGTGCCCACGGCGAGGACAATCGACTCGTCGTCGGCAGTGGTGTAGGGCGTGCCGTACGGCGCAATGTTGGGGTGGGCCGATCCCATTCGTTGTGGGCTGTGTCCGGCCACGAGCCAGTTGGTGGCCTGGTTGACGAGCCCGCTCACGGCGGCCTGGAAGAGGGAGACCGGCACGTACGATCCGTCGCCGCCGCGTTCGCGGTTCAAGAGTGCCACCAGCAGCCCCTCTTTGAGCTGGTGCGCGGCCAGCACGTCCATCAGTGCCACCGGCAGCTTCGTGGGCGGGCCGTCGGCGGCGCCGTTCATGTGCATAAAGCCGCTCTCGGCCTGGATGACGGCGTCGTACCCCGCCCGCGCCCGGTCCGGCCCGTAGCCGGTCACGTGGCCATAAATCAACCCCGGATTCACGGCCGATAGCGTCTCGTAGTCGGCCCCCAGCGCCTCGGCACTGCCGGGGCGGTAGCTGGCCAGCACCACGTCGGCCTCTGCGGCCAGCGCGTGGAGCACGTCCTGCCCCGCCTCGGTCGACAGGTCGAGCGCGATGGAGTGTTTGCCCGAATTGCAGCAGCAGAAGTACGCGGATCGGTCGTCGCTCTCCTCGGCATCAGCCCCGTGGGGCGCGCGCCACCGGCGCGTCACGTCGCCCTTCGTCCGCGGGTTTTCGACCTTGATCACCGTCGCGCCCAGCTCGGCAAAAAATTGCCCCACGCTGGGGCCGGCGAGGACAGAAGCCAGTTCCAGAACCAACAGGTCGGCAAGTGGGGGGCGCATCGGGGGAGCGGGAGATGTGCAGAGCATCGGAGACACGAGACACATTCCCAGGGCCCAGCATGAGTTCCGGGGCGCACAGTGCGCACAGATCTGCGTCACCGATACGCGAGCGAGCGCAGGGTGGCCAAGATCCGTTGCTCGACGGCCGTTGCCTCTGCGGAGTCGCGAATCACCCGTGTCCCCACCTTCACAACCGTTCCGGTGTGGTGCAGGGCAGAAAACGAGATCTGCTCCCTGAACGGGTGGTACATGGCCTCATTGCGGGCGGACCGGAGGCCGCGCTCCACGAGGAGTGCGTTCGGAACAGGATCCTCGGTAAGGTTCACGTAGAGCACAGAGCGGTCTCGGCGTTGCGACTGGGGCGGGCGGTAGATAAAGTGGGCGTGGAGGGGGCGGCGGTGGAGCGTGCCGGCACGCAAGACGAACCGGTAGGTCAGGAAGACGTGCGTGGCGCTGCGTACGGACAGGCCCTCGGCGGCCAGCGCGTCACGGAGGGCGGGGAGGGACGACGGCGCGGCCGACGGGCTGCGGCGGAGCGACACGGCCTGGGCCTCTGCGAGCGCGACGACGGAGTCGGCGAGGGCCGCGGGAGCGCCGTCCCGCTCGACGGGAACGATCAGCGTGACCGTACGCTGCCACGCCGCCTGCCCGCGGGCCTCCGGCGCAAGCAGCAGCACGACCATGCTACCGAGAAGGAGGCAGCGGACGAAGGCGACCACCAGTGGGGGACGGAAATGCATGGGACGATTGGCGGTTGGGGGCGGGAGGGGCACGGGGGCAGGATCGGAGGGAGGAGCGGTCACGACAGCACGAACCCGAACGTGCGGCTGGTTTCTCGGAGAGCGACCTCCACGCGCTGCCCGCGGTGGGTGAGACGAGCGATGTCCTGGAGGCGGACCACGATTTGGTCGCCGGCCCGCGCGGTGCGGAGCGCATCGGTCAGCACCAGGCGTCCATCGTCGAGAGAGAACGTTCCGAGCGATTCGCTGGCCATGTCTCCGCGGCGCAGGTACACGGTGGCGCGCTTTACCACATACTGGGCGTCATTCGGGTGTCGGCGCAGGAACGCCCGGTCCGGCGCCACCTGAAAGTGCAGGACCGCGCGTCGCCGGGAGAGAGGGGCCCCGCTGGCAATCGCGCCCTGGGCTGACCTCACGCGGATTTCGGGGCGCGGAGGACTGATGACCGGAAACGTCCGTGTGCCGAGGAGGAGGTCGGTGGTGTTGGGGCGTTTTAGGAAGACGCGGATGCGTGTGCGGGAGCCCGTGGGGCTGAGGGATAGGGTGGTTCCGTCTGTGCTCCCAGTGGGCCCCACCACGCGCAGGGCTCGTTCTGGGAGGCCCGGCACCGAGAGGCGGACGCGGTTCCGGGTGCGCCGGTACAGGGCACGGGCTGTTTCCGTCCGGGCCACAATCTCGGGTCGCCGCACCGTTACCGATCCAGAGAGGGGAATCCGCTGAGAGGTGCCGCCGAGCCGGGGGGCCTCGAAATAGGCGCTGTACGAGACCCGCGTTCGATCCTCGCCGGGGGCGAGAAGGGTGTCGGTTGGGAGAACGAGGAGCGAGTCGCCCTGGGCCGTGAGGGGCGGATTTGCGACAAGCGTCGGCTGCATTCCATCCGGCGCTTGCGCCTGTGCCGTTGTGAGGCGCTCGGCTGCCAGAAAGGCGCGGGCGCTGAAGCGTTGGCCCACCACCACAGACGGGGCCCCCACCGCCACGCCTCGGTATTGCTTTACCGCGTAGGCGTCCTCATCCACCTCGAATGTGCTCACGGAGTAGAGCAGGATGGGGAAATACAACGCCAGCATGACGTAATAACGGAGCTCCTTGGTGGTAGTCACGGAGGGCGGTCACTTGGAGGGGGCAGACGAAGAGGGCGTGGACGTGTCGGTCTCGGGGACGGGGGCGGGTTCCCGGGCGGAGGCATTCTCCCGGGCGGGGGCATTGAAGCGCTCGAGGCGAGCGGCCGTCCGCGCAATTTGCGTGCGGAGTGCAGCCAGGGCACGATGGGTGTCCGTGAGTTCGTCGGACAGTTCTTTGCGCGCAGTTTGGAGGGTCTGGGCCAGGCGCTCGGATTCGCGACGGACCTCCGCCGTGGGGGGAGAGGCGGGGGGAGGCCGCTCCGAAGCCGGGGACGCGTTGTCGGTCGCGTCATCCGCGGCCGGAACGTAGCGCATCTCTCGCGTCAGGCCCATCAGGATGAAGACAAGGGCCTCGCCCAGAAAGCCCACCAGCACGACCGGTTTCCAGGTGATGACGACCCCGAAGAGCTCGGTGTTGAAGGCAAAAATTTTGGCCATCACCCCGAGGATGGCGGTGGCCCCGAAGAGGCCGATCAAGAAGTGAGTGAGCGACCATCGTCGTTCGAGCGTGTAATTCGTTGGCAACGGGGACGGGGGCATAGGGGGGACGCGGGTGGGCGAAGGGGCGCTGCAGGCCCCGGGGCGCAGCCGTGCAAAGGCGAGGGCGCACAGTGGGCTCCGGAGGGGGCGTGACGAGAGGGCCTCAGGGAGCGTCGCGAGAGGCCGGCGCCTCTCCCAAACCGGAGCGCTCCGGGGCCGTTGCTGCCAGGTCTCGGGCACACCGGAACCCGACATCCACCGAGGCTTGCGACTTGAGACGGGCGTCTCGCATGCCCACCCCGATGAAGGCGGCGCGCGAGTTCCAGGCCCCACCCCGCACCACGCGCCGGGGGGCGTCGGGGGCATCGTGGTGCGGGTTGAAATCAGAGAGCGTGCTGTAGAGCGGCGTGTAGGCGTCGCGAGTCCATTCGGCGACATTGCCCGCCACGTGGTAGAGGCCCCAGCGGTTTTGGCGGAGGGTGTCCACCGGAGCAGTAAAGGCATAGCCGTCGATGGCGTAGCCTTCGCTTGGCTTGAAGTTGGCACGGTAGCGCCCGGTTGGGTCCTGCGTGCGGAGGCCGCCCCAGGGATAGACGCGCCCGATGTGCCCGGCGCGGGCCGCGTGCTCCCATTCGGCCTCTGTAGGCAAGCGCTTGCCCCGGGCCTGGCAGTAGGCGCGGGCGTCCGCCCACGTGACCGCCACCACCGGGTAGTCCGCGTAGTGCTCGCTGCGAAAGTAGGCACGCCAGGTGTCTTGCGTCCGAGCCGCCGCGAAGGCCGACGAGTCGGGGAGGTGCTCTGCGCGGGCGTCTGGGGACAGCGTGCGCAGGTAGCGACGATAGTCCGCGTTGGAGACCTCGTACGCGTCGAGGAAAAAGGCACTGACGGTCACGCGTGCGCGGCCCGCGCCCTGGAGTGCGAGGGGGTCCTCGTCGGTAAGGCCCATGATGAAGGTGCCGCTGGGAATCCGGACTTCAGCGGCCCGCCGGGCTGTGTCGGGCACGGTGGGGGCACTGGGGCGACGAGGGGGCGGCGGGCGCGTGGCGTCGGGGGCAGACGCAGTCGTGCTACGGCCTCCGCCCCCAAACCCGAAGCGCAGGCCCACCCCCAGCAGCTGGCTGAGAGCATCGACGGGGCCGGTGGAGCTTCCGTTTGGCGTGCGTCGGCTTCCGTCGACGGCCACGTCCGGAGCGGTGAAGTGGACGCGCGACTCAGCGAACAGGGAGAGCCGGGGGCCGATGGGCAGTTCCACACCGCCACCCACACTGGGCCCGTATCCGGGTTTCAATCCAGCAAAGGTTACGTTGACACCCGCATCGAGGTACGGATGGACGGGCCAGTGATCGGGCCCAATGGCATACCGCCCCAGCAGAGAAAGGGTGTACCGGTCGGAGTCTTTGAGTCCCCCTCGCCCTCCGTACCCGGCGATCGGGTAGTTGCCCGCCTGAACCCCGAGGACAACCGCCCAGTCAGGGGTGGGTCGATAGCCAATCTCCGCGGTGGCCGCCAGGGGAGGCCCGTGTCCCCGAATGAATTCCTGAAAATCCAACGGGTGGCCCACATTTTGGGCCGGAAAGTCGCCCGTATAGTCCGAGAGCCCCCCACCGACGGCGCCGAAGAACGGGGCGTAGGGACGCGGAGATTGGGCCTGGACGTCGGCCGACGAGAGCCAGAGGAGGGCGACCCCAAGAATCCACCGGCTGAGGCCTCGAGACAAAAACGAACAGTCGGGCACGTGTGGCGGGGGGCTGTGCGCAAAGCAGAAGGATGTACGACAAGTCCTTCTGCAGTGGTCTCAACATCCGTGCCACGGGAGGAGAAACCGCGGAACGGGGTGAAAACAGAGACCGCATTCCCCTTGTGCGGGGCTGTAGGGGGGCGCCGCCACGGCTCCGCGTCCTGGGCACCCATCCCCGGTCTTTCGTTCTTTCCAGGAGAGGGGGCAAAAGTTCGTCGTCGGTGCCCACAGGAGCCTCCAACCGCGTTCAGGCCGGCGGGTGCATCAGACCGGATAGGTGCCCGTGATAAAGTTGCGGAGCTGGAGGGCTTCCGACTTCGCGGCCTCGGAGATCTGCCGGGTGCAGTCGCGCATGGAAATGATGTCTGTGAGCCTCCCGTCCGCGTCGACGACCGGAAGGTGACGACACTCGATGTCCGTCATCAGGTCGAGGCATTCTTCAAGGTGTGTGTCCGGCGTAACCGTAACCACGTCCTGCGTCATCACTTCTCCGACCTCGGTCTCTTGCGAACGCCGGCCCTCCAGCGCGAGATTGCGCATGTAGTCCCGCTCGGTGAAGATGCCCGCAATATCGCCGTCGTCCATCACGAGAATGGACCCGAAGTCGTTGGACGCCATGCGATCGATACAGTCGTACACGATGGTCGTGGGGGACGCGCTGAGGACGTCTGCGTCTGTTTGGAGGGTGCCTTTGGTGCGCAGTACGTCTTTCACGCGGGTGTCTACCAGTTGCTCGCGGTGGTCCATGAGACGGGGAGGGCGGATCAGAAAATGGGAAAATGTGAAGTCTCTCGGAAGGGCTTTCGCAAGGATTCCCGGGAACGTTCCGACGATGTCGAAAACGTAACGTCTCGTTGAGAGTTGGGGGCTTCAGGGGCACGTCTCCTGGTGTGGCCCGTCCGTTAACAGCTGCGTGCCCGGCTTTTTGTCTTGTCGTCAGCCCCAGGCAACAGCGATGCGTCCGAACAAGGTGCCCTCGTGGTGGAATCGGGCTCGCTACCGGGCCTATGCGCCGGTGTACGACTGGCTGGCGTGGCCGCTGGAGCCGGGCCGGAGGGAGGCGATGGAGGCGCTGGCCCCGCGGCCATCCGAACGGACCCTGGTGCTGGGGTGCGGCACGGGGCTGGACGTAAGGCATCTCCCGGTGGAGACCCCGGTGACGCTGGTAGATGCGGTCCCTTCGATGGTGCGCCGTGCCCGCCGCCGCGCCGCGGCACGGGGGATGACGGAGCGGGCGCGGGTGGCCGATGCGCGGGCGCTGCCGTTCGGGCAGAACGCGTTCGACCTTGTGCTGCTGCACTCCTTTCTCTCGGTCGTTGCGGCGCCTGTGGCGGCCCTGCGCGAAACCGCGCGTGTGCTTGCACCGGGGGGACGGGTGTCCATCTACGACAAGTTTGTGCCCGTGGGAACGCAGCCGTCCTGGCTCCGTCGGGCCCTCAATCCGCTGGCCCAACTGTTCGTGTCCGACTTCCTCTGCCGCCTGGAGCCGATGCTCGCAGCGGCAGAGTACGAGAAGGAAGCGCACCGACGCGTGGGGCTGGCGGGCGTGTACTCGGCCACCATCGCGCGCCCCGCGTAATGCTCACCGGAGGCCCAGCAGATGAGGCCGGGTTCTCTCGGGCGGAGGCACGGCGGACTGTGCCTCCGGCAGCCCCGCGACCTTGCAAGACCGAAACGATGTGCCCGAATCGGTGACGCCGGACTGCAGTACGTCAGGGTGCTGTTCCCAAATACACCACTCACGCATGTCGGCTCACACTCAGGTCATCTGGTACAAGCGGGATCTCCGCGTGGGAGACCACCGTCCCCTCGCCACCGCGGCGGAGCGGGGGCCGGTCCTGCCCCTGTACGTTGCGGAGCCCTCCATTGCGGCGGACGACGATTATTTGCCGCGGCGGTGGACCCTGATTCGAGAGGCGCTCGTGGAGTTGCGGGCCCGTCTGGCAAAGCGGGGGCAGCCCCTGGTGGTGCGCTGTGGCGAAATGCCGGCTGTGCTGGAGTCGATTCGAGAACAAGTAGGGCCGCTCCGTCTCTGGGCGCACGAGGAAACGGGCAACGGGCGCACGTTTGAGCGCGATCGGCGGGTGCGCGCATGGGCGGGGGCGCGCGGGGTGCCGTTCACGGAAATCCCGAGCCGAGGGGTGATCCGCGGGCCGCACGATCGGGACAACTGGGCGAAACGATGGGAGGCATTCATGGACCGGCCGCTCGTGCATCCGCCCGACGCATTGACACCGGTCGATGGCATCGATCCCGGCCCCCTGCCGTCCCACGCCGACCTTGGGCTCCGGCCGTCCACCGCCGCCCTCCAGCAGATTGGGGAGGCGGAAGCCCACCGCACCCTCCGCTCGTTTTTGTATGAGCGGGGGCAGACCTACCGGCGGGCCATGTCGAAGCCGGAGCCTGCCCAAACCGAATGCTCGCGCCTGTCGGTGCACCTGGCCTACGGCACCATCAGCCTGCGGCGCGTGGTCTACGAGGTGCGGCAGCGGCAGACGGAGCTGCGCGGGCTGCGGGGCCAGGCGGCCGCGGCCCGACGCAAAGCCCTCGAGAGCTTCGACAGCCGCCTCCACTGGCACAGCCACTTCACGCAAAAGCTGGAAGATGCACCCCGCATCGAACACGAGAGCTACATCCCAGGATTCGACGACCTGCGCGCCGAAGACTGGGACCCGGCGCGCTACGAGGCCTGGCTGTACGGGCACACCGGCTTCCCCATGGTCGACGCCTGCATGCGGTGCCTGCGGACCACGGGCTGGCTCAACTTTCGCATGCGGGCGATGCTCTGCTCGTTTGCGGCCTACGACTGCTGGCTGGACTGGCGTCGCTTTGCGCCGACCTACGGCGGCCTGATGGCCGACTACGTGCCCGGGATCCATTATCCCCAGGTGCAAATGCAGTCCGGCACCACCGGCATCAACCGTGTGCGCATCTACAACCCCATCAAGCAGGGCAAAGAGCACGACCCCGACGGCACCTTCATCCGCCGATGGGTGCCCGAGTTGTCCCACCTCCAGACCACCGCCTACGTCCATGCGCCCTGGAAGATGTCGCCGATCGAACAACAAGCCGCCGGATGCGTGATCGGCGAGGACTACCCGGAGCGTATCGTGGACCACAACGAGGCCTACCACCACGCCCAAGATACCCTCCACGAGTACCGGCAGCGCCCCGAGATTCAGGCGCAGGCCGACGTAATCCTGGAACGGCATGGCAGCCGGGCGTGAGACGAGGGGGCTGGCCCCAAAGGGCGGGCACCAAGGGGCTGGGGCTATGTGGAGAGGCCGGTGCCGGGGGCCTCCGCGGTGGCCGCTACACGTCGTCGCGCTGAAGCACATCCACGCCGAGGCGCTCCTGCAGCTCGTCAATGCGGCTGCGGCTCACGCTGAGGCGGGTACCGTCGCGGAGGCGCACGGCATAGTTGCCCCCGCCCCCGCGCAGGATCAGTTCAATCTCATCGAGCCGGACGATGGCCGAGCGGTGCACCCGCATGAACGTCGTGGGATCGAGGCGAGCGGCGAGCGTCTTCATGCGCTCGCGGATGACGTAGGTATTCTCGCCGGTGTGGAGTTCGGCGTAGGAGCCGTCGGCGGTGATGTGCGTGAGGGCGTCAACGGGGACAATGCGGGCCTTGCCGCGGCCCTGCACGGCAATGCGCTCCAGGTACGGCTCGTCGCGCGCCTCCGTCTCCTCCAGCAGCGACGGGTCGCGCTCGTGGAGCAGGTGAAGCAGTCGTTCGGAAATGGCGTCCTCATCCCGGTTGGCAATGTGCTCGCGGGCACGGCGGAGGGCTTCGTCGAAGCGCTCATCGTCGAAAGGTTTGAGGAGGTAGTCCACTGCTGCAAGGTCGAAGGCCTTGATGGCGTACTGGTCATACGCCGTTACGAAGATCGTGACCGGCATCTGAGCCTGCCCAATCGTCTCGATGACATCAATGCCGCTCATGCCAGGCATCTGTACATCCAGAAAGACGAGGTCCGGGGCGTGCTCGCGGAGGGCGTCGACCGCCGCCGGGCCGTCGACGGCAGTGCCCACGACCGACACGTCGTCCGCGTCGGCCAGCAGTTCGCGCAGCCGCTCGCGAGCGAGCGGCTCATCGTCTACGATCAGGGCGCGCAGGGGAGAAGCACGATCAGGCATGGGCAGGAAGGGGGAACAGGACTGAAGCGCCGAAGAGTCAGCGAGGAATCGATGGCGCCGACGACGCGGCTCCGGGGGCGGTATACAGATCTGTGCTTGTGTGGTAGGGAATGCGGAGGACCGCGCGCGTACCGTCGTCCAACGACTCCAGGGTGAGCGACTGGTGGTCGCCGTAGAGCTCAGACAGTCGCGCCCGCACATTGCGCAGTCCCAGCCCGTCCTCCTGCGCCGCCGGAAGGCCCGGCCCATTGTCCGCCACCCACAGCACCAGCGCCTCGTCGTCTCGGTGGGCCCGCACCGCAATGCGTCCCACGCCGCGCACCTGGCTGGCCCCGTGCCGGATCGCATTTTCCACGAGGGGCTGCAAAATGAGGTTGGGCACCTGCGCGTCGCCCAGCGATGGGGGCACGTCCACCGCCGTATCGAGCCGCCCCTGAAACCGGATCGACTGGATCTCAAAGTAGTCGTCCAGAAAGGCGAGCTCCTCCGAAAGGGGCACCTCCTGGGGCGCCTCCTCGTCCAGCACGTGGCGCAGCAGCTCACTCAGGCGCGCAATCATGCGGCGCACCCCGCCCGGGTCGCGGTCCACGAGCGTGCTGATGGCGTGGAGGGTATTAAACAGAAAGTGCGGGTTGAGTTGCATGCGGAGGGCTTCCAGGCGCGCCTCCGTGAGCTGCGCCTCCAGCGCCTCGGTCTGCGCCTCCAGGCGCCGTGCCTCTTCCTGGCGGGCCTTCTGCTGGAAGTAATAGCTGCGGGCAAAGCCGGCCATGAGGATCACGAGATACACCGCCAACTCGTCGGTAAACCAGAAGCGACTCAGCGCCTGTACGAGGCCTGCAGAGCGTCCGCCAAGGCCCGCCGACACGGCGTCTTCGGTGAGGTCGACGGCAATGGCGGCCGTCAGTGCCATGGCGGTGTGCAGGAGGCCGTGGCGGAGCATGGTGGCGCGCTCCGTATCGGTGGGGGCCACCACCGGGCACGTTTCGGCGAACCAGAACACCAGCGGCGTGCACAGTGCCCACAGGCTGTACTCCACCAGCTCGGCCGCCGTGCGCCCCCAGTGCACCTCCGCGGAGGCATCGCCCAGGACGCTCTGCCCCACTGAAAGCAGCACCACCACGGCCCAAAAGGCCACGATGAGCCCTCCCTCCAGGCGGCTGGGAACTGGAAACGCCGAACGATCAGTCATTGGGACAAGACGGGACAAGGCGTGCCTGAGGGCCGCCCCGGCAAGGAGCACAGGGGCGGAACGGACTTCATCAGATGCGGGCGGGCGGACGGAGATTCGGTGCGTTCTATGAAGTGCACCTGCACGTGATGGGGAGTACCGCCCGCGTCCCCGAAACGTTTGCTCGGTTGCGCGTTCAACGGCGCTACGGACCTGCCCACCGCCGTCCGGTCGCCTGCGTGTTTCTTTTCTCCGTTCCGTCGACCCATGACCATCCCGGGCTGCCTGCGAGGGCAATGGCTCGTATTTCTGGCACTGCTGCTCGCCCTCCCTGGGTGCCTGCCCTACAGCTGCCAGCCGCAGGCCAACGAGGCCCTGTACCCCAGCGATTCGCTCTCCCGGCGCGTGGCGCAGCAGACCCCGGCCGACACCCTCGACTCCCTCTGGGCCACCACCGGCACGCAGGCGCATCCCCTCAAGCACCCGCGCACCGTTCGCTTCGGGCCCAAGGGCCGTCTGGCCGTGAGCGATGTGGAGCGCAACAGCCTGGTCCACTTCGGGCCGCAGGGGCGCCTGCGCGGGGAGACGGCGGGGCAGGGATTCCAGACGCCCTACCTCATCGGAACGCGGGGCGACACGCTCGTTGTGTTCAATGCCGGCTCCAACCGCATCGACTTCGTCGTGGACGGAGCGCGCGTGGCCGCCCGCTCCGTCTTCTACGAGCGCCCCGCCGCCGAAACCCTCGTCTACATGCTGGCCACGGACACGTCGCTCTACGCGAAGGTGCTGGGGCAAGACACGGAGTCGTTCATTGCGCGGCTGGACGCGGACGGAATGCCGACGGCGCGGGCGCCGCTTCGGGGGCCGTACTGGCGCTATGCCGGCTTCCTGCGGGCGTGGGACGATACGCTCGTCAGTCTGTCGGGCTTTCGGCCCGTGGTGGACGTTCTGCCCCCGGCCTTCCATGACGGCACTGCGCCGGACAGCCTCGCGCTGGTCGGGTTCGACTCGCCCATGCTGGAGCGCAGCTACGCCTTCGGGCAGGGCGAGGTCACGGAGGCCCCGCTCCTCACTCCCGCGGCCGCCCCCGCGGGCGATACGCTGTTCGTGCTCAACCTACGGCCCGGATGGGTCCAGATCGATGCGTACGACCGTCGCGGGCGGTTGCAGCGCCGCCTCGTGGAGCCGCGCGAGAGCACGCGCCCCAACTTCTACCCGCTCGACCTCGATGTTCACCGCACCGCGGAGGGCTACCGGTTTGCGATCACGCTTCGGTCGCCGGCGCCGCGCCTGGAGGTGTTTCGCTGGCAGCCCGAGTAGGGCACGCGGGGCGAAGGGCGAGCGCGCGTCGCTCCGCACGCCCGGCTCCACCGCTCAAAGGTAGTAGCGCAGGCCCAGGCCGCCACCAATGTCCGGCTCCGTCTCGCGCACCAGCTCAAAGCGAGGGGTGACCTGCAGGTACAGCTCAAAGTGCTCCGCCAGCAGAATGTCGATCCCCACCGTGCCACTCACCCCAAGGCCGGCCTCCGATCCGCCGTCGTCGTAGACGCCGACGTACGCCCCCGGCCCGATGAACCACTGCACCGGCTGCTCCACAGTGTCCTCCACCTCGTCGACCCGAAGCGGCTGCGCAAACAGAACGCGGCCGTTGAGAAAGACGAAGTTGTCGAAGCTCCAGGCTGCCAGGACGTCGTAGGCGGGCTGGCCCTCCGGGGTGTAAAACTTGAGGCTCACCCCTGAGGGCTCCCCGGCCTGCACGCCGAGGCCGACGGCTCCGGGCGCACGCTGTGCCTGGGCTGTGAGCGGCACTGCACCGAGGCCGACAAGAAGTAGGAGGACAACTGCAGGACGCACGTGGGAGAACATGGTGGTATGAAGAAAAAGGAGAAGGGGTGACGAGATGAGCGACGGGAAGAGGACACGAGGGGGGAAGATATTGCCTCACGGCGCCCCGAACAAGCCCATGAAAACGGCGCTCGGAATGACGGAAGCGCCCTGGACGAGAGCGTCCTGGACGAGAGCGCGCTGGCAGGGACGAACGAACGCGCCCGGACGTCGACGAGCGCGGCCCCGGCCAGACCGATCTGTTTCGTCCCGTACTGTTGCGGGTCAAATGTACAGCCCCTTCCACGAACGCCGACGCATCTGGTGTCCCACGTTCGCAAAAGAAACGCCGAAAAGCCCAGCTTGTCGCCGATCGGGGGGCCGGAGGCGCGGAAGCCGCGGCAGGCGTTGATTACAGGATTGGGGCAGATTCTCCGGCGGCGCCCCTGCCGCAGGGAGGAACAGCAGCGGGGGGGATGCGGTGCCATCCCCGCCTTTTGTACTGGTTGCTGCTCTTCTGCACGCGCTCCCCGCTGCCATGGCCCTCACCGACCTCTCCACACTCGGCGCACTGAAAGATGCCGACTACCAAGTCCGCTCCGTTAAAGACGAGATGCGGGCCAATCTGATGGCAAAGCTCCGTGCCGGCGAAGACATTTTTCCCGGCATCCTCGGCTACGAACAGACCGTCATTCCCCAGCTCCAAAACGCCATCCTGGCCAAGCACGACATCATCCTGCTGGGGCTGCGCGGACAGGCCAAGAGCCGCCTCATCCGCATGCTGCCACGCCTGCTCGACGACCACATCCCGGTCATTGCGGACACGCCCCTCAACGAAGACCCGTTCCATCCCGTCACCACGCAGGGGCGCGAAATTGTCGAAAAGCACGGCGACGACACGCCCATCGAGTGGCTCCCGCGGGAGGCGCGCTACGGGGAAAAGCTGGCCACGCCCGATACCACGATTGCCGACCTCATCGGCGACATCGACCCCATCAAGGCCGCCAACGAGCGGCTCACCTACGCCGACGAGGAGGTCATCCACTTCGGCATCATCCCGCGCACGAATCGCGGCATCTTTGCGATCAACGAGCTGCCGGACCTGCAGCCGCGCATTCAGGTGGGCCTCTTCAACATCATGGAGGAGCAAGACATCCAGATCCGCGGGTTCAACGTGCGCTTCCCGCTCGACGTGATGATGGTCTTCTCCGCCAACCCGGAGGACTACACCAGCCGCGGCAACCTGGTGACGCCGCTGAAGGACCGCATCGACAGCCAGATCACGACCCACTACCCGAAGACGATCGAGACGGGGATCAGCATCACCGACCAGGAGGCGTGGCAGGACCGGGCCGACGGGGAGGCGGCGGTGGACGTGCACATCCCGCAGTTCTTCCGGGAGATCATCGAACAGGTGGCGTTTGAGGCCCGCGAGAGCGAGTACATCGACCAGACCTCCGGCGTCTCGGTCCGCGTGACGCGGGCGGCCCTGGAGGCGCTCATCTCCGCGGCCGAGCGGCGGGCGCTCCTCAACGCCGAGGACGAGACGACTGTCCGCATCAGCGATCTGATGCACGTGGCGCCGGCCATTACCGGGAAGGTGGAGCTGGTCTACGAGGGGGAGCAGGAGGGCGCCGAGGAGGTGGCCCTCACGCTCATTGGGCGGGCCGTGCGGGCTCGCTTCAACGACTACTTCCCCAATCCCAGCGACAAGGAGGACGGCCGCCCCCAGTACAAAGACGTGCTCAACTGGTTCTCGCAGGGCCACACGGTGGACCTTGGCCAGGACATGAGTGACACGGCCTACGCCGACACGCTGGGCCGCGTCGACGGTCTCCAGGCGCTCGTAGAAGAGCACCTCTCGCCGGAGACCGCCGCAGAAACCCGGGTCGGGATGGAGTTTGTCGTCGAGGCGCTCCACCAGCACTCGCTCGTCGGCAAGGAGGTCGCGGACGGCGGGCAAACCTACGACGACATCATGGGCTCGATGCTCTCCTCCATTGGCGACGGCGGCGTGCCGGGCGACTACGATGAGGACGACTTCAACGACGATGACGACGACGATCCGCTGAGCCGGTATCGGTAGGGCGTTGAAGGAGAGACGGTTGGAAGGTTGTCAAGCTGATGGACGATTCACCGATGGTATCGATTCGCACGGCGACGCCCGACGACGCGAAGACGCTTGTGGACCTGATTTTGGAGCTCGCCGCCTTCGAGCAGCTCATGGACCGCGCCGAGCCCAGCGTGGAGCTGCTGGAGCAGCACCTGGCCGAGGAGGCCCTTACGGGGTGCGAGGCGCTCCTCGCCGAAACGGAGCGCGGCACCGCGGTCGGCTTTGCGCTGTTCTTCCACAACTACTCCACGTTCCAGACCAACGTGGGGCTTCATCTGGAGGACCTCTTCGTGAAGCCGACGTACCGAGGGGAAGGCATCGGGGGAGCCCTCGTCCGGCGTGTGGCCCGCATCGCAGAGGAGCGCGGCTGCCGCCGCATCGACCTGGCCGTGCTGGACTGGAACGACGAGGCCATTGCGTTCTACGACGCCCTCGGCGCCGAGCCGCTCGACGACTGGACGACCCTGCGGCTGGACGAGGACGCGATTGAGGAGGCGGCGACGGCGGCCCCCCCGGCAGCGGCGTGACGGCCTCCGGCGGACGACCCTGAACAGTGCAACGCCTTGTCCCTTCGCGTAGTTTGACCCCGCCCTTGTGACGACCCTCGCGCTCATCCCCGCCTTCAACGAATCCCGGGCCATCGGCCAGGTCGTCAGCGACATTCCCGGCTGGCTGGTCGACGAGGTGGTGGTCGTCAACAATGCCTCCACCGACGCAACCGAGGCCACGGCCCGCGCCGCCGGGGCCACCGTGGTCACCGAAGAGCAGCGCGGCTACGGCGCTGCGTGCCTCCGCGGCCTCGCGTACGCAACGACGAAAGACCCCGACGTGGTCGTCTTCCTGGACGGCGACTACAGCGACCACCCGGACGAGATGCCCCGCCTCGTGGAGCCCATCGCCGCGGACGCGGCCGACTTCGTCGTGGGCTCTCGCCTCCGGGGCGAGGCCGAGCCGGGCGCGCTCCTTCCGCAGGCGCGGGTGGGCAACCGACTGGCCTGCACGCTCATGGCCCAGATCTGGGGCGCCGCGTACACCGACCTCGGGCCCTTCCGCGCCATCCGCTTCTGCGACCTGCGCGCCCTCGACATGCAGGACGACACGTTCGGGTGGACCATCGAAATGCAGATCAAGGCCTGGGAGGCCGGGCTCCGCACCGACGAGGTGCCGGTGTCGTATCGCCGCGGCATCGGGCCGTCGAAGATTACGGGCACCCTCTCCGGCACCGTCCAGGCCTCCGCCAAAATTCTCTGGACCATTGGGCGCATGGCCGCCACCCGTGCCCGCCGAGCGCCGCGGCTGCGCACTCGGGTGCAGCGGTGCCGCACGGGCAGGCCGGGGCCGGTGTCTTTTTCCTGAGTCCCGCCTGCCCCCATCGGCCCTGCCCGAATCTTTCCATCCGGCGTCTCGTTTCTGTTGCTGATTCACACCCCTCCTGTTGACCCTCTCCCCCCATGGCGCCCGACATCTGGCACAACGGCGAGTTTGTCGCCCACGACGACGCCCAAATCCACGTCCTTTCCCACGTCATTCACTACGGCTCGTCCGTCTTCGAGGGCATCCGGTGCTACGACACCGACGAGGGCCCGGCGGTCTTTCGCCTGGAGGAGCACATGCAGCGCCTCCTCGACTCCGCCAAGGTGTACCGGATGGACCTTCCGTACGCCCTCGACGAGCTGAACCAGGCCGTTGTCGACACCATCGAGCGCAGCGGGCTGCGTGAGTGTTACATCCGGCCGGTGGCGCTCCGCGGGAAGGGGCCGATGGGCGTGAATCCCCTCGACAACCCGGTAGAGACCTTCATTGCGGTTTGGGAGTGGGGGGAGTATTTGGGCGAAGAGGCCCTCGAACAGGGCGTCGACGTGGAGGTGGCGAACTGGAACCGCATGGCGCCCAACACCTTCCCCGCGATGGCAAAAGCGGGCGGGAATTACCTGAACGCCTCCCTCGTGAAGATGAACGCCCTCAAGAACGGCAAGATGGAGGGCATCATGCTGAGCACCGACGGCTACGTGGCCGAGGGCAGCGGTGAAAACCTCTTTGTGGTGAAAAACGGCACCTTGTACACCGCGCCCACGGGCCTGTCCATCCTGCCCGGCATTACGCGGGCCTCCATCATCGCGCTGGCCGAGGAGCGCGGCTACGCGGTGGAGGAAACGAAAATTCCGCGGGAGGCGCTCTACACGGCCGACGAGCTCTTCTTTACCGGCACGGCTGCGGAGGTCACGCCCATCCGCACGGTCGACGACTACACGATCGGCTCTGGCGCGCGCGGGCCCGTTACGAAAGAGATCCAGGACGCCTTCTTCGAGGTCGTTGAGAAGGGGCACGATCCACACGACTGGCTCACGTTCGTGGACGTGCCGGAAGCGGAGATGACTTCCTGAGGATGCGCACCGGAGCGGCCTGAAGTTCGTCACTCCATCACGCCATCGGCTTCCGCCATGCGGGGGTCGTCCTGGATCCAGGTCGTGAGTCCCTGCGTCGCCACGTAGAAGAGGGGCGTATCCAGCGCCGCGATGCCGATCTTAAAGAGGTACTGGCCAAAGACGATGCCCTCCCACGTTTCGTAGCCGAGGGGCGTCGTCGCCGGGTTGCCGTCCACCTGCGGCCACACCACCAGCGCAATGGTGACCACCATCACCGTGTCCACCAGCTGGCTGAAGAACGTCGAGCCGTTGTTGCGGAGCCACATGTACTTGCCGTCCGTCAGGCGGCGCCAGAACTCAAAAATTTGCACATCCACGAACTGGGAGGCCAGGTACGCAATCATGGAGCCGAAGACCACGCCCGGGAGCAGCCCAAAGACGATGTTGAACGACTCGGCGTCCACGGGCGACTGCTGATAGGTAGGCGCGGCGTTGGCAATCCACACCACGAGTGTAATGAACACGCTCACCACGAAGCCGGCAAAGACGACGGAGTTGGCTCGTTTGCGGCCGTAGATCTCCGAGATGAGGTCCGTGGCCAAGAAGGTGACCGGGTACGCAATGATGCCTGCGGAGAGCTCTTGGCCGAAGAGGACGAAGAACTTGCCGGCGATCGCATTGGTGATGACGAGAGCCCCGATGAAGACGGCGGCCAGGACCGTAAAGGCGCGCTCGGCACGAGAGGGCGTGGCGCTGCGCAGGTGGTCCAGGTTGTGACCAGGGAGGGTGGCGTCGCGCTCGGGGGCGGTGGTGGGCTCGGGGGCAGGCACGCGCGGGAAGGGGTCGATGGAAAGAAGAAGATTGTACCTCCACGGCAGACCCCTGCGGGTCGTTTCTGTCCAGGAAAGATCGTAACGACCGCGCACTGATCGGGCTGTCAGCGATAAGGCCGTCAGCGATAAGGCCGTTAGCATGCGGGGGCGTCCATGGGCTGGAGGAGGCCTTCCGGGGCGGCGTCGAGAAACGAGGTGGGGCGGCGGGGGTGACGGCGCTCCTGCCGGGGGTAGGTAAGCACGAGGTGCTGTTCGGCCCGCGTCATGCCCACGTAGAGCAGGCGGCGACTCTCGCGGCGCTCCTCCGGGTCGCGGGCAAAAAAGGGCGGGAAGGCATTGTTGTGGGCGTCCATGCAGACCACCCGCTCAAACTCGAGCCCTTTGGCACTGTGGTAGGTGGAGAGGGTGACGATCCCGTGTTCGGACGGCGCCGACGCGTCGCCCCAGAGCGCGAGGTGGGACAGCAGGTCGTCGAGGGCCTCGCTCTGCAGGCGGCGTTCGGCATAGGGAGCCAGGAGGGCGTCGAGGCGACGAGCGAGGCCGGGCTGGAGGCCCGCAGAGAGGGTGAGGAGGGCGTCTTCGTCAATCAGCGTGTAGAGGGAATCGTGGCGGAGGCGGTCGGGGAGGGCGCGGGGGAGGAGGGTGCGGAGGTCTGTGTCGGCGGGCGAGGCGCCGCGCAGAGACCAGGCGTGCCCCACCTGCAGGAAGGCCTGGGCATCGGCAGAAAGGCGCTCGGGGGCGGGGGATTCGTAGGTGAGGGCGGCCACGAGGAGGGGAAGGAGGGGCTCGTGGGCAAGAAGGCGGTGTTGGCGGGCCCGCTCCTCCTGCATCCGTTCCAGGATGCGCTGTTGGGCTTCGCAGTCGGCCAGGGCGCGGTGGGCCGTGTCCGTATCGTCGTCCAACAACTGCTCGCGGAGGTGGCCGGCGGTGTGGCGCCGCAGGGAGGGAAAAAGCTCGTGGGCAGCGGGGAGGAGGTCGTAGGTCGTGGCCCAGCGTGCGTCGGCGCTGTGCGTATCGGCGAGACGGCGGAGAACGCGAAAGTCGTAGCGCTGGCCGTTGTGGGCCACGAGGGGAGCCGTGTCGACAAACGCGCAGAAGTCGGTCCAGACGTCGGCCTCGGGCCGCGCGTCGTCGAAGTCGGCCTCGGGATCCAGGCCGCACACATCACGCAGGACCGCCCGCTCGTCGTCCGTCAGATCGTCGGGCAGGCGCACCAGTTCAGAGAACCGGTCGACAATCGCTCCGTCGCGGACTTTGAGGGCGCCGATTTCCGCCACGCGGCAGCGGTGCGGGTCGGTGCTCGTCGCTTCGAGGTCGACCATCACGTACTCGGGAAAGAGTGGCGCCGCCGCGGTGGGGCCGGTGGCGAGCTGGAGCAGCTTGAAGAGGCGGACGGACGGGCTGTGGAACGTAGCGTTGGGATCCACCCTGTGCACGGCGTGGGGGGCGTCCCCGAGCAGCTCCTGCTGGTCGGAGGGGCGGGGGGCCTCGGGGGCGAGGAGCAGAATGTGGGGAGGGGCGCTTGCATCGGGAAGCGCCCCGGACCGTTCGGCCCAGCGGAGGAGGGCCTCCAGGTCGGTCGTGAGCACCACGTCGTCGGCGCCGAGTGGGGGAATTCCCTCGTCGGCGGGGCGGGCGAAGAGGGCCTCCTGCATTTCGGGCAGGGGGGCGGGGGGATCAGTCTCCAGGCCGAAGGCGCGCCGGACGAGCTGGCGCCAGAGCCGCGGGATCTGCGGCGTGCGGTGATGCAGGAGGAGGCGGGGCGGCGAGGCAGCCTCCTCCTGCGCAGCGTGCCACTGTGCAAGGAGGCGCGCCGCCGTCTGCAGCGAGGGGACCGACTGGGGATCTGTGAGCGTCTCCGTGTGTCGGCGGAGCAGCTGCAAAGGGTCGCCCAGTTGGTCGAGGGCATCCTGGGCAAAAGCGCCAATCGTAAGGCCGGGCGTTTCGCACGTTTGCAGCAGGTTGGTAAGGGTCGCGTAGGCGCGGTCGAGCCGGTCCGCGGCCTGCGAGAGCCCGGCGCTGTGGCGCGCCCGCTCGTTCGACACGACGGTCTGGAAGGTCGTCCAGAGCCCCGCGTCCGGCATTGTGCGCTCCCCAAACTCGCGCAGGCGCGCCTGCGCCCCCTCCGGCAGCAGCTGGGCCAGAAGCTCCGCCATGGGCGCGTTGAGCGACCGGCCGCGGCGGCGCGCATCCACCACCCGCAGCAGCGCGTGCAGCTTGCGCGCCGGGGGCGTATCGAGAAGGGCTTCACGGCGGCTCGTTTCGCAGGCAATGCCCGCCCGCAGGCAGTCCTGCTCGAGCGCCTGCAGGCGCTGGTTCCAACGGGTGAGGACGGCCAGCGAGGAGGGGGCCGCGCCGTCCTCCATCCAGGCCCGGAGCTGGCGCAGGACAAAGGCCCGCTCGGACTCCCGATCGTCGCACCCAACCAGGCGCACGGCCGTGGTGTCGGGGTCGGAGGTGCGGATGGCCCCGCGGTCCTTGAGGCGTTCGTTCTCCTCCAGCACCGTCTCGGCCACGGCGTAGATGGAGCGGTTCGACCGGTAGTTCGTCGTTAGGACGTGACGGGTTCCGCGCGCTTCGGTGCAGTGGAAGCGTTCGATGTAGCGGCGAATGTTGGCGGGGCGGGCCCCCCGAAACCGGTAGACGGACTGATCGTCGTCGGCCACGCAGTAGAGGTGGACGCCCGCGTCGCCGAGGCGGCGGATAATGTCGAACTGCACCGGATCGGTGTCCTGAAATTCGTCGACGAGCACCGCGTCGGTGTCCGCGACGAGATCGGCCCGCACGTCGTCGTGCATCCGCAGCGCGTCGCGCGTCTTCACGAGCAGGTCGTCAAAGTCCAGGGCACCCCGTTCGGCCAGCATCTGGTCGTACTGGCGCAGCCCCTCCGTCAACGGCCCCGACACCGGGTCGATGCCGAGCTTGATGCGGCTGACGCGGGTTTTGACCTGGCGGTAGCTGCCCAGGTAGTGCTGCTCGCACCAGCGTTCGTGGCCCTCGTACCAGCGCTGCCAGAAGGCGTCCGTGACGGTGTCGTCCACCACGATGAAGTCCTCGGGCAGCTCGGCCCGGCCGGGATACGCACGGAGCGTCTCGTAGCAGAAGTGGTGGAGGGTGCCGGCGCGGACGTGCTGTGCCTCCGGCCCCACGAGGGTGGTGAGCCGGTCGGTGAGCTGTTGGGCGGCCCGTCGCGTGAAGGTGACGAGGACGAGGTGGGAGGGCGTCACGCCCTGCTGCTCGATGAGGTAGGCGGCGCGACAGACGAGCACGCGGGTTTTGCCGGTCCCCGGCCCGGCGACCACGAGTTGGGGCTCCATCGAGGCCGTGACGGCGGTCTGTTGGGCGGGGTTGAGGGCGGGCCACGTGGACGGAAGGGGCATGGGGCGCACAGAGGCTGAGGCGCGGCCAACGGAGGATGGGCAGGAAGGGGACGGGCTTCAAACGTAGGCGTTGTGCGGAGCAAAGAAAAGTCGGCCCACAGGGCGGGCGCGCAGGGGCGGCACGAATCGGAGCGGGGCACGGCCACTATCAGATTCTCGTCCACATCGCGCAGCGTCCGAAGGGGACCCCAGTTCCTGAGACCCTTTCGATGCGTTCCGCGACGACGAGCCGGGTCTTCTGGTGACGAATGCCTGCGGGCTCCGAGAAAGGCCCGATCGTCGAATCCGGGCTGTCCTCCCGGATGGGGCACCTGATCCCGCTCCTGAGGTCGGCGAGTTCTCGGAGGCCGTGCCCGAACATCTGAACTTCGTCGTTACGGGTCCCCCTGCGGCTCTGGATTGACTCTGATCTCTGTATGGTTTCTTTTGGGGAATCCACAGTGCTTCCCATATCTCCAGCGCAACAGCAAATGTCTGCAACCACCATCGCCCCCGGCGCCCGCGTCCGCATCCGCGATGCCGAGTGGCTCGTCCAGCGCACCGATCCCACCTCCGATGGCGGTCAGGTGCTTGACGTCGTCGGCCTCTCCGAACTCGTCGAGGATCAGGAGGCGCGCTTCATCCGCGAGCTGGAGGAAGACACCCTCGAAATGATCGACCCCGCCGAGACGGCCCTGCGGCAGGACGAGTCGCCGGGATTCCGGCAGTCGCGGCTCTACATGGAGAGCATGCTGCGCAAGCGAGCCCCGACCGACGAGAAGCTGCACGTGGGCCACCGGGCGGCCCTCGACCCGATTCCCTACCAGTGGAAGCCGGCGCTGCAGGCCCTGGAGCAACCGCGCCCGCGCATCCTGATTGCCGACGCGACGGGATTGGGCAAGACGATGGAGGCGGGCATCCTCATGAGCGAGCTCATGGAGCGCGGACGCGGGAAGCGCATCCTCGTGGTGGCCCTCAAAAGCATGATGACCCAGCTCCAGAAGGAGTGGTGGAGCCGCTTTACGATTCCACTCGTGCGCCTCGACTCCCGCGGCATCCAGCGCATCCGGCAGCGCATGCCGGCGGGTCAAAATCCGTTCTACTACTACGACAAGACGATCATCTCGATCGACACCCTGAAGCGGGGGGCTGAGTATCGAACCTACATTGAGGACGCGTACTGGGACATTGTCGTGGTCGACGAGGCCCAGAACGCCGCCAGGCGGGGGGGCAACGAGTCGCAGCGGCACCGGCTGGTGGACCAGCTCTCCAACCGGTGCGACACGATGATCATGCTCTCGGCCACCCCGCACGACGGGAGTCCGGAGAGCTTCGCGAGCCTCATGAACATGCTGGACCCCACGGCCATCGCCAACCCGTCCGACTACGAACGAGACGACATCGACGGCCTGTTCGTCCGCCGCTTTAAGGGCGACATCAAGGACCAGGTCGACAGTGCGTTTCTCGACCGCGACCTCGGCATCTGTGCGGCCGACTCGACCGAGCAGGAAGAAGCGGTCTACGATACGCTCGCCAACCTGGAGTTTGCGGCGATCGACGAGGAGACGAGCGGGGACATGCTCTTCCGCACCACGCTGGAGAAGGCGATGTTTTCGAGCCCGGCCGCCTGCCTGGAGACGGTCGAAAACCGCATCGACCGGCTGGAAGCAGAAGAAGATCCGGCATACCAGCACGACCTGCGTCAGCTTCGGGGACTCGCCGATGATCTGAGGAACATCGGGCCTGGGGAATTCAGCAAATACCAGCGGCTCCTTGAACTCTTGAAGGGCCCCTCCGGTCTGGATTGGGACGGAACGAACCCACAGGATCGTCTCGTCCTCTTCAGCGAGCGCCTCGAAACCCTCCGGTTCCTGGAAGAACACCTGCAAGACGACCTCGACCTGCCCGAGGGCGCCCTCCAGATGCTGCACGGCGGCCTCTCCGACGTGGAACAGCAGGCGGTCGTGGAGGCCTTCGGCAAAGACGAGGAGGACGTGCGCCTGCTTCTGGCCTCCGACATTGCCGCCGAGGGCATCAACCTGCACCACCTCTGCCACCGCCTTATCCACGTCGACATCCCGTGGTCGCTGATGCTGTTCCAGCAGCGGAACGGGCGCATCGACCGCTACGGACAGACCGAGGCGCCCCAGATCCGCTACATGGTCACCACGCCGAAAAACGAGGCCATCCACGGCGACCTGCGCATCCTGGAGGTGCTCATCGAGAAAGAGCAGCAGGCGGAGGCCAACATCGATGACCCGGCGTCGCTGATGGGCGTCTACGACATCGACCAAGAGCAGACGATCACGGCCGACGCCATCGAGTCCGGACAGTCGGCGGAGGCCTTCGACGAGGACCTGGAGGAGGACGAGACCGACCTGATGGAGCTGCTCCTCGGCGGCGACGCGGAGGACGAGACGCCGGGGCGAGAAGACGATGTTGTCGATCCGCCGTCGTTCTACGACAGCGAGTTTGAGTACCTGGGCGCTGCGCTTCGGCATTTGAACCAGCACAAGGAGGCGGGTCTCGACTACGACCTTTACGAGGAGGACGACACGGTGCGCCTCACGGCGTCGGAGGAGATCACGGAGCGCTTTAAGCGCCTGCCCGACGAGGCCTGGCCCGAGGACGATGTCTTCTTTCTCTCGGCCGACCCGGACGATGTGCAGGACGCCATCGTAGACGCGAGGAAGGAAGAACGCGCCTGGCCCCGCACCCAGTACCTCTGGCGCTTACACCCGCTTTCAAAGTGGGCCGACGACAAGGTGGTGGCCAACTTTCAACGGAGCGAAGCCCCCGTGCTCGCGCTTCCGCCCCTCGGGCAGGAGGAAACGATTGTGCTCTGTTCGGGCAACGTGCCCAACCGGAAGGGCCAACCCGTGGTCAACGAATGGGTGGGCGTGCGCTTCTGGAAAGACATGGAGCCGAAGGTCCTCCCGCTGGAGGAGGTGCTGGAGGAGACGGAGCTCGGCTCGCGGCGGCTGCCCAACCCGGTGCCGGACGTGGACCTCGGAGCCCTGGAGGACCTCGTGCCCCCGGCGGTCGAGGCCGCCCGCGAATGGATGGGCATGCTACGGGACGAGACGAACGACCGCCTCAACGAGAAGCTGAACCACACCCTGCAGGACTTAGAGCGGCTCCAGGACGAGCACGAGCGCCAACTGGAGCGGAAGTACGCAGACAGCGACCGGCCGCCGTCCATCATCGAGCCCAAAAAGAAAAAAGAGCGGCAGAAGATCGAGCGCATCTTCGACGACTTTTTCGAGTGGGCCGAGAATACGATGACGATTGAAGAGCGGGCCTACATCCAGGTCATTGCGGTGCTCACGGGCCGGTCCCGATGAGCGCTCGGAGGCGCCGCGAATGTGAAGCAGAAACGAAGGGGTGGGGCTTCAGTACCACGAGACACCACACGGACACCCCTTCGAAACCAGCGTCTCCCAATGCCAAACCTGACCCTAAAGCGCGTGCCGGACGAGATCCACGAGCGGCTGAAGGAACGCGCCGAGCGGCACCGCCGCAGCATGAACAGCGAGGCCATCCGGATTCTGGAGCGAGCCCTCACGCCCTCCCGCATGAGCGCGGAGGAGGCCATCGCCCGGGCGGAGGAGCTCAACGACCGCATCGGGAAGACCTTTCCCGACATCGTCAATGACGCCAAACGGAAGGGGCGGGCATGATTGTCGTTGACACCGATGTGATCGGCTATTTCTGGATCCGAATGGACGTCGGCCGGGCGTCGCTCGCCCGGGACGTTCGGGAAAAAGACGACGATTGGGTCGCGCCCTGGGTGTAGAAGTCCGAATTCCGAAATGTGCTCCGGGGATATCTGGCCGGGGACTACATGACTTTGGCGGAGGCGCTGGACTACGCCGAGATGGCAGAAGACGACCTGCGAGAGAGCACGCATTCCGTCCCAACGCAACCGGTGCTCGAACTGGTTGAGGAGACGGGCCACTCTGCCTATGACTGCGAGTACGTCGCGTTGGCACAGGAACTGGACGTTCCGCTTGGGACGGGAGACACGACCGTCGCCGACCGGTTTCCCGACACGGCGGTGCTTTTGGAAGACTACGCACACGACTGATCCACCCAGCTTATCATCATGAGGGAACTCAACATTCATTTATTCCGGAGTGGTTGTCATTTGCCTTCTCAATCCGGCTGAATGGCCCGTAGCACCGAAGATACGTGCTTTGCCCCTTGGTTGGGGTGTCCATTTTGGCTTGACCCAAAATGGACGAAAAGGTCAAGGCTGTGAAAAAATCGACTGAGGCCCCGATTTTTCAAGGCCGGGGGCTTCGGATCCGAGAAGTTCGACGGTCTTCAAGCCCTGAGCGCTCAACTTTACACTGTTGCCTTCGCCGCCGTCCGGGCGCCTGCGTTTTCAAGGCCGGGACGGGTCACCTCGGCAGGGGGATGCCACGATGGCACCGGTGCTGCATCCTGCGGACATTCTCACATCCACATGGAATCCGTTCCCGCTGTTCGACGCGCCCCACTCGCTCATAGAACTCTGCCGATCAATCCCTACACCGTACGCACTACGAAATACGCAATACGCACCTCACGCATCACACCTCACGCTTCACGTTCTCACGTCCCATGGCCCTCGACCTCACGGGCATCCAGAACGAAAACGAATTCTACACCTCCTACTACCTCCGCGAAGTCCTCGGTACGGACCTGAAGGACGCGTTTGCCGACTGGGCCGAGCAGTCCCGGCCGGCGTCTGGCGACGACCGCCGCCCTCCGCACGAGGCGCTGGGCGGACAAAGTGGCGACTACTTTCAAACGAGCAACCAGCTGCTCGACGCCACGGGCGCGGCTCGCCGCCTCCAGCTGCAGCGCGAGTTGCTGACGCCCCTGCTGGAGACGCTGGGCTACGACGGGCAGCCGATGCTCAAGAAGCTGCGCGACGGCCGCTGGCTGCCGGTGCTGGCGCAGGTGACCCGCCCGGACGGCACGCCCAAGCTGTGCGTGGTGGAGGCCCCGCCCGCCGAAGGAGAAGAAGATGCGGATCCGCTGGAGCAGACCCTCCAGCCCGAGCAGTTTGAGGGGCTGCGCCCGGAGCACGCCGACCCGAACACGGCCCGCGCCCAGCAGGAGATCACCGAGAACCGACCGCTCCAGACGCCCCTCGCGGAGCTGATCACGAAGGGCCTCTACGCCCTCGACGAGCCGCCGCGCTACGTTCTGATCGTGAACGCCACCCAGGTCGCCCTCCTCGACCGCAACAAGTGGGCGCAGAAGCGGCTCCTGCGCTTCGAGCTCGACGAGATCCTGGGCCGCAAGGACCCGGAGACGCTCAAGGCCACGGTGTCGCTTCTCCACCGCCAGAGCACCTGCCCCGACGAGGGCTTCAGCCTCCTCGACACCTTCGACGAGAACGCCCACAAGCACGCCTTCGCCGTCTCGGAGGACCTGAAGTACGCCCTCCGCGAGTCCATCGAACTCCTGGGCAACGAGGCCATCCGGTACATCCAGGATGTGCTCCACGAGGCCACCTACGACGAGTTGGATGAGGAGCAGCTCACCACCGAGTGCCTGCGCTACATGTACCGGCTGCTCTTCCTCTTCTACATCGAGGCGCGCCCGGAGCTGGGCTACGCCCCGATGGACAGCGACGAGTACCTGAAGGGCTACAGCCTGGAGCGCCTGCGCGACCTGGAACTGGTGACCCTGACCACCGAGGAGGCCAAGAACGGCTACTACATCCACCACTCCGTCGACAAACTCTTCTCGCTCATCTTTAACGGCTACCCCGAGGTCGAGGCGAACGGGCAGGCCCGCCGGACGAACGGGCAGACCACCGCGGACTTTGGGGATGAGGACGAGCCGGACCCGACGCACAACACCTTCCGCATCGAGCCGCTGCGCTCGCACCTCTTCGACCCGGAGCGCACCCCGCTCCTGAGCAAGGTCAAGTTTCGCAACGAGGTGCTGCAGAAAGTCATCCGCCTCATGTCGCTCTCCGACCCCGACCGCCGGTCGCGCCGGGAGCGGGTGAGCTACGCGGCGCTCGGCATCAACCAGCTCGGGGCCGTCTACGAGGCGCTCCTGTCCTACTCCGGCTTCTTTGCGGAGGAGGACCTCTACGAGGTGAAGGCGGCGGGTGAACGCCGCGACCCGCTGGACGTGGCCTACTTCGTGGGCGCGGACGAGCTGGCGGGCTACGCGGAGGACGAAATCGTCTTCGACGATGACGGGGCGCCGCTCAAACACGAAAAGGGCTCCTTCATCTACCGCCTGGCCGGGCGGGAGCGGGAGGCCTCGGCCTCCTACTACACCCCGGAGGTGCTCACCGACTGCCTCGTGAAGTACGCCCTGAAGGAGCTGATCGGGGAGGACTCCGGCGACATGCCCGCCGACGACATTCTGGACCTCACCGTGTGCGAGCCCGCGATGGGGAGCGGGGCCTTCCTCAACGAGGCGGTGGACCAGCTCGCGGAGGCCTATCTGCAACGGAAGCAGGAGGAGACCGGCGACTACATCTCCCACGAGGCGTACGGCCGCGAGAAGCAGAAGGTGAAGATGCACCTCGCCGACAACAACGTCTTCGGCGTGGACCTGAACCCGGTGGCTACGGAGCTGGCGGAGGTGTCCCTCTGGCTGAATACGATCTACGAGCAAAAACCCGAGGACCCGGAGCACGAGCAGGGCGGCCTGGCGTTCGTCCCGTGGTTTGGGATGCAGCTCACCACCGGCAACTCGCTCATCGGGGCGCGGCGGCAGGTCTACGAGCCGTCGCTCCTGGCAGAAAGCGGCGGGCGCGGCAAGCCGCCCTGGATGGAGACGCCTCCTGAGCGCGTGGAGCCGGGCGAGGAACGACCGGAGGGACACGTCTACCACTTCCTGCTGCCGGACTACGAGATGGCCAACTACTCCACCAGCGGCGGGCCCGGCGACCTGGCCGAAGAGGAGATCAAGAGCCTGCGCTCGTGGCGACGCGACCAGAAGAGCGGCTACGACGCGGAGGACCTGGAGACGCTCCAGCGCCTCTCCGACGCCATCGACGGCCTCTGGGAGAAGCACACGCGCCAGCAGCGCCGCATCCGCGAGCAGACGACCGACCCCATCGACATCTGGGGCCAGCCGGAGCCCGACGCGATGCGCCCGCCCACCACCACGCGGCGGAAGGACGACAAGTGGCACACCGAGATGCACTCGGAGGGCGTGCGGATGTCGAGCCCGTACCGCCGCCTGAAGCTGGTGATGGACTACTGGTGCGCCCTCTGGTTCTGGCCGATTGACGCGCACGACACGGTGCCCACCCGCCAGGAGTGGCTGATGGACCTGCAGATGATTCTGGAGGGGGACCTCTACGAAACGACGGGCGTCGGCGAGCAGCAGGTGCTCTTCGAGGCGATGGAACCGGACGCCCGACAGCTGGCGATGGACCTGAAGGACGAGCACGGCTTCGTGAACGTGGACAAGCTGTGCGACCGCAACCCGCGCCTCGGCCTCGTGCGGGAGCTGGCGGACCGGTACAAGTTTCACCACTGGGAGCTGGAGTACGCCGACCTCTTTGAGCGGCGCGGGGGCTTTGACCTGACGATCGGGAACCCGCCGTGGGTGAAGGTGGAGTGGGACGAGCAAGGGCTACTCTCTGACGCAGAGCCGAAAATCTCTGTGCGCGGATGGTCAAAAAATAAGGTCTCGAAGAATGTGATGGCGCTTGTGGAGGAGAACCGCCTTCGGGATGAATATCTGGCAACCTATGAGGAGGCGGAGGGGACGCAGGCCTTCCTTAACGCGCAGCAGAACTACCCGCGCCTGAAGGGAATGCAGACAAACTCCTACAAGTGTTTCCTCCCTCAAGGCTGGCGGATAGGACGCGATGACGGAAATACAGCCTATCTACATCCGGAGGGAGTATACGACGATCCGAATGGTGGAGAATTTCGGAAGGTGCTCTATCCGCGTCTAAGAGCCCACTATCATTTTCAGAATCAGTTTAAGTTATTTTCCGATATCGACAATCAGAATTACTACAGTGTTAACGTTTATCAAAATGAAGTAAAAGAAAATGTGAGGTTTACAAATATAGCGAACTTGTACACTCCTCAGACCATCGACGCCTGCTTCGCCCACGACGGCAGTGGCCCGGTGCCCGGCATCAAGGACGAGAACCACGACTGGAATACCGATGGACACGCGCAGCGCATTGTCACGGTGGACGACGAGGCGCTAGAACTCTTTGCCACACTCTACGACGAGGAAGGGACGCCACCCCGGGAGGCACGGCTGTCCGCCGTCCACTCGCAGCAAATTTTGGAGGTGCTACGGTGTTTCGCTCAACAGCCACGTGAGCTTGGAGATCTTGACGATGAATATTTCTCGACCCAGCACTGGAACGAAACCACTGCGCAGGAAGACGGCACCATCGAACGCGATACGCAGTTTATCGACGATGTAGAGGATTGGGTGCTGTCCGGGCCGCACTTCTTTGTCGCCACGCCCCTTTTCAAAAATCCCCGTGATCCCTGCACCTCGAATAAGGCGTACGACGAAATCGATCTCACAAATATTCCGGCGGACTACCTCCCGCGCACGAACTACGTCCCTGCTTGCTCCCGCTCCGAATACCGCCGTCGTACGCCAAAAGTACCATGGACGAATGAGAAGGGTGAGGAGGAGCCGGTAACGGAGTTTTATCGTTTCACTAACCGGCGTATGTTCGGGGCCTCTTCTATGCGCTCCCTAATTCCCTGCATTTTGGCCAAAGGTCCAGCGATACTATTTACATCTGTATCGACAGTATTCAAGGAGAGAAGTAACCTGCTGAAATTCAGTGCTCTTTGCTCCTCTGTGCCGTACGACTTCTTTCTCAAGACGACTGGTAAGAGCGATCTCTTGCCCTCTACTCTCAACCAGTTTCCGTTTCCTGATTCGGCGGGATTGGAGAAAAAAATGTGTTCTCGCACCCTCCTCCTCAACAGCCTCACCACCCACTACGCAGACCTGTGGGAAGAGAGCTGGCAGGAGAGCTTTACGGACGACGCCTGGACAAAAGACGACCCGCGCCTGCCCGCCGACACTGACTTTTCGGAGTTGACCGGCACGTGGGACTGGGACACCCCGCTGCGCACCCGCTACGCGCGGCGGCAGGCCCTAGTGGAGCTGGACGTCCTGGCCGCCCAGGCCCTCGGCCTCACCCTCGACGAGCTGCAGACGATCTACCGCGTGCAGTTTCCCGTCCTGCGCAAGTACGAGCAGAACACGTGGTACGACCAGAACGGCCGCATCATCTACACCAAGAACCGCGGCCTCCCCGGCGTCGGCTTCAAGAGCAAGAAGTGGAAGCAGGTCAAAGACAAGCCCTCGGGCACCGTCGAGCGCACGGTGGAGGACGACACCCAGCCGGGCGGCCCCGTCGAGCGCACGATCGTCTACGAGGCGCCGTTCACCGCGTGTGATCGGGAGGCCGACTACGAGCGGGCGTGGGGGGTGTTTGAAAATCGATCCGGCGATCAAACGAGGAGCAACAGCGCATGACTCCGTTTCGCATCTATGCGGATACGTCCGTGATTGGCGGCGTTCACGATCCCGAGTTTGCCGACGATTCGCGTCGGTTTGTCAAGGGTGTGCGTGCCGGACGTTTCATCCTATTGGTCAGTGAGATCGTTGTCGCCGAGCTTCGAGACGCGCCCAAGTCCGTGCGTCGCATTTTGCCGTCGCTTCCAGCGACGTCCGTCGAGCCGGTTGAGGTCAGCGAAGAGGTGCTGACCCTGCGCGACGCATATCTCGACGCAAGCATTGTCGGCGAGCAGTGGTCCGACGACGCCGCCCACGTGGCCGCCGCGACCATGGCCCGGGCCGACGCGATCGTTTCCTGGAACTTCACACATATCGTGCGGCTTGACAAGATGAAGGCATACAACCGCGTGAATGAGCGGGAGGGCTACGATTCTCTCACCATCATTTCTCCAACCGAACTCCCGGCCGACGATGACAACGACTCCTTTTGATTGCGTGCAGTCCAAGCGGGAGGCGCAGAAGCGCATCGCGGAACAGCTCGCGACCCTGAGCCGGGAGGAGCAGGTCGCGTTTTTTCGGCACGAAGCCGCGACCGGAGAGCTGGGCGAGTGGTGGCAGCGGCTTCGCGAGACCCGTTCCTCCAGCCCCGAGTTGGACGCCGAGTGAGCCCGGATGGCTCGCCTTCGCGGAACGTCCACGGTTGGCCCGGCGGCAACCGCCCGAACCCGAAGTAGGGAGCCGGATTATGAGCAGGCGTGGGGGGGAGAACAGAAGCGGCGGCGCGATGGGCTAACCGCCTTCTTCTGTGAATCCCCGGCGCGGGAAATGCGAGTGGGTCCCGGAACGGCAACATCGCCTACGCTACGGCACGAACGACCAAGGCAGAATGAACAGGCCCCTCGGCACCCTGACGAATGTCGATCCCCGCGACATCTGGCCGGACGAGGCCCAGGATTTCACCCCCTGGTTGGCGAGCGACGAGAACCTCGACCGCCTTGCTCACACAATCGGTCTCGACCTTGAGCTCGAAGGCACGGAAGAAAACGTCGGCCCCTTCAGCGCCGACATTCTGTGCAGGGACACCGTCGACGATCAGATGGTGCTCATCGAGAACCAGCTCACCCTGACCGACCACGGCCACCTGGGGCAGCTCCTCACGTACGCCGCGGGCCTCGATGCCGTCACCATCATCTGGATTGCCCGTCAGGTCCGCAACCCGCACCGCGCCGCGCTCGACTGGCTCAACAGCGTGACCGAAGAGAACATCAGTTTCTTTGGAATCGAGATTGAGCTCTGGCAAATTGGCGACTCCCGGCCCGCCCCGAAGTTCAACCTCGTATCGAAGCCGAACGACTGGTCCAAAACCGTCTCCCGGGCGACGGGGCGCGACGGAGAGCTCACGCAAACGAAGAAGCTGCAGCTGGACTACTGGACCACCCTCTCGGAACGCCTGGGGGAGCGGGGCAGCCACGTGCAGCCACGCACGCCCCGGCCCCAGCACTGGACAAATTATGCGGTGGGGCGCTCCGGCTGTCAGTTGACGGCCCGGGTCAACACCCGGGATCAGCGCGTGGCCGTTCAGTTGGCCCTGAAGGACAAAAACGAAGCGGAGCCCCTGTTCCACCTTCTGAAGCAGGACCGAGACGCCATCAGCGAGGAGATTGGCGTGGCGCTCAACTGGCTTCCAAAGCCAGACAAGAAGGTCTGCGTCGTCCAACACGAGTGGGACGCCGACCCAACAGATCGCGACGCATGGCCGCGTCAGCACAGCCGCATCGGGGAGCTGCTCGACGCATTCCATCAGGCCTTTGCGCCCCGCCTAAAGCGGTTGGACGCGAGCGAGTGGGAATCGCCCGACGTGGAAGAGGGCGTGTAGGGGTAGGTCAGAAGAGACCGCTTTCGTGTTCAAATTGAATCAAGGGCTCTCAATTCCCCAGCCATCTGGATCGGATTATTCGGTTGGCCAGACGGCCCTGCTTCTACGAACGGGACGAAGCACGTCGACACTCTTCAAGTCCACACAGAGAAGAAGAGTCGCCTGCTGTCCGAGGACGACCCCGTCATTGGGGAACGGCAAGTCGACGCGGATACTTTCCTGCGCCCGGTCTCTCACCCGGAAATGTCCGGTACGATTCGGGGGCGTTTTGCTCCAGCGAGACCCGCGGCAACGGGGAAGCACCGCTTTGCAACCAAAGTGAACCGTTATGATCGAGGAAGGTAAAAGCCCCTACCTTGTTTTCGTAGACGATGTTAGCACACCGCTTGCGCGCAGCGTCCGCAGTTCTCTTCGTCGAAACGACCCCTTGTTATGGCTGCAATCACCCTCAAAGGCCTTCCCGACGACCTGAAGGAGCGCCTTCAGGCCCTTGCCGAGCGGGAACGACGGAGCCTGAACCAGCAGGCGATCCTCCTTCTCGAACGGGCCGTCGCCGAGGAGCCAATGGACTTCGGCCGGGCCTACCGAAAATTCCGGGAGCGCCACGGCCCGTCGCCGCTGGAAGAAGGGGATCTGGACGCCCTTCGGAGCGAGGCCCTCGGTCGGACGGTCGATCTGTAGTCCCGCGTCTGGATCCCGTCAGTGTCCCTTTTTGCCTCGCGAGCGGCCGCTCATGATGCGATACCTCCTGGACACAAACATTATCAGCGAACCAGCCCGCCCGGACCCCTCGGAGACGGTCGTGCGGCGGCTGGCCGATCACAGCGGAGTGACGGCGCTCCCGAGCGTCGCGTGGCACGAACTCGTTTACGGCGTGCGCCGAATGGAGGAGGGCCAACGCCGTGCCCACCTCCGTGACTATCTGATGGAGGTGGTGCGGCCCTCGCAGCCCATCGTGCCGTACGATGCCGACGCGGCCCAGTGGCACGGACGGGCCCGTGCTGTCCTTGAGGCCGAGGGACGTCCGCCGCCCTTCGCCGACGGGCAGATCGCCGCAATTGCGGCCACGCGAGCGCTGATCCTGGTGACCCAGAATACCTCAGACTTCGTCCCGTTCGAGGACCTGGGCACAGAGATAGGCAAGCGCCTCCACGTAGAAAACTGGTTTGCCGCGTAGCAGCGCCCCCCATTTCCCGATTCAGCACAAGAGTGTCCCGCTTTGAGTAGAAAATAGAAAACGGTCGCGGATCATGTTTCCTTCTTGGAGCCGGAGGACTTCCCATCTCCTCCAACGACCCGTCTCGCAATGAAACGCACCAACTACTTCGGCCGCTTCGAAAACAAACCGTCGAGCGCAGAAGACCGGTTGACCCGCGCATTTCTCGTTCTGGTTCGGCTCGTCCCACCGGTCCAGGCGGCCTTCATCGACGCCATCCGCGAGAAACAACGGACGCAGGGGAACGGCTCGCTCGTCCCGCCGCGCACGGCGACCGATGCAGGCGTCGGGGGCGTCTGGAGTCAGGTTGGGACCCTTCGCACCGATGAAGGTCGCGTGCTCTCAATCCTTCTTACAAACCGAGAATGGGACGGGGAGGTGGAGATCCAGCCGAGCGACCGGAGGCCGGTGTACGACGGCGTCGTGCACTACGGAGACCAGTGGGTCTTTGCCATCGAGAACAAACCGTACGGCGATGTACGGGAAGACCAACTTCACCCCAACGTCGAAGATGCAGAGGGGCTCGAAGTAGACTCCCGCCTTGTGGTACTCGTCTGGAAAGACCTCATTCGTCGGCTGCACGCGCTGGGCGAGAGCAGCTGGCTCGACTACACCCAGCATCAGCTCGTCGACGACTTTCTCCGGTACGCCCAGGCCGAATTTCCGGAAATCAATCCGTATCCGACCCTCAAGCACTGCGGCGACGACCTGGACAAGCTCAACCGACGCTGCGAGGACCTCATGAAGGAGCTCGCGGCCGATCGTGTTGACACGCGTCGGTGGGGGCCGTACATCCGCGTTCCCGAACTGAAGGCCGCGAAGGTGGTCCTCGTCTCTGCTGAGGAAAGCAACGGCTCCTGGGCCCTTGACCTTTCCCTTTCTCCCGGAGATACGGTCACGCAGGCCAGAGCCTTGTACTCGCAAGTCGATATCAGCAAGCTGCACGCTCTGACCGACGAATGGGACTGCTCGACGAACCTCCACTTTGCACACATGAGCAAGAACCTGGTGTACCCCAGTCCGACGATCTCATTGAGGGAGTACCTTGCGTTTTGGCCGGAGCACCAGGGGTGGATTCGGCAGGTGAAGGAAGACCAGTTCGACGAGCTTCTGGACCTCTTGAAAAGCAACGGGCTCCTTACGGAGACGGACCGAGAAGAATTCGAGGAGGAGTTTTTTGAGACCAACCGGTCGACCGTCAACGTCTGCCCGGGTGTCAGCCTACACTACCGGTGGGAGCGCACGGAGGCCCTCGATCTCGACACGAATGATCGCCTCACCGGAGCGATTGACGAGCGGGTGCGAGCGGCCGTGCGGACCTGGCGGGCGGAGTCAGAGTGGGAGGCGATATTGCTGGAGAGCTAAGCCTTGTTCTGCTTCATAGATGTCCTCATTCCAGCACGATGACCGATTGATCGGATCCAGCGCGGGGCACGGCCTTCTGGACGCGGTCCATGTGCGTTTTGAGGTGAGCGGGCGTCGTGGGGTGAACGTCCAGAACGATGATGCCGAGGGGAGAGGCCTGGGTCTCCTGTTGATGGGGGAGGCTTCGATCGAGGGTCACGAGCGCAGCAAACGACGCCTCGACGGCCGCCGTCAGAAGTTGGTGGTCTTCGTAATCCGACCAGCCCAGATATTTGGTGGTATGGACCTCGTGCTCGCCCGAGAGCAGGGGGCGGAGGGCCTGCGGAATGGTGTGGTCGAGAACCACCTTCATGCTTCTGC
>CAJXLV010000009.1 GCA_913056185.1 uncultured Bacteroidota bacterium
GCCAAAGCCGTCAGGGCGAACACAGAAGGTATCACACAGGAGGTATCTCGGGGCAACCCGAGTAGCTGGCATCATGGCACTGCCCGCAAGCATGGCACTGCCCACAAGCTCTGCTTGTGTAATCCAGCGAGCGGAGAAACTCCCACGGTTCGGGTTTGCACGCGTGCTGGGGGCGGCTACACGGGCCCCGTGTCTCCCTTCCGCCGCCCCTGAAAGAGCCGCTTCTGCTCGAGAATGCGGCGGTCGGCCGTCACGGCGTCGCCGAACTGCTGGGCGCCCTGCCGGCGCATTTCCTCGGCATGCTCGTCGAAGTAGGCTTGAAGCGCGGGCCGGTCGCGCACCTGGTACTGCACGGTCCAGGCGCGGTCGCCCGTGGGCTCGTCCGGCGCGGGCACGGTGTCGCCGTCCTCGGTGGTGGCGTACCAGACGGCGGCCTCGAACCCGTCGAGGGCGAGCATCTCGCGGATGTGTTCGCGGAGCCACGAGCTGTAGCGGGGCGCCACCTCGCCGTCGACAGTCAGGGTCACTTCGTAGATCAGCATCGAAGAAAGCAATCGATTGGTAGGAATCAGCGTCCACGGCCCAAGCTAAGGGTCAGCCGGGGGAATGGCAGATGATTTGCGAGTGGGGGAGAGGGAAGTCGGAAGAGGAAAGAAAGGGGGCAATTTTTAGAAATCGTCGGTGGGGGCGGCGTGCTGTGACTCTGGTGGTTTGGGGTGGCGGAGGGTGACGCGGCAGCGGTCACGATTGCGGTCGAGGGTGAGCTCGCGGAAGCGAGCGCGGGTGATTTGCGGGAGGCCTGCGTCGTTGCGGGTGAGGTCCACCTTCAGCATGGCGCCTTCGCCGAGCACGGGGAGTTGCTTGCCGGTGACGAAGTTGCCCAGGGAGTAGGCCACGAGTTGCCCGGTGTCGAGCTTTTTGAATGGTTGGGGAAGGTGGGTGTGGTGCCCGGTCGTGAGCGTGTATCCCGCCGGGGGCGTTTGTTCGGGGCGGGGCCGGCGCTCGTGCTCGTGGCCCCAGTGCGGCAGGGCAATGTGGAGGCCGGGGGCAGCGGGCGCGCCCGGATCGCGGCGGGCCACCCCCGTGCCACCCCTGTTGAGCCACCAGGTCCAGGCCGTTACCGTAATGCCGTCGTCGATGGGGAGGCGGGGGCGGTCGGTGGTGCCGACCCAGCGCAGGCCGTGGTCCTCCAGCCGCCGCAGGGTGCGCCGCAGGGCGTCGGGGCCGTAGTCCGTCGCGTGGTTGTTGGCGATGGAGACGACCCAGCGGTCCAGCGGCCGCAGTTGCGCGAGGGCCGGGAAGATGTCCGGCGCGTGCTTCATCAAGAACGGCTTCCAGGCGCGGTCCGAGAAGACGCCCTCGAAGTTGCCCACGACCACGTCGCAGCCCGTCAGAAAACGGTGCACGCCGTCCCCAAACTGCGCGTCCCGCCCAAAGAGCGGGCAGATGTCGCCGACGAAGCCGATCGTCTGAGTGGGCGTCGCGTCTCGAATACGGAGATTCCTGTCAAGGCAAGGGGGGCGGGGCGACGGGCCGGTGAAGCGCCGCCACACCATGGGCACAAATTCGCGGAGCGAGTAGGGGCTGAGGGGGACGCGCACCGAATCGGAGGGGGGAACGATGAGGGGACGAGGGGAGCGCACTGGCGACTCACGCTGCCCCCCACACGTCCGGTTCCCGAACTCGGTTTCTGAAAACTGCGAGACTCTTCTTGGAGCGACGGGGCTCTCCGAAGAAGTAGAACGGCGCCTCCCTATGGCAAGAGGTCCGCCACCGCAATCGATTGGTCTCGTAGAGACACAGTGTCGTCGGGGGAATGCACCGTGGTCTCGGCGTACGAGTCCTCCGTGGGGACTCGATGCACCTCCAACTGCCGGTCGACGAGATTGACAATCCAGTATTCCGGGAGGTCGTGCCGGGCGTAGAGGGGGCGTTTCCGCGTGCGGTCGAACTGGAGGGAGGCGTCGGCCACTTCGACGACGAGAGCGGCCGACGACGGATGGTCGTCGAGAAAGTCGCGCGGATGGCCCTCGATCACAGACACGTCCGGTTCCGGCTCGGAATCAGGACTGAGGGCAAGAGGAAGCTGATCGTGCACCAAATACCTGTCCTCCGGAAATACGCGTCGCAGAACTTCATGGACGAGGCGGATGGCGACGGCGTGCGGCGTGTTTTGCGGACTCATTCGGATGATCGCCCCTTCGATTAGTTCGACGGGATCGTCCTCGCCCAGAAATCCCGCCTCCGCAAGATCGTGGTACTCCTCGCGCGTCCAGCGATGGGTTGTGGGGGCAGTGGCGGTTGACACTGGTGTAGTCCCCAATGGTGAGGGAAAAAGTGAGGAGGAAATCCAAGGTGCTAGGCGAGGGCGGGCTCGGTCGTAATCGAGTCGGTCCGCGCCGCCTCCTTCAGGGTTGTCTTTTCAATCGCAGTGCCCAGAAGCGTACTGGAGGTGCAGTCCTCGATGCGGACCCGCACGTAGTCGCCCTGCTCGTAGTCCTCGCGGTCGAAGACGACGCCCTTGTTCGTGTCCGTGCGGCCAAAGAGTTGCGCGTCGCTCTTCTTGCTGGGGCCCTCCACGAGCACCGTGTGGACGGCGCCGATCTCCGCCTCGTTGCTTTCCATCGAGTGCTTGTTTTGCAGCTCGATAATCTCTTCGAGGCGGCGCTGCTTCACGTCCTCGGGCACGTCGTCCTCCAGCTTGCGCGCGGCGTAGGTCTGCGGCCGCTCGCTGTACTTAAACATGTAGGCAAAGTCGTACCGCACCGCTTCCATCAGCGAGAGGGTGTCCTGGTGCTGCGCCTCGGTCTCTCCACAGAAGCCCGCGATGAGGTCGGTGGAGAGGGAGACGCCCGGGCACAGCTCTTCGGCCCGCTCCGTGAGCGCCAGGTACTCCTCGCGGGTGTAGGTGCGGCGCATGCGGTCGAGCACCTCCGTGTTGCCGTGCTGCACCGGCAGGTGGATGTAGTTGCACACGTTGGGCCGCTCGTGGTGCACCTGCAGCAGCTCGTCGGTGCAGTCCTTGGGGTGGCTCGTGGAGTAGCGCACCCGCAGCTCCGGCGAGACGCGACTGACGCGGTCCACCAGCTCGGCGAAGCTCACGGACGTGCCGTTGTCGTCGGTGTAGTGGTAGGAGTTCACATTTTGGCCGAGGAGTGTGACCTCCTTGTAGCCCTCCTCCACCAGCTGCGCCACCTCCGACAGGATGGTGGTAACCGGGCGGCTCTCCTCGCGCCCCCGCGTGAAGGGCACCACGCAGAAGGTGCACATGTTGTCGCAGCCGCGCATGATGGAGACGTAGGCGCTCACGCCGTTCGAGTCGTAGCGCACCGGCTGGATGTCCTCGTACGTCTCCTGCTTGGAGAGTTGGACGTTGACGGCGGCCTGGCCGGTGGCGTCGGCTTCGTAGAGCAGGCGCGGGAGGTCGCGATAGGCGTCCGGGCCCACCACCACGTCCACCAGGTCCTCCTGCTCCAGCAGCTTCTCGCGGAGGCGCTCGGCCATGCAGCCGAGGACGCCCAGCATGAGCTCCCCGTCCCGCTTTTTCTTCTCCGAGCGCAACATGCTGAGGCGCGCCCGAATCTTCCGCTCGGCGTTTTCGCGGATGGCACACGTGTTTAGGAGGACGACGTCCGCCGCTGCCTGGTCTCGCGTGAGGCCATAGCCACTCTTCTCCAGCACCGAGGCCACGATGCCGGAGTCGTTCACGTTCATCTGGCAGCCGTAGGTCTCGATGTAGACCTGCTTGTCGCCGGCCGTGGCGTCGTAGCCGTGCTTCACGCGGTCGAGGTTCTCGTCGGCGGGGGCGTCTGCGCCGGCCTCGCGCTGGCGGACGCGCTCCTCGTCGAGGACGTCGAGGTCTTCAATGGGCTCCATGGCAGGACAAAGCTTGGGGGACGGGCGGCGTGTGTTGGAAACTTGTTGCATTCGAGGCCGGGCCGAACGTTCCCGGTGGCGAGGCGGCCGCCGGGACGTTGGGCTACGCGTCTGCCAGGACCGCCGCCATCGCCTCTTCTACGGGTTCTTCCCCCAAGAGCGCCGTTAGGTCGGCCAGGGTGGGGCCGTCGCCGGACGTGTCGCGGTTGTGGGGCTGCGGGGCCCGCCGCTCGGCGTGCGCCGCGAACCAGTACGCGATGGAGGGGCGCAGCTTGGGAATGGGAATGCAGGTGTCCTCCTCCCCGGCCGCCACGTACGCGAGGTCGTAGTACCCGTCGGCCATGGCGCCGGTAGGGGGGGCGGGCGACTCGCGGACCGACAGCGAGCAGTCCACGCGGGGAAAGAACCGGTGCAGCACCAGCGCAACGGCGGCGTTGGCGGCCGGGTACTGCCCGCCGTTTTTGGCCATTTCGGCAAAGGCAAGAAGGGCCTCCGGCGAGCGCGGTGGTTGCATCGCGGCGGGCTCGGAGGCGAGCGCATCGTGGCCGGTCATGCGGGCGCCGTCGTGCCGCGCCACCGCCACGAGCCGAGCCGGGCGCTCCGCGTGCCCCGCCTCGAGGTAGAGCGTTTCCGGTGCGTCCACCCCGGGGCGGGCGTCGGGGCGCTGCCGGGACGCCAGGGAGCGGTGGCGCATGTCGCGGAGGTAATCGAGCCGGCGCGTGAGTTCGGCGGGGGGAAGCGGAAAGAGCGTATCGCCGTGGCGGTGTCGCGTTTGGTAGTCTGCGTCCATCAAGAAGCGTGGGGCGGGGGTCAGGGGCGAATTTTGCGGACGAGGGTCCGAAATGCGTCGCGGTCGGGGCAGTGGAAGTGGCGACCGCGGTACCGACGGCGAACGCGCCGGTGGCGGTCCCGGGCGCTGTCCCAGTAGTCGGCCGGGGGGCAGTTGTCGAACCAGTAGAGGGTGCAGGTGCGCGAGTGCTGCACGAGCTCGTCGGTGCCGTCCCAGTCGGTAAAGTAGAGCACCACGCGTCGGTCGAGGGCCCAGTCGGAGTCGCGGTCGTCCTCCACGAACCGCATCGGCTCGGGGTCGAAGCGGGCCTCGATGCGCCCGTTCGGGCACAGGAAGAGGTCGATGTCGTCTCGGAGCAGGGCCCCGGTGGCGATTTTCGAGTAGAAGGCTGCCTCGTCGCGGCAGGAGGGGGAGGTGTCCACCAGCAGGGCCAGGCGGCGCTTCGTGTAGTCCATCTTGCAGTGGCGGAGGGGGCGCCGGTCGATCTGGCGGCGCATGATCTTGCGCGCGTCCCAGAACGCGTCGCCCGGGGTGCGCTGGTAGCTCATGTCCTCGGCCACCTTGCTTGCGAGGCGGGCAAACATCGACGCGATCCGGCGGTCTTCTCGCTCGGAGGGCGTCCAGTCGGTGCCGGCCGCGCCCTCGTTGATGTCGTAAGCGACGTCTTGAAGCTCTTCCTCCACCTGCTCGGCGCCGGGGACGTGGCGGTGCGTGTCGGTAAAGAAGTCCTCGTCGGACGGGGCAGACGCAGAATCGGAGGGCGCTCGCATCTGGTCGGCCCAGGAGCCGTCGTCGGCGTCCGCAAAGGCCTCCTCGTTGACCTGCCTGCCTGCTTCGCGGGCCATGTCGGCGGCCTCGGGGGGCGAGGAGTCCTGCGCGGCCTCACTCTCGGGGGCGCCATCCGCGGGCGGGGACACAGACGGTTCGCTGGGCGCCTCGTCGGGGACGAGTGGGTCGTCCGCTGTCGCGTCACCCGGAGACGAGTCGGCCGCTTCCCCCCTGCGCGCGTCGTCCTTTTCGCCGGCGGGGGCGGCTCCAGTCGGAGCGGACGGGGATGCGTCTTGCTCCGGCAGCGCGGCGGACGGCCCCGATGCCTGAGGGACGGGCCGCCACGGGCGCTCCACCACGGGCGTGGGCTTGTCCTCCTCGGGGGCAGCGTCGGAATCGGGCGATGCGTCAGTCATGGCAGGGGGGCAGAGGATTACGCGGCAAGCGTGTCGATCGTCTCGTCGATCCGGCGGAGCAGCACCTCCACCCGGCGCGCAGTGATTTGTCGCCCCGTCAGCTGCGTCCCCACCGTCAGGCGCCCCTCCCGGTAGATGCTTTTAACGCCCTCCTGCACGCGGACGAGTTTCTTGCCCGGGTTGGGGCGGCCGTCGGACGGGCGGGCGACCTCGAAGCTGTGTTCTTGCACGAGCGTCGTGGCCGGCCGCTGCACGGGGGCCTTCCGGCGCAGGGAGAGCCTGGCGTTGGGGAGCCAGTGCTGGAGGTACGACTCGACTGCGGCGTCGAACGGACCGGTAACCGACACCGCAAGGTAGTCGTTCTCGTCCCCGATAAGGCCCAGCATCAGTCCGTCGAAGAGGGCGTACGCGGCGTCGCCCGTCAGAATCAGCGGGTCGGCGTGTGCTTCCGCGTGGTCCATAAATCGATCGTATCCCGGGACCTCGGCGGATTCTACGGTGTCTTGCTCGCTCCGGGTCCAGTAGTCGAACACCCCGGCGAAGTACGGCGTTGCCACCGGCTCGCCCGCGTGCCGGGCTTCGATGGTGCCAGCCTGCGGCGTTCCCAGGCGGGCCAGGACCGGCGTCGGCAGGTCCGCCGGCCCCGTCACGTCCCTGGCATTGAGCCACGTGCCGCAGAAGAGGGCGTCGAACGCGTCGCGCCGGGCGGTTTGCGCGATGATTTCGGCGCCCGTGTCGGGGGTCCAGCGGAGGTGGAGGCCGTCGGTGCGGGCAATGATCTCATCGTCGGCGTAGGAGATAAACTCCAGCCCCTGCTCGTCCTGCAGGAGGCGCAGGTCCTCGCGGGTGGCGGTCTCCTCCACGAACACCACCTCGCCGGGATGCCCCCACAGATCGGCCGCGTAGCCGTCGTGCTCCCGGAGCGGGACCGGGGCGTCGAACGTGAGGGTGTCCCCCTGCACCCGCACCCGCCCAAAGTGGTCCGGGGCGTCGGAGGGTGGCTCCTGGCGGGTGAGGGCGTCGTACACCGAGGGCGTGCGCTCCAGTGCAGCAAACGCGGCGGCGAGGTCGGGCGTCTCGTCGTTCTGGGGCGGCGCGTACCCCTTCACGTCCGCCATGGGCGGCAGGCGCGGCGCATCGTCCGCGTCGGAGACTGCGGGGTGGTCGGCGCGGGCCGTCCGCTCCGGCAGACCGGTAGGGCCGTAGGCAGAGGGATCGAGCGGCTCCGTGTCGCGGTCCTGCGTCCACTCCGCGTCGTCCCAGTCGGTGGGGGTCACGTCCTCAGCCTCCTTCAGAAGGCGGTGGTTGTCGCGGTCCTTCGTCACGTAGTCCAGCACGAGCCGGTCCCAGTCGGCATCGTTGGGGCCGAGGACGCGAATCGCGTCGAGCAGCTGCTGCAGCTCCTGGATCGTGCAGCTCTTGTCCATCATCGACAGCTCGCACCGCACGTACAGGTGGACCGCCGCCTCCAGGTACGGGTGGTCGTCGTGCGAGCGGCGCAGCGCCTCGCGGACGAGCGACGGGTGCAGCGGCTCGAAGTGGAGGTACGGCATGCGTCGGTGGGCCGGCCCCGACAGGTCGCGCTCGTCGTTGAGCGTGATGCAGACGTAGAGGTTGTCCATGTTCGCCTGCACCTGAATGTCGCCGTAGTTGACGCGCCCGTTCTGCAGAAAGTCGAGCAGGAAGGCGTCGGCGGTGGGGCGAGTCTTGTCCCACTCGTCGAGAATGAGGAGCGTGTTGCCCTCGTGACTGGCGCGGACGGCCTTCGGCAGTTCGCCCCACTGCTTCTTGATGCCGCTCTGCGCATCCTCGTCGGGCAGGAGGTCGAGGATGAGGTCTTCCTCGCGGCTGCCGGGGCTCACCTGCTTAAAGAAGGTGTTCATGCCCAGGATGTCGCCGAGCACCTCCAGCAGCCACGTCTTGCCGGTGCCCGGCGGGCCAAAGGCAAAGAAGCCGCCGAGGGGATTGGTGAGGAGGGCCGCCAGCACGCTCCGGGCGCGGTCGCGCGAGCAGATGTAGCCCGCATCGTTGAGGGCGGCGTGGAGCGTATCGACCGTGAGGGCTGCCACCGGGTCGTCCGGCGGGTCGGGAGACGACCCACGGGAGGGCGCGTCGGGCATGCGTGTGGGGAGCAGGTGAGGGACAGCAGGAGAGGCGGAGGGGGGCGCCCGTGGAGGGCTATTCGTTGGGGGTGCGCACGAGGGCGCGCACAACCTCCACCCCAACGTCGAACCCGAGCGAGAAGGCTGTGCTTTGCAGGGCGCGGCCGGGGGCCCACCGCCCGCGCTCCCAACGGGTCTGGGCGAGGGCACCGGCGTAGGTGCCGGCCACGTTTGGCAGGTTGGGCACGGGAGTGCCGGAGGCGGTGCGGGCGCGGAAGGGGGCTTGTACGGCGGCACGGAGCCGAGTCCCGAGGCTGGCGTCGGGGCGCAGGCGGGGACGGAGGTCCAGGCGCAGGGCGGCGGCCAAGGCGTGGGTGGACCCGATTTGCAGCAGCGCGCCGCCCGCGTTCGAGCCCACGCGGGCCGCGTAGCCGCCCAGGGTTTCGTGCCAGGCGCCGGGCTGGTCGCCCAGGTGTGCCCCCGTGCCCGCCCCGATGCTCTGGAAGGCGAAGCCGGGATTCAGAATCTCACTTCGCAGGGAGTGCCAGCGGGCGTCGGCGTCCGGGGGAGAGGGATGGGCGGGCTGTGCGCGCGCCGCGGGGCTCCTCGCTCCGCCGAGCAGCAGGAGGCTGCTGAGCAAGAGGAGCAGGCCTACACGAGAAGAGAAATCCATGGGCAAGCGTCGCTATTCCAGGTGATGATAATCGAGCTCGTGCTCCTCATCGACGGCCTCTTGCACGCGGCGGGAGGGCGTGCCGGCGGCGGCCACATCGATGTCCATGTTTCCGTCGCCGGCCGGGAGGCAGCGGATGTTTTGGCGCCAGGCGGGGTCTTTGGTGTCGTGGTCGGTGCGGGCGTGGGCGCCGCGCGACTCGGGGCGTTCCAGGGCGCCGCGCAGAATGGTCTCGGCCGTGGTGAGCATGACGCCCAGGTTCTGCGCGCGCTCGTAGCGGCGGCTCGTGCGGTCGGCCTGCACCGCCAGGTCGTCGGCGTCGGCCCGGAGCTGCTGAAGTGCCCGGAGGCCCTGCAGAAGCCCATCCTCGTCGCGCAGGATTCCGGCGTGGTCCCACATGAGGCCACGCAGGCGTTCGATCAGATCGCCCGGGGCGTGGCGGCCGTCGGCGGTCGCCAGGGCGTCCTGCGCCGCCACCTGATCTCGAACCGCCGCCTCCGACAGGGCAGGGCTCGGGCGCGTGCCCAGGGTCTCGGCGATGTGCGTGCCGGCCACTTCGCCAAACACCACCGTCTCAATCAGCGAGTTGCCGCCCAGGCGGTTGGCCCCGTGGACGCCCGCCGTACATTCGCCGACCGCGTAAAGGCCGTCGATCTGGGTCTCGGCCGTCTCAAAGTTCACCTCAATGCCGCCCATCGCGTAGTGGGCCGTGGGCGCCACCTCCATCGGCTCCGCGGTGATGTCCACGCCGTGCTCCGCAAACTCCTCCACCATGCGGGGCAGCCGCTCGTGGACGTAATCGTCGTCGCGGTGCGAGATGTCGAGCAGCACCGCGTCGTTCTCCGTGCCTCGCCCCTCGCGGATCTCCTGCTCATTGGCGCGGGCCACCACGTCGCGGGCGTCCAGCTCCATTTGGGCCGGCGAGTAGCGCTCCATAAAGCGCTCGCCCTCCGTGTTGTAGAGCCGCCCGCCCTCCCCACGGACCGCCTCGGTGACGAGGTGGCCGACCTCCGCCTCGGGCTTTACCTTCCCGGTGGGGTGAAACTGCACAAACTCCATGTCGCGCAGCGGCACGCCGGCCTCGAAGGCCAGCGCCTGCGCGTCGCCCGTGTTTTCGTCGGGCCGCGAGGAACTGCGGCGGTAGAGCGAGGTGTGCCCGCCCGCCGCGATGACGACCGCGTCCGCGTCGAACGCCACGGGCCGCCCCGAGTCCATGTCGAAGCCCACCGCGCCCGCCGCGCGGCCGCCCTCCGTCACCAGGTCGGTAATGTAGAGGTTCTCGCGGTACGGAATGTCCAGGTCCATCGCCTTCTGGACGAGCGTGTCCATGAGCGCCTGTCCAGTGCGGTCACCCACGAAGCAGGTGCGCCGGAACGACTGCGCGCCGAAGTAGCGCTGGTTGATTGTGCCCGCGTCGGTGCGGTCAAAAGCCATGCCCCACTCGGCGAGCTCGCGGATGCGGTCCGGGGCGCGTCGGCAAAGCATCTCGACGGCCGTGGGGTCGTTGACGAAGTGGCCCTCGTCGAGGGTGTCGGCGGCGTGGATTTCCCAGCGGTCCTCGGGGTCGAGGCTGCCGAGGGAGGCGTTGATGCCGCCCGCGGCCCAGATGGTGTGAGCGTCTCCGTGGGCGCGCTTGCCCAGGACGAGGCAGTCGATGTCGTGCTTGGCCAGTTCAATACTGGTGCGAAGGCCGGCTCCCCCGGCACCGATGACGAGAACGTCGGTAGAAACGGACTCAGAGGCAACGTGTGTTGTCACGAGACGGAAGGAGCGTGTGTGGAGGAAGTCGAAAAGTAGGGTCTTCGATGCAACCTCGGAGACCCTCAGCACTCCCCTGCAACGCGCACGAAGAGGACGGTTTTCGGGATGTGGATCGACACGGGCAGGTATCGGAGGAACGTAACACCTCCGCCGATCCTCCGTGTGGCCTCGACGAGCGCCCTTGGCATTCTGAACGGAACGAAGGCGGCGTGCGTGGATCATTCTCGAAGAGTGCCGCGCACGCCCCGGACAGACACCGCCCTGGGGTCGACATTGCCGCTGCCTGCCCCTACGTTGTACGCGCTCCCATCGGCTCGCGGAGTCGGTCCCGGCCGCCCCGCCTGCCCGCCGCTGTTCCTCCGAATTCAATTTTGCCGCCTCATGGCTCAGGACCTTCTTGACTCCGTTGACCTCGAGACGCAGGCCATCAACACCATCCGATTTCTCTCGGCCGACGCCGTGCAGCGCGCCGAGAGCGGCCACCCGGGCACGCCGATGGCCCTTGCCCCGGTGGCGTACGTGCTCTGGACGCGCCACCTGCGCCACCACCCCGAACGCCCCGACTGGCCGGGCCGCGATCGCTTTGTGCTCTCGGCCGGCCACGCCTCCATGCTGCTCTACAGCCTGCTCCACCTCAGCGGCTACGACCTGTCGATGGAGGAGCTCAAAAACTTCCGGCAGTGGGGCAGCCAGACGCCGGGCCACCCCGAGGCGCATCTCACCGCAGGCGTGGAAACCACCACGGGACCGCTCGGGCAGGGCTTCGCCAACGGTGTGGGCATGGCCCTTGCCGAGCGGGTCCTGGCCGACGAGTTCAACACCCCCGAGCACCCGATTGTCGATCACTACACCTACGCCCTCTGCTCGGACGGAGACCTGATGGAGGGGATTTCGCACGAGGCGGCGTCGCTGGCCGGTCATCTCGGGCTCGGCAAACTGGTGTACCTCTACGACGACAATCGCATCACCATCGACGGCTCTACGGACCGGGCCTTCACGGAGGACGTGGCCCAGCGGTTTGCGGCGTACGGCTGGCACGTGACGCGGGTGGACGACGCCAACGACCTCGATGCGGTCGACCGGGCCATTCAGGAGGCCAAGGCGGCTCCCGAGCGCCCGTCGCTGATTACGGTCCGCTCGCACATCGGCTACGGGAGCCCCAACAAGCAGGACACGGCCGCGGCGCACGGCGCGCCCCTGGGCCCGGAGGAACTGCGGCGCACGAAGGAGAACCTCGGCTGGCCCACCGACGCGCCTTTCCACGTTCCCGATGCGGTCTACGACCACATGCGCGAGGCGAAGGCGCGTGGGGCGGAGGCGGCGGCGGGGTGGGACGCGCGCTTCGAGGCATACGAGGCGGCCCGTCCGGACGCGGCGGCCCGGTACCGGCGCTGGATGAACCGCGAGCTGGAGGCGGGCTGGGAGGAGGCGCTCCCCACGTTCGCGCCCACCGCCGAGAGCGGAGAGCAGATGGCGACCCGCAAGGCCAGCGGCCTCACGCTCAACACGCTGGCGCCCGAGGTGGAGTACCTGATCGGGGGCTCCGCGGACCTGACGGGCTCCAACAAGACGGACGTGCCGGGGCGGTCGGATTTCCAAAAGGAGACGCCCGGCGGGCGCTACCTCCGGTTTGGGGTGCGGGAGCATGCGATGGCGGGCATGGCGAACGGCATGGCCCTGCACGGTGGCCTCCAGCCCTACGCGGGCACGTTTCTTATCTTTAGCGATTACCTGCGGCCGTCGCTCCGCCTGAGTGCCCTGATGGAGCAGCCGGTCGTGTACGTGTTTACGCACGACTCGATTGGCCTGGGCGAGGACGGACCCACCCACCAGCCCATCGAGCACCTGATGGCCCTGCGCGCCATTCCCAACCTGACGCTGCTCCGCCCGGCCGACGCCAACGAGGCGGTCCAGGCGTGGGCGGTGGCGGTGCAGCACACGGACGGGCCGACGGCGATGGCCCTCACGCGCCAGGCGCTGCCGGTGCTGCCCCGCGACCATGGAGGGGCCGATGGCGTGCGCCGCGGAGCGTATGTGCTGCGGGCGTGCGAGGGAACGCCGGACGTGATCTTGATCGGGACGGGGAGCGAGGTGCAGCACGCCCTGGGCGCGGCGGAGCAGCTCGAAGAGGAGGGTCGGCAGGCGCAGGTGGTCTCGATGCCGTCGTGGGAGCTCTTTGCGAACCAGCCGACGGCCTACCGCCACACGGTGCTGCCGCCGGAGGTGGAGGCGCGCGTCTCGGTGGAGGCGGGCATTACGCAGGGGTGGGAGCGCTACGTGGGCACGGCCGGGACGGCCCTCGGGATTGATCGCTTCGGGGCGTCGGCGCCGGGGACGGTGAACATGGAACGGTTTGGCTTTACAGCGGACCACGTGGCGGACGCGGCGCGCGCGCTGCTGGCGTAGTGGGCCCTGCCTCACGCCTGCCGGGGCCGGCGCACGAGGGGGGCTGCCGTGCGCCAGGCCACCGGGTGGGGCAGCGCGCCTCGGCGGACGACCGCGCCCACGAGGTTGGTGGGGAGGGCGAACGGGCACAGCGCCCACGCCTCTGCGGCGGTGCGGGGCGACGTGGGCACGTGCCCCTCCGCGTCGGACAGCGCCGTTGCGGTGCCGCCGTCCAGGTCGCAGGCAATGGTGTCGGCCCCGCGGCCCAGGCCCTGGCCCGTGGCTTTGACGAACGCTTCCTTGCAGGTCCACAGATGCAGCAGGGCCGCGGGGCGCTTGGCGGCGGGGAGGGCCCGCCACTGGGCCTGTTCGGCCGCCGTGAGGATGCGCCCGGCGAGCGCGCTGGTGTCCACGTCGCGGCCCAGCGGCTCCACGTCCACCCCCACTGGCTCGTCCTGGCTCACCGCCACCACCACCGTGGTGCCCGTGTGGGCGATGTTGAAGTGCAGGGACGGATCGTCCGGGACAGTCGCGTCCAGACGTGGCTTTCCGTGCGGCCCCTCCGTGAACGCGACGGCAGACGGAGGGCAGCGCAGGCGGCGGGCGAGAAGGCGGCGGGCAAGGGCGCGCCCGGCGAGGTGGCGGTGGCGGTCGGCCGTTGCACGGTACTGGCGGGCTCGTTCGCGCTCGGCGGGCGTGGTCCACGGACGGAGGACCGCGTCGGGAGCGTTGGGCAGGGCGTCCAGGCACAGGCGCCACACCGCCAGGGGTGATCCCTGGGGCGTGCGCGGCGGGGAGGGCCAGCGAGGAACACGCAGCGGCATGCGAGGAGGGGCAGGGCCCGGCGAGGTTAGCAGGTGGAGTGGAAGAGGCCGCCCACGGCGTGTCCGTCCGCTTGGAGCTTGTTGTAGCGCTCCACGGCCTGTTTGGTCGGGAGCACGTAGGCCTCCACGTCCGCCTCGTCGAGCCGGTCCAGTGTGTCGGGCATTACCTGGAGGCGTTCGTTCATGCCGCGGGACAGCACCACGACCGACGCGCCGTGCTCCAGAAGCTCTTCTACGTCGGCCGGCTGGATGCCCGGTGTGTGCGAGGTCCCGGTTTCGGTCCAGTCCCACGCGCGGACTCCGCCGGGATACAACTTTGCGTCCTTGAAGGTCTGGGGGGTCCCGTTTTCCACCTCCAGGCGGCCCCACGAAACATGCGTGATGCGCGGTGCTTGGGGAGACGGTGCCATGTCAGTTCGGGACAGGCTGTGTGGCAAGAGCTCACTCAAAAACGGGAAGCCTCCACGCGAGGTTCAGCTCTCTGCGGCGCGCCGCCTCCACCGAATAGAGTCCCGGCACAAGAATCACACGACAATGGTGGGGGTGCCCGTTTCGTACGCTTCGCGGAGGGCCTTCGTCGCCTCCGACCGGAGGGCTTCCGGGGTTTCTTCGCTCCACACCGCGACCCCCACGCTTACGCCTCCCTCCAGTTCGCCCTGTTCCTGGTCCATAGCCGCCTCCAGGTCGGCGACCCAAGACTCCACCATCTCGGGCGTTTCATGGAAAAACACGCCATACGTAAGCTCCCCGAAGCGTTCGACGCGTTGCGTAGGCGCCATCTGGTCGAGGCGAGCCTCAAACAGCCGTTCGGCGGAGGAGACCGCCTCCTCCCCGCGCCGAGCGATGGACTCCGCCCGATTCAGGTGCACGAGGGCAAGCGCCAAGGGGGCGTCTGCCGCTTCTGCCGCCTGCATCTCTTCCGCAATGATCTCGCGGCGTGGGCGCGGTGGATCAGACGCGTTCTCGGTCTCCGTCTCGGGGGCGGTGGCCCCCGAGGTGTCCACAGGGGCAGTTCCGGACGCCTCATCCGCCCCGGACGCCTCATCCGCCCCGGACGAATCAGAAGGCGCCGGGGGGGTACGGTCCAGGTCGTACAGAAGCGCAACGGTTTTGGTGAAGCGCTTCAAGAGGGTACGCGCTCGCTTTGTGCCCAAGTCGGCGGGCGCAGCGGCATCAAGCAAGAGAAAAGTGGTTGTGGAGGAGTCGGGCTGTGGGAGGGGGGCCACCGCCAAATGATCAACGGCCGGAGGGGCAGTGTAGTAGCCCAGATCCTCAACCGCAATCTGCGAGTGGGAGAGCGATCGGAGCGTGATGTCGTCCCGCGACATGGTGGCAGTCACGAGCGGCGTCTGGGTATCGAAGGCTCCCTGCTGTCGGATGTCCGCGTGTGTGCTGGCCAGCGCTTCGATGCGGTAGGTGAGCGCCACGTGTTCCTGTGCCAGCAAGGCGACGGTGCGGGCATCTACGGCCGCCCGAAGTGCTTCCAGGAGGGGGTCCAAGACCGGACGCTCGTATGTTGTGGCGACTGAGTCGTCAGGGATGGGGCGTGCTTGCGAGATGGGCGTCTCCGGCGCGGGCGCTTCCGAGGGGGGCGCCTGTGAGGCAGAGGCCTCTGAGGCAGGACGGCGTGCCTGAGAGGAGGAGTCGGGAGAAGGCGCGGGCGCATCGGGCGAAGAGGCGGCGTCGTCTTGGGGAATGCCCGCTGGATGGATGTCCATGATGCCGACCTCGTCGAGCGCAATGTCAGAGGTGTCCGAAGAGGCGCGGGCATCCTCGGTCTTCAGGTACACGGTCCAGATCCACCACCCCAGGAGGCCGAGTCCTCCGGCAAGAATGGCGCCGGTCGCCATGTAGAGCCAGGGATGTTCGAAGAGGACTGCCAGACCTGCTACAAGCACGGCCAACACGACCAGCAACAAACGAAGCATGCGGTCAGACAGCGGTTAAGAGTGGTAGGAATGCGCGAGGAAGCCGTAACTCCTCCGAAGAACATTGGGGCGGGGCCCCAAGGGCGTTTGAGACTGTATTTTGGCGACGGAAACGGTCAAATTAGCTTCGAGAAAGGAGCGTGACCTAAGAACGTACCTTGATCGTACGGTAATGTCAATCCAGGGGGCATGCGCCCCAGTGCTTTCGTTCGGTGCAGAATGTAAACAGACCCGAAGAAATACGTGTATCCAAGCGTCATCCTGAGCGACTGACGACCAGGGCGCGGAGGGAGGCGGGCCCACAGGGGTATCCCCTGGCACCCTCGTTGCACGAAGCGGACACCGCTCGTCGGGGTCGTGCCCGTCCTTCTTCCGAGAGATTCTTTCCAGGAGCACTCGCTCCGCTGCGCCTCGGCTCCGCTGCGCCCCCCGAGAGGACGGCCTCGCTGGTGCTCAGAGCGCTCCGCCCGGCATGACGATGTGCACCGTTGCTTTGCCGGCCGACTTAATCGAGGGCGGGGGCTGGGGGAGAGGCGCGGCTGCCGGTGGGGATGGTATCCACGCCCGGCGGCAGGCTCACCGGGGGAAGGCGAAGGGGCACGTCCACGCCGTCGGGAATGGGATTGGGCTCGGCCCAGAGGGTGCCGTCGTAGCTCTCCATGAGCACGTGATCGCCGGCGCGGCCCTTCACGTAGCTGCGGTTGAGGGGCACCTTGCCGTGGGGCGTATCGAGGACGTAGGTCGGGATGGCGAAGCCGGAGGTGCGCCCCCGGAGCTCCCGCATAATGTGCATGCCCACCTCGATGGGCACGCGCAGGTGCCCGGTGCCGCCGATGAGTTGGGCCTGGTAGAGGTAATAGGGCCGCACCCGCATCCGCACGAGCCGTTCGTTGAGGGCTTTCATTGTGCTGGGGTTGTCGTTGATGCCGCGCAGGAGCACCGTCTGGTTGCCCACCGGCACCCCGGCGCGCTTGAGGCGGTCGATGGCGGCGGCGGCCTCCTCGGTGCACTCACGCGGGTGGTTGAAGTGGGTGTTCACCCAGAGGGGATGGTGGGCCGCCAGCAGGGCACACAGGTCTTCGGTGATGCGGTAGGGCAGCTTCACCGGCATGCGCGAGCCGAACCGGATGAGCTCTACGTGGTCGATGGCCCGCAGCTTGCCGAGCAGCCACTCCAGGTTGGCCTCGTTGAAGGTGAGCGGATCGCCGCCCGTGAGGAGCACGTCGCGAATCTCATCGTGGGCGGCGATGTAGTCGATGGCCGCCTGGTGCTCGTCGGTGCGCATGAAGTACTCGGCGTCGCCCACCATGCGCTTGCGCAGGCAGTAGCGGCAGTAGATGGCGCACTCGGCGGTGACGCAGAAGGCCACCCGGTCGTTGTAGTTGTGGATGAGGTTCTTGACCGGCTCGTGGCCCGTTTCGTCGAGCGGATCGATCTCGTCGACGATGTCGGGCCCAAACTCGTCCAGGGTGGGCACGGCCTGTCGGCGCACGGGGCAGGCAGGGTCGTGCGGGTCCATCAGGCTTGCGTAGTAGGGCGTGATGTTCCACCGAAACTCGCCCTCCGTTCGTTCGATGGCCGCCAGTTCATCGTCGGTAGGACAGATCCAATCGCGGAGGGCCTCGGCGCTGTGGATGCGGTTTTGCATTTGCCAGCGCCAGTTGGTCCAGTCCGACGAGGCGGGGCGGGGGCGCGGAGGAGAGGACATTGGCACGGAGGGACGAGAGACAAGAACGCGTGGGGGGGTGCACGAGGGAGGCGAGCCGAACGGTGTGCGGCGGGGCCGGGGAGCGGGCTACAGAACCTACACAAGCGCGAGCCGCCGCAGCCCCCGCTCAAACACCTCCGAGAGGTAGTCGATGTAGTCGCGCCCCATCAGTTCCGCAACGATGGCGAACGTATCGTCGGGGTTGAACGTGGGCAGCGGGTTGATTTCTAAGAACCAGGGCTGGCCGTCGGCGTCGACCCGAAAGTCGGCCCGGGCAAAGTCGCGGCAGTCGAGCGTGTCGAAGAGGCGCAGAGTGAGCGTCTGGAGGCGCTCTTCGAGGGCCGAGTCGAGCGTGCCGCGAAGCTCATAGTCCCAGTCGGTGTCGGCCGTCGGGGCGCCGCGGTGCTCCAGAGCGTGCAGGCCGATGCCCGTGGTTGGCTCCACGCCGCGCTGCAGGACCGGCAGGGCCTCGGGCGGGGCGTGGCCCACGACGGCCACAGTGAACTCGCCTCCGCCCGCCACGAACCCCTCCGCGATCGCGTCCTGGTCGTAGGTCGTCGTGATGCGCTCCACCTCGCGCCGCAGGGCCGCCACATTGTCGACCCGGCTCTGCGGCGTGATGCCCTTGGAGGTGCCCTCGTAGCGCGGTTTCACAAACAGGGGAAACGGCGGCAGGGCGTCCGGGGCGATGGCATCGGCCGCGCCGAACACGCAGTGGGGCGGCGTGGGCACCTCCGCCGCGGCGGCGAGGTCTTTCGTCCACGCCTTGTCCAGCGTTACCGACAGCGTCAGGGCGTCGGAGCCGAGGCAGGGAACGTCGGCCATCTCCAGGAGGACGGGGGCGTAGGCCTCGCGGTTGCGGCTGCGGGCGCCCTCGGCGATGTTGATCGCAGCGTCCAGCGCCAGCCCTGCGTCCAGCCGTTCGCGCAGGTCGAACGCCGTGCCCACCCGCACCGGCGTGTGGCCGAGGTGCTCCACGGCCGCCGCCAGGGCGTCGACGGTCTCCGCGGGCTCGTACTCCGCGTCGGCATCGGGCGGGGCGTCGTCGGTCCACGGGTAGGCGTCGAATGTATCGTAAATGAGGCCGATGCGCATGGGAAAGGGCGAAGAAGGCGGTCGGGGTTGTTCGCACGGTATCGTGGGGCGGGCTCCTGCCAGGACGGGTGTCGTGACGTGAAGCGTGATACGTGAGGAATCGTCCCCGTCACGAGTCACGGCTCATCCGAATAGCCTGACGCGACTTTTGACTTCTCCCCCGGCTGAAGCCGGGAGATTCTTCGCGTTCTACACGAACTGCCTCGAACCGACAGGTTCTTTGGTCTTACGTTCGCTCCGCGAGCTACACGAGAGATGAGGATGAAACCGCACTTCCGAGGGGGAAGCCATGACCCCAGGTAGACGGGATTGAGAACCTGTCGGTTCTTGCCCGACATACTTGCTGCTCTTTGGACCTGTCGGTCCATGGGCGGAGGCTTTGGTGCGACTCCTTCTTCAAGGAACCGTAGAAAAGCGCGGTCGGACGATGCTGAACACCTTCACATTGCCGCTTGCCTACCGACCCAAGAGCAAATGCCTTTGGAGCAAATGCCTTTGGAGCAAATGCCTTTGTGGTTTTGCCACGCTCCCAGGACGTTGGGAGCCAACCGTTTACCACGTCAAAGAGCTGCATGAGAACAACCTCGTCAGCCCATGAATGTTCCGGTTCGCTTCATGCTCACCGGACGAGACGAGTCCCGAACCGACAGGTTCATATCCCCCGGTTAAAATCGGAGGGGGTATAGCTCTTCTCGCGCTCACTCAATGCTATCCAAAGGCTGCCTGGGCATATTTGAAAAGCGGAGGCGTGCAGGGTTGGTTCGGGTGCGCCGGGGCCCCTGACGGGCCCGTCCCGCAGCAGAAGTGTCGTCCTGGTTGGCGTCCCTGGTGCACAGTTGCTTACTTGGGCCTGGATTTGCTTCTGGATTAACCTGCCTGATGCCCATGCCCGACGCCGCCGAGCCCGACGCCTCAATCACTGACGTGCAGGAATCCGGATCTGTTGCTCCCGAGTCCGACGAGAATCCTGATGAAGGGACGCCGTGGTGGCGGCGCTGGCTGGTGGCGGCGCTGGTGCTGGGCGGCCTCGGCGCGGCGGTGCTGCTGGCGGGCGACATCCCCAAGACAGACGCCGGGCACTACGGAGTCTGGTCGGTGCTGCCGCCGCTCATCGCCATCGTGCTGGCGTTTTGGCTGCAAGAGGTGGTGAGTGCGCTCTTTGTTGGGATTGTGGCCGGGGGGCTCATTGCGGGCGAGGTAAACATCATCGACGCCTTTCTGCTTCCCGCCATCGGCACGGAGGACTTCGCGCTCATCCTGCTGGTGTACCTGTGGGCACTGGGTGGGCTGATCGGGCTCTGGACGCGGACTGGGGGGGCGCTGCGGTTCGCGAGGTGGGCGGGCCAAAAGATGGTGCGTGGGCCCCGGACGGCCAAGTTTTTTGCCTGGATCATGGGCCTCCTTTTTCATCAGGGCGGCACCATTTCCACGGTGCTCACCGGCGCCACGGCCCGCCCCATCGGCGATCAGCACAACGTATCGCACGAAGAGCTCTCCTACGTGGTCGACTCGACGGCCTCGCCCGCGGCCACCATCATTCCGTTCAATGTCTGGCCCATTTACGTGGGCGGCCTGGTGGCGGGGACCATTCCGCTGTTTGAGACGGCGCAGGACGGCATCGCGTTCTTCTTCTCGTCGATCTGGGCCAACTTCTACGCCCTCTTCGCGGTGGCCCTTACGCTTCTCTTCGCGTGGGAGAAGTGGCCCTACGTGCCCAGCCGAAAGATGCGCGACGCCGCCGAGCGGGCCCGCACCACGGGCAAGCTGGACCACGAGGACGCCACGCCGCTCACCTCGCGCGAGCTGACGGAGATGGACATTCCGGAGGACTACCGCCCGAGCCTCGTGGACTTTGTGGGGCCCATCGGGACGCTTCTGGCCGTGGCCATCCTGCCATACCTCTACACCTACTTCTATCTCGGCAACACGGAGGCCCCCACGCTGCTGATTGCGGAGGCGTTTGTGCTGGCCGTGCTGGCGGGCATGGGCATCGCGCTCTTTCGGGGCATGGACTTCTCGGCGGTGATGGACGGCTTTATCGACGGCTGCAAAGGGGTGACCATCGGGGCCATTATCCTCGCGCTCGCCGTGTCGCTGAAGGAGGTGGCCGACGCCGTGGGCACTGCCGAGTACGTGGTGGCGACCGTGGGCGCGTCCCTCTCGCCGACGATCCTGCCGGGGCTCCTGGTGGTGCTCTGTCTCGTCATCGCGTTTTCCACGGGCACCTCGTGGGGCACGTACGCGGTCGTCTTTCCGGTGGCCATGCCGCTGGCGTGGAGCGTTTCGCAGGACCCGCTCTTTATCACGCTCTGCTTCGGGGCCGTCATCGGCGGGGCGGTGTACGGCGATCAGTGCTCGCCCATCTCGGATACGACCGTGCTTTCCTCGCTGGCCACGGGAGCGGACCTGATGGACCACGTGAACACGCAGCTCCCCCTCGCGTCGGTGGCGGGCGGTGGCGCGATTCTTCTGTACACCGTGCTGGCCGCACTCCTCGTGTGAAGCACTCCTGGCGGAAAGCACTCCTCGTGAGAGGCCTCGCTCGGGCGGCGCATGCCATGTGCGGCGCGGCGTGGGCGAGGGGGCTGGGCTACGCGGCGTCGGCCAGAAAGTCGTGGAGGGCGTCGAGCGCCCGGCGGCGATGGCTGATTTTGTTTTTGGCGTCCGCCGGCATCTCCGCAAACGTCTGGTCGTACCCTTCGGGCTGGAAGAGGGGGTCGTAGCCGAACCCCCCAGTGCCGCGTGGAGCGGTAGAAATGGTGCCACGGCAGATGCCCTCAAAGGTGCGGGCGGTGCCATCGGCCTCGATGAGCGCCACCACGGTGCGGAAGCGGGCGCGCCGGTCGTCCACGCCATCCATCTCGTTGAGCAGCCGCTGCTTGTTGTCTGCAGGCGTCGCGTCGGGACCGGCGAAGCGGGCGGTGTGTACGCCGGGGCCGCCACCAAGAGCAGCAACCTCCAGCCCTGTGTCATCGGCCAGAGTGGCCTGGCCCGTGTGGGCGTGAAGGGTGCGCGCTTTCTTCTGAGCATTGCCGGCCAGGGTGCCAGCGTCCTCTACCACCTCGGGCGGGGCGTCCAGGTCCGCGGCTGGAATGAGCTCAACGGAAAGGTCGGCCAGAAGGGCCCGCAGCTCGGCAACCTTGCCGGGGTTGCCGGTGGCCAAAATCAGGGGGGACGGAAGCGACATGGAACCGGGGGCGGACGGAGGCGGGGGCAGAGAACGAGGGAATGCATCCGGAGAAACATGCCGTGTGCCTTCGCGTTTCGAAATATTCCCTTGTTCTATAGCCTCACTCTTTTTAACAAACCGTTTTTACGGAGGGATCTATCTTGGCTGTTGGTGTCAAAGTCCGAAACAACGAAGACATTGATCGTGCACTCAAGCGCTTCCGGCGTCAGGTTAACCGCAGTCGCGTGCTGCGGGAGTACCGCCAAAACATGACGTACATGAAGCCCTCAGAAGAGAAGCGCCTCGACGAGAAGCGTTCTCGTCGGCGTCGCCACCGCGAGCGCAAGCGGGGCGACAACCGGAAACGCCTGTAGGGCACTGCACACGTTCTGCAGCCTGTGGTGCGGCTGGGGGGCAGCCGCACATGGCGCTCCCTTCGGGACGGGCCCCTCGCGGGGTCCGTCCCGTTTCTGCATCGGGAGAGCATTGAGGCGTCTGTAGTGCCCCTGCGGAGCCCTCGAAAAGCCCCGCCTACGACCGGGCGGGGCTTTTCGGTCCAAGGCTTCTGTATGAGGAGTCGGATGGGCAGGGGGGCGGCCAGGGCCTACGCGTCGAGAGCCTCGCCGACAAGCTGTTCCTGTTCGCGATCGTGCACCTTGGCCGAGCCGGTGGCCGGGCTCGCGCTGGCCGGGCGTCCCACGTACTCGATCCGCTGCTCGCAGGGGCCGTGCACGTCTTCGAGCAGGTCGTTGAGGCGGGGCTGGACGAAGGTCCAGGCGCCCATGTTCTGGGGCTCCTCCTGCACCCACACCGTCTCGTCGGCACTCGCGTACCGCTCCAGTTCGTCCTGCAGCTCCTCCTTGGGGAACGGGTAGAACTGCTCGAGGCGCGTGATGGCGATCGCACCGCGGCGGGGCTCGGTCTCCAGGGCCTTCAGCAGGTCGTAGTACACCTTGCCGCTGCACAGGATGTGCCGCGTGGTGTCGTTCGGGTTCGTCTCCGCGGGAATCACCGTCCGCACGCCGCCGTCCGTCAGCGCCTCGGGCGGGGAGACGCACTTCGGGTGTCGCAGCAGGCTCTTGGGGGTCATGACGATGAGTGGCTTTTTCACGTCGCGCTTCACCTGTCGGCGCAGGGCGTGGAAGTAGTTGGCCGGGGTGGAGAAATTGGCGACGATCATGTTTTGCTCGGCACAGAGCTGCAGGAACCGTTCCAGCCGGGCGGAGGAGTGCTCCGGCCCCTGGCCCTCGTAGGCGTGTGGCAGCAGGGCCACGAGGCTGGAGGTTTGGCCCCATTTCTCCTCGGCCGCGCTCACGAACTGGTCCCACACCAGCTGTGCGCCGTTCCCAAAGTCGCCGAACTGTGCCTCCCAGCAGACGAGCGCCTCGGAGTCCATCACTGAGTAGCCGTACTCGAACCCGGCCACGGCGTACTCCGAGAGGAGGCTGTCGTAGATCAAAAAGCGCGCCTGATCGTCCGAGAGGTTATTGAGCGGCGTGTATTCCTCGCCAGTCTCCTGATCGATGAGCACCGCGTGGCGCTGGCTGAAGGTGGCGCGGCGGGAGTCCTGTCCACTGAGGCGCACCCGCGTGCCTTCCTGGAGCAGCGCCCCGAACGCAAGCGCCTCCGCAAAGGCCCAGTCAATGCGCTCTTGCTGGTGAAACAGCTCGTCGCGCTTGCCAAAGAGGCGCTCCAGCTTGCGGTGCACGTGGAAGTCGTCGGGGAATTGCGTGAGTACCTCCACGACCCGCTCCAGGTGGGCGTGTTTGGCCGTGGTATCCACGGCGGGCAGTCGTCCGTCGCTCTTGCGCTGGGTGCGCTCGTCGAGGGCCTCATCGGCGTCTTTTTCCTCCAGGTCCTTCGTGCGGTCGAAGGCTTCCTGAAGGCGGCCTCGATAATCGTCCAGCAGCTGCTCGGCCTCGTCGGGCTCCACATCGCCGCGGCGCAGCAGCATTTCGGTGTAGAGCTTGCGGGGCGAGCGTTTCTCTTCGATCTTCTCGTAGAGCAGCGGCTGGGTGAAGGTCGGCTCATCGCCCTCGTTGTGGCCGTGGACGCGATAGCACAGCATGTCGATCACCACGTCCTTGTTGAAGCGCTGCCGGTACTCGTACGCCAGCCGCGCGATGCGGACGCACGCCTCGGGGTCGTCGCCGTTGACGTGGAAGATGGGCGCCTCGATGGCCTGCGCCAGGTCCGTCGCGTAGGTGGAGCTGCGGGCGTCGCCCGGGGGCGTGGTGAAGCCAATCTGGTTGTTGATGACCAGGTGGACGGTGCCGCCGGTGGTGTAGCCGCGCAGCTTGCTGAGGTTGAGCGTTTCGGCCACCACACCCTGCCCCGGGAAGGCTGCGTCGCCGTGCACCAGGAGCGGCATCACGGCGTCGTGGTAGTCGTCCTCGTCGGCCTCCGGATGCTCGTCGCGCAGCAGGTTTTGCTTGGCGCGCGACATGCCCTCCACCACGGGGTTGACCGCCTCCAGGTGGCTGGGGTTGGAAGCGAGCGTAACGCCGATCGTGTTGCCGTTGGGGGAGGTCACGTCGCCTTTGGCGCCCAGGTGGTACTTCACGTCGCCCGAGCCCTGGGTGGTGTTCGGGTCGATGTTGCCCTCGAATTTGGAGAAGATCTCCTCGTAGGGCTTGCCGATGATGTTGGCCAGCACATTGAGGCGGCCGCGGTGGGCCATGCCCATCACTACGTCCTGCACCGCATCGTCGGCCGCGTCGGAGAGAAGCGTGTCGATGATGGGGATCATGGTCTCGGCCCCCTCCAACGAAAACCGCTTGTGACCGATGTACTTGGTGTGGAGGAACCGCTCGAAGGCCTCCGCCGCGTTGAGCGTTTCCATGATGCGGTGTCGCTCTTCCTGCGAGGGGGGCTCTGCGTCCCGCATTGGCTCGATCCGGTTCTGGATCCACTGCTTCTCCTCGGGATCGGAGATGTGCATGAAGGCCGTCCCGATCTTGTTGGTGTAGGCCTTCCGCAGGATCGACAGGATCTCGCGCAGCGGCAGCTTGTCCTCGCCGCCGAGGCCGCCGGTAATGAACTCGCGGTCGAGGTCCCACACCGTCAGGCCGTAGGTGGCGGGGTCGAGCTCGGAGTGATACTCCCACTGGTAGCCGAGCGGGTTGATATCGGCCTGGAGGTGGCCCCGCACGCGGTAGGCGCGAATGAGCTGGAGCACCGCCGCCTGCTTCTCCGTCATGTCCAGCGCGTCCTCCGGGGCGTGCTGGCCGAGCTGCGGCGTGGAGTCCTGCGCCATGCGGAACGGCTGGTGGGGGACGCCGAGGTCTGCAAAGAGGGTGCGGTAGTAGTCGTGCCGGCCCTGCAGGAGCTCCTCCATGTGGTTCAGGAACGCGCCGCTTGTAGCGCCCTGAATCACGCGGTGGTCGTAGGTGGAGGTGACGGTCATCACGGGCGAGACGCCGGCCGTGCTGGCGACGGAGGAGGCGTAGCCGCGGTACTCCGGGGGGTAGCCGATGGCCCCGGCGCCCACGATCACCCCTTGGCCCGGCATCAGGCGGGCGACACTCATGGAGGTGCCGATCATGCCAGGGTTGGTCAGTGTGGCCGTGGTGCCCTGAAAGTCGGAGAGGTCCAGGTCGTTGTCCAGGGCGCGGCTGACGATGCTGTTGTACGTCCCGACAAACTCAGCGAAGTTGAGGCTGCCCGCGTCCTTGATGTTGGGCACGAGCAGAGTGCGCTCGCCACGCCGCTCCACGTCAATGGCGAGGCCGAGGTTAATCTGGTTGGGCTGGACGTGCTCCGGCGTGCCCTCTTCGTTGCGCCGGAAGGTGGTGTTCATGTCCGGGTATTTCTGGAGGGCCTGCACCATCGCGTAGGCGATGAGGTGCGTGTAGGACACCTTCTCGCCGCCCACCTGCTTCTGGTAGTCGTTGAGCAGGGTGCGATTCTCGTCCAGCAGCTTGACGGGGATGGTGCGGACGGAGGTGGCGGTGGGGATGCCCAGGCTGTCTTCCATGTTCTCCACCACCTTCGCAGACGCGCCGCGAAGGGGGGTGACGTGGGCCGTCTCCTCGTCAACCGCGGGGGCAGAGGCGGGGCGCAGGGGCTCGACGACGCCATCGTCATGGGGGCGCTCTGAAGGCGTCGACCGTGCCTCCGGCGCCGTGTCGGTAGGCTCCTCGGGGAGCGTCGTGGCTTCCCCGTCGCCGGTGGTGGACGGTTCGGGCGAGGGCTGGGTGACGGGCACGAAGGAGGCATCGGGGTCGTAATCCGCGAAGAATTCCCGCCAGCTTTCACTAACGCTGTCCGGGTCCTGCTGGTACTGCTTGTACAGCTCTTCGATGTAGCCCGTGTTAAATCCGAGGCTGCTCACGGTAGGACGAGAGTGGTTGATCCTGGAAAAGAGGGACGGAGATCCAAACGGACAAGAGTGTACGGGGCGTTCGTCAAGAGGGTTCGGGACGAGGGGCGTGCTCGTGGGTCTGTGTGCACGGAAGCGAGGAGGAAGTGCGGGGCACGGGGCTGAACCTCACCGAGGATGCGTGGTAGACATAGTGTTACGGCATTTTTGCAGCCTCCTGTGCACGGTCCTGTCACAGGCGGATGTGTTGCCACCGCTCTGCTGTGGCGAAATGCATACAGCCGAGAACGCTGTCCCCACCTGTTTGCTACCAATGTTGACGCGTATTCTTGCCGCGTTTCACGTGCTTAGGGCCTTGTGCTCCCTGCCTGTGTTCTCCCCCACGATGGCTGCCGGCGGTGTGCTTGTGGGGCTGGGGCTGTGTGCCGGCTTGGCGCCGCCGGTGCAGGCGCAAGAGCGGGCGCGGTTGTCGTCGTTCCCCACGGCGGAGACATGGGAGGCCAGGGCCGATTCGTTGCGCACCCGCCGGGAGGTGGACGCAGCCCTGCGGGCCTATCGCCGGGCGCGAGCCCTGTACCAGCGGGCGGGGGCGCTGGGGCGCGCGGCAGAAATGACGGGGGACATTGGGGTGATGCACTGGCTGCGCAACCGCTACGATGAGGCGCTTGCGGCGTTTCGGGCAGCCCGAAAACAGGCTGGCACGAGTGGGGACCGGGCGGAAGTGGCGGACAATCTGGTAAATATTGGACTGGTTTATAAAAACCAGGGCCGCTACGAGAAGGCCCTGCGGTGCTACCGGAAGGCCCTGGCGATTCATCGGGAGCGCGGCGACCGGGCGGGGGCTGCCGTCGTGCTAAACAATCTGGGGGAAATCTACCGTCGGCGCGGCCAGCCCCGGAAGGCCCGCTCTCCACTTCGGGCCTCCTTGCGCATCCACCGGGCACGTTCGGATTCGTTGCGGATGGGCATCAATCTGGTAAACCTCAGCTTTGTGCAGATGGCGCAGGGACAGTATCCGCGAGCGCTGGAAAGCGGACGGGAGGCGCTGGCCATCAGCCGGGCTCTCGGCAACCGGTATGGGGAGGCAAATGCCCTCAATACGATCGGCAATGTGCAGCTGAGACGAAATCAGTATGAGGCGTCGCGTCGTTCCTATCGTCGCTCCCTCTCCCTGAACCGCCGCCTGGGGCGTCGGAGCGAGGTGGCACGGCTTCACAACAACATCGGGGTGCTGCTGGAGGTGCAGGACAGGCGCGGGGAGGCCCTCGTGCACTACCGGAGCGCACTCGCAATTAACCAGGACCTGGGCCACCGAAGCCGGATTGCACGCAACCTGTCGAAAATCGGGCACATTCATTTTGCGGAGAATCGCCTCGCCGCGGCCGATTCCGCCCTGCGGGCGTCGGTTCGCCTCACCAGTGCCCTGGTGCGCTCGGCGGGGACGGGAGGGCGGCGCAACTACCTGTCGAAGACAATCAGCCGGTTCCACACGCTCGTTTCCACCCAGGTGCGCCGGGGGCGTCCCGATTCTGCCGTGCAGGTGCTTGAGCGGACCCGTGCGCTGATCCCATCGGGACGGCTGAGCGGGGCCGATTCCTCGGCCCGTTTCTTCTCCGACGCCCTGGTCCCTTCGACGGAGACGCTGCAGCGGACGCTCGCCCCCGACGAGGCGGTTGTCCAATACGCCAATGCGAGCACTGTGCGTCCCCTCGTGGCGGTCGTGATCCGTGCCGATACGGTCTACGCACAGGAAATCCCGCTTTCCCTGCTGAACCAGACGAATGAGGTCTTTGAGCGGGGCCTTTTGCGCATGGGGCGGCGCACGGCTCTGGGACGCTTGCAGGGAGGTGCCCTGCGCGAGACGCAACAGTCGGGCGGGGCGGCCCGCAAGCGCGACGACCGGCTGGCGGACCTGGTGCACTTGTACCGGCACGACTTGGCGGTTGCGTCTCCGTTCCAGGTGCTCTCCACGGCGCGCCGCCAGCGCCTCGGGAAGCATCTTTATGCCATGCTCCTGGAGCCCATTATGGAGGGGCTCGTGGGGGTGAAAGACCTGGTGATTGTGCCGGACGGGGTTCTTGGATACCTCCCGTTCGAAACGCTGCCGGACTGGGCGGGAACGCCGCTTGTCATGAAAATGCCGGTGCGCTACGCTCAGTCGTTGCGAGCGCAGCGGCGTTTGCGCATTCGGGCTCGTGTGCGACCGACGGCAAAGGCGGGCCTGCTTGCTCTCGGGGACGTCACATACGGCGGGTCCGCCCCCCTGGCGCAGCGCCGTGAGCGCAGCAGCCAGCCCCCCGATGGGCCGCCGCGGGACTCGGCGTGGGCCATTGCGCTGGACGCTGAAGCGCGCCTCTACCGCCCCGGCCTGGTGGAGGCTGGGGCCCAGCAGATGGACTACGAGCAACTCGGGTATCGCCCCTCGCAGTGGACGGCCCTTCCGGGCACCCGCCGAGAGGTGCGCCGCCTTCGTGAGATTTCCGGCACGACGCACCTCTTGACGCGAGCGGCCGCCAGTGAGCGCACCCTGCGGCACTGGTCGCGCACCGGACGCCTGAAAGACTTCCGGGTGTTGCACTTTGCCACGCATGGCCTCGTCTCGCCCGCCCGCCCCTCCCTTTCGGCCCTGGTCCTCTCGGAGGTCGGCTCTGAGGCATCGCCCGCGGAGGATTCCCTGCCCGGGCCGGCGCCCGACGGCTATCTGAATGCGCGCGAAATTGCGTCCATGGACTTAAACGCGGAGTTTGTCGCCTTGTCTTCCTGCCGGAGCGGACTGGGGCGGGCGTACCGGGGCAGCGGGGTGACGGGGCTCGCCCAATCGTTTTTGGAGGCCGGGGCGCGCTCCACGGCTGTTTCACTGTGGGCCGTGTACGATGCGGCCACGGGGCGCTTCATGGAGGCATTTTATCGCCGCGCCTGGGGCACCGATGCCTCGTGGGCGGAGGCCCTTACCGAGACAAAGCGCGCCTTCGCGTCTGGCAAGTATGGGGAGCGGTTGCAAGACCCTCGGTTTTGGGCCCCCTTTGTGCACTACGGATGGGAGCGTCGATAGCCCTTGTGGCTACAACCATCCCTCGGCCCGGTACCAGTCAATGGTGGCGGCGACGCCCGCATCCAGGGCAATCGACGGGGCGTACCCGAAGTCCTGGCGGGCCTTTTCGGAAGAGCAGGCGGTGCAGGCGTGTCGGATTTCGCGGGCCTTGTCGCGGTTGAGCGGCGGGTGCGTCCCGATGAGGCGGCCCCAGGCCTCCGACGCGGCCCCCACCAGGCCAAGGAGGGGCCCCGGGACGGGCACAGAGACCGCCCAGGTATTGAGCGCCGCGGTGGCGGCCTGCTTGACATCGCTCCAGGCATAAGGCTGCTCGCTGCCGAGAAAATACGTCTCGTTGGCTGCGTCCGGGTGGCGGCATGCATCGACCATGCCCGCTGCAAGGTCGCGGGCGTGAACGAGGCTTAGCGACCGGGCGGAGCTCCCCCCGACGATGGGGCAGACATGCCGCTGCACGGCCCGAAAAAAGTCCAGGATGTCGCGGTCGCGGGGCCCATATACGGCCGGCGGACGAACGACGGTGATGGGCAGCGCCTCGGCGTACGATTCGGTCATCTGGTGCGAATCGGTCAGTGCCGTCTCCATTTGTGCCTTGCTGCGCCCGTACCGGCTCACAGGGCGCAGGGGGACGTCTTCCGTCGCCACGGTCTGCTCACAGCGTCCCACGGCCGCCAGGCTGCTGGTCACCAGCACGCGGCTCAGGTTCGGAGCGGCGTGCTTCACGGCGCCCAGCAGATTCAACGTGCCCTGCACGTTGGCCGCGTGGAACGCCTCTTCGGTGGGGGCACGGGTGCGCCCGGCCACGTGGTACACCTCGTCTACCCCATCGAGCGCCTCCCAAAGCGTCTCCACGTCCGACAGGTCGCCGCGCACGGGGGTTACGTCCAACCCCGACAGCCACTTCGGGTCGGTGCGCACGAGGCACCGCACCTCTGCGGTGCCGCGGTCCAGAAGCGCCTCGACCACGTGGCTGCCCACAAAGCCGGTGCCGCCGGTCACAAACGCGATGTTGGCCATGCGAAATACAAAGGGTGGAATGAAATTGGGGCGTGCGGTGGGGGCGTACAGCCGCCTTCGTACGAGGGGGCGGCAAGGACAGGCCCTCCGGCGTGTGGAGGCCGGGCACAATCCGCCCCGCTCTGGAAGGCGATCGTGAGGGATATCGGGAGATCTCGGAAGAGAATTTGAGCCACGGCCCTACGCATGTGTCCCCCGACGTTATATTTCCGGGATGAATGTGTCTGTACAGGTGTCGTTTTGAGGAAACAATATACACACTTACAGACCGACCCCTACAGGAAAATGGCTACGAGCTATTCGTTCCGAGATTCGGAGGTGTACCAGCGTGCTCAGGTGCAGTCGCAACGCATTTGCGAGTGGTCGCGGCAGCTCCCAGAGGAGGAGCAGCCGAGCTTAGGCGCGCCCGTCCGGGAGGCTGCAGGGGCTGTGGCAGCACTGATTGCGGAGGCGTGGGGAGCGCGCCATTGCGAGCAGGCGTTCCAGGAGACGCTGGCAAAGGCCCATGCGAAGGCCAAAAAGACACAAGCTTTGCTCGACCGTGCGTGGATGCATTCGCACCTGGGCGACGAGCAGCACCGTCTCTTTGACGAGGCATGGGGGCGGATTTGCACCCTCCTGCGGCGGATTATGCGATGCACCCATAGCTTTTGCCACCTCAATTGATGCCCGGCGGCCTCGGAGCGCTGAGGCGGGCGGCCTGGAGCGCAAGGCTCGTCTCATGCTTGACTTTTCCCCCGGCCAAAGCAGTCTCCCCCCACTTCTTTCCGGCGGTCAGGGCGCCGGGAGCTCCCTCCTCACGGAAAAGGCGTTCTGGTTCAAGGGGCTGGCTTCGGCCCTCCGCGTGCTTCGAGAGCAGAGGCGAGCCGAAGCCGTACGCGCTCTTCACACGCACCCTTCACACGTGTCCTCCGCAGACACTGGCCTCGAATGAGGCTCCCGTCAGCCCGTTTGCCAGGGAAGACATCAATCGGGGGAGGCGGATGCGTCGGCGACGAACTTATAGCCAATCCCGTACACCGTCGTCAAGTAGATGGGCGACTCTGGACGGGGCTCGATTTTCTTGCGGAGGGAGGCCATGTGGCGGTCGATGGTGCGCGTCGTGATGGTGCCACTGATGCCCCAGACGTCGCGGAGCAGCTGTTCGCGGCTCACGGTACGGCCCCGGTGCCGAACGAGGTAGGCCAGGATGTCGAACTCCAGGTCGGTGAGGTCGACGTCCGCGTCAGGGGTTGCGACGGTTTCCGTGGGAAAGTGAATGGTACAGTCGCCAAAGGTGAAGGCATCGTCCGGGGTGGGCAGGGCAGGAGCGCTTCGGGCAAGCACGGCACGCACCCGAGCCACGAGCTCGCGCGGGTCGAACGGCTTTGTCACGTAGTCATCGGCGCCCAGGTCGAATCCCCGAATTTTGGACGTATGCTCGTCCTTGACGGTGAGCAGGATGACGGGAGAGTCGACACCGCCCTGGCGGGCTTCACGCAGGACCTCAAAGCCGGTTTTTTGAGGGAGCCGAAGGTCGAGCAGGACGAGGTCGTACGGGGGTAGGGTCGTCATTTCTTGGAGCGCGTCCGCCCCGCAGGCAGCGGGCTGTACCGCATAGCCCTCCTGAGCGAACAGGTCGACGAGGCTGTTGCGCACGTCGGGGTCGTCATCGGCGATGAGGAGGTCGGCCTTGGGGGAGGAAGAACCAGGGGGCGGAGGCATATCCGTGGAAGAAACCGTGTGGGGCCAACGGAGAGGAGGAAGAGCGACTCGGTTGCCCAACGCACCGCCGCAGAAGTGTTTGAGGAGACACCTGCTGCTGCGTGCCCTACTGCGTGCCGGGCGCAAGGTTCGCTCGCAGTGCGTCCGTTCCGCTACTTGTGCGCCGCCCCGTCGGGTGCCATCCAGTCGCGGTGCGGGCGGAGCCGGGCACGGATGAGGTCGGGGCGTTCGTGTCCGGGGGTGCCGTCGGTGGCATAGGCATCGAGGAGGGCATCGGGGGAGGGCAGGGTGGGGGGCGAGGAGGCGGCGGCCTGCTGGTAGGCGGTACGGAAGGGGACGCCGTCGGCAACGCGGGTCAGTGCCTGCTGCGTGGCAAGCAGTGCGGGGGAGCAGGCGCGCCAGGTGGCGTCGGCCGAAAACTCCGTGCTCCGCACGACCGTTGTGAGGGCCGTAAGAACGTCCCCCGCGATTTGAACGCTGCGCATCACCGCGCCTTTGGTCAGCTGTAGGTCGCGGTGGTAGCCGCTGGGCAAGTTGGCGGGGCCAGTGCTCAGGTGCTGCATTTCAGCAGCGAGGCGGTGATGGTAAGCGCGGGCCAGTTCCAGGACGTCGGGGTTTTGTTTTTGTGGCATAATGCTGCTGCCCGTGCACGAGTCGTCCGGGAGTGTTACAAAGTCGAACTCGGCGCTGGCAAACAGCACAAGGTCCGAGGCGAGCCGGTTGCAGGCAGCGCCGACCTGCGTGCAGGCGTGCGCGACAGCGAGCTCGTGCTTGCCGCGACTCAGCTGGACGGCCGTGGCGTGGGTGTGCGCGGTGCGAAAACCGAGGCGATCAGCGATGGCGGCCCGGGGAAGATCGAGAACGGGCACGCCGTAGCCGGCGGCACTTCCGAGGGGGGAGACGTTGATGCGGCGGCGGGCCTGGTGGAGGGTGTCGAGGTCGTCGGCCAGGGTTTCGGCATAGCCCAGGGCCCAGAGGGCGACGGTGGAGGGCATGGCCCGCTGGAGGTGAGTATAGCCGGGCAGGGGCTGGCGCGGGTGCCGGTCGGCAAGGGCACAGAGGGCCTCGGCGAGGCGCGCGGTGCGGCGGCCCAGCATTGCGAGGGCATCGCGGAGGTAGAGGCGAAGCGCTGCGAGGACCTGGTCGTTGCGCGAGCGACCTGTATGCAGCTTGCGCCCGGCCGGGCCGGCCCTGGCGGTCACGAAGCGTTCGATGACCGTGTGGCTGTCTTCATCGTCGGGGGTTACAGTGCGCTCGCCGGCCTCGTAGGCGGCCAGGAGTGCATCCAGGGCCTCCTGAAGGGCATTCCATTCCTTCTCCGACAGGACCTCGATCTGCCGAAGCCCCCAGGCGTGTGCCCGGCTTGCCCGGATGTCGTAGGGCAGCAGTTGGCGGTCCCATTTGTAGTCGTCGCCCACCGTGAAGCGATGCGCCCAGTCGTCTGAGTCGGGGGCACTGCTGGAATCTGTATGCCAGAGGGGAGTACTCATGAGGGGCGAGGATAAGAAAAGGGACAGCGAGCGGGGTGGAGGGACCGTCAGTGCGATCCAAAATAGCGCTGGAGGAGGGTCTGGTAGACGTCGACCGCGCAGCGGACCTCCGCAATTGAAATGCGCTCATCGGCCGTGTGGGAGCGGGGGCTCTGCCCCGGCCCCATCTTCACCGTGGGCACGTCGTTCAGGAACACCCAGTCGGAGGTGGTGGAGGAGCCGATGGCAGTGGGGCGCGGACAGGCGGCTCGGGCGGCGTGGGCGATGCGGGCATCCGGGGGCGTGGCGCAGGGAACGAGGCGGTCGCTGTGGACCGTCACGTCCGCGTCTACGGCCGCCTGGATGTGGGCTACGATTTCATCGTGGGAATAGGCGGGGGTGGTGCGCAGGTCCACCACGAAGACACAGTGGGCGGGCACCGTGTTGCGGGCACTTCCGCCCTCGATCGTGGTCACAGTTTTGGTGATTGGGCCGAGGTGCGGATCTTCGCGGTCGAAGGACACCGCGGCAAGCTGATGGAGAGCATCTGCGGCGGCGGAGATGGCGTTGCTCCCGAGGTGGGGCCGGGCAGCGTGGGCCGCCGTGCCGTGGGTGTGGATTTTAAGAATCAGCAGCCCCTTTTGGGCAACACACGGGCGAAGCGCTGTGGGCTCGCCCACGACCGCCGCAGAGAGAGGCGGAAGGTGGGGGCGCAAGTCTTGAAGGCCGTTTTTGGACCCGCCGCCTTCCTCATGCGTCGTGAGCCCCACGACAGCGCGTCCGCCATCGGGCACCCACCCGTCGGCCGCCAGGCGGAGCAGGGCCGTCGTCATGGCCGCGCCGCTCGCCTTTGCATCCACGCTCCCCCGTCCGTACAGCACCCCCTGCTTCGTAACCGGAGTAAAGGGGTCGTACGGATGAGATGCCGCAGGCGGCACCACATCCAAATGAGAATTTAGCAGCAGCGTATCCCTGCCGCTCCCGACGCCGAACGCGACGTTATCTTCGTGCCGCAGGACGTCCACCCCGGCAGAGCGGGCGCGGCGCTCAACGTAGTCGGCCACGTCTGTCTCCTTGCCCGTGAGGGACGGAAACCGAATGAGGGTTTTCAAGAGGTCGACAACGTCGGGCATGAGGGGCGGAGGGGCGAGACGAAGAGGGATGCGGAGAAGGCGTGGGGCGTGGGGTCAGCGGACAATCTCCGTGGCCCGTGCCCGCGTCACGAGGTCTGCCGCGCCGCAGATGTACACTTCGTCGACGGGGCCGCGGAGGGCGTCGAGTGCGGTTTCGACCTTCACCTGCATGCCGCCTGCGATCCAGCCGTCGCGGATGCCCTGTTCGGCGGTGCCTGCATCGCAGGTGGGCAGGCGGGTGGGGGCGGCCGAGGCGTCCCGGCGGACTGCCCCTGCCGCGGTAACGTACAGGAGCCGTCTGGCGGCGAGGGCGCGGGCCAGGGCGCAGGCCACGGTGTCCGCGTTGACGTTGTAGACGTGCCCTGCCTCGTCGATGCCGAGGGGCGCCACGATGGGCACCAGGGACTGCTGGAGTAGGCCATTCACAAGCGTCGGGCGCACCTGTTCGATGTCGCCGACCCATCCAAAATCAATCGTCGTGTCGTTCACGGTCCACGGCGGGCGTTTGGACACGCGGACCAGGCCGGTATCGGCTCCGGAGAGGCCCACGGCAGAGAGGTCGTGGCTCTGCGCGGCGGCCACAAGCTGTGTGTTGAGGGAGCCGGACAGCGTCCACTGGGCGATTTTTAGGTCCAGGTCGGTGGTGATCCGTCGTCCGTCGATTTGCTTCGGTGTGTGCCCGAGGCGCTGGGCGAGGGCGGTCATCTGCACCCCGCCGCCGTGGACGATCACGACGGAGGCCTCCTGGCAGAGGGCTTGCAGGGGGGGCCAGAGGGCCTCCAGCGCGTCCGCATCGTCCAGGAGCGATCCGCTGACCTTTACGACGGTTGGGGGGCGAGAGGCGTTGGGCATTGCAGAAAGGAGAGCGCTGGAGCAATGAAGGGCGGGCAGAGGCGAGGCGATGCTCAATCGAGGCGCCATACGTATTCGAGGAGTGCCTTTTGGGCGTGGAGCCGGTACTCGGCCTGGTCGAGATGGGCAGCGTGAGGGCCGTCGAGCACCGCCCCGTCCACCACCACGTTGCGGCGTACGGGGAGGCAGTGCAGGAAGGCGGCCCTGTCGGTGTGAGCCATGTCCTCCGCAGTGATGCACCAATCGGCATGGGCAGCCCGGGCTTCCGATTCGCGAGAAGGAGCAGTGTACTGCATCGGGCCGCCCCATGACTTCGCGTACACCACGTCCGCCCCGTCCAGGGCCGCGGCTTGGTCCGTCGTGGCGGTCACCGACCCGCCGTGCGCCTCGGCGGCAGAGCGGGCCGCGGCCCGCACGTCCGGATCGAGCGCATGCGTGTCGGGCCGCGCCACGGTGATGTCCAGTCCGCAGCGAGCTGCCATGCGAAGCGTCGTATTGGGAACGGCCATGGGAAGCGGCTTTGGATGCGGGGCCCAGGACAGCACGAACTGGGTTCCCGACAGCGCGTCCCCACAGCGCTCCGTGAGCAGGGCGGCATCGGCAAGGCCCTGGCACGGGTGGGCCCAGGCCGATTCCAGATTGAGCACCGGAACAGTGGCGTAGTCGGCCACGGCCCGCATGAGCGTGTCCCGCTTGTCGGTGTCGTAGTGCGTGCCGGAGGCAAAAACGCGGACACCCAGGGCATCGTGGTAGCGTGAGAGAACGCCGATGGCCTCCCTGGCATGTTCGGCCGCGGGTCCGTCCATCACGGCGCTCGGGTCCCACTCCAGCCCCCAGCCTTCATCGTCGGGCACGAGGGTGGTGTGGTGGGCGCCCAGGTGTGCCGCGGCCCCCTCCATGGAGGTGCGAGTGCGGAGCGAGGGATTCATGAAGATGAGGCCGATCGACTGCGTGGACGCTGCGCCCCGGCCGCGGTCGTCGTTGTGCCGGTGCGCCACAGCCGCGTGGCGGAGCCGGTTCCAGGAGGCGTCCGGCAGGGCATCAATCCGAAGCACGTGCCGCAGGGCGGAGGGTGGGGACGAGGGCGGGGAGGAGGATAGAGAAGGCATGGCACGGGGAATCGCAAGGGGCAGCGGGCGAACTGTAAGCTGTCGGGAATGGAGCCGGGCGGGCGAACTCAGGACTCGTCGAGGGCCGCCCGGAGCGCATCGGCAAACGTGTCCACGTGCGCGTCCGAGACGATGAGGGGCGGCATCAGGCGCAGGACGTGGGGGTCGGAGGAGGTTCCGGCAAGCACGTTGTGGGACCGGAGCGCCTCGACGACAGGCGCGACGGGGCGGTCACACCGAAGCCCGATCAGGCACCCGCGCCCACGGACCGCCTCCACCAGCGGGCCCACGCGTGCCGCGAGGCGGGCATGAATCTGTTCGGCGCGCGACATCAGCTCGTCGTCGACCAGGGTGCGCAGGGTAGCCTCCACGGCGGCCATCGCCAGCATGCCGCCGCCAAACGTGGAGCCCTGGTCGCCCGTCTCCACTGTATCGGCAACCGCATCGTCTACGAGAACAGCACTGACCGGCACGCCGCCGCCCAGGCTTTTGGCAAGCGAGAGGAGGTCGGGGGTGGCGCCTAGGGACGTGCTCATCGAAAAAGTGCCCGTGCGCCCCACGCCGGTTTGCACCTCGTCGAATGCGAGGAGCGTTCCGTAGCGGTTGCACAGGGTGCGCAAGCCCTGTACGTAGCGGGGCGGCACCTCGCGCATGCCGGCAATGCTCTGAATCGGCTCCAGCAGCACAGCCGCGTACTCTTTCGTCGACAGCACCCGCTCGGCCGTCTCCAGATCGCCCACCGGCAGCCAGGTCGTATCCGGGAGCACCTCGGCGTACGGTGCGCGGTCGGTCGCGTCGTGCGTGGTGGCGAGACTGCCGAGCGTGCGGCCGTGCCATCCGCCCTTCAGGGCGGCGATGCCGGACCGCCCCGTGTACGTGCGGGCCAGCTTGAGCGCCGTTTCATTGGCCTCGGAGCCGGAGTTGGCGAAAAAGACGTGTCCCAGTCCTTCAGGCGCGAGGGTTGCAAGCCGCCGGGCCGCCTGCGCACGCACAGGGCTGTGCGCCACGTTGGAATAAAACAGAAGCGTTTCGGCCTGCGACTGCACAGCTTCGACGACGGCCGGGGGGCAGTGGCCGAGCAGCGACACGCAGTGTCCGCCGTAGAAATCGAGGTAGCGACGTCCCTCCGTGTCCCACACGTACGCCCCGCGTCCGCGGACCAGAGCCATCGGCAGCTTGTCGTAGGTTGGGAGCTCGAGGCGTTGCTCCAAGGAAATGGGGTCGGTCGGGAGAGTCGACATGGAGAGAGAGGGAGTTAAGCGAGGGAAGAAGCGGAGGGGGACACCGACAGCCCGGCTGTTTCGGGAACGCCAAGGGCGCGGTTGAGGGACTGGAGGGCCTGGCTTGCCGCCCCTTTGAGGAGGTTGTCGAGGGCAAAGCCAACGACCAGCGTATTTCCCTCTGTGGTCCAGCCCAGGTCACAGAAAGGAGTACGGACCGTCGGTTTGAGCGACGGCAGCCCGTCCCGCAGCCGCACGCAGGGCGCGTCCGCGTAGGCGTCTTCGTACCATTCGGCAAGGGTCGCCGCCGGGACGGGCATCGTCCATTCCACCTGCGCCGTCCCCCAGATGCCGCGGGTCCACGGCCCAGACGCGGGGACAAACTGGAGGGAGACGTGCGGCCCGAGCGTTTGACGGATCTCGGGCTCATGCTGGTGGGCCAGCACCTTGTAGGGCCGGACGTTGCCCGCCCGGTCGGGGAAGTGAGTGGTGGCAGACGGGAGGGCACCGGATCCCGAAGCGCCCGTGAGGGCGGTCACGTGGGCGGTAAAGGGGACCTTTTGGTGTGCCAGTGGGGCGAGGGCAAGGGCAATGCCGGTGGCATAGCACCCCGGGTTTGCAATCAACGGCGTGTCCGGCAGCGCATCAGTCCACTCCGGAAGGCCGTACACCGCAGTGCGAAGCAGGGCCGGCGCTGGGTGCGTCACGTCATACCAGTCGGCGTAGAGGGCCGGGGTGCGGAGGCGGAAGTCGGCACTCAGGTCCACAATCGGCCCATCCAGTCCGTTTGCAAGGAGGTCCGGCACCGTCTTCATGCTCTGGCCGTGTTCGCCGGCCACCAGCAGCGCATCCAGCGCGTGGAGATCCGCCTCGTCCGGCGCAACGAAGCGCAGAGGGGCCTGCCCGGCGAGCGACGGATGCGCGGCGCTAAGGGGCTCGCCGGCAAACGTGCGGCTCGTGACGGTGTGAAGGGTCGCACGGGGATGCCTCGCCAGGAGGCGAAGGAGCTCGCCCCCTACGTAGCCGGCGCCGTGCAGAAGCCCGATGCGGGCGATAGGGGCAGATGAAGAATCGGCGGGTGCAGGGGGCATGTAGGGGCAGTGCGTTGGTGAAGAGCAAACGGGGACAGTCCCGGGGGGCTTCAGGGAGCGGTGCAGGAGGGCGGCGCCTCAGTCTGCCGAGACAGTGAGGGCGTCGTCGGCGTCTGGCGGAGCCGTCTCGGGAGGCGGAGTCGCATCGTCCGGAACCGTAGACGCAGGCAGCGCCTCCAGCACCGCCGAGACGAGGTCCGTGCGTTCCTGGAGGGCGTTGTGGGCGGGGATGCCCAGCCGCTGGCGGATGTAGCGACGGCCGACGCCGCTATCCGTCACGGGCCCAGTGAGCGCCGTAATGGCAGCGCGGTACCGGCGCCGAAAGGTATGAGCGGCGGCCCAGGCCCCGGCCAGGTCGGTTGCGGCAACGACGTGCGCCTCGACAAACGACTGCAACTCCATGTCCGTGAGCAGGTCGTCCACGCCGTAGTAGCCCACAAATCCATCGCCCATTTCGGCCACGATCACGTCCAGCGTCGCGGTATCGTTGAGGTGCTGGATGATGCCCTTCGCCACGGGGGTGATGGCGTCTTCCACCGTACACGCAATGCCCACGTCGGTGAACGTAGAGACGGCAGAGGCTCCGTGTGCCTGCATCCGGCGAACGTCGCGCAAGAGCGCGGCGCCGGTCAGCTTGGCCGCCCCCACCTGTAGGCCGACTTCCGTGAGCCCCTCCACGATCTGGCAGGCCGCCTTCGTCTTTCCCGTATCCATCGCCGTGCCACTGATCACCACAAGCGGAACGGAGGCGGAAAGGCGGTCGACCATTTCCAGGGCCTCCTCCTGGATGCGAGCGTGCAGCCATTGCCCCTCCCGCTCCACCATGGCCGCCCCGAGCACCTCCACCGGCAGCGCGGGGCCGAGGTCGGGGTGGGGGGCTGTGCAGCGCCCCATCAGGCCGCCCATATTGAGTACATGCAGGGTGTCGCCGGGGTCGATGTGGCGCGGAACCCGCCCGCTGTAGCCCTTGAGGGCTTGCCGTCCGCCCAGGGTGCCCACCAAGACGTCGCCCGCCTGGATGTGACGAAAAACGCCGTCGTCGCACTCGACCTCGTCGTACTGCGTTTTCTCATCCAGCGCCCGCACCACCACCAGGTAGCCGTGCTGGGCCACTACGTACGGAGAGAGAGGAACGGGCGAGCTCACCTCGCAATGGGCCGTGCTGGAGGCAATCTTGTCGACCGCACAGGTCTGTAGGGTGTCGTCGATCATGGAAGGCAGCCAGGGGAAAAAGAGAGAAGCATGGGGAAGACGCACGTGCCGCGGGGGAGAGGCATCAGCCCCTACCGCGTTTGGGGGCGGGGCCAGTTGCTTTTTGGGCCAGGAGCGAAGGGACTGCTGCAAGCCGGGTGTAGCCTGCGGCGTCGCGCCCATCCCACAGCGCGTTTTGCTCCCCGTAGGTGGCCGTATCGGCATCAAACAGAGAGTGGGGGCTGTCCACGCCCTGCACCTGCACCCGTCCCTTGTAGAGCTGGACAGAGACGGTGCCAGCGACGACCGACTGGCTGTGGTCCAGGAAGGCTTCGAGGTCTCGCATGGCTGGGTCGAAGTACTGCCCCTCGTGCAGCAGCCGTCCGTAGGCTGCCCCCAGCTGTTGCTTGTGCACCTGTTGCCACTTCGAGAGCACCACCTTTTCCAGTTCGCGATGGGCCGTGATGAGAATATGGGCTGCGGGGGCCTCCACGCCGATCCGGCCCTTGATGCCCAGGATGGTGTCGCCCACGTGGATGTCGCGCCCAATGCCGTGGGCGGCCCCGCGGGCATTGAGGGCTTCCACGAGGGCGACGCCGGAGAGGGCTTCGTCGTCTACGGCAATCGGGAGGCCGTCCTCGAAGGTGAGGGTGAGGGAGGCGGGCGTCTCGGGCGCCTCGATGGGGGGCACCGTATCGGGGTACGCAGACGCCGGGAGCGGGTGGGTGGCCGTCAGGGTCTCAGCGCCACCGATGGTGGTGCCCCACAGCCCACGGTTGATCGAGTAGTCTGTGGTCGCCTCTGGCACCGCGATGCCACGGGCCTCCAGAAAGGCGGTGGACTCCTCGCGACAAAGGCCGAGCGAGCGGACGGGCGCAAGAATGTCCAGGTCCTCGTCCATCAGCCGCAGTGCCACGTCGAACCGCACCTGGTCGTTGCCCGCCCCCGTGGACCCGTGTGCGACCCGGGACGCCCCCACGTCCTGCGCTACGCGCGCCACCGCCCGCGCCTGCACGACTCGCTCCGGCCCCACGCACAGCGGATAGACCCCGCCGCGCAGGACGTTGCCCTTAATGAGGTACGAGAGATGATCCGCATAGAGCTCTGGCCGCCCCTCCACAAGATGGTGCGCCTCCGCCCCGAGGGCGTCCGCACGGTCCGCCACCGCCTCGCGGTCCGCCGTGGAGAGGCCGCCGGTGTCCACCGTCACAGTGTGGACGGACGTGTCGTAGGTTTCGCGCAGGTAGGGAACGCAAAAGGAGGTATCGAGTCCTCCGCTAAAGGCAAGAACAATGGGCATAGGACGGGGGAAGCTGGGATGGGGGAAGCTGGGGGCAAACACAAAAAAGGCGCTGGCTCGTGAGAACCAGCGCCTTTGGCAACAAGGCGGCAATGCCGCGTCAAATGGGAGGGGCGCCTTATGCATCCATCCCCCAGACGCTGGTTCGAACCGTGGACGTGTGCAGTCGTCGCACACGTCGGGCTCGACGTCGGGTCGTGGGGGCGATGTGAGAAAGGCGGCGTGTCATAACGGCTTCTACACTAAGAGGTGGATCTGGCTTTCGCAAGGTCCGGCCCGGCCCTCTTCGGTAAAGAAATTGTTAATCAAGAAATGAAGGCGGTGCGGCCGTGCCCGAACGGCGAAGACCGTGGCGGGTATGAACACCGTCGTTCTCAAGTCCTTCTCCAATCTCTCAGAGATCCCCTGCACCGCCTGCATGGATGCGTCGCCGTTGTTCGATCCCGAATACTTCCCCGTTATTGCCGCCACGCTGATTGGGTTTGCCGGCCTGGCCGCGGCGTTGCTGGTGCCCATCTGGCGGTTTTTGAACCGAGAGCAGGAGGTGGCGGAAGACTGGACGCCGGAGGCCGTCGAGAAGCGTCTCCGGGAGCTCCGCACCGAGGACGTTGATGGTGAGGCCGTCGACAACGAGGAGGCGCGCGCGAGCGCCCCGTCCTCCGATGCCCCGTCTGATGCCCCGTCCTCCGATGGCCCGTCCGATGCGGCGGCGGGGCAGGGCGCGGCGGGGCAGAGCACAGCGGAGACGTCTGCGTCCCCGTCCCACTGACACCAACTCAGATTGGCGACACGTCTGGGCTATTCGGTCGTGGCCGTGTCGGTTGGGGTCGTGTCGGGCGGGGCCACCCGGACCAGTGGGCGGAGGTCCTCCAGCGTCTTGGGGCCAATGCCGCGCACGTGCGTTAGTTCGTCGATGCTTCGAAAGGGGTGCTGCTGTGTGCGGTAGGTGCGAATCCGATCTGAGAGGGCGGGGCCAATGCCAGGAAGGGCTTGCAGGGCGGTCTCAGAAGCCCTGTTTACGTTGAGGGGCGCAGCGGCGGTGGGGGCTGTTTGGGGCGGGGAGGAGGCGGAGTCGGGGAGGGCGGACGCCGCCGCCCCGGATGGAGCCGCGAGCGAGTCGATTGCCAGGGGCGGTACCTGTTGCCGTTGCAGGTGCCGAACGGTGAGTCCCAACAAGAAAAGAAACGCGATTGTCAGCACCGCCAGGCTCTCGCGGCGCGTGATGGACAGGCGCTGTTGGAGCTCGTAGAGCCAGGGCATGGCGGCACGCGGAGGAAGGCACAATTCGACGGGCCGGATGTATGTACCAGACACATTCAGCGCCGGAATATAACGTCGCTCTGCCCCCCACGCACCGTGTTCGGCCCCTCGTCGTTCTGCCTCTCCCCTCATGGCCCAGCGCTCCATCATACGCACCCGGGCGATTGTGCTGCGGAGTCTCAACTACGGCGAGACCAGTCAGATCGTGACACTCTTCACAGAGGAGAAGGGCAAGCTGGGGGTGATGGCGAAAGGCGCCCGCCGTCCCAAGAGCTCGTTCGGGGCCACGCTCCAGCCGATGGCGTATACACAAGTGGTGTTTTACCACAAGCCCACGCGAACGCTGCAGATCCTGAGCGAGAGCAGTCATGTCGAGTCGTTTCATCGACTCCGTGGCGGGTTGCGGCCCATCACGGTGGGACTACGCATTGTGGAACTGGTCGACGCGCTCATGGAGACGGAAGACGCGCAGCCCCGGGTGTTTGCGCTGTTGGTGCGGGCGATGCGCCGCCTCAATCGCCGTCAGCCGCGTGCCCACAATCTGTGGCCGTACGTGCAGTTGCAGTTGGCGCAGGGGCTGGGCGTGGCCCCCGCGGTGGAGCGGGCGCGGGTGGAGGCCGTGACGGGGGACGAGGGGCTGCTGTCGCTGGCCGATGGGGGGGTGTATCCGCCTGGCGCCTCCGCGGAAAAGCCCCGTCGTGCCTCGCGCGCCGCCCTTCGCGCCTACGCAACCTTCGCGCGCGCCGACCTTGACACCGTCATGCGCCTGGAAATGGCGCAGCCCGTACGCCGGGAAGTGGAAGCGCTCGTGCGCGACTTTCTTCGGTACCAGTTTGGCGACGCGTATCCGGACCGCAGCCGATCGGTCATCGCCCAGATCGAGGCGGCGGGGGGGTGACCTTGTCGCACGGCCTCGGTACCCTCAGCGCCAAGCAGCACGAGTTCCTCCAGTTCCTCATCGACCGGACGCGTGAAACGGGCGTCTGGCCGACGTCCCGGGAAATCATCGACCACTTTGGCTACGGCTCGCCTGAAGGGAATCATCTCGGCCGGGACCTTACATGACGCGGTTGAGGCAGACCTGGGAACCATTCCCCTGGACAGGCTCTTTTCGGACCTCGATGAGATCTTTGTCATTCGTGTTTTGGGACAGCCGATGCGCGGGGCCGACATTCACGACGGCGACTACGTGCTTCTCATCGACGAGGTCATTTCGGAGGAGGGAATTGGGGCGATGCTCTACAACGGAGAAACGTCTCTGAAGCGCGTGTGCCACGATGAGGATGGCCTCCGACTGGAGCCCTGCAATCCGGAGTACGATGACATCCACATTCAGCCCGACGTACTCGAGGAGGTGACCATCCTCGGTCGGTACGGCGGCCACGTCAACGAAGACGGCATCTACAAGAAGGGGCATGGCGGCGGCCCCGTCGCGGCGGCCCCGTCGCGGCGGCGTAGGGGAGCAGAGATTCCCGCGCGCCGAAAGATGGCCCGCAGGGCAACGTGTACGCACCGTTTTGCATCTACACCACGAGTGAACCCGGTCTATGAGCGAACTGCCAAACTGGCGAGACAATCTTGGGCGCGACGGCGGCCACTGGGACGACGGCCGCTGGTACGACATTCACCTGGAGCGGAAGATGCCGCAGGCGATTCCCATGTTCGAGGAGCTGGCGATGGCGCTTCCGCCGTTGCCTCCTGGCGCTCGCGTGGGCGACCTGGCCTGTGGCACCGGCAATGCCGCCGCCACGGTGCTCGATGCCTATCCGCAGGTGGAGCTCGTCTTGATCGACGAAGACCCTGATCTGCTCTCCATCGCGCAGGAAAAGGTGGGGCAGTTTACACGCAGCGTGGAGCCGCTTCGCGTGTCGGTGCCCACCGACGGGGCGCCGCTGCCGGGCGGGCCGTACGACGCGGTGGTGGCCTCGCTGGCCCTCCATGCCATCGTGGGGCACGAGGTAGACCGTGCCGAGGCGGAGTCGCGCTACGAATTGCTGTTTCAGAGCATCCTTGAGCCGCTTCGCCCCGGCGCGCACTGCCTGGTGGGCGACCACGTGGGCACGCTCGATCTCTACGCGCAACTGAAGGCGATGGAGCGCGCGGGGTTTGCGGAGGTGGACTGTGCCTGGCGGCAGGACGATTTCTTTGTGGCGGGCGGGCGCAAGCGGCCCTGAGTGCACGCCGCGGGCGGGCGCCCGAAGCCATCCGGGGCTCAACGCTCGTTGCGGATGCGGGCGTAGGTCTTGTCGAGGTTTACCACCGGCTTCGGGTAGTCCGCGCCCAGCACGCAGCCGTACTTCTTTTGCTCCTCGTGGCTCATCTTGTGCGGCTCGTGGACGTAGTGGTCGGGGACGTCCTGGAGCTCGGGCAACCAGTAGCGGACGTACTCGCCGTTCTCGTCGTAGCGCTGGGCCTGCTTTACGATGTTGAAGTAGCGGGCCCGCGGGTCGTTGCCCACGCGGGAGTTGTAAGCCCAGTTGCCCCAGTTGGAGGCCACGTCGTAGTCCACCAGTTGCGACTCGAAGTAGGCCGCGCCCATGCGCCAGTCCAGCTTTAGGCTCTGCGAAAGCATGCTGGCTACGTTCTGGCGGCCCCGATTGGACATGTAGCCGGTGCGGTTGAGTTCGCGCATGTTGGCGTCCACGAACGGAATGCCAGTGGTGCCGGTGGCCCACCGCTCGAACGACTCGTCGTGGTAGCTCCAGTCGATGTCGTTGCCGATGATGCCGCCCGGGTGGAAGAGTCGGTCGCCCGCCTTCCACGTCACGTAGGTGAAGAAGTCGCGCCAGATGAGCTCGAACTTCATCCAGTAGGTCGACTTGTTGTCAACCCGTCGCCGCTCGTAGCGCTCCACTTCTTCGTGGATCTGGCGGGGCGTAATGCAGCCGTGGGCGAGCCACGCACTGAACTTGGCGGAGTAGTTGGCGCCGAGCAGGCCGTTGCGGGTGGCCTTGTACTTTTTGAGGCAGTCCTCCCGCCAGATGTACTCGTCGATGCGGTCGAGCCCCCGCGTCTCGCCGCCTTTGAAGGGCAGCACTGCCCGTTCGTCGACGGTTCCGTCCGCGTCGAAGCCGAGGTCGCCAAGCGTAGGAATCGAGCCGGCGTCCAGGTCGTCGGGGAGCGGGGAGACGGTGTCGGGGGCGTCGGTCGTCGGGCGCACGCGGCTTTTCTTTTCCACGCCCTTCCGGAAATTGGTGTAGACGTCCGGAATGTCGTCCGGGCCCTCGAAGGGAATGTCGTCGATGTGGTAGAGCGTCTTGCCCCAGAAAAAGCCGGGGAGGGCGTCGGTCTCGGCGAGTGCGTCTTTGACCGCGTCCTCCGTCTTGCGCTCCTCGGTCCCAATTTCCTGGAACATGAGCACCTCATCGGCGCCCACCTGCCGCACGAGGTCGGGAAGCACAGCTTCCGGGCGGCCATTGCGCACCACCAGGTCGCTCCCGCGCTCCTGAAGGGAGCTGCGCAGGTCCTGCACGCTCTCGCGCAGGAAGCGGGCGCGGATGGCGCTCATCTTCGGCAGGTCAAACATTGTGGTGCCGACGTGGCGCGGGTCGAAGCAGTAGACCGGCACGGTGCGGTCGAAGTGGTCCACTGCGTAGCGGAGCGGCGCGTGGTCGCGGACGCGGAGGTCGTTACGGATCCAGACAAGGGCGGTTGAGGGCACGGCGCTGGTGCGTTGGAAGGGGGGAGGGGGAAGGCGAAAGAGGGCACGAACGCGGGGACGCGTCGGACGCACAGAGGCGTCAGGGCTCGTGCTCCAACTCTTCCGTTCGTCCGGGCACTACTCTTCCTTTGCCCAGGGGATGTGGTCGCGATTTTTATTGCGTCGGCAGCGCTCGCTGCAATATTTTACATTTTCCCAGTCGTCTTCCCATTTCTTTCGCCACTCAAACTCGCGGTTGCAGACCGGGCACGTCTTCGTCGGTAAGTTCTTGTGACTCATGAGAGGACCGGAGGGAGGTGGGAGTGTGGATGATGCGCGCCTGCAAACGACAGGGGCACGTTCTCGTGCCGTTTCGGTGGGGGTTCTTACACGCTCGTCACGCACCCTGCCTTTGCACGGTTCTCACGTCAAACGGCCCGTTGGGGAGCGCGTGCGGCCCATCGTGGAGGAACAGACGCGGGAAGGGGGGCGTAGGGCCGTATGGTCATTTTAAAGACAGCAGCGGTCCTCCCGCTGCGCACCGCCGGGGCCATAGCTCAGTTGGTAGAGCGCTGGAATCGCACTCCAGAGGTCCTGGGTTCGAATCCCAGTGGCTCCACATCCTCCCCCCGCCTGCTCCGAGTACACTCGGGACTGCGCGGGGGTTTTTGTGTTGGGCCCTGCCCGGGTTGGGCCCTGTCCGGCTGCAACCAGGCTGCGCGGCAGAGCGCCGTGCCGCTTTCAGAAATGCACTTTCACGTCGTCACGGACCCGCCGTCACGGACGGCGCTTCACGAAGACAGGTGTCTCCTCCGGAATCGTCCAGAGGTAGAGGACGTCGCCATTCACGCGGGTGGTAGAGTCCGGGGCCCAGGCGTCCATGTCGAAGCTATGGGAGACCACGCGGGTGCCCGGCGCCAGTTGTTCGAAGAGCAGGGGCCGGAGCTTGATGTTGATCTCCGGGAAGAGGTACAGTGTGACGACCGTGGCCTCACTGAAATCGGCCTCGAAGAGGTCTTGCCGGCGGAACTCCACCCTGTCGCCCACGCCCGATACGGACGCGTTCGTGCGGGCGCGCCGGACGAGGTCGGGTTTGATCTCGATCCCGACGCCCCGGGCGCCGTACCGCTCGGCGGCCGTAATGGGAATGCGCCCGTCGCCGCTGCCCAGGTCGTACACCACGTCGTCGGCGGAGACGCCGGCCAGTTCCAGCATGTGATTCACGGTGGACTGGGGCGTCACCACGAAGGGCACGTCCGCCTCCACGGTGGTGTCCGGGGCCTCGGGCGGCGCCTGAAGTTGGGCGGTGCTCTGTGAAGTGTCGGTCTGCGAGGGGGGCGGAGCCTCCTGCTCCTGTGCGCAGCCGGCGAGGGGAAGCGTCCCCGCAGCGAGCAGGGCGCCGACGAGGAGGCGAGCGGCGACGGTGTGGACGCGGGACAGGCGCATTGGACACGGGAGGTGAAGACGGGGAACGGGCCTCTCGGCCTGTGGAGCGCGATCGGCGCAGTTAGGCGCGGCGGGGACGGAGCGTGGAGTCGGGCAGCCACGACCAGTCCGGCAGCTGTTTGCGCAGGGCGCGGGCCGCGTACTCGAGGCTTACGTAGGCCGCCGGGATGAGGACCAGGGTGACCAGGGTGGAGGCCAGCAGTCCGCCGATGACGACGCGGGCGAGGGCTGCCTGAATTTCGGCGCCGGCGCCGATGCCCAGCGCGAGGGGCACGAGGCCCAGCACTGTGGTGAGCGTGGTCATGAGAATGGGGCGCAGGCGCAGGCGCCCGGCCTCCGCCACCGCGGCCTTCAGGGCCATGTCGTGCTCGCGTCGCATGAGGTTGATGTAGTCGACCAGCACGATGGCGTTGTTCACCACGATCCCGATCAGCATCACCAGTCCCATCACGCTCTGGATGTTGACAGTGGTGCCGGTAAACACGAGCGTGGGGAGCACGCCAATGAGCACGAGCGGCACGCTGAACATGACGACCAGCGGGTCGAGGAAGCGCTCAAACTGGCCCGCCATGACCATGTAGATGAGCACCAGCGCCATGATGATGGCAATGATGAAGTCGCGCTGGGCCTTTTGCTGCTCGCGGTACTCGCCGCCGAAGGCGATGGAGAAGCCCTCGGGAAGCGACAGGGTGGAGAGCTCGGCGCGCGCCCGCTCCACCACCTCGCCCAGCACGGCATCGCTGTTGAGCGTGGCCGAGATGTAGGTGACGCGCTGGCCGTTGATGCGGCGGATTTCGGTGGGGCCGCGGCCCCGGTCTGTGCGCACCAGAGACGAGAGGGGCACCGACTGGCCCTCCGGCGTGCGGACGGAGACGTTGTCCAGGTCCTGCACCGAGAGCCGATCGTCCGGCCGCAGGCGCACCACAATGGGGAATTGCTCCCCGCCGTCGCGGTACGCCGCCGCCCGGCTTCCGCCCAGGTTTGTCTGCACGGCCTGCGCCACCTCCTGCACCGACAGCCCAAGCGAGGAAATCTTGCCGCGCAAAAAGCGGATGTTTTGCTCCGGGCGGCCCTCGCGCCGCTGGGACCGGACGCTGGCCACGCCGTCTACCGTCTCCAGCCGCCCCTGGATGCGGTTCGCAATCTTGCGGGCCTGTTCCAGGTCGTACCCGCGGAGCTCCACCTGCAGGGCCTCGGTGCCGCCCCCAGTGCTAAAGATGCGCCGCAGAATCCAGAGGCCCGACTGCGCGCTCACCCGGATGTCGGCCCCTGGCACCTGGCCCAGCACGGCCGAGCGGATGCTATCGGCCAGCACAAAGGTGTTGATGGAGCGCTCCGAGGCGGAGGCGAGGCGAATTTCCACCTCCGCGCCCCAGGGCTGCACCTGCTTGGCAAAATTTTCCACGTCCCGGTCCGGCAGCTCCGCCTTCACGCGCTGCTCCAGCTCATCGAGGTACTCCATCACCACCGCAATGTTGGTGCCCTGCTCCATGTCCAGGTCCACGTCGATCTCGTTGGCGTCCGTCTGCGGGGCCAGCTCGATCGACACCATGGGCCAGAGGGCCAGCGTGCCGCCCAGCAGCAGGGCCGTGGCGCCGAACACGAGCCAGCGGCGCTCCAGGGCGCCCCGGATGAGGGACGAGTAGCGGTGCTCCAGGCGCGCAAAGGCGCGCTGGAACCAGGACTTTTCGGGCGGGGCGGCCTCCGCATCGTCCCCGCCTGCGCCGATGGTCAGGAAGCGGCTGCCCATCATGGGCACCAGCGTTAGCGCCACCAGGAGCGAGCAGACCAGCGCAAAGACCACCACCAGCGCCAGCGACTGAAAGAGCGCCGCCGTGGTGGTGCGCGCGAATGCCAGCGGCAGAAAGATGACCGATGTGGTGAGCGTCGACGCCACGATGGCGCCCGCCACCTCGCGGGTGCCCAGGGAGGCCGCCTCCCGCAGCGATCGTCCATTCTCCTCCCGCTGCCGCACGATGTTCTCCAACACCACGATTGCGTTGTCCACAATGAGCCCCACGCCCAGCGCCAGCCCGCCGAACGTCATCTGGTTCAGCGTGAGGTCGTTGAAGTAGAGAAGCGCGAACGTGGCGATGATGGAAATCGGGATCGACAGCGCGATGATAAACGTCGTCGATCCGTTGCGGAGGAAGAGGTACAGCACCAGAATGGCCAGGAGCGAGCCCCAGATGGCCGAGTTCTGAACGTTGTTGATCGACTTGCGGATAAACTCGCTCTGGTCGCTGACCACGGTGAGCGCCACGTCGGCCCGCGTCTTGTTGATGCGGTCCACCTCCGCGCGGATGCGCTCGGCCACCGACACGGTGTTGGCGCCGCTCTGCTTCTGAATCTGGAGGCGCACCACGGGGATGCCGTTCAGCTCCGAGACGCGCTGCAGGTCCTCGTAGCCGTCCACCACCTCGGCCACGTCCTGCACCTGCACGGGCGCTCCGTCGACGGTGGCAACCACCGTCTGCCGGATTTCGCGGAGCGACTGGTACTCGCCCTGGGTCCGCACGTAGAGGTCCTTCAGGCCCTCCTTCACGTTGCCGCCGGGCAGGGCGGCGTTGGCGCTGCCGATGGCCTGCTGCACCTGCGCGGCCGACATGTCGTAGGCCCGCAGGCGGTCGCGGTCCAGGTTGACACGGATTTGCCGGTAGATGCCGCCGCGAATGTTGAGGGTGCCCACGCCGGGGATCTGCTCGAAGCGGCGGCTCAGGTCCCGCTCCAGCAACCGCGTGAGCGACTCCAGGGTGCGGCTCGACTCCACCGCGATGGAGACGATTTCCTGGCTGTTGGGGTCAAATTTCCAGATGCCGGGCGGCTCGGCCTCCACCGGCAGGTCGTCGCGGATGCGGTCGAGCGCAGCGCGCACGTCGTTGGCCGCCGCGTTGAGGTCGGTGCCCTGCGCAAACTCCAGATTGACGCGGCTGCCGCCCTCGTCGGAGTTGGAGGTGATGCGCTCCACGTTCGGCACACCGGAGACGGCGTTGGCAATGGGGTCGGTGATGATCTTTTCCATCTCCTCCGGCCCCACGTTGCCGTAGTTGGTGTAGACCGTCACGCGGGGGTATTCGATCTCCGGCAGAAGATCGACCGGGAGGTAGTAGAAGCTGACCGACCCCACGACGATGATGGCCAAAAACGTCATCGCGGTCGCGACGGGCCGGCGGATGGAGGTGTCGTACAGAGCCATCGGGGAGAAACGGGCTGTGGCGGGGGCAGTGAGGGGGAGAGGGCTACCGGGCGGCCGTGGTGGGGCCGTTGAGGGGGAAGCCGTTGGAGGCGGAGCCGTCAGCGGCGGAGGACTGCGTGGTGTCGGCGCGGCTGGTGTCCGGGGCGGTTCCGAAGCGGCGCTCGGCCATGCGCTGTTGGCGCTCCAGGATGCGGCGGAGCAGGTCGGTGTCTTGCAGGCGCTGCAGGGCCAGGAGGCGCGACCACGGAAGGGGGCGCACGCGGGCGTCCACTCGTTCCTCGGCGCTGGTGCTCAGCAGGTTTTGCCCCACCGTTACCACCCAGTCGCCGGGCTCCACCCCGCGGACGCCCGCCAGCTGCTGCCCCTCGGCCAGAATTTCAACGTCGCGGAAGCGCGTGGGCGTGGGTTGGGTGAGCGGGGGCGGATCGGCGGGGTCGTACGAGTCGGGCGTCTCTACGGGCAGCTCGGTGCCCAGCGTGGGCGCCACAAAGACGCCGCGCGTGCCGGTGGATGGGTCTTCGTAGATGGCACTCAGGGGCACGAGCGTGGCCTTCTGGCTCTCGGCGTAGGCCACGTCCACCTTCACAAACATGCCCGCCTTGAGAAGGCCGTCGGGGTTGGGCACGTCGATCTCGGCCTCGGCGCTGTAGCTTTCGCTGCTGATGAACGGAGAGAGCCGCGAGACCTCGGCGGTGACGACTGTGTCGCTGGGGGGGACGGCGATGCGGGCGGTCTGCCCCGGCTGAATGCGCCCGAGCATGCGATCGGTCACGCCGACCTCCACGCGCACCGAGTCGAGGGTGCCCATGGTGTAGAGCTGCGTGTTCGGGCCCACGCGCTGCCCCACTTGCACGTTGCGGTTGCCGACCTGGCCGCTGATGGGGGCGCGCACCACCGTACGCCGAAGGTCGGCCCGGCGCTCATCGAGCGTGGCCTGGGCCTGCGCCACCTGCGCTTCGGCTCGCTCCACCTGGGCCTCGGCCTGCGCCACCTGCGCGCGCAGCGTTTCGAGCCGCTGCTCGCTCTCAAAGTTCTGCTCGGCCAGGCGCTGGGTGCGCTTCAGCTGTGCCTGGAGCTCCTGCAAATTGGCACGAGCACTCTTGGCGTCGGCCTCGGAAATGCGGAGCGACGCCTCGGCCTGCCGCACCCGCTCGCGGTACTGGTCGTCCTGGAGGCGAACGAGCGGGGCGCCCTGCTGCACAAAGTCGCCGTTCTGGGCCAGCACCGCCTCCACCGGGGCCTGGATCTGGGGAGAAATGGCGACCTGGTTCTTGGCCTCCACCGTGCCGCTCATCTGCTCCTCCAGTGGCAGCGAGCCGTAGCGCGCCTGCACCGCCTCCACGGAGGGGGTCGACGCCTCTCCGCCGCGCCGACCGCGGCGCTGCTCGCCCTCGCCGGACGAGCCGCCACAGGCGCTGAGCACAAGAAGGCTGGAGAGAACAACAGGAAAAAGCCGGGTCATCGTGAGCGTGCAGGCAAGCCAAGTGAGAGAGGACTGCGCGAAACGATTCCGCCTGGACAAAGTGTCTCTGGGCTCCAGGCTTGGCAGCATTGTTGCGCTTTTGGGGCGGCCGTTCAATGCGGAAAGAGGGGGCGGGGAGCCCTTGTGCCCTGCTCCCCGCGCGACGGCCCCCTTGTCGATGAATCTCCTCGATACGTCTCCAACGACCCCTGCACCTCGCACAGGGCCACAAGTTTCTGGGGCAGCGATCAACTGCACGCAAAAGCGGTCCAATCACACCGTGCTGCCGCGGGGGCGCAGCCCCAACAGCACGCACCATCTCGCGATGGACCGCCCTCGCCGCCGTCGCCGTTTTCTCCAACGCTTTGCCGGATGGGCAACACTCCGAATAACACTTCTCCCGACACTTCCGAGGACACGTACCGAACCCTGAGGGTGTCGGCTCGGGCGGAGCAGCGGGTGGACGGGTCCCGGTTTTTGGCGGAGGCATTCCCGGTCGAGAGTCGCAGCGCGGTCGAGGCGCGCCTGGAGGCCGTGCAGGAGCGAGAGCCCAAGGCCACGCACCACTGCTCGGCCTACCGCCTGGGCCGCGACGGCGCAGACGTCCACTACGACGACGATGGGGAGCCGAGTGGCACGGCGGGGCAGCCGATCCTTCGCCAGATTGACGCGCGCACCCTCACGAATACGCTCGTCGTGGTCGTCCGCTACTTCGGGGGCACCAAGCTGGGGACGGGAGGCCTCATGCGGGCCTACGGCGATGCGGCCGCGGCCGCCCTGGATCACGCCACGCTCGTGGAGCGCACCGTGCGCACGCCGGTCCGGCTCCGCTTCGCCTACGACGACACGTCGCCCGCCCAGCGGGTCCTTCGGCGCTTCGACACGGAGGTGCAGGACAGCAACTATACGGACGTAACGACCCTTACCGTGGGGGTGCGGCGGTCGGAGGTGGAGGCATTCGTCGACGCCTTCACGAATGCGCTCTCTGATCGGGGCGACGTGTTGCAGATCGGTAGCGAGAAGAAGCAGGACGGGGGGCAAGCGTAAGGGACCGGGAGCGGCAGTCCCTTCCCGTCGTGCTCGCCCCCCATGCCCCGATGCTCACGTAAACTGTTCCATGGCCGCCACGGCCAGCTCGTCTGCCACAATATTGAGGGCGTCGTCCGCGTGGCCGCGCACCCAGATCCAGTCCACCTGATGCCGATCGGCCTCTTCCAGGAGGGCCCTCCAGAGGTCCTGGTTCTTGACGTCGCTGTTCGAGGACGTTTGCCAGTTGTTGCTCTGCCAGCTGTCCAGCCAGCCTTCGTTGAACGCCTTCGAGAGGTACTCGCTGTCGGTATGGAGCTGTACGCGGGCCGGGCCCTCCAGCGCGCGAAGCGCCTCCAGGGCCGCCGTGAGCTCCATGCGGTTGTTCGTAGTGTGCGGGTCGCCCCCTGTGATGCGTTCCGTTGCGTCGGGATCGTCCTCGGGAATGAGGAGGGCCGCCCAGCCGCCCGGGCCGGGGTTTCCGCTGCAAGCGCCGTCGGTATAAATGGTCACGTCCGTCATGAGGGGCGAAGAGAAAAGAACAGAGATGCTGCCTTGCAACGTACAGGGCGGGGGCGGGCTCATCCAGGCCATCGCCAAAAAAGCCCAGTGAAAACTTTGTGTCTGTACATGGCGTATAGAAATACGCATTTTGTAGACGCGTGTATTTTCTCCTCACGGTGCCCTGACCGCGATGAAGTTTCTCGATCAAGTCGATCTCAAGGTCAGTAGTGGCGACGGGGGGAAGGGGATCGTCGCCTGGCGCCGCGAGAAATTTGTGCCGAAGGGAGGGCCTTCTGGCGGGGACGGCGGCGACGGGGGGTCGGTGTACGTGGAGGCCGACGAGAACCTCTACACGCTGATGGACCTGAGCCACAACAAACACGTCTATGCCGGCGATGGGGAGCCGGGCGGGCGCCGCAAGCAGGCGGGCGCGGCGGGCGCGGACAAGGTCATTCGCGTGCCGCCGGGGACGGTCGTGAAAGACAAGCGCACGGGCCGCATCCTCGGGGAGGTGGTGGAGCCGGGCCAGCGAATGTGCGTGGCGGAGGGCGGAGAGGGCGGCCGCGGGAACGCCCAGTTCAAGTCGAGCACCAATCAGGCGCCCCGTCACGCCGAGCCCGGCGAGCCGGGGGAAGACCGCGAACTGGTCTTTGAGCTGAAACTGATCGCTGACGTGGGGCTTGTGGGCTTCCCCAACGCCGGGAAGAGTACACTCGTCTCGTCCGTCTCCGCGGCGGAGCCGGAGGTGGCCGACTATCCGTTCACCACCCTCACGCCGCAGCTCGGCATGGTGTACGTGAGCGAGTACGAGACCTTCGTGATGGCAGACATTCCGGGCATCATTGAGGATGCGCACCAGGGCAAGGGTCTGGGGCTGCAGTTTCTGCGCCACATCGAGCGCACGTCGGTATTGCTGTTCGTGATTCCGATTACGGCGCCGGACCTGGGCGAGGAGTACCGCCAGTTGATGCATGAGCTGGAGGCGCACGAGGCCGATTTGATGGACAAGCCGCGAGTCGTGGCCCTGTCCAAGATCGACATCCTGGCGCCCGATGAGCGAGAGCTCCTCCCCGACGTGGTGGCCGGCGAGTTTCCGGACGAGGTTCCACTCCTGCCCATCAGTGCGGTGGCGGGCCTTGGGCTCGACCGTCTCAAGTACATGCTCTACGACACGGTATCGGCTGCGCGTGGCGCGGCGTCCCTTAACGCGTGAGTCTCTTTGACGCATGCTCGCTCTGGCGCACGAGCCCCCCTGGCGCATGAGACTGCCCCTCCACGACGACACGACGAACCATCGGGACCCGAGCGTCGAGCGGCGCGCCCTCCTTGGGCTGTCGCTCGTGGCGGGCGTGGGACCGCAGCGCCTGCGGGCGCTCCTGGCGGCCTTCGAGGTGCCCAGTGCGGTCTTTCGGGCCTCGCGCACCGCCCTCACGAAGGTGGACGGCGTGGGGCCCCAGACCGCCGAGGCCATTCTTGCGTTCGATGACCGGGCGGCGGTGGAGCAAGAGGTGGCACGGGCTGAAGAACTGGGCGCTACGCTCGTTCCGCCCTGGGACGACCGCTTCCCCGACCGCCTCCACGAGATTTACGACCCGCCGGCCTACCTGTGGATGCGGGGCACGCTCCCGTCTACCGACGCCCCCATGATTACGGTGGTGGGCACCCGCCGCTGTACCGACTATGGCCGCGCGCAGGCCCATCATCTGAGTGCCGAGCTGGTGCGCCGTGGGTTCACGGTCGTGAGCGGCCTGGCGTACGGCGTCGACGCGGCTGCGCACAAGGGAGCGCTCGACGCCGGCGGGCGCACGCTCGCCGTGCTGGGGTCTGGCGTGGGGCGCATCTACCCACAGAAACACACCGGGCTGGCCCGCCGGATCGCCGAAAGTGGCGCCGTGCTCTCCGAGTATGGCCTGGATGCGGACCCCGATGCCCGCCACTTCCCGGAACGAAATCGGATTTTAAGCGGCCTTTCGTTTGGTACGCTTGTGATTGAGTCCTTCGCGGAGGGCGGATCCCTCATCACGGCGCGCTTTGCGCTGGAGCAGAACCGGGAGGTGTTTGCCCTGCCGGGCCGCATCACGAAGGAGACCAGCCGGGGCACCAACCGCCTCATCCAGCGTGGACACGCCAAGCTGGTGATGGACGTCGATGATCTGCTGCAGGAGTTGCCGGAGTGGACGGTGGCAGATCCTGGGGCGGTGGATGCGGAGACGGTGGCGGCCAATTCGCCCCCTGCTGCCGAGGCGCTGTCCGGCGATGCCGAGACGCTGTACGAGGCGCTCACGGATACGCCCGTCCACGTCGATCAACTGTGTGAGAAGACCGGTCTCGAGCCGTCGTCGGCTCTTCCCACCCTGCTCGAGTTGGAGTTTGAAGGGCTCGTGCGCCAGCTGGCCGGCAAGCAGTTTCGCCGGTCGTGACGGTGGGGCGTAATGCATTGAAGAGGGATGCGTGAGGAGTGAGTGATGCGCCATGCGTCTGGGTCGCAGATCGCGTCGATGGGTGCCTCGATGTCGAGAACGGAATCGATCATGGCGGTGCCGGGGACAGTGGCGCCGTCATGGCTGGCGAACGCTGGCGGGCATGATGCGTGAACGCAGAAGTGCTTCCAGAACTGATTTTGTTTTTTTATGACCCGCGCCGAGCTCCGCTCCCACTTTCCCCACACCAGGCACCAGACGTACCTCAACCACGCGGCGGTGAGCCCGATGAGCCGGCCGGTGCGCGAGGCCATCGACGCGTACGTGGGCGAACGGCACGGGGCCGATCCGGAGGCGCCCATCGAAAACTTCGAGTCCTTCCTGCCCGTGATTCAAGACACGAAAGACCGGGTGGCGACGGTGCTGGGCACCGAATCGAGTCGCGTCGAGTTCGTCCCCAACACCTCGGCCGGCCTCAACGTGCTGGCCCGCGGGCTCGACTGGGAGGCGGGCGACCGCATCGCCGTGCCCGACGGCGCGTTCCCGACCAACGTGTATCCGTTCTTGAACCTGGAGGCCGAGGGGGGCGAGGTCGATTTTGTGCCGACGACAGAAGGGGCGTACACCGTGGAGGACGTAGCCGATACCCTGCGGCCCGAGACGCGGCTCCTCAGTGTCTCCTGGGTGCACTTCCTCTCGGGCTTCCGGGCCGACCTGGAGGCGCTCGGTACACTCTGCAACGAGCGGGACATCCTCTTCTGTGTGGACGCGATTCAGGGGCTCGGGGCGCTGCAGGTGGACGTGGAGGCGGCGGGCATCGACTTTTTGACCGCCGGCGGGCACAAGTGGCTGATGGCCGCGCAGGGCATCGGGGTGCTCTACTGCGACGAGGCGCTTCAGGACCACCTCCGGCCGCCCACCGGCTGGCTCCACGGGCCGGTCGATTGGGAGCACCTGGACGACTACGAGCTCACGTTCCACGACGACGCGCGCCGCTTCCGCACCGGCACCCTCAACAGCGTGGGCGTGGCGGCCCTGCACGCGGCGCTCGGCCTGTACCTGGACGCGGGCCCGGAGTGGTGCGAGGCGCGTGTGCTGGATCTCTCTGCGACCCTCGCCGACGAACTGGCGGCTCGTGGCCTGCCCCGCTACGGCACCGACGCCCCGGCCCACGCCAGCGGCATCGTCACCGTGGAGCCGGACGCGCCCGACGCGCTGTTCGACCACCTGAAGGAGCAGGGCATCACGGGTGCCCTCCGCAACCGGAAGTTGCGCCTCGCGCCAACGTACTACAACGACGAATCCGACTTGGCCGCTGCTTTGGAGGCAGTGGATTCGTTTCGGGGAAGGAGGAGAGCGGATCGTACAGGGATTGATGCGTGATGCGTGAAGTGTGATGAGAGCCCCGGCCCATTCTCACGCATCACAGTTCACGCTTCACGTACAGCAGGAAAGAGGTAGATTATGGCCCCGACGCCGGATGCATTTGACCCTGCCGACTATGATGCGGACGTGGCGCGGCGGGAAAACGTCGTGGAACTCGTCGTGCCGGACACCGAGGCCGGCGGGCGGCGCATCGACAAGTACCTCACGCGCTTCTACCCCGAGGCCTCCCGCACCAAGATTCAGCGGGCAATCAAAAAGGGGCACCTCAAGGTAAACGGGGAAGACGTCAAAAAGTCGTACCCGGTGGCGCCGGGGGACGAGATTGTGTTTCGGCTCATCCGCAAGCCGCCGATGCAGGCCGAGCCGGAGGACATTCCGCTCGACGTGGTGCACGAGGACGAAGACCTGCTCGTGGTGAACAAGCCGGCGGGCATGGTGGTGCACCCGGCGCCGGGCCACCGGTCGGGCACGCTGGTGCACGCCCTGCTGCACCACGTGGAGGGGCAGGCCGTGGCGGCCGACGACGATCCCGCTGCGGCCGACGACGAAGCCGTGGGCCTGTCGATGGTGAACGCCCTTCCTGATGCGCCCGACCACCCGGTGGTGCGCCCCGGCATTGTGCATCGGCTCGACAAGGGCACCTCCGGGCTCCTTGTGGTGGCCAAGCGCGACCGCGCACACCAATCGCTGGCGGAGCAGTTTAAAGCGCACACGGTGGACCGCCGGTACCGGGCGATCGTGTGGGGACGCTTTGCGTCGCCGCGGGGCACCATCGAGGGGGCCATCGGGCGCGATCCGCACCACCGGCAGCGCATGGCCGTGGTGGCAGAGGATCAGGGGAAGTGGGCCGTGACGCACTACGAGACGGTGGAAACGCACGCCCACACCTCCGTCGTCGAGTTCGAGCTGGAGACCGGGCGCACCCACCAAATTCGGGTTCATGCCCGCTCGCAGGGGCACCCGCTTGTCGGAGATCCGAAGTACGGAGGGCAGCGGGTCCGGTACGGCACGCAGAGCGACTCACGGCGAGCCGTCTTTGATCAGCTCTTCCAGGCGCTTCCTCACCCCGCGCTCCACGCCTATCGGCTCGGCTTTACGCATCCCACGACCGGCGAGACGATGCGCTTCGACGCCGATCCGCCGGCGGCGTGGCAGGAGGGCCTGCGTCGGCTGCGGGCGGAGGAGGGGCGGGTGGAACGAGGCTGACTGCTTTCCGCGGCATCGGGAAGGCCTGGACGGCTGCAGGTGTGGAATACAGGGCGAACGTTACAATTTCGAGTTTCCCGGGCTTTCAAGAACAGAAACAAAGGACGACGCCCCTAATACAGACTCACAGTGCATTGATGCATTACTCAAATCGATGACTCCCCAAAAGAAAACCGGGATCGCCCGGTGGAGGCACTCCCCTTCCGTACCCGTTTTAAGCAGGTCGTGTTAGAAAATCGGTCCGCTCCCCACCAATCGTTGAGCAGGCCGTGGGACGCCGTCGCACGGGAGGATTATACCCTATGAACGGGAACGTCCTTGTGTTGAACCAAGACTACAGCGCGCTCACCGTCTGCAGCGTGGAGCGGGCCGTCATCCTCATGCATCTGCAAAAAGTGCATCTGGTAGAGGCGGCCGACGACCAGCACGTCCGATCGCCGAGTACCGAGATGCCCTGGCCCAGCATCGTGCGGCTGAAGCAGTACGCAAACGTGCCGTACAAGCGCGTGATGCTGTCGCGCAAGAACGTGCTGCGGCGCGACCGGAACACCTGCCAGTACTGTGGCGCAGAGTCCAACCTTACGATCGACCACGTCGTCCCCAAGTCGCGTGGAGGACGCGACACGTGGGAAAACCTGGTTGCCGCCTGTGTAACGTGCAACAACCAGAAAGGCGACGCCACGCCCGACGAGGCAGAGATGGAACTGGAGCGTGAGCCGTTTCGGCCCAGCTACGTCATGTTTCTTCGCGACTTTGCCGGTGAGATCAAGGACGACTGGCGGCCGTATCTTTTCCTGTCGTAATTGGTCCACGTAACTGGTTCACGTCGGCGGGGCGTGCGAGGTGGGGGCAAGGGGCATTTGCAATCCCGATGAGCCCTGACCTTCACAACCTGCCCCGCGTACGTACGTCCCAAACCGCATATGTCTTTGCTTCCCCTCCCCAACGGCTCGCTCCGATGACGCGCTGGATTGCCCGCACCGCCTGGCTACTCCCAATTCTTCTCGTGGGCCTCTCGCTGCACCAGACGAAGGTGGCCTACGACCTCCACGCTACAAAGCTTCAGGGCACCGACGCGACTGCAACGGTGCAGGAGGTGCACGCCTCCAACCGCACGCAGGTCACGTACGACTACGTGAGCATCCAAGTCCCCATGCCCGATGGCTCTACGCTCACGCGCGACCGGCTCTCGCTTCCGCACGGCATTGTCCCGGCCTTGAAGGGCCGCGAGACCCTCTCGGTGCGGGTGGCCCCGGAAAAAAGCCCTGCGGTGGTGGTCACGGAGGCCATTAACACCACGCCGGTGGTCGACACGCAGATGCGCATTGCCGGCATCAACGCCCTTATGAGCTTCGGCGCCGCACTGCTCTTTGGAATTGCCGTCTGGTTCTGGAACCGAAGCCTGCGCCGCGGCGGCGACCCGGCGGAGCGTGGGGTCACGGAGCCCGATCCCGATCATCCGGCCCGGAAAATTGTTCGGACGTAGAGACCTGCCGACATCTTTTCAGTCAAACGGAGAGAGCCCGATGGGCTGTTTGGGCTTTTTCACCACCGAATGTCCCGGCTCTTGGGGGATCCTTTTGCCATGTCGATCTTTCTGAGTTCCTGGATCACCTCGTTTTTGAGCCGCTGAGGAGCCTCACTATCTACCTTGATTGTGAGGGTTGAGTTTTCAGGGTCTGGCACCTCTCTCAGTATTTGCTCTGTAAGATGATCGAGTGAGGTGACGTCTCCGTTCAGCAAAATTTTTCCACTCGGACGGATTTTTAGAGTTGCCTTTTCTCTTCCATTCCTTTGTTCCACCCTGCTCGAGGTCTCTTCTCCTTCCGGCGTCCCGTCCGGAAGCCGAAAAGTGACAGGCACTGACATTTGCACCTTCACGGGCTCGCCGTCCTGCCGGCCCGGGCTGAACGCCTGCTGCTTGACCGCTTCGAGGGCGGCCTCATTCAGCTGCTCGTGCACGCCCTTCGTGACTGTCGGGTTTGTCACAACTCCGTCGGTGTCGACAACGAACTGGACGATTACCCGTCCTTCGATCCCGGCCTCCTTCGCCACTTCAGGGTACTGGATGGACTTCTGGAGGGCCTTCATGCCCCCAGAGAGTTTGGGCGGGTCCTCGGCGACCATGTATACCTCGCCGCCCTCACCGGTGGCTGAGGAAGAGGACTCCGCGGCGGTAGAAGCCTTCGGTGACGGGGAGGGCCCGACGCTATCGGCGCAGGCGACCACGCCGAGCGTGAGGCCGAGCCCGACCACCACGAGGGCGGTGCTCAAGGCGGCACGAGAGGTGAGGAGGGAGGGCATTGAAGAGCGCATGGCAGTGAGGCGATCGATGAGGGGGGAGGGCGATTCGGAGAGGGAGAGGGCGCCGAGACGAGGGGGTGCGGATCCGTCCGCAAAGGCCGCGAGGAGGCGGGCGTAGTCGCCCGCGGACGTCTCCCCATCGCTGAGGACCGCCGCGTCGCAGGCGCGCTCCCGCGCCCCGGCAATCTGCCGCCGGAGACGGCCCACGAGCGGGTGCGCAGCGAACAGGGCGGCGACGAACCGCTCGGCCAGGTGCGCGCAGTCGTCCCAGCGGCGGACGTGGACGAGTTCGTGGCGGAGGGTCATGCGGAGGTCCGTCGTGGCCTCCGTAAGTCGCTCCGGCACCAGAATCGTGGGGCGGAGGCCGCCGAGCGTCATGGGCACGGCCGCGCCTGAGGTAGAGCAGACCTGGACCGGGCGGCGCACGCCCAGCCGTTCTCGGAGGCGATTCAGCTCGGCCTCCAAAGACGGATTCATCGTCGCCTCTAGGCGCCGACGGACGCGCCCCACCGCTACGATCTGCAGCGCAAGGCGACCCAGTTGGAACAGCCCGATCCCCAACGCCCCGACGGTGAGCAGCCCCACCGCGTGCATCCACGTCCACGAGGGCGCGGACGCCGACACGGTCGTCGTCTCGATCACTGGCAGCACGACGACCGACTGCGCGGGAAGCATTGCGGAGCGGGTCGCATCGGGGAGCCTCTCGACGACACTCACCGCCGCGATGCCGATCGGCAGGGCGGCGAGGAGGACCTGCGCGAGCCGGTATTCGGCGTTCGGGTGCAGGCGGTCGGTTCGTTCCAGCAGGGCCCAGAAGGGAAGGGCGAGGACGGTCCACGCCAGAAGCGGACGCCACAACGGATCGACCATTGCTCTACCGAGGCTGGAGAGGCCGTCAAGCACCAGTTGCATCATCGGTCTCGGAGTCCTGTTCGTCGAGGGCGTCGATGAGGGCCTTGATCTCTTCCCGCTCGTCGTCGCTCAGGTCCTCCCGCTGCACGAGCGTCTGCACCAGCGCCGAGGGCGATCCCTGAAAGACCTTCTCCATCAGGCGCTGCAACAGGCTGTGTTGTACAGCGTCTGGTTCTTCTGCGGGCTGGTACACGTACGACCGGCCCTCCTTGTGGTAGTCGAGGTAGCCCTTCTCGGCCAGGGTCTTGAGCACCGTCATGACCGTGGTGTACGCCACGTCGCGGTCGTCCAGGATGCGCTCGCGTACGTCGGCCACGGTGGCCTCGCCGAGGTCCCACACGTGGTGGAGGACCTCCATTTCCGTTTCGCCGAGATGAGTCAGGGAGTTTCGTTGCATGGGGCATCGGCTGTTCTGAATCGATACTATCTAAGTAGTACTATAAAAGTCGTAGAAAGACAAGCCGATTTGTTTAAAATTCATCTTGCGGCTCCAACGGAGCGTTAAGACGGGGGGCGGGTCTCCGTATCCGGGGGAGGCTCGTGGTAAAGGGGGGCCACCCGCTCCGGATCGGTTCCGAGCATGTAGTGGCCCCACAGGTATAGATTGCGGAGCTGTTGGCGCAAGAGGCCGTGTCGACGAAAGCGCCGCGCAGAAGTGGTGACGGCCGTGTCCAGAAATCGAAAGCCGCCGTGGGCGTGGAGCCGAGCCGCCAGTTCCAGGTCCTCGAAAAGGGGCCACTCTGGAAATCCGCCGACGGCCTCAAACGCCGAGCGCTGCATGAACTGGCCGCGGTCGCCGAAGCAGAGGCGAACCCAGGGCCAGCGCGTGCACCAGGCGTAGAAGCGGAGCAGGGGCGTGGGGGCGTCGAACTGCAGGCGGAACGTGCCGGCGGTCGTCTCGGGGGCATCGAGGGCCCGGCGGATGAGCGACAATCCGTTGCGGGGCAAAAGCGTATCGGCGTGCAGGAAGAGGAAGATGTCGCCGCTTGCCGCTTCTGCGCCACGGTTCATCTGCGTGCCGCGCCCCTTCAGCGCCTGCAGCACGGCAGCGTCCCGGGAACGGGCCAGGGCCTGGGTCCCATCCCCCGAGCCCCCGTCCACGACGATGGTCTCAAGCGGCCCCTCCTGGGCTTGGAGGCGGCGGAGCGTGGCGCCGAGTGTGTCCGCCTCGTTCAGCGTGGGAATGATGACCGAGATGAGCGGGAGCGTCTTCACGTCACGCAAGAAGGAATGAAACAGAGGGCTCTGCCGCGGGCATGTGGTGCGTACTGCGGGCGTGCGTTGTTCGTGCCCTCCATGTGCGATGTGCGCAACACGAGAGACACACACGAACCGCGGAGTCCCTGGTCGGAACGTCGCGCGCGGCCTTTGGCCCCCGACCCGCTGTTAAGTCGCCTTACCAGACCATCTGTTTCATGCAGAACACCGAGCCCCCAGCCTTCATGAACTCGCTGGTGTCGATCTCCACGGGAACGAAGTCGTGCGCACGCAGGCGCTTGGTGGTTGTCTCGCAGCCTTCCTGAATAAGAACGTGGGTGCCGTCGGGGCAGTGGGCATTGCAGGCAAACTGGTGCCGCGCCTCGCGGTCGGGCACCTCGATGGGCGTGTCGAACAGCGTATCGATGAGGGCCCGGCCTGCGTCGTCGAACGCCTTTGGGGCCACGAGGGCGTGGTCGGCATCGAGCGGGCAGAGGCAGGTATCGAGGTGGTAGTAGTCGGGGTCCGTCAGGTGAAGCAGCAGGATCGGCACGTCCAGCAGGTCGCTGAGGGCGTCGTAGGCCTCCGGGCTCGTGCGGTAGCCGTACCCGCCCCACAGCAGTCGACGGCCGGGGTGCCACAGCGCATCGCCCATGCCCTCAAAGTCCGCGTCCAGGTCCTCGGGGAGCGACTTGACGGCGTACCCGCGATCTTCGAAGAAGCGAGCGTAGTGCGGCACCTCGCCCGCTCGTTCGGGACGGTGCATGCGGCTCAGCACCACCCCTCGGGTGTTGGTGCGGGGGGTGTAGAACGGGAGGGTCTGGTTCGCGCAGAACACCATGTCGGGAAGCCCGGGCCGACCGTCAACGAGGGCGGGCGCACAGTCAAGCGCGGTGTAGGCGGCGCGGAGGGCTTTCCACTGCTGCCAGGCCACCTCCCGGGTTACCGCTCCCACATTGTCCGACATGTGGGGATTGATCACGTACTCGATGTCGAAGTGCGTGGGGGTGGTTAGGACCACCCGGTTCGGGCGGGGAAGGGGGGGAAGATCCTTCGGGGCAACGTCGAGATCGTCGGGGGATCGGCAAAGCATGGAGCGTGGGTCGATGGAGAGAGGACACGGGAAAAGATCGGAAAGAAACTGCGCGAAGTCCACGGCGTCTCCGAATCCTCACGGGCATGGAGGGCGGTCCCGCACGCACTCACGCTCCCGCGTCTTCCCCGTCCCGCCCCCGAGGGTGCACGACGAGCCCACACGACGAGATCATACGGCGACATCATACGACGAGATCAGAAGTCGCGCCGCGCAAACCAGTAGCCAGTGACCGTGTACGCGACGCCCCCGAACAGCAGCGACGAGACGAGCGGGTACCAGGATGCGACCGCAGCGCCGCGCGCGAGGCTCGACACGATGCGCGTTACCTCCGTAAAGTTGGGCAGCGCGTGATACAGGCCCCAGAAGACGGGCTTCCCGACCGGGCCCAGCGTAGGCGCGATCTGATCGGCCGCGGCCAGCACCATCGACACGAAGATGAGGCCATACGACACGATGAGGCCCAGGGCCGTGCTTTCGGTCCACACACCCATGAGCGCAACGGCGCCGTACATGGCCGCGAACATGCCCACGACGATAAGGAGTGACAGCAGAAACTGGGGATTCCACACGCCCGTTTTCAGCGACATGATGAGCCAGACGCCGCCCATCAGGTAGAGCGTGAGCGCGGCGACCGCGGCCCACACGCCGAGCACATGCCCGCACAGCGCCTGCACGCGGCCCATTGGCTTTGAGAGCACCAGCTCCACCCGCCCGTCGGATTGCAGATCGGGGAAGAGCGACGCCGAGGCGAAGAGGGCGAGCAGGATGCCAATCCAGTAGGCCGCGCCGGCCACGACGGATTCGACGGCCACCACCAGGCGGGTGAGGGTGAGGGGCGAGGCGCCGTCGTTCGCGTCGGCCTCCGGCATCGCGTCCTGCCCAAACAGGCGGATGCCGGCGAGCGAGCCCTCCACCACGTCCAGATTCAGCGCGAAGGTGACGGCCAGCAGCACCAGCGAGCTCACGATGAAGAGGCCCAGCACGATTTTGCGGGCCCAGAGCTCCCGAAAGGTCATGAGCACGAGGCCGAGAAGAGGACGCATGTGTTTGCGGGCGGGTTTGGGGGGAGGAGGGCGTCGAACGGCGTGCACACGGCCATGCGTGGGGAGAGACGGCCCAGAAAAGGGGGGTTTGAGTTATGGCTCGCGTGGCGAGCAGTCTCGACGGACTGCAAATCGGTCATACGATCCGACTCAACCCCAAAACAGCCCCAAGGCAAGGAGGCACGCCTCCCGCATCGCGTCTCACGTTTCAGGCCTCACGTTTCACGCATTACTTTCACGAATCGCGAGGCGCATCCACCACGTCAATGAAGTAGTCTTCGAGCGACTGGCGGAGCGGGGTGATCGATTCGATCTGCACATCGGCCCCGCGCAGGCGGTCGAGCACAGCGTTGAGGGTGGCGCGGTCCTCGGCACGGACGCGGTACCGGGCCAGGTCGGGGGCAGGCGCGCTGCCGCTGGGGGCGGAGGAGAGGGGCAGGTCCGGTGCCTCGCGCAGCGCTGCAGGGAGGGGCGTGGCCACGAGGTCGTACACCCGCTCCACAGCCGTCAGCGTCTCCACGCGTCCCTGCCGCACCAGCGAACCGTCGCGCAGAATGGCGATTTGGGAGCACACCTTCTCCACCTCCGAGAGCAGGTGAGAGTTAAGAAAAATGGTCTTTCCCTCGTCTCGCAGCTCCACCACGATGTCGCGGATGGCCCGGCGTCCCACCGGGTCCACGCCGCCGGTCGGCTCATCGAGGAAGAGCAGATCGGGCTCGTTGAGCAGGGCCTGCGCCAGGCCGAGCCGCTGCAGCATGCCCTTGGAGAAGGTTTTGACCTTCGAGTCGCCGCGCCCGTCCAGGTCGAGCCGGTCGAGCAGGGCCGGAATGCGCTCGGCGCGTGCAGTGCGGGGCACATCCGCGAGGCGGCCGTAGGCGTGCAGGGTTTCGGTGGCGGTGAAGAAGCCCGGGAAGCGATGATTCTCGGGGACAAAGCCGATGCGCTGCCGGGCCGCAGGCGTGCCGGCGGGCGCGCCAAAGAGGCGAGCAGTGCCGCCGGTGGGGTGCACCAGGCCGAGCAGGGTCTTTACGAGGGTGGTTTTGCCCGCGCCGTTGGGGCCAAGGAGCCCAAAGATGGCCCCTTCTTCCACCGTGAGCGACACCCCGTCGAGGGCCTGCACGCCGGACCGGCGCAGGAGCCCAGTCCGGTAGGTTTTCGAGAGCGACGAGACGGAGAGGGCGGGCGGAGCCATCGGTGGAGGGAGGGGTCAGTCGCGTCCGGGAGAGGAAGGCGGATCGGGAGCCGGGGTGCGAGGTGGGGGCGCGGTGCGCTCGATGATGTGCATGGTGCGCTGGGGAAACGGAATATCGATGCCGCGCTCATCGAATACGCGCTTCAGGCGGGTCCGCAGGGCCCGCTCGGCGGCGTACTGCTCGCCCGGCACCACGCGGACGGACACGCGGGCCGTGACCGACGAGTCTCCAAAGTCCATAAGCCCCTGCACCTGTGGAGAGTCGTCCAGTACAATCTCCTCGTGCTCCGCCACCCATTCAGTCGCGACCCGTTCCATGACGGGCAGGATGGCGTCCACGTCCTGTTCGTAGCTCAGCCCCACAGGCACCACCGCGCGGGCCCAGTCCACGCTCTTGTTGCCGAAGGTGCGCACCTCGCCGGCAGGAATCATCACCAGCTCGCCGTCGAACTTCCGCAGCTTGATGAGCCGCACCCCAATCTCCTCCACCGTGCCGGTGTGCCCGCCGATGGTCACGAGGTCGCCCACGTGGAGGAGGTCGTCGAAGAGGAGAAAGACCCCGCCGATCACATCCTTGACCAGCGTCTGCGCCCCAACGCCGATGGCCAGCCCCGCAACGCCCGCCGTGGCGAGCAGGGCCCCGATGTTGAGCCCTACCTCGCTGAGCACCATGATGCCCGCAACGCCCCACACCGCGTAGCCGGCAACGGACCGCAGCAGGGTGCCCAGCGTAACGGCCCGCTGGCGCTTCGGGTCGGCGGAGGGAAGGCCCTCCACGCTCGCGATCCAGCGTGCTGCTCCCCGCCGGACCAGGGCGAGCAGAACGGCCGCGAGGCCGATGATGAGTGCGATGCGCACCGCCCCCACCAGCAGTGCCCGTGGGCTGACGGCGTCGACCCACGCCTGCGGGCCCCCGAGTTGCAGAAGCCCGAGTTGCAGAGCCGGGAAAGAGGCCACAGGCATGGCAGTCGCGGGAATCGGTGGAAAGGAGCCCGCGGCGGCTACGCGTCCGTGAGGGCGTCGATGCCGGGCAGAGGCGCGCCTTCCAGAAACGTGAGCAGGGCGCCGCCGCCGGTGGATACGTGGCTGATGCGGTCCGTGCAGCCGGACTGCCCGAGGGCCGAGACCGAGTCGCCGCCACCGACCACCGAAAAGGCCCCGTCGTCGGTGGCCTCCGCCGTCGCCTCGGCAATGGCCATGGTCCCCTGCGCAAACTGTTCGAGTTCAAACACCCCCATCGGGCCGTTCCACACAATTGTGGCGGCGTCGAGGATGGCGGTGCGATACGTTTCGATGGTGGCCGGCCCGATGTCGAGCCCCATCTTCCCTTCAGGGATGTCTCCCTCCACCACAGAGGCGTCGGCCTCAGCGTCGGGCGCATCGGCCACCACGTGGTCGCTGGGGAGCAGGAGGGTGTCTTCCGCCTCTTCGTAGAGCGACTCCGCCGTTTCCAGCCGGTCCGCCTCGATGCGAGAGGCCCCCACCTCGTGCCCCAGCACCTGCAGGAAGGTGTAGCTCATGGCGCCCCCGATCAGCAAATGGTCGGCCGTCGTGGAAAGGGCACGAATCGTACCCAGCTTGTCGGACACCTTCGATCCTCCGAGAATAGCCACCATCGGGTGCTCCGGATGATCGCGCACCCGGGTGAGGGCCTCGATCTCCTTCTCCATCAAGCGCCCCATGGCAGCCGTCTCGACAAAGCGGGCGACTCCCGCCGTGGAGGCGTGAGCGCGGTGCGCGGCCCCGAACGCATCGTTGACGTACACATCAGCCAGAGAGGCGAGGGCCTTCGCAAACCCCTCCTCGTTGGATTTCTCGCCGGGATCGAAGCGGGTATTTTCCAGCAGAATGATACTCCCGTCGCCCATGCCGTCGATTACGTCACCCACCGTGTCGCCGACCGTATTGCTCGAGAACCGAACGCGCTCATCGATGAGCGTTCCCAGGTGGTCGGCCACGCAGGCGAGGCTCAGGTCCGGATCGGGCTGTCCGCCGGGGCGGCCGAGGTGGCTGATGAGGATGGCCTTGCCGCCGTGATCGAGCACGTGCCGAAGGGTGGGGAGGGCAGCGCGGATGCGGGTATCGTCGGCCACGCACGGGCTGCCGTCCTCCGACGTATTGAGGGGCACGTTGAAGTCGACGCGGATCAAGACCCGCTTGCCACGGACATCGATATCGTCGAGGGTGAGCTTTTGCATGGGGCGGAGGGACTTGAGCGACAGATCAAACGACCCGCCGTGGCCTGGCCGGAGTGGGCCGGGCCGCGGCGGAGAGACGCGCTACGCGGAATGCTCCACGAGGTGCTCCACGAGATCAACCGTGCGGTTCGCGTAGCCCCATTCGTTGTCGTACCAGCCCACAACCTTCACCATCGAGCCGGCCGTCTTGGACCAGGGGGCGTCGTAGATGACGGAGTGCGGGTCGTGGATAATATCGCGGGAAACGATTGGGGCGTCGCTGTACGCGAGAATGCCCGAGAGGTCGCCCTCGGCCGCCTCCCGGAAGGCCGCGTCGACGTCCTCCGCCGATACGTCTTGCTCGACCGTCGCCGTCAGGTCGGTAACCGAGCCGTCGGGGGTAGGCACGCGCATGGCCATGCCGTCCAGCTTGCCGTCGAGGTGCGGCAGCACGTCGCCCACCGCCTTGGCTGCGCCGGTCGTGGTTGGGATGATCGACTCAGCGGCCGTGCGGGCCCGCCGCAGGTCGCTGTGGGGGCCGTCCAGAATGTTCTGGGACGAGGTGTAGGCGTGCACCGTGGTCATGAGGCCACTTTCGAGGCCAAAGGCATCGTCAAGCACCTTCACGAGCGGAGCCAGGCAGTTTGTGGTGCAGCTGGCGTTGGAGACCACCTCCTCGTCGCCGGTCAGAATATCGTCGTTGACGCCGAGCACCACCGTGGCGTCGACCTCACTCTTCGCCGGCGCACTGATCACAACCGTGTCCGCCCCCGCCTCCAGGTGCTGAGCCGCCTTTTCGCGCGTTCGAAAAACGCCCGTCGACTCGATAACCACGTCCGTATCGTGCTCGCCCCAGGGCAGCTGGGTGGGGTCTTGTTCGCTGAAGACAGGAAAGCGCTCGCCGTCGATCACGAGCGCGTCGCCGTCCAGCTCCACCGTGCCCGGGTACTGGCCGTGCACCGTGTCGTATTGAAAGAGGGTGGCGAGAGTCTCAGCGTCCGTCAGGTCGTTGACGCCCACAATGTCGACGTGGTCTGCATCGCGCTCGAGGAGCGCCCGAAAGCAGAGGCGCCCGATGCGCCCAAATCCATTGATTCCGAGCTTGATAGCCATAGGTCAGGAGAGGGGTCTGGGTTGGACAGTTGAAGCGAGCAGCTCCGCCGCGGTTTAGACTGAAAGCCGAGCACCGGGCAGAAACGCTGCGACGTGCAAAAGGTCCGCGTGCCAGGAGGCAGACACCGCGAGACATGACACGTCCCTAAGGTATAAAATATCCGGCTGTCTCCTTAGTAAAGATCACATGCAAAAGCAGGGGCGGTGGCGAAGGACCTCTCCGGCAGGGAAACGAACGATGGATCCCGCGTTGAATTGTATTCGCTACGTTACAGGATTGAGGATGCGCGAGGGAGCCGGAAAGGTCCCGCGCCTTTACTCGCGTGAAGTCTACTCGGGTAAAGTCGCTCCGCTCATTTGCCGGGACATGAACCTGTCGGGTCGGAGACTCCTTCGCAGTGAGAATGCGAGTTCGACACGAGTATTCTCTCTGTAACACTTTTCGCTTCCGTGAGTGTATGTACCGTCATAATTGTCTTGTGAGGCACGCGGCCCTGCGGAGGCACACCCTGCGGAGGCACACCCTCCCGACCGTGCTTCCGACGCGTATGCTTCCGACGCGTATGCTTCCGACGCGTATGCTTCCGACGCGTATGCTTCGGGGAGGGAGAAGCGAGGGCTTCTCCATACCAAAGCCTTCAGACAAAAGACAGGAAGTACAAAGGACAGGAAGTATCTCGGGCAGAATGAGCCGGAAGGTTCTTCTCCGTGTAGCTCCCTGAAGCACCGCGGTCTTTCGTCGTTTCTTTGCTCCGTTTTAATCTCGCCCTACACATGGCTGCCCTCAAAACGCCCGAAAAGAAGACCTCTCGCCGCCAAGAACTCCGGCAGAACATTTTCGTCGACCTGTACGCCCGTGCACTTTTGTTTTACGAAGAGTACCGGAGCGTGGCGCAAGGGATCGGGGTTGGGCTGGTGGTGCTTCTGCTGGCGGTGCCGGGCTACCTCTACTATCAACAGCAGCAGCAAGAGGTGGCCAACGAGAAGCTGGGGCAAATTCTCCCGGTGTATGAGCAGCAAAACTACCAGCGCGCCCTGGAAGGCAGCGGGGAGCAGGCCGGGCTGGTGGCCATTGCGCGGGAGTACAGCGGCACGGAGGCGGGCAACCTGGCGGCGTTTTATGCGGGCAATGCGTTGTACCAGCAGGGGGAGTACGACCGGGCCCTTTCCTACTTCCAGCAATTTGAGAAGGCGCGTACCTTCATCGGGGCCAGCGCGTACGCGGCCCAGGCGGCAATTCAAGAGAACAAGGGCAATTTTGCGCGGGCCGGGGCGTTGTACGAACAGGCAGCGGACCAGTACGACAACAAGCTGACAGCCCCGCGCTACTTGCTAAGTGCCGGACAGGCCTACGAAGAGGCCGGGCAGTACGCCGACGCCATGACGCTGTACGAGCGCATCCAAGAAGATTATCCGGAGTCCAGCCAGGCCAGCGAGGCGGAGCGCTACCACGCCCGCGCAAAAGTACGGCAGGGCAGCGCTGCGGCCTCCTGAGCCCCGCGGCGCGCCTGCGTCCCTCGGCAACACGTTCTGCGGATGAGCCTTCCCTGTACGTCATGCCTACGATTCTGGTGGTCGACGATGAGGCGAGCATTCGCCGGACGCTCCGCGAGATTCTGGAATACGAGGACTTTGCGGTCGAGGAAGCCGTCGATGGGCGAGAGGCCCTCACAGCCCTCCGCGAGAACGCGTACGACCTGGTGATCCTCGACGTAAAGATGCCGAAGATGGACGGCATGGAGGTGCTCGCAACCATTGCCGACGAAGGCTATGAAGTGCCGGTCCTCATGATTAGTGGCCACGGCACCATCGAGACAGCCGTAGAGTCGACGAAGCTGGGCGCGTTCGACTTCATCGAGAAGCCGCCCGACCTAAACCGGCTTCTGGTGACGGTGCGCAACGCGCTGGACCACGGCCAGCTTGCCGTCGAAAACCGTCGCATGCGACAGGCCATTACCGAGCAGAATGCGAGCGACCTGCCGCCCCTCATCGGCGAGAGTGATGCCATACAAGACATCAAAGAGACCATCGCGCGGGTGGCGCCGACGGAGGCGCGGGTGCTGGTGACCGGAGAGAACGGCACGGGGAAGGAGTTGGTGGCGAAGTGGATCCATCACACCTCCGCCCGGGCCGAAGAGCCGTTGGTCGAGGTCAACTGCGCCGCCATCCCGAGCGAACTCATTGAGAGCGAGCTGTTTGGGCACGAAAAGGGCGCCTTCACGGGAGCCACGCAGCAACGCATTGGCAAGTTTGAGCAGGCGCACGAGGGGACGCTGTTCCTCGACGAGATTGGCGACATGAGCCTCTCGGCGCAGGCGAAAGTGCTGCGGGTGCTCGAAGAAAGTGAGATTGAGCGCGTGGGCGGGGAGCATACGATCTCGGTGGACGTGCGGGTGATTGCGGCCACGAACAAAGACCTGATGGAGGAGATCGGGGACGGACACTTCCGCGAAGACCTGTACCACCGCATCGGGGTCATCCTCATTGACGTGCCGCCCCTGAGAGAACGCCGAGAGGATGTGCCGCTCTTGACGCGCCACATTGCCAAGCGAGTGGCCCAGCGCAACGGACTGCCGCCCAAAGACTTCACGGAGGAGGCCGTGCAGCGGCTAAAGGGGTACGAGTGGCGGGGCAACGTGCGCGAGCTCCACAATGTGATTGAGCGCCTGCTCATTCTGGTGAAAGGCGATGCGATCGAGGCTGCCGATATCGACCAGTTTGTGCAGCCGGGCGCGGAAGGGGAGGGGCCTACGCAGGACCTCATCCGCGCCTACGATGACTTCAGCGACGCTCGCGATCAGTTCGAGAAGCATTTTATCCAGCACAAGCTGCACGAACACGACTGGAATGTGAGCCAAACGGCCGAAACCATCGGCATTCAACGGTCGCACCTGTACAACAAGCTCAACAAGTACGGGCTTGAACGTGGGGATTAGAGTATTGAGGATGCGCGAAGGAACCGTACCTCCTCCGGCGTGAGCCGGGGGAGACGTCAAGTGTTGAAGAAGCGTACAGGAGCCGTTCCCCTCGGGCCCCGGCGGTAGCCGGAACACGCTTTTGGCCGAGGGAGACGTCAAGAGGGCCCGTATTGCGCACGGGCTTCCCAGAAGTGCGCTGATGCAGAATCAGATGCAGAATCACAAAATCCGTACGGCGAGCCCCGCAACGCTCCTCGTCGGTAGCTCTCTGCCCGACACAACCCCAGTGCTCATCGTTTGCTCCCAGCGTCTCCGAACACGTGGCTGCTCCGCTCCTTACGGTCGATGATCTTTTGAAGCAGTATGACGCGGGGGGCGACGAGCCGTTGACGGTGCTGCACGACCTTGCCCTCACCGTGGCGGAAGGGGAAATCGTAGCCATCGTCGGAGAGAGCGGAACCGGCAAGTCGACCCTGCTTCACATCCTCGGGGCTCTCGACCGCCCCACGGCCGGCACCGTCCGCTTTGAAGGGACGGATCTTTTTGCCCAGAGCGATGAGGACCTCGCTGCGTTCCGCAATCGATCCATTGGGTTTGTCTTTCAGTTTCATCACCTCCTCCCGGAGTTCACGGCCCTCGAAAATGTGGCCATGCCGGCGCTCATTCAACACCGCTCCCTCGACGCAGTGACGCCGCGCGCCCGGTCGCTGCTGGAGCTACTGGGCCTGTCCGACCGAGAGGAGCATCGTCCCCGCATGCTCTCCGGCGGCGAAAAGCAGCGCGTGGCGATTGCCCGGGCCCTCATGAACGAGCCGGCCCTGGTGCTCATGGACGAGCCGACGGGCAACCTGGACGCACGAACCGCCGAGCCGCTGCACCGAGAGATCGAGCGCCTGAGTGGAGAGATGGAGCAGACCTTTGTGCTGGCTACGCACGACCCCTCCCTCGCCCGCATTGCAAACCGGGCGCTCCGCCTTGAGCGCGGCAGCCTTCATCCCCTCTCTGTGCCCGATGCCATCTCCCCGGCCTCCGACCCGGACCCCGACGATACAGCGCCGGAGAGATGAAACGAAAATGGTTGTTTGGGCGCATCCCTCGAACTCCCGATGGGAGGGGACGTACAGCCGTTACAACACACGATGATCCCGGCGTCATCGTGCGACGGCTTGCGGCGCCACAGCTTCCGCGCTGCTGTCGCCCGGTGCACGAGCCGAGCGGGGCCCACCGACCTCGTTGCCATTCTTGCAGTCTCTTGCCCATCGGTCTGTGTTGGGGGAGGAAGAGCGAACGCTTCTGCGCCTGCTCCACTGGCCTCCATGTTTCTGCGTCGGGAAGGGCGCGGCTTTATGCACACCTCATGCACGCCTCTCCCCCTGCTCCGCGCGGCTGAGGGCGCGGGGCTCGCTCCGGCCCTCCTACGTGCTTCCTTTTCGCGACACCGATCCTTCCGCAGTCCCATGAACTCCATCAGTTCGCTTCCGCTCTTTCCCCTGAGCCTTGTGCTCTATCCCGACGAGCAGCTCTCGCTTCACATTTTCGAGGAGCGCTACAGGGATCTCACGGCGTATTGCCTGGAGCACGACGTGGCCTTCGGGGTGGTCTGTGTCGACGATGACGAGTGGGCCGACGTGGGCACCACCGCGCGCATCGACCGCGTCGTGAAACGCTACGACGATGGCCGCTCCGACATTGTCGTACGGGGCGGCGAGCGGTTCCGCATCGAAACGGTCTACGACGATCAGGCTTCGTACTACACGGCTGATGTCTCGATCGTAGAGGACGAACCGACGGGGGTCGATCTCGAACTTAAAGAGCGCGTGATCACCCAGCACATGAAGCTGCTGGAGCTGGCGGGGCGCACGGTGCGGCCCGATCTGTACGAGGACGTCGACCGCCTTTCCTTTGTCCTTGCGCAAAACGGGGCGTTGGACGGCGCGCAGAAACAGGAGCTCCTGGAGATCACCAGCGAGAGCGAACGCATCCAGTACCTGATCCAACATTTTGAGACCGTGATTCCCCGCATCAAGCAGAAGGAAGGGGTGCAGCGGCGCATCCGCTCGAACGGCCACTTTAAGGATTTTCCCCCGGAAGAGGTGTGAGTTCTCGCTGCACGGCTCTGTCCAGCAGGCCTCCGTCACGAAACGTCGTCAAAATGGACGGCGTGTGATTTTTTGGGGACTGAAGGCGATGTTAAACCCCATCTCTCGTACTCACATCGCTGCCCCCACGTCTCATGCCTCGCATCGGCCCCTACAGCCTGTACACCATCGAAACGGGACAGTTTGGGCTCGATGGCGGGGCCATGTTCGGCATTGTCCCCAAGCCCCTTTGGTCCGATCGCATCGCGCCGGACGCCCAGAATCGCATCCCCCTCCACATGCGGTGCCTGCTGTTGAAGGGCAATGATCGGGTGATCCTGGTGGATGCGGGCATTGGAGATGTCTTTGCGGGCACCAAGTACCAGGACATTTACGCTGTGGACCACAGCGATGCCTCCCTTCATGAGTCGTTGCGAGCGTGTGGTGTGGCGCCCGCCGACGTGACGGATGTCATCCTGACCCACCTCCACTTCGATCACTGCGGGGGCGTCACGCAGCAGACGCGGGAGGGGCGCTCCCTTACCTTTCCGAACGCCACCCACCACGTGCAGCGCCAGCATTGGGCATGGGCCACCGACCCCACGCCCAAAGATCAGGGCTCCTTCCGGCACGAGACGTTTGCCCCGCTCAAGGCACAGGGGCGGCTGAATCTCGTGGAGGGGGGCGGGCCGCTCTTGCCCCACGTGCAGGTGGCGCTCGTCGATGGCCACACCGAAGCGCAGCAGATCGTAATGGTGCATGACGAAACGACCACCCTGGTCTACGTGGCGGATCTCCTCCCAACCCACCACCATGTGCGTCCGGCGTGGACGATGGCCTACGACGTCCGCCCGCTGCAGACGATTGACGAAAAAGCGACATTTCTGGAGCGTGCCGCAAACGCGGAATGGAAATTGTTCTTCGAGCACGATCCGGAGATCGCTGTTGGCGATCCGAAGCGTACCGACCGCGGTGTTGAAATTGTGCGCGGCCGATCTCTCGACGATCTATAGCCTTCCCGCTTCGAGACTCCGGTCCGGATCATGCCTTTCCTTTCCTGTTCCCATTGCCCCCGATGACTGCCTCCGAACGACCCGCCCCTTCATGCGTGAACGACACGGGGGACGATGTCTACGAAGACTTCAACACCCCGCTCTGCGTCATCGCCGGCAATGCCCAGCTTCTCCAAGAGCTCAGTCGAGAGGCAGGGCTCGATGAGCAATTTGCCGCCTCGGCCCGCGACATCCAGGCTGCCTGCCGCCACTTGTCCGACCGGCTGCAGCACCTGTCACACCTCCGCGCCCGTACGGATGCGAGGGACCGCGAACGCCGGTGAGCAAGAGCGGACCGCGGAGGAGGCCGGGCGCGCCCGGGCATGAAGTCCCCGAAAAGCAGACCCAGGCGGCGGGAACCCGGGACGCGGCATCGTCTTGAATGGAGAAGAATTTTTCCTGGAGGGAACGTTGGTCTGAACGTAACATTCGTTGGTCCCTGTGTGCTCAAACTGAGTCTTCACCGCGAAGCATTGCCTCATCCGCGCACTCCCCTCATCATCCCCCTGGGCCTGTTGATCGCAAAGCGCTACAGACACCGCATGGCCATTGCGACGACAATGGCCCTCGGCGCCACGTACCTTCAACTGCACTCCGGCACTGCGGGACGATAGATCCTGTGGCACTGCCGGGCCCGCCGTTTCGGCGCCGCGCCGACTCACTGTTCTGTACGCCGATTCTTCCCCCCGCCCATGCCTACCCCTCTCTTCCCTCGCGCCCCGCATCGCCTCCTGTCCGTCCTTGGCGTGCTGCTGTGTGCCGCCCTGCTGGCAGGGCCCGCACAGGCACAGGTTGCCCAATCCTCTGCTCTCTTCTTGCGCATTGAGCCGGATAGCCGGTCGGCCGGAATGGGGAATGCCGGCGTGGCCCTGGCCGACAACGCCAACGCCATGTTCTGGAACCCGTCGGGACTTGCGTTCCAGGACAAGACGCAGGTGGGCCTCACGCACGCCAACTGGCTTCCCGAGTTCAACGCCAACCTGTTCTACGAATACCTGGTGGGCACGTACCACGTCGACGGCGTGGGCACCTTCGGGGGCAATGTTCAATTCCTGAACCTCGGGGAAATTGAGGTGCGAAACGGCGACAACGTGGTGCTCGATGTGGTGAGCTCCTACCAGCTCGCCGTCGCGACGTCGTACGGTCGCAAAATTGGGGAGCGGCTGGGCGTGGGCACCTCGGTGCGCTTCATCTACTCGAAGCTGGCGGCGGCGCCTGGGGAGGGCGGCGGCGATGGAAAAGCCTCAACCCTCGCCACGGATCTCTCCGCGCTGTACCGCTCCGCTCCATTTTCGCTTGCCGGCACGGAGGCAACCTTCTCCGCCGGTCTCAACATTGCCAACTTGGGCGGCACGCTCGACTTCAACGACCAGACCCGCGCGACCGACCCCATCCCGGCCAGCTTCCGCATTGGGCCGGCCCTCACGGTCGACTTTGACGAGTACAACTCGCTGACGCTCGCCACGGACTTTAACAAGTCGCTGGTGAGCGTGGACCAAGAGGTGACTCCCGATGGGGACACCGTTCGCGTGGGCAACAATGGGTTTCAGGCGCTCTTCGACTCGTGGGGCTCGGCCCGCGGGCAGGTGGTGGAGGGGGAGGCGCAATCGTTGAGCCTGCTGCAGCAGTTCACGGTGGGGACGGGGCTGGAGTACTGGTACAGCGACCTCTTCGCCCTCCGCACCGGCTACTACTACGAGCATCCCGACAACGGGGACCGTCAGTTTCTGACGTTCGGGGCCGGGCTTCGCTACAACATCGTTGGGGTCGACATCTCGTACCTTTACACGTCCGAGGACGATAGCCCGCTGGCCAACACACTTCGGTTCTCGTTGCTGTTTCAGTTTCAATAATGTTGCGGGGCATCCCGAGGGCCGTCGGGACGTGCCCGGCAGCTGCCTCGCTCCCCCTCCCGGTGTCCCGGTGCAAGTCCACCGGGCGACACGGGGACGGTAGCGGTGTTGGAAGGGCTTCCGAGTCCGGTTGGATCACTCCCGTCGCAGTGGTACATTGGTGATACAGTGAATGTGATACAGCGAACGTGATACATTGAATGTGCATGCATTGACCCAGTGACGCCCTGCCCTCTGCCGCGCCCGTCCTCCCCGAGGCGCTCGGGCGGGTAGGAGCGGCTGGGCCGCGTGCCCTGCGGACTGTCGCCTTCCGTTGACGCCCTGTGTCCCTGATGACTGCTTCCTCCAACGGCTCGGATCCCGAGAATCTGCGCCGACGCATTCTCGACACCGCCCGTCACCTACTCGTGCAGGAGGGGTACCAGAACCTCTCAATGCGCAGGATCGCTGATGCCATTGGCTACAGCGCGACCAGCATCTACTTGTATTTTGATAGCAAAGACGCCCTGCTACACACCCTCATCCACGAGGGCATGATGCGCCTGCACGACCGGCTGGAGGCGGCCGCGGCGCAGCACCCCGATCGGCCTGAGGCACGCCTGCAAGCCCTTTGCCGCGCCTTTGTGCAGTTCGGCCTCCACAACCCCGAGTACTACGAAATCATGTTCCAGCTCCGCCCGGAGCGCATGGAGCGCTACCCGCCCGACAAGTACCGGCAGGCCCGTAAAAACCTGGACGCCTTCGCGGCGGCGCTGAAGGCGGGGGCTGCGGAGGGCGCCTTTGTCGTGACCGATCCTCGCGTGGCGGCCAGCACCGTATGGGCCTCTTTACACGGCACCGTTTCGTTGCTCCTGGCCGACCGTGTAGATGCCCGCATCGCACCAGATACCTTCATCGACACGGCCATTCGCCAGGTCATGCAGGGCTTCCGGCACACGCCCGCTCCCTCCGCGCCGTAAAGCCCCCTCCGCGCCGTAAAGCTCCCTCCGCCCGCTGGCCGGCGTCCCGCTCTGTTTCACCGACGTCCCCGTGTCCCATGCCCCACTCCATCCACACGGCTCCCCCGGACGCGGGCCCTTGCGTTCGGGGACGAACCTTGCCCGGCCTGCTCTACGACGCCGCCGAGGCGTACGAAAATCCCCGCGCCCTGAACCAACCGACCAATCTGTCTTCGGACCAGGAATGGCGCTCCCTGTCGCTCGATCGCTTTCGCGTGCAGGCCGAAGAAACAGCGCTGGGCCTTCGCGATCTGGGCCTGGACCGCGGGGCGAAGGTGGCCCTGCTCATGGAAAGCGACGTCCATTTCTGCGTGGTGGACATGGGGTGTCTGATTGCGGGCCTCATCGATGTGCCGCTTTACCTCTCCAGTGCGCAGGACCAGATGCAGTACGTGATGGAGCACGCCGAGGCCGAAGCGCTCGTCGTGTCGAACCCGAAGCGTCTGGCACAGGCCGCTGAAATCCTTCCGGCCCTGTCCCGCATCGATACGGTGGTGCTCTGCGATCCAGGGCCTTCCGCTGCCTCCTCCCCCAAGCTCCCGGACGGCGTCTCCCTGCGGACCCTGGAGGACGTGCAGGCCCGCGGCCGCGCCGCGGTCGACAATTCCGCCGCCGCCATCGCCGACCTCCGCGCACAGATCGAGGCAGACGACCTGGCCACCATCATTTACACGAGTGGGACCACCGGGCGCCCCAAGGGCGTGATGCTCTCGCACGAAAACATCTCCTCAAACGCCATCACGGCGGTCGGGGAAATCGATGATTTTGAGACGGGGCCAGACGGGGAAGTGGTCATCTCATTTCTGCCCCTTACCCACGTCTTTGCCCGCATGCTGCAGTACGCCTACATGATGCGGGGCGTCAGTGTGTACTTCGTCCATCCGGATGATCTGGTGGAGGCGTTCCCGGAGGTGCGCCCCACTGTGTTTGCCTCCGTGCCTCGCGTGCTGGAAAAGGTCTACGCGGGCATCAAGAAAAAAATTATGGGGATGCGCGGGCTGCAAAAGGCCATCGGAGAGTGGGGGCTGGAGGTGGCAAAGGCGTACGACCTGACGACGCCCTCCTCCTGGCTGTACGCTGCACAACACGCCCTCGCAGATCCGCTGGTCTTTCGCAAGTGGCGGGCCGCACTCGGGGGGCGCATCAAGTACATCGTGGTGGGCGGTGCGGCGCTGCAGCCCGACCTGACCAACATCCTTGCCGCCGCGGGCATTACGGCCCTGCAGGGCTACGGCCTCACCGAAACGAGCCCGGTGATCACGTACACGCGCCCCTGGCGCAACAAGCCCGGCACGGTGGGTGAGCCCCTGCCGGGGGTGGAGGTCGGCCTCGCGGACGACGGGGAAATCCTCACGCGCGGCCCCCACGTGATGCAGGGGTACTACAAACAGCCCGAGAAGACCAACGCGGTGCTTACCGACGATGGGTGGTTCCATACCGGAGACATCGGCGAATTCGATGAGGACGGATTCCTCAAAATCACCGATCGCAAGAAAGCTCTCTTTAAGCTCTCGACGGGCAAGTACGTGATTCCGCAGCCCATCGAAAACCGCATGGGCGGCGATCCGCTCGTCGATAATGCTGTCGTGGTGGGGCGCGATCGCAAGTTCTGCGCGGCTCTTGTGTTTCCCAGCATCGACCAAATGCGTGCTCAGGCTGCGGCACATGGAATGGACGCGGACCGGCCCGTTGCGGATCTCCTTGCTGAGCCTGAGATTATAGCTACGTACCGCAACATTGCACGCGCGGCCAACGAAGGGATGGATGCCTGGTCTACTGTCAAGCGCGTTGCGCTACTCCCCGACGAACTAACCGTAGAGTCGGACCTCCTGACGCCAACCCTCAAAATCCGCCGTCCGAGGGTCCACGAGGCGTACGCCGATGAGATTGAGGCGCTCTATCGCCCGGAGGCGGACTTCCCGGGGCCGCGCACCGCACGCGGGGCCGTGCTGGCGGCCGTGTGACGGCGCCTTGCTGCTTTGCCTCCCCACGGCCCGTCCCGCTCTGGAAGCGGTCCCGGTCAGTTCTGATGGTTAACACCGTTAATTTTCCCACATATCGACCTCTCACCCACATCTTCCACTGCTATGGAACCCAAGGCCCTCGACACGCGCGCCCTCGATCTGGAGGCTCCTCCCACGCACCGTCCCTTCCGGACGGCCGCAGTGCTGGGCGCCGGCACCATGGGCGCGCAAATCGCCGCTCATCTCGCGAATGCCGGCCTGGAGGTGCACCTGCTCGACATTGCGCCCGACGACGCCGACGATCCGAACGCGGCCGTGCGCAAGGGCTTTGAGCAGGCCCGCACCGCGAGCCCCGACCCGTTCTTTGCCGACGACGTGGCCGATCGCATCTACCTTGGCAACTTCGTGGAGCACTTCGATCGGGTGGGAGAGGTCGACTGGGTGCTTGAAGCCGTTCTGGAGCGAATGGACGTGAAGCGGGACGTGCACGCCCGGATCGAGGAGCACGCCCGCCCCGACGCGGTGATCTCCACGAACACGAGCGGGCTCCCCATCCACGAGATCGCCGAGGGGCGCTCGGAGGACTTCAAGGGGCGCTTCCTGGGCACGCACTTCTTCAACCCGCCCCGCTACCAAACGCTGCTGGAGGTGGTGCCCACCGATCGCACCGAGCCGTCGGTCGTGGAGCGCGTGGCGCAGTTTGGGCGCCTGCGGCTGGGCAAGGGCATCGTGGTGGCCAACGACGTGCCGTACTTTATCGGCAACCGCATTGGCGTCTTTGCGCTGATGGAGGCGCTGCGCTACTACACCGAGGGCGCGTACACGATCGAGGAGATTGACACGCTCACCGGCACGCTCGTGGGGCATCCCAGGTCCGCCACCTTCCGCACCGCCGACCTCGTGGGGCTCGACGTGATGCTCGACGTGGCGCAGAACCTCTCCGAGAAGCTGGAGGACGACGAGCGGCGCGAGGCCTTTGAGGTCCCGGAGATCCTGCATCGGCTCGTGGACGAGGGGCGGCTCGGAGAGAAGACGAAGGCCGGGTTCTACAAGAAGGAGGACGGCGAGATCAAGTCGCTCGACCCCGAGACCTTCGCGTATACGAGTGCCGAGGAGGAACAGCTTGGGGACCTTGGGGACATCTGGAAGGCGGGCGGACTGCGTGCGCGTTTGAATGCGCTCTACCAGGATACCGGGCGGGCGGGACGGTTCTTCCGCGACACGACGCTCGACCTGCTGGCCTACAGCGCCAACCGAATCGGCGAAATCACGGACAATCCGGCCGACGTGGACCGGGCCATGCGCTGGGGCTTTGGGTGGGAGAACGGGCCGTTTCAGGTCTGGGATGCGCTCGGGATGGAGACCGTTCGCGACGGCCTGGCGGACCACGACCTGGCGGTGCCCGCCTGGGTCGACGACCTGGAGGGGGCGGGCGCCTCGTTCTACCGGACGAGCGAGGGGCGACGCAGGGTGTATCTGCCAGACGCCGGAGACTACGAGCCGGATCCGCGCCCCGACGATGAACTCAATCTGGCCGCGGTGAAACAGGACGAGGCCAACGAGCTCTGGACGAATGACGACGCGGCGCTGCTCGACCTCGGGGACGGCGTGGCCCTGTTCGAGTTTCGGTCGAAGGCCAATACGCTGGGGCGGGACGTGATGATGGGCCTCCGCGAGTGCATCGGGAAGGTGGAAGAGGATCCCGGCCTGCGCGGCCTCGTGGTGGGCAACCAGGGCAAGAACTTCTCCGTGGGCGCCAACCTCGGCGAGATGGCGATGGCCGCGTCGCAGGGCGCGTTCGACGTGATCGACCAGTACATTTCGGAGTTTCAGGACACCATTCAGCAGGTGCGCTACGCCGAGAAGCCGGTCGTGGTGGCGACGCACCAGCGCGTGCTTGGCGGCGGCTGCGAGATGGCGATGGCGTGCCCGCACCCGGTGGCCTCGGCAGAGACGTACATTGGCCTCGTGGAACTGGGCGTGGGCCTCATCCCGGCCGGCACGGGCACCATGCGCCTCGCCGCGAAGGCCGCCCGGGAGGCGCCCACCGACAACCACAACGCCATTCAGGACCATCTGCGGCCCTACTTCGAAACGGTGGCGATGGCCGAGGTGGCCGAAAGCGCCGCGCAGGGGATCGAGATGGGCTTCCTGCCAGAGAACACCCGCGTTGTGATGCATGAAGATCGGCGTCTTCACGTGGCCCGTCAGGAAGTGCTCCGCCTCAGCGAAGAGGGGTACGCCCCGCCGCCGGTGATGAACACGATCAAGGTGCTCGGCGAGAAGACGCTCTCCACCTTCAAGGTCGCCCTCGCGCAGTATCGGGAGGGCAACTACATCACCGAGTACGACGAGCATCTCGCCACCGAACTCGGAAAAGTCATGTGCGGCGGCACCCTGAGCAGTCCGCAGGAGGTCCACGAGGACTACCTGATCGAGCTGGAGCGCGAGGTCTTCCTGCGCCTGCTGGGCGAGGAGAAGACCCAGGCGCGCATCCAGCACATGCTGGAGCACAACAAACCTCTCCGAAACTGAGCGTTGCGCGTTGGCGCGTTTGACGTTGGACGTTCCGCATCTGCACATCCTCAATCAACGTTCAACGTGCCAACGTTCTAACGTCCACCGCCCGCTACTCAACCTGCCAACTATCAACTTGGACCCATGGAAGCAACCAACGACGCGTACATCGTCAGCAGCGTCCGCACGCCCGTCGGCAAGGCGCAGAAGGGCACGCTCGCCAACTACCGCCCGGAGGACCTCGGGGCCGAGGCCGTGAGGGGCGCGATGGATCGAGTCGACGGCCTGGAGCCGGACATGATCGACGACGTGCTGATGGGCTGTGCGTTTCCAGAGGGCCCACAGGGGATGAACTTGGGCCGTCTGGTGGCGCAAAAGGCCGGGCTGCCCGACCACGTCCCCGGCGCCACCATCAACCGCTTCTGCTCCTCGGGCCTGCAGACGATTGCGCAGGCCACCCAGCGCATCGTCACCGGCACGGCTGACACCATCGTGGCGGGGGGCGCCGAATCGATGAGCCAGGTGCCCATGAGCGGCTACTTCTTCCAGCCCGACCCCGAGCTCACGGACGACGACATCGGCACGTACGTGTCGATGGGCATCACCGCCGAGAACGTGGCGGAGGAATACAACGTGAGTCGCGAGGACCAGGACCGCTTTGCCCTCCGCTCCCACGAGCGGGCCGTGGACGCCATCGACAGTGGCCGCTTTGACGATGAACTCGTGCCGCTGACCATCGAAGAGACCCACTACCAGTCGGTCAACGGCCACGCGGGCGAGCAGACGGAGGTGGCAACCGAACTGACGGTCGACGAGGGGCCGCGCCGCGACACGAATCTAGAGGTACTTTCGCAGCTCCCCGCCGCCTTCCAGAAAGGCGGCACTGTGACGCCGGGCAACTCGTCGCAGCGGTCCGACGGCGGCGCGGCGACGGTCGTGATGAGCGGCACCCGCGTCGAAGAACTCGGTGTGGACCCGCTGGGGGCGCTCCGCGGCTTCGCCGTGGCGGGCGTCGATCCGGAGCTGATGGGCATCGGCCCGGCGGGGGCGATCCC
>CAJXLV010000010.1 GCA_913056185.1 uncultured Bacteroidota bacterium
TTCATCACCCTGTCGGCACAGGTCAACGAGCAGATGCCGTTTTACGTGACCACCGCGGTGGTGGAGGCCATTGCAAAACGGCCCGTGCGGCTGCAAGACGCCTCCGTACTGGTGCTGGGAGCGGCGTTCAAGAAGAACGTCGACGATACGCGACACGCCCCCGCCCGGAGCATAGTGCGCCTGCTTCGCGAAAAAGGCATTGAGCATCTTCAGTACGCCGACCCGCACGTTGACTGCCTGTGCGTAGAGACCGAGCACGGACCTTTTGAGGTGCCCCGCGTAGAGGTAACGCCGCAGACGCTTGCCGAGCAGGACGTGGCGGTCCTTGTGACGGACCACGAGGCGTTTCCTTACGCCACCATCCGCGAGCACGCGCCGATGGTGGTGGATGCGCGCAACGGATTTGAGGACGGCGCGAGGGCCGAGAATGTGTGGCTGCTGGGGGACGGGGCTCCCGAGCCCGACGCCTGAGGCCTTCGCCCCCAATGCTTCCGGGGCGCACTTTGCTCTTCGACGCAACGCACGGAGCCCATGATCGAGAAAATTAACAAGCTGCGGCCGCTGTTTAGCCGGATGGATAAGCTTCAGTACGCCGGCCTACTCGTGATGATGGGCCTGGGTGCCGTGCTGGAGATGGTGGGCATCGGCGCCGTGCCTGCATTTATCTCGACGCTTGCCGCGCCGGAGAAGGTGCGCGCGTTTCCGGGGGTCGAGCCGGTGCTGCAGGTGCTTGGCATTACCACCAGCCGGGAGTTGGTGATCTGGGGCGCCGTGGGGTTCATTCTGGTGTTTACGATCCGGGCCGGTGTGGTGGTCTTGTTGCAGTACGTGCAAATCCGCCTGACCGAGCACCACCGCGTGCGGCTGGCCCGTATGCTTTTTACAAAGTATATGGAGGCACCGTACGAATTTCACCTTCAGCGAAATACGGCGGAGCTGCTCCGCAACGTGAACTCAGAAACCAAGAATATCATCTCGGGGGTCATCAACCCAATTTTGCAGCTCATCCTGAACGCAATGATGACGATTTGCATCGCAGGGCTGCTCTTGGCCACGACGCCCTGGGCGGCGCTCGGGGCCCTGGTGGGAATTGGAGGGGGGGCCTGGGTGTTTTTGCGGACGGTGCAAGACAAAATGGAGAGCTACGGCCAAAAAGCGCGGACGGAGCGCAAGCGGGCCATCCAGGCGGTCAACCAGGGGCTGGGGGCCTTCCGAGATGCGCGAGTGATTGGGGTGGAGGGGGCGCTGATTGATGATTTTTACCAGAGCATCGCCCGCTTTGCGAAGCTGCAGCGGTACCAAGGCTTCATCAGCTCTATCGGCACGCCCCTGCTGGAGTACATCGCGGTGGTGGGGCTGATGCTGCTGGTGCTGGCACTGGTTCTGGTGGGCACGGGCCTGACGACGATGATTCCGCTGATGGGCCTCTTTGGGGCGGCGATTGTGCGGCTGCGCGGAACGATTGGGGCCATTACTGGCACGCTCAATACGCTCCAGTACAACATGGCCTCGGTGGATGCAGTCGTGGGCGACCTCCGGACGCTGCGTGCGCCGGAGCAGGCCTCCCCGCTGCGCCTGCAGCCGCCCTCCCCGCGTACAGCTGTGCCGGAGGCCTCGGGCCCGTCCATTTCGTTTACGGAGTCGCTCCGGTTCGAGGGGGTGACGTACCACTACCCGGGGGCCTCCGAGGCGGCGCTCCGAGAGGTCGCCTTTTCTCTTGAGCCGGGGGAGTCGGTGGGGCTGGTAGGGGCGACGGGCTCTGGCAAAACGACGCTCGTAAACGTGCTGCTTGGGCTGCTGGAGCCACAGGAGGGACGCATCCTGGCCGATGGGGTCGACATCCACGAGAATGTGCCGGGGTGGCAGAATCATCTCGGCTACATCCCGCAGTCCATCTTCTTGCTGGACGATACCATTCGGCGGAATGTGGCGTTCGGCGAGCCCCCTGAGGCGATTGAGGATGAGAAGGTGTGGCAGGCGCTGTATGCGGCCCAGGTGGGGGGGTTTGTGATGGAGGAGCTCTCGGAGGGACTGGAGACAACGGTGGGGGAAAATGGGGTGCGCCTCTCCGGCGGGCAACGCCAGCGGGTGGGCCTGGCCCGGGCCATCTACCACAATCCCAGTGTGCTGGTCATGGATGAGGCCACCTCCGACCTCGACAATGAGACGGAGCACCGTGTGATGCGGGCGCTCAATGACCTGAAAACGGATCGCACCTTTGTAATGATTGCGCACCGCCTCCGCACGGTGCAAGACTGCGACCGCCTCTTTTTCATGAAGCAGGGCCGCATTGTGGCCCAGGGCCCCTACGAGGAGCTCTGCGCTACGCGCAAGGATTTCCGGCAGATGGCACAGGTGGCGTAGCGACAGGGGCGTCCCAAAAGGAGGCCTCACGCCTCACGACAAGAGGCGAGGCAGCGGACGGGGGTGTGGCCGCGGTTCTCGTATCGATCGACTCCTCCCCTCATGCTCCCCCGCGCCCGTATGAGCCGCATCTTGCTCGTACAGCACAGCAGCACGCCGGATGGATCCGCCCACAGCGGCTTGCTACTTGCGGATGGCCTGCGCGAGGCGGGGTGGACGGTGCACGTTGCCTTTGGGCACGAGGGGCCGATGAGGGACGCGTATGCTGCGGCGGGGCATCAGCCGCACCTGGTCCCACACAGCAACTGGCTCCGCCGGGCGCACACGCATCAGTTCGTCAAGGACGTGTGGCACGAGTGGGCCGGGGCGGAGGCGTTTGTGCACCTCATTGACGAGGTCGCGCCTCGGGCCGTGTACGTCAACACGGCTGTGAGCCTGGCAGGCGTGCTTGCGGCCCACCGTGCGCATGTCCCGTGCGTATGGCACCTGCGGGAGATGTTTGCGGACATTGGAGGAGAGTTAAAAGCCCCGCGCTGGGCCCTGCCGCTTCTCCGGCGTCTCCTGTGTCGTTGTGCCGACCGGCTTGTGACGAACTCGGCGGCCACGGCCCGCAATATGCTGGCGGGACGAGCCCCGGAGGCGCGGGTGGTCCCCAATGCGGTGGGAGAGCGGTTCTACGCAGAGGCGCGCGCCCCCGCCGCTGCCCGAGCGGCGCTGGGGCTGCCGGCTGCGGGCCCGCTGATCGGCGTTCCCGGCACCCTCCGCTCGATGAAGGGACACACGTTTTTTTTGGAGGCGGTGGCTCCGCTCCTGCACCGCACTGAGGGGCTGCAGGTGGCGGTCACGGGGCAGGGCGTGCCCGCCGTGGCCCGTCGCGTAAAGGCGAAGGCCCGAGCCCTCGGCCTCCGCGATCGCGTTTTGTTCCTCGGGTGGGTCGACGACATGGCGGCTTTTTATCGGGCCTGTGACCTCGTCTGCATCCCGTCCCGCGCAGAGCCCTTCGGGCGCACGGCCATCGAGGCCTTTGCGGTGGGCACGCCGGTGGTGGCAACGGCCGTGGGGGGGCTGCAAGAAATTATTGCCGAGGGCAAAACGGGGCGGCTCGTGCCTTACGGCGACGCGTCGGCCCTCGCGGCGGCCCTCCACGCCCTCTTGTCCTCCCCGGAGCAGCGGCGCACCCTGAGCAGGCGGGCCCGCCGCGAGGCGGAAGAGCACTACCACGCGAAGCGATACAAGAAGACCCTCGTGGCGCTCGTGCAGGCCCTCGTGGACACACAGTCGACGCCTGCACCCGCCTCTGCCTGACACTGCGCGCGGCGTTGTGCACGGGGCGCGCTCTCGCCTTCCGATGATGCCCCATCCACACAGTCCCTCCCCGATCACGCATGCGCACAACGGTTCTTGTGGTGGCGTACCGGGGCGACCGGTGGCTCCCCGCGTGCCTGCGGACCCTGGCCGCGGCAAGCGAGGCGCCCCTGCACCTGGTGCTTGTGGACAATGCCGAGAATACAGTTCTGGACGCCCTGGACCTCTCGGCGTTCGAGGCGGAGGTGCTGTCTACGCCTCGTCCGATGGGCTTTGCGGCGGCGAACAACTTTGCCCTGATGGAGGCCTCGTGCCTGGGCGAGGCGGTGCTCTTCCTGAATCAGGACACCAAGAGTCCGCCGGGGTGGATCGATGTGTGTCGGCGTGCACTTGCCGGCGCGCCCCGCCTCGGGGCGGTCTCGCCGTTCATCCGCACGTATGCGGACGACGGGTGGGACCCGAGCTTTTGGGCCTGCCTGTCGGCGGCCCAGCACGCGCGGGTGGAGGCGGGCGACCTTGAAGAGGCGGTGCTGCCGGTGCCCAGTGCGCCCGCCCCGGCCCTTCTGGTGCGGACGGCGGTGCTCCGGGCGACGGGCCCTTTTGACCCAGTGTACGGCAGCTACTACGAGGACTACGATCTATGCCGGCGCATCCGGGAGGTGGGGCACAGCGTGGGCGTCTGTCCCGGTGCGCGGGTCCGGCATTTTTCGGGGGGGGCTACCGTGACGGAGGCGCAGCAGCGACATCGCATGCGGCAGGTGCTCCGCAATCGCATCCTGTACCGCCTCCGCACAGCGGCGCGGCCCCGCTGGCAGGCGGCACTGGGCTGGTTCCTGGCCGACTTTCCACGGCGGCTGGCGCGGGGGCTCGTGGGCACGCCCTCCTCGCAGCCGCCCGCAGTGACGTTGCAGGCCTACGGAGACCTCGTGCGACTGGGGCGGCGCGTGGTCTCTGCTGCATACGACGGGGCGCAGTGGCGGGCCTACTTGCAGCGCCTCGGGTGGCCCCCGGCATCGATTGGCGACGGGGCGCTCCCCAACGATTCGCCCAACGACTCTTCTTCCTCCTCTCCGGTGGCTTCGTCATGACGGTCTTGCACGTGAACGAGCACCTGGCCCACAAGGGCGGGGTGGAAACGTACCTCTTTGGGCTGTGGCCGCGGCTGCGCGAGCGAGGCGTGGAGCCGGTGGTGGCGTACGGCGACGGCGACGCGTCGCTACACGCCCCCAGCCATCACGCCCCGGCGCTGGGCACGGCGGGCCTCTGGGCGGAGGCGCGGGCACGGACGCAGATGGAGACGGTTCTGCACGCAGTGGCGCCGGATGTCATCCACATCCACAATGTGCAAAATGTGGGGGCGTTGCAGGCGAGCCTGGCTCACGGCCCGACCGTGCTCACCACGCACGACTATCGGTGGGTCTGCCCGGCGAACAACTTTTTTCATGCGCGGCCGCAGGCTGTGTGCGAGCGCACCTGCGGGCCGGGGTGCTTTGCCACCACCCTCACGAAGCACTGCGTGACGCCGCGCCCCCGGTACGCCCCGGGGGTTTACCGGCGGGCGCGATGGGGCATCGAGCATGCGGCGGACTTCGCGCGGGTTCTTGCGCCAAGCCGCGGCGCGCGCACGAAGTATGAGGAGTCCGGCTTCGAGGAGGCCAATCTGGACGTGCTGCCGTATTTCTGCGCGCCGGCCCCAGCAGCGTCGCCCCGTCCCCTTCCCGAGCCGCCGACCATCACGTATCTGGGACGCATCGCGGCCAACAAGGGACACGAGTACTTTGTGGAGGCGCTGGGCACACTGCCCGACGACGTGCAGGGGCGCATGGTGGGAAGCGTCACCGAAGAGGCTGCGGCACGGCTCCGCGACCTGGCGGCGCGGCACAATTGTGCCGACCGCTTGTCGCTGCACGGGTGGGCCTCCCAGGCAGAGATTCTCAAGGTTCTGGAGGGCACGTCGGTGCTGGTCTTTCCCTCCCTCTGGCCCGAAACCCTCGGCCTCGTGGGCCTCGAGGCGCTCAGCCAGGGCGTGCCGGTGGTGGCCTCGGAGGTGGGCGGCGTGCGCGAGTGGTGCCACGACGGCGAGACTGGCTATGGGGTCCCGCCGGCGGACGGGGCCGCCATCGCGGAGCGCGTGGCCCACCTGCTGGGCGATGAGGACCGATTGCGTGCCTTCGGCGCGCGCGGAATTGAGCTGGTGAAAGAGCGATTCCGGCCCACGCAGCACGTTGATCGTCTCCTCCGCATCTACCGCCAGGTTCAGCCGACGGTCCAGCCCGCGTCTTCCCATGCCTGATTCCGCACGCCCCTTGCGCGTGGGCGTCTATGTCTTTTTTCCCGGGGGCGGCATCGGGCGGTACACGCACCGCCTGATGACGGCGCTGGCGCGGCACGAGGCGGTAGCGGTCGAGGCGCTTTGCACCCCGGAGTATGCCTGGGCCCCGGCGGAGGCGTACGCCACGTGGCCGGGCCTGGCTCGCATCTCGCACCGCATCCCTGCGCTGCGGCGCTGGCGCTTCTTGAAGGGGCAGTTCGTAAACCCTGCACGCGCCCTCGAGCACGTCCGCTCGGCGGAGCTCGATGTGCTGCACCTTGCCAACATCAATCACCTCTCCTTTCCGTACTGGCGGCGCCGGGCAGAGCGTGTGGGCGTGCCCGTGGTGGCTTCTGCGCACGACGTGACACGCGGAAAGCGCATCCTGAGCCGCATGTGGGAGACCCGACAACTGCGCGCGTTCTATCGCTGGGCCGATGCGCTCTTTGTGCACTCTGCGCATCAGGTGCGCGAGCTGACAGCCTTTGCCGAGGTCGCTCCGGAGGCGGTGCACGTGGTGCCGCACGGGCCGTACACCCACGGCACCGTGTCGGCCTCGAAGGCGGCCCTCCGCCGACAGTGGGACCTGCCTGCGGAGCGTCCGGTGGCGCTGATGTTTGGAAAGCTGAGAGACGATAAAAACCTGGAGGGCCTGCTGCGGGCCCTGGCCCGAACCGACGCGTCGCCCTACCTGATGGTGGCGGGGGCGGAGGACGACCGCCACCGCGGCGCCGCTCATTACCGCCGCCTCGCAGACGACCTCGGCCTCCGCGCCTCCGTGCGCATTCGTCCCGGGCGGCTGGAGGACGCGGCTGTGGGCGAGCTGTTTGTGGCGGCCGACTGGGTGGCGCTCCCTTACAGCGCGTCCTTCACCTCGCAGAGCGGCGTGCTCAACGTGGCGGCCCACTACGAACGGCCGGTGCTCGTAAGCTCGGCCCCGGTGCTGCACGAGACGGTGACTGCCTGCGACATTGGGGTGGCCTGCTCCGGCGATACGCCCGCGGCCCTGGCCCGCGGCATCGAGCGCCTCCACCGGCGTCTGGCCACGGGGCACCAGCATGCCTTTTCGGCCTATCGCGATCGCTTTAGCTGGCGCGAGAATGCCGCACGGACAGTCTCGGTCTACCGATCCCTGCTTGCCTGATGTCGCCTCGTCCCGGCCCGGAACTGACCCGCCTGGCGGTGCTGCACGCCCGGCTCTCGCCGCACATGGCGGCGTGCCTGCGCACGCTCCACCGCCAGGGGGTGGAATTGCTTGTGGTGCGCCTCCCGCCCGCGCAAACTGCCCCGTTTGATGAGCGGCACTTCGCCTGGATCGATCATCTTTACGACCGCTCTGCGCTCCGCATTCCCGCCCTGCAGCGCCGCCTGGAGGCGTTCGCGCCGGACGCGGTGTTTATGTCGGGCTGGTTTGACGAGGGGTATCTGCACCTGGCGCGCGTCCTGCGGCGCCGGGGGGTGATGGTCATCGCGGGGTCGGACCAGCAGTGGACGGGCTCGTGGCGCCAGCAGGGCGCCCGGCTCATTGCGCCCTGGTACCTCCACTCCGCGATTGATGTGCTGTGGGTGGCGGGGGAGCGCCAGCGACAGTTTGCCCACCGCCTCGGCTTCCGGGGGCGGCGGTGCTGGGAGGGGGTCTACGGCTGCGCGTGGAACGCCTTTGCGGCCCAGCACACGGGCGCCCTGCCGAATGCGTTCCTCTTTGTAGGGCGCTATACGCCCCGCAAGGGCGTCGATCTACTGGCCGACGCCTACGCCACCTACCGGGCACGGGCCGATGATCCCTGGCCGTTGCTATGCGCTGGGCGCGGGCCGCAAGGCGACCTGCTCGCCACCCAGCCGGGCATCGAAAACCGAGGCTTCGTGCAGCCCGATGCCCTGCCCGCACTCATGGGACAGGCCGGGGCGCTCGTCCTGCCCAGCCGTACGGAACCATGGGGCGTGGTGGTGACGGAGGCAGCCGCAGCGGGCCGCCCACTCCTCTGCTCGGAGGCCTGCGGCGCGGCCGTGCACCTCCTGCGCGACCGCTACAACGGGTATCTCCTCCACACGGGCGAGGCAGAGCACCTGGCCCAGCGCATGCACACGCTGGCGGGCCAACCGCCGGCCGCCCGTCGCCGCATGGGCGCCCGCAGCCACGCCTTGTCCAAGCCCTACACGCCGACCCGCTGGGCCGACACCCTCACGAATGGCATTTACGACTGGTATGCCGACTCCCGATCGCCCGCCCGCCTCCCCCAATAGCCGGGGCATCTGGAACGGGCCGTATCTCCTCCGCAATTGGATGTACCTGTGGGCGCTTCTCGTCGCCCTGGCCTGGGCTACTCCGTGGTCGTTCGGCCTGGTGTTGTGCGGCGGAATTGCGCTCCACAGCCTCCGCGGTCCCCGGCGCTCGGTGGAGGCGCTCGGCATGCTGGCGCTCCTTCTTGTGCTCGGCAAAACGGACGCAACCCTCGGGCGCTGGGTGGTGCTGGCGGCGGCGGGCGGGCGCATGCTTTGGGATGGGGCGTTCGCGGGCCGCGGCCTGCCGCGCCTGGGGCGTCTGCTGCTGGGGTTCTATGCCGTACTGCTGCCTCTCTCGGTGGCCGCCAGCACGTTTCCTCTCGTCTCCAGCCTCAAGCTGACGACCTTCACCCTCGGGGGGATGGTGACACTCGTGGGCTTTTACCGCACGCGCCACCTGACCGATTACTGGCTCTCCTGGCTCGTTACGCTGGCGGTCTTTCTGCTGCTGGCCAGCCTCCCGCTGTACGTGTTGCCCGGCGGGTACGCGACCAACGGGGTCGGCTTTCAGGGGCTCCTCACGCATCCGCAGACGTTTGGGCCCATCGTGGCAGCCCTCACGGCGCTCCTGGCGGGCCTCTACTTCTTTCGGCAACGGACCTCGTGGCTGCTGCTCCTGTGTGTGGGGCTCGGGGTGGGGGGGATGTATCTCTCGCTGTCGCGCACGTCACTGCTCGCCTTTGGGCTGGCTGGGGCCCTGACGGCCACCCTCGGGCTTAGCCTCAAGCCGGCGTCCTGGGGCGTCGATCTCCGCCGCACCCTGGCCCAGGGCCCCGTGCTTCTCGGGGGGCTGGCAGTCCTGGCCCTCGGGGCAATGCAGTGGACCTCCCTCCAGTCCGACCTGCACGCGTTCCTCGCGAAGGGCTCTGGGGAGGCGTCGTTGGTGCAGGCATTCGAGGCATCGCGGGGCGATCTAATGGACGTCTCCCTGGCCAACTTCCAGCGACACCCGCTTACAGGCATCGGCTTCGGGGCGCCCTCCGACCCCGCACAGTTCGCCCAAGAGCTACAGCGCGGCCCGTACGGCCTTCCCCTAAGTGCCTCGGTTGAGAAAGGCTTCATGCCTACGGCGGTGCTCGAAGAAACGGGCCTGCTGGGGGCACTGCTCACGCTGGTCCTGATTGCCGCCCTGGTGCGGCCCACCCTCTCCCACCCCGACCCCACGCTGTTTTGGGGGATGGCCACGGCCCTGTGTGTCAACTTTGGCGAGATGGTGTTTTTCTCGGTGGGCGGCATGGGGCTTTTCCTCTGGTTTGTCATGGCGTTCTGCCACGTCGCGGCCCTCCGGAAGGGACGAGGGAGGGCGCCCCCCCAGTCTCCTCGCCCCCACGCCGCCGCCCGCCCTGCGCCCGTCCCACAGTAGGCCTATGCGCATCTTCATCAATGCAGCCTCGGCCCACATGGGCGGGGCCGTCACGTACCTGAAGCACCTTTTGAAGTGGCTGCCTCAGCAGGCGGGAGGGGGACGCGTCGTCGCCTACGCCCCGGCCGCGACCCTGCCCCACGTGCCGACGGACGACCGCGTGGAGGCGCGACCCTATCCGTTTGCGCGTACGCAGGGGGGGGCACGCCTCTACTTTGACCAGGTCGTCCTCCCCCGACAGGTGCGGCGCGAGGGCGGCGACGTTCTGTTCTCGGCAACAGGCTTCGGGACGCTGTGCAGTCCTGTGCCGCAGGTGCTGCTGGTGCGCAATATGAAGTACTTCGACCCTCAGTACTGTGAGAAACGGGAATCCCTCGGCCGTAGCACGCGGCGAACGCGGCTGCGACGCTGGCACAGCCTGCTTTCCATCTGGGCCGCCGATGCTGTCCTGTTCCCGACCCGCGCCATGCAGGCGGCCGTGGAGGCGTACATCTCCCTGCCCTCCGCCGCGACGCACGTCGCGCATTACGGCTTTGCCCCCGACCGGGCCGCAGCGGGGGAGGGCCCGGAGGGGCTCCCGCCGACGGACGACGGCCCGATGCTTCTGAACGTGTCCACGTACGCGATCCATAAGAACCTGGAGACGCTCGTGGAGGCCCTCCCCCGCCTCCGGGCGCAGCATCCACGCCTCACCCTGGTGACGACGACCTCGCGGACGCAGACGGCGGACACGGCGGAGTACGATGCCCTGAAGGCCCGTGCCGAGGCCCTGGGGGTGGAGGATGCGTGGACGGAGCTGGGCTACGTGCCTCACGATCAGCTCTCTCGGCTGTACCGGGCCGCCGATGCGTACGTGTTTCCCTCGTTTACGGAGTCCTTTGGGCACTCGATGGTCGAGGCCATGGCGGCCGGCCTGCCCGTCGTGGCGGCCGACACGGCGGTCAACCGCGAGGTGTGTGCCGCGGCGGGGGCCTACTTTTCTCCGTTTCGCCCCGCCGACTGTGCCCGCACGGTGCATGCAGTGCTCAGCGCGCCCCAGCGCCGCGTCCGCATGCGCGAAGCCTCGCTCCAGCGGGCCGATGCGTTTTCGTGGGCGACGCACGCGGAGCGCCTGGCGGCCCTCTTTGCCGACGTGACGCCCTGAGCCTGAGGGGACGATGTTTTTTCTCAGTACGATCTTAGACGCACCATGTCTTCCAGAGCTGAGTTGCGAACGGAGGCCCCCGCGCCCTTCCCGGCGCGTCCCCGCGAGCACGACTGCGTTCCCGTGTCGGTCCTCATCCCCACCCGCAACGAGGAGGCCAACCTGGCCCGGTGCCTGGCGCCTCTTCGGGGGTGGGCAGCGGAGGTGGTCGTGGTGGACTCCCAGAGCACCGACGACACCGTCGCCATTGCGGAGACGGCCGGGGCCCAGGTGCTCCAATTTCACTACGACGGGGGGTGGCCCAAGAAGCGGCAGTGGGCGCTAAATACGTACGACTTCCAGTACGAGTGGATCTTGCTCTTGGATGCCGATGAGATTCTCTTAGACCCGGTAAAGCGTGAGATTGCTGCGGCCCTTCAGACGGAAGCGTACAACGGCTACTGGCTCCGCTTCCAGGTGCATTTTTTGGGACGCCGACTGCGGCACGGCGGGTTTGATCTGTGGAAACGAAGCCTCTTCCGGTACGGACAGGGACACTACGAGCAGCGGTTCGAAGGGCACGAGACATCGATGAGCGACGTCGAAATTCACGAACACGTGGTGGTAGACGGGCCGGTGGGACGGCTCCGGCAGCCCGTCCGCCACGAAAACTGGAATTCGCTGTACCGCTACATCGAGAAGCACAACGAGTACTCGGAGTGGGAAGCGCAGCTCTACCACACGGGCAGCGGCGGAGAGGTGGAGCCGTCTCTGTCCGGCAACCAGGCCCAGCGGCGCCGTTGGCTCAAGGCGGCGCTGGTCCACGTCCCGGGCTTTCCAGTGCTCACGTTCCTGTACCACTACGTCGTGCGCCTCGGGTTTTTGGACGGGCGGGCGGGGTTTGTGTACTGCGTACTGAAGGGCGTTCAGCGCTTCCACGCGAAGGCAAAATGGTACGAACGGGAGCTGGAAGATGCCCCGAAAGCCTCGTTCTCTCCCCAAAATGATGCCAACGCATGAGCAACCGCATCCACCTGTGCTACGGCGCAGACCAAAACATGCTGGAGCCCCTGTGTGTATCGGCCCACAGCGCGGCGGCGAGCGTGCAGGGGCGTGACCTGAGCATCTGGGTGTTTCATCCAGACCTTACGCCAGGCGCGATCGAACAGCTGCGCCGCGTGCTGGCGCCCTTTCCCGGCACGGCCCTCCAGGTGCAGGCAGTCGATTTGGAAGTGTTTGCCGACCTTAAGGGACTGCACGGGGCGGTCATGCCGTTCGTAAAGCTGCTGCTCCCACGGCGCATGCAGCGCCAGGCGGCGCGGATCGTGGTGCTCGATGCCGACACGGTGGTCGTGGGGGGGCTGGAGGCCCTGTACGACCACGACCTGAGCGGCCGCGCGCTCGGGGCGGTGTCGTACGGCCCCCTCAAAAATACGCTGGAGGCTGAGTTTTTTGCCGCGCAGGGACTGGACCTACAAGCGGCAAGCTTTAACTCAGGCGTGATGCTGGTCGATGTCAACCGGTGGAACGAAAATCGGACGACGGAGCGCCTCATCGAAACCATTACCGCGGTGGATCCCCAGACAGTGGAGAGCGACCAGCCGTTTTTGAATCTGGCGTTTTACGACAACTTCGAGCCCCTCCGCATCCGCTATAACAAACGGGCTGGCCCCGATACCCACATCCCCCCGGCGGACGCTGCCGACGGGGTGCTTCACTTTGTGGGCCTCCCGAAGCCGTGGGACCTCGGCGGGCGTCTTTTCAATGTCAATTATCGGGTGTACGAAGCGTACCGGCGCCGCGCAGGTGTGCCGCACACCCCCGCGCTGGGCCTCGTGCCCGATGAGCGCTGGGAGCGGGCTGCGAAAGGCCTCTGGGCAGGGCTGCGCACCGCTCTCCCGCTGCCAGCATCGATGGCATCGTGCATGCTTCCCTGATACATTCGACGGGTGACCATGAGCAGGCTCGATCGATTCAAGAAGGCGGTCCTGGACGCGTGCTTTCGGCCCGTGGAGCTGGAGGCGCCCGCCTTGTCCCCGACGACTGTCCTCTCGCTGGGCGACGTCCCCGCGCTGTTTGACCCGACCCGCAACGGCCCGCCGCAACAGGGCGTGCCCCGCATTCGCCTGTACGACGACGTGACGGTTTGGCCCGCACAGAGCGTGGCCCACTGCGGGCCGGCTCTCGCGTTCGATACGTTCATGGATGCGGGGCACACTGCCCATCTGGGCGCCCTAAATGCGCTGCGTCACTACCCCATTCGGCGCCGGCGCGGATGGGCGACGGCAATCGAGAGCGTCTACCCGACGGCGAACTACTACCACTTTTTTGTGGACACGCTTCCGCGCGCATGGGCACTGCACCACCCGGCCCTGCGCGGCATCCCCATCACGCTCTACCTCACGCGTCCGCTCGCGGGGCCGAAAAAGGCGGTGCTGCGCAGCGTGCTGCCGCCCAACGTCACCATCTGCACCACGCACCGCTTCACGCGGCTCGCGACGGACCGGTACGTGCACCTTCCATACCTGAGCACTGACCGTGCCGGGCACGTGCCGGAGCGGGGGGAGACCAGCGGGGGCTTTCTGCCACAAGAGTACCTCGAATTTTTCCGGCGGCATATGCTGGCCCGTGCCGACGCGGCCGCGGTGCCTTCGCCCGAACGCATTTTTGTGTCGAGAAAGGGAGCGTCGATGCGCCGCCTGACCAATGAGCGCGCGGTGGCTGCGTTCTTAGAGGCGCGGGGGTTCGTGACGGTGCGGCCGGAGACGTACTCGCTCGCGGAGCAGGCGCATCTGTTCAGCACGGCCGAGACGGTGGTGGCCCAGCACGGGGCCGCCCTCACAAATCTCCTGTATATGCGACAGGGGGCGGTCGTAGAGGTCTTTTCCTCGCACCACACCCCACAGTACTACACGCAGTGCGCACGTACGCTGGGCCTGCAGTACGAGGCCATCACACTGGACCGCGGGTGGAAGAATGCCGATGCGCACCTGCCGCTGGACGCGTTGGCTCGTGCGCTGTCTGCCTTGGAGGGGAGCGCCTCCCAGGAGCGGGGCGGCAGTGAAGGCGGCAGTGAAGGCGGCAGTGAAGGCGGCAGTGAAGACAGTGCCCCCCCACGCTTCCTGGAGTCGCAGTCGGCCCGTCCCTGATTCCCGGTCCCCTCCAGTCCGCCTGCTGTTTTCGGATCGCACCTTCTCGTCTGGCCCCTCCGCGGCATGCACCTGCTCACGGTCGTGATCACCTGCTACAACCACGGCGCTTACCTCCACACGTCCATCCGAAGCGTGCTGGGCCAAGGATTCAACGACGTGGAGCTGATCGTGGTGGACGACGGCTCCACGGACCACACGCCTGCTGTTGCGGGGCAGTGGGCGGAGGCCACCTACATCCGGCAGGAAAACCAGGGCCTTAGTGCGGCCCGCAACACCGGCCTGGAGGCCGCTACGGGAACGCACATTTGCTTTCTGGACGCCGACGATTGGTTCCTGCCTGGGGCCCTGCACGCCATTGCTCGTCGGGTGCAGGCGCATCCCACCGCCGCCCTGTTGGTTGGCGGCCACATCAAGGCCTACGACACGCCCACGGGCGTGCGCTACGGCGAGACGTCGATTCCCGCGCTCCAGCCCGATCCATACGCCGCTCTCCTCCGGTGCAACGTGATCGAGATGCACGCCGCGGTTGCGTACCGGCGAGACGTACTGCGGACGATGGGCGGATTTGACGAAGCCCTCCCGGCGGCGGAGGACTACGAGATGCTCCTGCGTGTCGCGCGCGACCACCCCACGCGGCGCCTGGAGGGCTACTCCAAGCCTGTTGCCGCCTATCGCCGCCACGCCTCCAACATGAGCGACAATCCTGGCCTCATGCTCAAAAGCACGCTCGACGTGCTGCATCGCCACCGCAGCGCGGCCTCTGGCTGCCCGGCGCACCGTCACGCCCTGGAGGAGGGACTTCGCTTCCACAAGGACCTGTACGGTGCACGGGTGCTGCGGCGCGTAAAGCGTACGCTCCGCAGTGCGGCTGCCCGGTCCTGCCTGCGGGACGATCTCACTCTGCTCGGGCGCTACGCCCCTGTGTGGACCGTTCGCCGACTGGGCCGACATCTTGCCGAATACATTCGACGGTAGGCGATGACCGGTGCCGTGTGCGCCCCAGGCCCTTGCTTAATCCTTCGTCCCTTGCTTCTTCTCCTCCCTTGCTCCTCCTCGAGAATGCGCCATGGGTCCCATCCCGTCCCTGAAGCCCTCCGCCTGCGCCACGCGGGCACTGTCCCTCATTCTCTGCACGCGCAATCGCGCCGACGCGCTGGCGCGCTGCCTCCGGCGGCTGCCCACCTCCGCCCTCTCGGCGGCCGACGGAGAGCTCATCCTGGTGGACAACGGCTCCTCGGACGAGACCCCGGCCCTCCTGCGCCGCTTTGCCGACGCTGCGGCGTGCCCCGTGTCGGTGGTCACAGAGCCGAGGGAGGGCCTCTCGCGGGCACGCAACGCAGGCGTACGAGAAGCCGCCGGGCGAACCCTCGTGTTTACGGACGATGATTGCTACCTCGGGGATGGGTACGTGCGCACAGCACGGACGGTGTTCGGCGAGGCCAATTTCAGCTACTGCGGCGGGCGCATTCTGCTCCACGACCCCGCCGACGCCCGCTATGGCCTGCGAGAGCAGACCGCCTTCGAGCGCATTCCGCCCTTCTCGTTTATCCCGCCGGGGCAGTTTCAGGGGGCCAACTTGGTGGTGCACCGACGCGTGTTTGCGAACATCGGGCTGTTCGATCCCCGGCTGGGAGTCGGCACGCCATTCCGGTGCGGCGACCTGGACCTTGTGGCGCGTGCCTCCCAGGCGGGGTTTGCAGGGGCGCATGTGCCGGAGCTCGTGGTCTACCATCACCACGGCCGGGCGGGCGAGGACATTCGTGCGCTGGATGCGGCGAATGATTATGCCTGCGGGGCCTACTACGCGAAGTTCCTGCGGGGCGGGGAGCTGTCGTACCTGCGCGGGTGGCTGGCTGAGGGGCTGTTGAGCCGAAAGGACCTCCGGGTGACGCTGCCGAAGATGGTCCGCGAGGTGAAGGGGGCGCTGCACTTCGTCCGCACCACGGAAGCGGCAAGGAGGGGGACCGAATGAGGCCGAGAAATGAGAAGGCCCAGGCCCAGAGCGCACCACACTGCTCATCATGCCTGTCCACCCTACACTGAGAACGACCTGTGACGACGGTTTCCGTGATTTTGTGTTCGCACAACCGGGCTGCCCACCTAAAGGAGACGCTCGCGTCTTTGCGAACGACCGATGTGCCTGCGGGATGGACTGTAGAGGTTCTGCTGGTCGACAATGCATCGACCGACGACACCCCAGCCGTGATGCGCGCTTTCGAACACCCCCAGGCGGCGGTGCGCGTGCTCCAGGAGAAGAACCGCGGGCTGTCGCACGCTCGCAACTGTGGGGTGCGTGCCGCCCGGGGCCGGGTCCTGCTCTTTACGGACGATGATGTGCGGCTTCCGGACGGGTGGATGGAGGGAATGGCGACTCCAATCCTGGAGGGGACCGCCGATGCGGTGGCCGGCGGCGTAGAGCTGTCGGCCGCATCGCAGCGAGCGTGGATGACAGCACACCACCGAGACCTGCTGGCCTCTACTGAGCGGATTGACCCCGCGTGCCCGGAGCGGATGGTGGGGGCAAACATGGCGGTGTCGGCGCGTGTGTTCGAGGTGGTGCCCGGCTTCGACCCTGCGCTGGGGCCCGGGCGGCTGGGGCTGGGGGGCGAGACGCTCTTCTCGCTTCAGCTTCGGGCGGCCGGATTTCAAATCGCATCGGCCTTTGAGGTGGCGGTGCGGCACTGCCCGGAGGCGACGCGGATGAGCCGAGAGGCGTGGAAGGAAGCGGCGGCCCAAAGCGGACAGGCGGGGGCGTATCGAAGCTATCACTGGGCGCACCGCCACTACGCCTTGCCGGTCCTCCTCGCAGGCTGGCTTTACCAGCGCTGCCGTCTCGGCTGGTACCAAGGAGTACAGGCCCTTTGGGGCGGCCCGAGCAGCCCCATGCCGACACGAGAGTTGCTACTTCGTCGGAGGGTGCACCGGGTCCGGCAGCACCTCCGCGAATACGGAAAGCCGGCAAAGCATGACCCGCACGCCCTCTCGACGAAGGCGCGCCGCAGCCCTGTCCTCACGCCGGACGCAGAGGCAGAGTAGCGGGTTGGCACGGAGTTTGGGACGGAACGCGCTGTCGTCTTGTCTTGCATCCATCCGGGGTTCTCAATGCGTCGTCCGTTGTGTCAGTTGGTTCTTTGTGTTCTTCTGTTCGTTGGGGCCCGGCAGGCCGGGAGCACGCCCGTCGGCCCTGGGGCGTTGGCAGAGCAGTCGGTCCGCGCCTCCACCCCCGCCGCGGATACGCTCCTGCTGGACCAGTATCCCGACGCGCAGGCCGCCTACAGCGTGCGGCGACTGCGCGCAAGCTATGAGGGCCCCGCCCTGCGCGTCCGACGCACCAGTGACAATGCCGAGCAAGATTTCGGATTTACCCAGGCCGGTACGCTCAACCAGGCCGCCATCGAAAATTGGCTGGCGGGGGCGGACGGGACGGTGGTGCGGTGGTACGCACAGGTAGACGGCATGACCGACCTTGTGGGAAGCCCCGGTCCTGAGATCGCCCGCAACGGCACTGTCCACACCGATCCCGATGGCCGCCCCCACCTCTACCTTGGCACCGGGGGGCTGTCCGCCGACAGGTGGTTCCTCCCCCAGAACATTACAGCCTCCCTGGTGGTCGAGATTGAGTCGACCACCAACCCCTGGGACATGCTCCTGGAGATGCGAAGCTCGTCGGACCTGCGTGTGTACCGGACCAGCGACGGGCGCTATTGGACAACGCCCGGCGAGAACAAGATAATTACGCCCAACGAAAAGCTCATTCTCACCGTTGCGGGGTCGGCGCAGGGCCTGCAAATGTATCAGAACGACGCCCAAAAGCTGAACACCGAAACCCCCCTGGGCGAAAATTGGGCGGGTCCGTTGCGGGTGGGGGCATTGGACGGCTTTCTCGGCGAACTGGTGCTGTACCCACACCTGGACCAGCAGGACGTGTGGGCGCGGTACGACAACATGAATGACTACTGGCAGGTGGGTCCGTCTGGCACCAATCGGGGGGCTCTCCTGCCGCAGACCTCGCAGTATCAGGTCACGCTCTACGACTGGCTGGAAACCATCTCGACCGACGATGTCGCCCTGCCGGACGGGACGCTCTCGTTCGATCGCTCCGTCCTCAGTACGGACGAGCTGGCAGACCTCTGGCTTCAAGTAAAGGGGCTCACGGCCTCCAGCGTCACGCGCCGAGAGCCGGCCTGGTACACACTGGACAACGGGGACGGGAGGGGCATTGAGGCAACGGGCGTTGTGCGGGCCAACCATGACCCCCAGGGCGGCGATTACGGCGGAAATCCTCCCCGGTCGTGGCAAAACGAGCCTGCTTACTGGTATCAGCTTGACATTCCTCTTTCGGGGGGAGGCCAGGGAAATCCGTGGTACAAGGACCCCGCAATGGGACGGCGGGCGATGGTGGTGGCCATTGTAGACCTCATGATGCACGAAGGGCTCGACGATGTAGACTCGTTCAACTGGTTCGATATGAAGGGGAAGGCCTTCCTCGGCATGGCAGAGGCGTACCGCTGGGCAGGCGAAGTGATGCCCTCTGATGTGCAGGCAGCGTTCGAAACGGGCATGGAAAAGCTCATCGATGACCTGACGGCGCGCGGGCCGCGGGCGGTAAATACCAACATGGACATGTTTGCCCTACACGGCGCCGCAGATTTCTACAAGGCCACCGACGACCCCGCCTTGAAAGCAAAGTCCATCGGCCTCGTCAAGCGGGCGTTGCTGGGCTTCCCCGACGGGGAGCTCGGGACAAAGCACAAGGTGTTTGCCGCGGGCGGGCGGGACGGCGGCGTCTACGACCCCTCCGGATTCATCATGGAAGGGGGGCAGCCGGACCATTTTTACGGCGGGGAGTCGCTCTATCACCTCATGGGCGCGCTGGCGGCCGTTACGGATCGCGAGACGGCGACGGTGCCGCCCGACTGGGCCTTCCTGCGCACCGTTGTGGAGCAGCTCCAGATATGGCGAAGCTATCAGGTCTTCCACGACCCGGCCAACGATAGCCCATACCGCGATCAAAATACGCCTCTGTTCTCAGGGGCCGGCTTTTCGGGCCGCACTTCTGCGGGGGCGCCAGCGGGGCAAAACGACAAGCCCTGGAAAAAACTCGGTGTGGCCGCCACCTTCGCTCCGGCGCTTGCCCACAAGAGCGAATACGTGACTACCCAGCTGCCCACCGTCCCGGAGATGGAAAGCGACATTTCCGGGCTCCTGTCGGGCATGACAAGCAAAATGGCCTCCCCCTACACCGGCGCCCCCCCCAGTGAGTGGAGCGGGTGGAGCCCCTGGACAAAGTCGACCCCCTACCTCCCACCGGCGGGCTGGTACAGCACCCTCACGGCCCTCCTCACCGCCGATGATCCGCAACTCCGCTACCCCTCGCAGCAGCCCGGCGCGTCCTGGAACAAATCCTTCGGCGGCCCTCCCGTCGGGCCGCAGTACTGGTCGTACAAAGACACCGCCCCCGATGGGCGCGCGTTCGGGTTCTTTGTGGAGGCACAGTCTCGGCAGGGCACGTACGGGGGGTGGTACGGCGGCAAAATCGAAACCTTCTGGATGGAAGAGGTAGGCGTGGTGCTCCTCAACCGCCACGGCAAGACCGGATGCGACCGCACCAGCCGCACGGACGACAACTTCGAGGACTCCGTCTGTTGGTTCAACCTCGACTGGAAGGCGGGGCACCACGTATGGGGGCGCGACGAAGGAGGCACTGGGTTCACCACCCTTCTACTCCGAGGGCGCACCCTGGAGCGCACAGCCCGCTTCCGCACTGAGCAGCCGGTCCCTTCGGTCACGGTGCGCAACCAGTTCAACGACCCGAGCCAGCCGACAGGCACGGCCGGCCTCTCCGGCGAACAGACAGGTACGGAAATCCAGGGCAGTTTTGTGGTCGAGAACGAGTTCACGGCACAGCCCCGCGGCCTTCGGGTGACACACCGACTCGCCTCCGACCAAACCGATGAGGTGACGGAGCTCTGGGCTACGCTCCCGGTCCACTTGCGACAGTACAGCGAGTTTGCGGGGCCGGACCCCCAGATTAGCATGGCGCCCACCTCTATCGAATACTGGACCGGAACGGCGTGGGCCGCGTTGCCCGAGGACCAAGACGGAAATGGCGTGCCCGAGCGGGTCACAACTACGGCCCTGCGGCTTGGACGGGCGTACCCCATTTTCAATGCGCCCCGGTACGCCTACCTGTCGCTGGAGGCCCCGCAGACGGTGCGCCTGGCCAGGCGCGCGTACCACGACCCTTACCAGACGCCGACCAGCGTGCGGGCGGTCCACATTGATCTCCACGGCGATCCCGGGACGGTGAAGCCGCTGCCGGCCGAACAGCAGGTGTCGTATGTACTGCAGACGACCGATCCGACCCAGGAAAGCGGGACGGTGAACCAGTCCATCACGCTGCAAAAGGGCAGCAACCTCGTGGCCACGGCCCTTGCGCCCACCCCTGCCTCCATGGATTCTGTCTTTGCAGACGTTGCGTCGGCGGTGGTGGCCGTGCAAAACGAGGAGGGCGAGCGCTACCGCCCCAGCAACGGAGTCAATGAGATCGGTGCCTGGACCGCAACAGACGCATACGTGGTGTACGCCGACCCCGAAACGACGCTGGCTGTGCAAGGGGATGCGCTCGATGCCCCTACTCTCAGCCTGGAAGCAGGCTGGAATTGGGTGCCGTACCTCCGCGACACGGGGCGCCCTGTGGCGGAGGCCTTTGCCTCCATTGCCGACGTACTGGTTCTGGTGAAGGGCGAGGACGGACGCGTCTACGTCCCCAGCAAAAACGTGAACACGCTTGGGGACGTGGCTCCGGGCGAAGCGTACAAGGTGTACGTGCGAGAGGCCACAACCGTATCCTACGACTTCGAGTGACACCTCTCCTGTGACGGACCTCTCCCCCGGGTGCTAAAAGCCTGATCCGACGACTGTCGGCACGCGGTGTCGCCTCCATTCCCGCCCGCCACAGCATCAGGGCGGAGGGCTGCGTCGCCGCAACGAACACCGCACGTCTGCAGCCCCCCCGGCGCTCCCTGCCCCCGGCAACGGGGCCGCCCCTGTGTCGTCGCTCGTCGCGACCGATGCGCCGCGCGCAGGACCGCCCGTACTTGTCCGGCTGCAGTCGGGACGCGGGCCGCTCCGTAGGCCCCCTGTCCAAAACCGGTCCGTGCGCCCACCGCTTCTGTCTCTCTGCGTGTTTCAGGGCCTCGTTCCGACGACGATCAGCCCCAACGGCGCCTGCGCGCGCTCCGGCGGTGAACATGCGATTGCCATCCCCTCTTTCCCACCCCCCTTTCCCAATGGTGGAAGTTGTATACGTCTGCAGCCCCGAATATTGGCGGCATCTATTTCTGTCCCTGAGAACCCTGTACGCCTCCGGCACCCACTTCGATCGGGTCCGGGTGCTGGTTACGGCCCCCACTCCGCCCCACTGGGACATCCGCTCCGACAAGGTCGTGGTCGAGCCCGTGCCGGACCTGGGGCACCACGGCTTCTGGATGATGAACAAGGCCCACCTGTGTCGTTCGGAGGCAGATGTGGTCATCTTTCTGGATACCGACACCGTCGTCCTCCGCCCGATCGACGCCGTGTATGCAGGGTCCGGGGCGGACCTCCACGCCCGAGCAGCCCCGGTCGTGCAGACCTCGTATTTTCGGCCGGCCCAGTGGGAGGCCACCCTGCGGCACTTTGGCTGCGCCCCAGGTCCCTACGTAAGTACCGGCTTCCTCGTCCTCAAAAACGGGGCCCAGAAGGCACTGCGGGCTGCCTGGGTCGACCTCATGGAGCGCATCCGCCGTGGGGAAGGCGTCGAGCAAGTAACGCGGCACGCAGATCAGTACGCCTTCTCTATCGCGGCGTATCGGCAGGGGCTGTCGTTGCAGCTCATGAACGACGCGCACCACGCGTACGCCATGCTCGGCGAAGGACACGAGGGGGCGACGGTTTATCACCTCGGCACGCCGAACTTCTATTACTACTACTTGCAGGTCGAACGAGACCTGGACCTGACGCCGGACGATGCGCCGGTGAAGCGGCCGTCGTTCTTACGGCTCCATCGGCTCAAAAACCGACTCGCACGGAAGGTGAGAATGAAAATGGGCATAGACCGAAAGTCGAGGGGGCTGCAGCGGACCACTTCGTGATCTGTGAATCCAATCGCGCACGCTTTATGAAGCAAGTTATACAGGACGTAAAAACCGGTGAGACATCCCTGGAGACCGTCCCGCCTCCAGCCCTTTCTCCCACGACCGTCCGCGTACGGACGGCCGCCTCTCTAATCAGCGCGGGCACAGAAAAAATGATCATTGACCTGGCAGAGAAGAGCTACCTGGGAAAGGCCCAGGCGCGACCGGATTTGGCCAAGAAGGTGCTGCGAAAGGTTCGCACGGAGGGCGTATGGACGACGATTCGGAAGGTGGTTGCCAGGCTGGAGCGACCGATGCCGCTGGGGTACAGCGCCGCCGGCATCGTGGAGGAGGTGGGGGCGGAGGTCGCAGGCGTCCAGGTGGGCGATCGGGTCGCGATGGCAGGAGCGGGCTACGCCAACCACGCGGAGGTGAACGTCGTGCCCAAGAATCTCCTCGCGCCTCTTCCGGATGGGGTGTCGTTTGGAGAGGCAGCGTACGCTACGGTGGGAAGCATTGCGCTGCAGGGTGTACGCCTGGCGGCCCCCCGCCTTGGGGAAACGGCAGTGGTGATTGGGCTTGGCCTCATCGGTCTTCTTACTGTTCAGCTCCTGAAGGCGAACGGGTGTCGGGTGGTGGGGGTCGATGTAAATGCCGCGGCGGTGGAGCGGGCAAAGGCCATGGGGCTCGTTGCCGGTGTGGTGTCGACGAACGAAGACGTGGCGGCCGTGGTGAACCGACATACCCGCGGGCACGGGGTGGACCACACCCTCATCACGGCGGCGACAGACAGCAATGCGCCCATTGAGCAGGCGGGGCGCCTCACACGCCGCAAGGGAGACGTGGTGATTGTAGGCGAGGTGGGCATGAAGATCCCCCGAGACACCTACTACCACAAAGAGCTTGAGGTGAAGGTCTCCATGTCGTACGGCCCGGGGCGCTACGACCCCACCTACGAGGAGGGCGGCATCGATTACCCCTACGACTACGTGCGGTGGACGGAGCAGCGCAACATGGAGGCGGTGCTCAGGCTTATGGCCGAGGGCGCGCTGGACGTGGACACACTCACTACGCACCGGTACTCCTTTGCGAAGGCGCTCGACGCGTACAGTGTGATTCGAGACGAGACAGAACCGTACGTCGGCATCGTACTGGACTACGATTTGGAGGCCTCCAAGTGCATTCAGGAGCGCGTGCCGGTGCATCCGTCGGGCACGCACCGCACGCCCGACTGCCTCGGCATTGGGGTGGTGGGGGCGGGCAACTACGCCTCGGTCCACCTCCTTCCGCACCTCCGCGACCACGCGCGAACCACGCTCCGGGGCCTGGCTACGGCTACGGGCAGCAACGCACAGCGACAGGCCGATGCGTTCGGCTTTGCCTACTGTACCACGGCCCTCCAGCCCCTGTTGGAGGACGAGACCATCGACGCACTCTTCATCGCCACGCGCCACAGCACGCACGCCGAATTTGCAAGGCGTGCCCTGCAGGCGGGAAAGCATGTGTTTGTGGAAAAGCCGATGGTGGTGACTCCGGCTCAGCTCCAGGCGGTACAGGAGGCGTACACGGCGGCCCAGGCGGAGGGGACAGGTCCCACGGGCCTGATGGTGGGGCTCAACCGCCGCTTTGCCCCCATGGCACAAACGCTCCGCGATGCGTTCCCCGCGGCGGCCCCGCTGCAGATGATCTACCGTGTAAACAGCGGCGCTGTCGATACGGACGCGTGGCTGCACCGGCCAGAGGAGGGGGGAGGCATGCTGGTGGGAGAGATGGTGCATTTTATTGACCTTATGCAGTGGGTCTGCGGCGCTGTGCCCACGAACGTGTGCGCCCGCGCCCTGCGCCTGGACCGCGCCGATCGCGTGGAAACGGACAATGTGGCGCTCACCCTTTCGTTTGCGGACGGGTCGACGGGCACGCTTTGCTACAATACGGTGGGCGACGAGGCGGCTCCCAAGGAGCGGTTGGAGGTGTACGGGGGCGGTGCGGGGGCGGTGCTGGATGACTTCCGGCGGCTGGAGGTGACGCAGGAGGGGGCGACCTCCACCACGCGCGCATGGAGCCAGGACAAGGGACAGGCGAGCCAGGTGGAGGCCACGGTGCAGGGCTTCCGGGAGCGGGGCCGTGCGCCGATTGCGTTTGAAGAGTTGGCGGTGGGCATGCAGGCTGTGTTCGCGACGCGCGACGCGCTCACGTCCATGGCCCCGGCGGCTGTACATGGGTAGGGGCCTTGCTGGACGAGAAAGGGGCGAGGAGGGGCGCGCTGGGCCCCGGATGGAACGGAGCGGCCGTCGAGTGGGGCTGCGCCCGGCACTCGCACGTCCCGGTACGAGTGCGTCTTGGCGCCTGTGAGGCATCTCTCGGAGATAAACTGAGCCGCCCACGAGAGGTGCTGTGGAGGCGGGGAGGCACGGGCCGTGATGCACGTGGAAACGGCGGGCCCGACGGAGCCAAAAGCACACAATGGAGGGGCCAATTCTCCTGGGCGAGGGAGAAGCCGGGGCGCTACACTCGGAACGCAATGCCCTCTCCAAAAAAGAGGGGCGGCCGCCAGCCAGGCGGGGAGCATTGTGGGAGGACGAGGGACGTGCGATACGAACAGACAACACTGCCCGTGTGGAGCCTTTTGTCAGGCGAGAGTGGGGAGACACTCCGACACTATATGCACACAGTGCCTCACCTGAAGCCGTGGCAGGTAGTGGGGCGTCTGGTGGCGCCCGTGCAGCGCTGGGTGGGTCGGCACACCCTTCCGGCCCCCCCGTCGGCCCTCTCTGATCGCTTGCAGCCGTCCGTTTCCATGCTCCGTCACCATCCCTGGAATGCGCGCAGGCGGGTACTGGCGGGGCGGTTTCGGTTTTTGGGAAAAGAGGCCGCGTTGGGTCGCCCCGTCGACTGGGCGGCGCCCCAGCGCTCACTGCTCTGGCGGTTCTTCCTGCACTACTTCCACTATCTCCACGCCCTTGCCCCGCAGGAGCAGGTCGCCCTCTGCCGCGACTGGATGGCCGCAAATCCGGTGGGTAGCGACGTGGGCTGGCACCCGTACCCTACCTCGCTCCGCCTGGTGAACTGGTGCACGGCGCAGCTCCCGGCCCCGGACGTGCGGGCAAGCCTGTACCGTCAGGCGGCGTACCTGTCGCGCACGGTGGAGACACACGTCTACGGCAATCACCTGCTCGAAAATGCGCGGGCCCTGCTCGTGGCCGGGTGTGCCCTGCGCGGACAGGGCGAAGCGCCCCGGTGGGCGGCGCAGGGGCGGGCTCTCTACCGCGCCGAGGTGGAAAAGCAGATTCTCGCGGACGGATTCCACTACGAGCGCAGCCCGATGTACCACGCGCTCATGCTGCACGGGGTGCTCGATGTGTTGAACGTATGGCCGGGCGGAGCGGACGCGTGGCCCGAACTGCAGCAGCGGGCGCGTGCCATGACAGCAGCGCTGGCGACTGTCACACATCCCGATGGCCGCCTCGCACTTTTTAATGATGCCGTGCACGAGGTCGCCCCGCCTCCCGCCCGCCTGCATCGGTACGCCCAGTCTGTCGTGGGCGAGTGCCCCCCCGCCCGGAGCACACTGCCCTCGGCGGGCTACTACGTGGTCGATGCGGATGACGTGTGGCTCATGATTGACGGGGGCGCGGCGGGCCCGGAGCACTTGATGGCTCACGCCCACGCCGATGCCTTCAGCTACGAGTTGTCGCTCTTTGGGGACCGGTTTGTGGTAGACAGTGGCGTCTACGAGTACGCGGCCGGGCCGATGCGGGACTACGTGCGCTCCACTGCTGCCCACAATACGGTGCAGGTGGATGGCCACGATCAGATGGAATGCTGGGACTCGTTTCGGGTGGCGCGGCGGACAGCGCCGCGGGGTGTGGTGTGGCGACGCACCCCGACGGGGGCGTTCTTTAAGGGGGAATTGAGGCTTCTGGAGGGAGGGGGGGTGCACCGGCGACGGATCCGGGTCGAGATGGAGGCACGGCGCCTGTCCGTGCACGACATGCTCGCTGGCACCGGGACGCACCGTGCCGAAAGTCGCATCCATCTCCACCCGCAGGTGCGGGTGCAGTGTGATGGGGAGGGGGCGCTCCTGCAGCGGGGGGCGCACCGGTGCCGCCTGGTGCCAACGGCGGGCCACCTGCGACGCGAGGAGGGGTGGTACTGCCCACGCTTCGGAGAGCGCCTCCGTCGGCCTGTGCTCGTCGTGGCGGCGGCGGGGGCACTGCCGCTGCGGTGCGGGTACGAGGTGCGATACTGAGAAGGGGTGGGAAAGACCGACGTGGGAACGACCGACGTGGGGAGACCGATCGGAGGGGAATGGGGAGGGACGTATGAGGGGGGGCATCCCGGCCGCCGTCGGAACCGTCGGCTCCCCCCTCTGCTGCACAAGGGCAATGAGGTCCAAATCAAAACAGACATTTGCGCGGGCCTGCGCCGTTCTCCCGTCATTCTCTGCCGTCGTGTATGCACATCTTGTTCTTGGGCAATTACTTTCCGCCGGAGGTGAATGCGCCCGCCACCCGCACCGCCGAGCATGCACGCCAGTGGGTGGACGACGGGCACACAGTCGACGTGCTCACGAGTGTGCCCAATTTTCCCGAAGGAGAGGTGTACGCAGGATACGAGAACCGACTCACTCTCGAGGAGCACGACGGGGTGCGGGCCGTGCGCGTCCCCATGTATGTATCGGCGAATGAAGGGATCTTTCGCCGCACGCTCAGCTACCTGTCGTTCATGGTCGCGGCGTGCTGGTACGCCCGGTACCTGGACCCGCCGGATGTAGTTGTGGCCACATCGCCACAGTTTTTTGCGGGCCTGGCAGGGTGGTGGGTGGCGTGGAGGAAGCAGGCGCCGTTCGTGCTGGAGATCCGGGACCTATGGCCCGAATCAGTAGTGGCTGTGGGGGCGATGGGGCGCAATCCGATCATCCGCTTTTTCGAATGGGTGGAGGCCCGTCTGTATACGGCCGCCGACTGCATTGTCGCCGTCACGGATGCGTTCAAAGAGGCCATTGCGGAGAAGGGCATTGCGCCGGACAAAATCGCGGTCGTGAAAAATGGGATCGACCCGCGCCGGTGGGACGGCCCCCTGGACGAGCAGCGCCTGGAAGCGCTCCGTCGGACGCATGCCCTGGAGGGCAGATTTGTGGCCAGCTACATCGGCACGGTGGGGCTGGCGCACCGCGCGGATGTGATGCTGGAGGCGGCGGCGCGGTGTGAGGACCCCGACATCGTATTTATGGTGGTGGGCACGGGCGCGGCGTGGGACACCCTGAAGGCACAGCAAGAAGCCTTGCAGCTGGATAATGTTCGACTCGTAGAAAAGGTGCCGAAGGAAACGGTGCCCTATCTGTTGGACCTGAGCGATGCAAGTGTGGTGCACCTGCGCGATACGCCTCTCTTTGAGACCGTCATTCCGTCGAAAATGTTTGAGGCGATGGCGACGGGGACCCCGGTGGTGCTGGGGGTGCGGGGGGAAGCGCGAGACATTATGGAAACGGCGGGCGCGGGGCTATCCGTTCCGCCGGAGGCCCCGGAGGCGCTTGTGGAAGCGGTGCAGCGCCTGAAAGCGTCGCCGTCTCTCCAGGAGGACCTGGCGGCCAACGGACAGCGGCATGTGCGAGCGCACTACGATCGGCAGGCCCTGGCGCGCCGGTATGCATCGCTGTTGGGCCGCGTGGCATCGTCCCCCACCCTCGCCTGAGGCAGTGCGGGGGGCGCCTCTTCAAGCATGAAGCCAAGAACGACGACGTCACGCAAGCATGAGCGCAAACATGAGGCGTGCCGGGCGCGCTTGTGCGACGTTGCGTCGTGGACCAAATATTCGCTTCTCATCATCGAAATCCTGAGCCCCAGTCCGAAGACTGCCGTGTGCCCCGTGCGTCGAAGGTGCGGCATCGTTCGTGCCTCCGGCTTATCCGGCCGTGGGCAGAGCCAGTTATTCTGCCGTCCCGGTTTTGCCGACAAACAAGACACGGTCGATGGCTATCTCTTGGCTTTTGAGTGTGGGGGGGAGTGCCGCCGCAGGGGCAGCAACGACGGCACTGCTCACGTGGGGACTCCGACGCGTAGCGCCACGGGTCGGGTTGGTCGACCGTCCCACACAGACCCGAAGCATGCACTGCCAGGCGGTTCCCACCGGCGGTGGGCTTGCGATAGCCGGGGGCATAGGCATGGCGTTCGCCGGGTTGTTTGTGCTGGAAGGCTTGCCGGCCCCCCTGCAAACCGTCGCCTTCTGGCTCGGGGGGGGCGTGGTGATGGGGGTGGGCTTGTGGGACGATGCGTATGACCTTGATCCGAAAACAAAGGTTGGGGCCCAACTCGTGGCGGCGTATCTGTTGCTGCATGCGGGGACGTCGCTTTCACTTCCTGGCCTGGAGGTGGGGGGAGGGCTGGAACGCCCCCTGTACGTGGTGCCGCTGTCGCTGCTCTGGGTGGTTGGGGTCACCAATGCGGTCAATCTCATTGATGGGCTCGACGGACTGGCGGCGGGCGTTGCGGGCATTGCAGCACTGTCGTGTGCGGCTCTGTTCGGCCTTCGCGGCGATGTGGTGCTGATGGGCGTGGGGCTGGCGCTGGTGGGGGCCATTGCGGGCTTCTTGCCGTTCAACGCGCGGCCGGCGTCCATCTTTATGGGGGATGCAGGAAGCCTTCTCCTGGGCTACGTCCTCGCGGCCTACACCCTTCAGGCGCCTCTGCACGCCGACCTGGGCCTGGCGCTCCTGCTGCCGCCGCTCCTGCTTGGGGTGCCCGTCCTGGATGCGCTTGTCGCCATTGTGCGACGGGGGCGGGCCGGGCGCTCCTTATTCGCGCCGGACCGGAGCCACATTCACCACCGACTTGTAGAGCGGGGCTCCGCCCGGCAGGCGGTCTGGGTCCTGTACGGGGTGGCGGGCGCGTTTGGGGGGGCGGCGGGGCTGGTGGGCCTGCTGCCGACGGCGGGGGGCTACGTGCTGCTTCTGCTTGTGGCCGGGGCGGCGCTTGGGTGGGTGGGGCGCCTCGGGGCGTTTGCGGCAGGGACGCCTTCGCACGCGGCTACAGCCTCGGGGACGGATACAGCCCTGGGGCGTGCGGCGGCGCCCGAAGAGCCTACGGAGACGGCCTCAGAAGCAGGCGCGCCCCTCGCCTCCAGCGGGGACGGCCACGAGGCCTCGCTCACGGCCTCGCCCGTGCCGCATGGACGGAGCGATTCTTCCCTGCACTGCCTCAGTGTCGTGGGCGCCCGCCCAAACTTTATGAAAGTCGCCCCCCTGCACCGCGCGCTTCAACAGCACGGCGGGTTCCGCTCCACCATCGTCCATACGGGGCAGCACTACGATGACCAAATGAGCGACGTCTTCTTCCGGCAACTGGGACTGCCTGCGCCGGATTTGCATCTGGGGGTGGGCAGCGGCAGCCACGCTGCCCAGACGGCGCGCGTGATGGAGGCCTTTGAGCAGGTGGTGCAGGCTGAGGCCCCGGACCTGGTCGTGGTCGTGGGCGATGTGAACTCGACGCTCGCCGGGGCGCTGGTGGCGGCCAAGCTGCAGGTCGAAGTGGCGCACGTGGAGGCGGGTCTGCGCAGTGGAGACCGGCGCATGCCGGAGGAGGTCAACCGGCTACTAACGGATCGCCTCGCAGACTATCTGTTTGTGACGGAGCAAAGTGGCGTTGCGCACCTCCAGGCAGAAGGGGTGCCGGAGGAGAAAGTGTTTCTGGTGGGCAATCTGATGATTGATGCTCTCGTTCAGTGTCGAGAGGCGGCGGCCCGCCGTACGCCCGCGGAGGATCTTGGGGTGGTGGGGCACCCCTACGTGCTCATGACAATGCACCGGCCGGGCAATGTGGACCATGAGCGCGGCGCCCGGCGTCTCCTGGAGACAATTGAGGGCATCGCGGCGGAGCGACCGGTGGTTTTTCCAATGCATCCGCGCACCCGGGCGCGCTTCGAAGCGTTCGGCCTGATGAAGACGCTCACGTCTCTCCGCGCGGTGTATGTGCTGGAGCCACAGGGGTACCTGGAGTTTCTGCGGCTGATGGAGGAGGCCCGCGTCGTGGTGACGGACTCGGGCGGCATCCAGGAGGAAACGACGTTTCTGGGCGTGCCCTGTCTCACGCTGCGGGAGAATACGGAGCGTCCGGTGACCATTGAGCAGGGGACCAACGAGCTGGTGCCGCTTGTGCCGTCGCGCGTGGTAGAGCGAGTGCGGGACGTGGCGGAGGCGCCCCCTGAAGGTCCTGGGAACTGCCCCCCGCTCTGGGATGGGCAGGCGGCAGGGCGCATCGTGCAGGTGCTCGAGGCGCAGCTCATGCCGCGCGGAGCTCCGGCCGGTTCGGGTCTCGGCTGAAGCCGGGCTCGCTCCTGCGCTGGGAGCGAAGCGACTGAGCGCGTTCAGAGTGCTCTTGTGGCAACACGGCGCTGAGAGCGACGCGCACCGACCTCGGCGATAGAACCGCCGTCCCCTCCAGCGTCACATTCACGCCTGCACCGAGGCATGGGCGTAGCGTTTTGGCAGGAGCGCGTGCATGGTAGTGCTCCAGTAGGGGCACGGTGTGCCGGGGCGTTCCCAGGTCGGGGAGGAGAGAACGAAGCCCCATCGACTGTTCAAATCGACTGGTTCAAAAGGCCACCCAAGAATGCACGTCGGCCCACAGACGCACCAAAGCGCCCGGGGCATGTGCGCCTGTCCTCGTCGTCGCCAGCGCGCTGCTGCTGTACCGCCGGAAGGGACGGCGGGGGGCAATCGGGAGGTCAAAACGAACCCTCGTGGGGCAATCAGAAACGGTCTGTGCCTCCGTGGCTCTCTGGAGCGATGTTGGAGCGCGGCCCCTTTCCGGCCCCTGTGCAACCTCGTGGTGCAGAGCGGGATGCGGGCGGAGCCACGGTTCCTGGGAGAAGATGCCGGAGGCGCTCTGTCCCTCTGAGCGGCCCTTGAGCGAGCCGCTCTTCTCCATAGGAGCATGCGGAATGGAAGTTGTGGAGTACCTGTGCCGTCACCGGCACTCCACAACCCCCAGGCGTCTGCATGTCCGTCCGTGTCTTTCTGCCCACGCTGATCGCGCTCGTTGGGCTGAGCGCCGTGCCCTCCGTGTCGGCATGGGCACAGCCCGTCCGGTACGCACAGGAGTGCGTGACCAACGTCGAGAATGCGACCGTCCACGTGCCCGCTCGTGCAGCGCCTGCGTTGCCCGGTGGCGCCCAGCTGGCAGGGGGAGATACCCTGGCAGTGTACACGGAGGACGGTACCTGTGCCGGGTACGGCGTGTGGTCCAGCGAGACGGGGACGACGCTCGCTGCGGCAGGATCGGACTCGATCGCGGCGTCGCCCGATGGGTATGCAGCGGGGGCGGCTCTTCGCTTTGAGGCCTTCGACGCGTCTGCGAACGAGGCGATTGGGCTGGGGCCGGCGGCCGCGTACGTTCCGTGCGATAGCCTGGGAGTACCGGTGTGCGGCACGGGCACCTACCAGGACGGCACCTTCCACGAGGTGGCGGCCTTTGAGGGCGCGGCCCCCTCCCGCACGCTGGTGCTGGCGGACGGGTGGACGTTTTTATCGTTGCCTGTGGACGTGGATCAATCCTTTGGGGCGCTGCTGCCGGGGTGTAGCAGCGGTTTCGTCTATGAACCGGGAGCAGGGTACACGGCCATTGCGGACGACGCCTCTCTGCCTGCGGGCCGGGGGACGGTGCTGAATTGTGCGGCGGACACCCTCACGGTCACGGGCACGCCGTCTTCTACAGTCGCGGTAGAAGAGGGGTGGAATCTGGTGGGGACCGGAGCGGACACCCTGGTGGCCGCGGCCGTGGACACCACGCCTGCCGGCGTGCTTGCGTCGTCGTTCTTTCGGCGGCCCGCGGGCGAGGGCTACACGGTAGCACTGCAGCTTGTGCCGGGAGAGGCCTACTGGGTGAAGGCTGTGGCGGCGGGCACCCTCCAGGTGGCGGGGACGGCCGTCCCGCCCCAAACGGCTTCCCGGAATGCCGTCGGGGCCGGACCACCGCTGGAGGGGGCCAGTCGGCTGACGATTGCGGACGCGCGGGGACGAACCGCGACACTGTGGCTGAAGGACGAACTGGGGGCGGCGGCGCGTCGCCGAGCCGACCTGCCGCCGGTGCCGCCCCCCGGGCTCTTCGATGTGCGGTTTGCAGGGGGGCGCTGGGCCGCGGCCCTCCCCCGAACGCCGCCGGGCCCGGATCGCCCAGGCACCGCTACGCAACAGGTGCGGCTGCAGGGGGCGGCGTTTCCGGTGTCGGTGCGTCTGGAGCCGGGCTCGCCTCTCCGTCGGGTCGCGGTGACGGCCGGAGAGCAAACGGCATTGCTGTCGGAAGCACAGCCGTCCGTCGCGCTGCGACAGACGACGGATCAGTTTTTGGTTGCGGCAGGGGCGGTGCCACAAGCGTTTCGTCTTGGCACAGCGTTTCCGCATCCAGTGCGGAATCGGGCGCAGTTCACTTATGCGGTCCCCGAGGCCACCGATGTGCGCATTGAGATGTACGATGTGCTGGGGCGGCGGGTGGCCACGCTGGTGGACGACCAGCGCCCGGCGGGAGTGTACCGGGCGCGAATTGACGCGGATCGCTTTGCGAGCGGCACCTATTTCGTTCGGATGCAGGCGGGGGGTGTGCAAAAGGCCCGACGGCTGAGCATTGCCCGGTAGCGCCCGGGCTGCACGGAAGACTACCCGACGCGTGCGAAGCCGAGTCCATGGTTGGCGTAGGAGGTTTCGTAATGGTGGCGGAGCTGCCGGTGCGCATCGGCGCGGAGGTGCGGGTCCCGGTCCACGAGTGCAAACGCCGCGTCGCGAGCATCCTCGAGGATGCCGGTGTCCTCCGTAATGTCGGCGATCTTGAGGTCCGGCATCCCACTCTGGCGCGTGCCGAAGAAGTCGCCCGCCCCGCGAATCTGGAGGTCGGTCTCGCTGATCTCGAAGCCGTCGTTCGTCTTCACCATCGCCTGCAGCCGCTGCTTGGCCTCCTGGCTGCGCTTGTACCCGGCCATCAGAATGCAATAGCTCTGCTGGTCGCTGCGCCCCACCCGTCCACGGAGCTGGTGCAGCTGGCTCAGGCCGAAGCGCTCGGCATGCTCGATCATCATCACCGTCGCATTGGGCACGTCCACGCCCACCTCAATCACCGTGGTGGCCACCAGGAGGTCGATCTCCCCCGCCTTAAAGCGCTGCATCGTCTGCTCCGTCTGGTCGGACGGCAGCTGGCCGTGGGCGAGGCCGACGGCAAAGTCCGGAAACTGCTCCTGCAGGTCCGCCGCGCCGCTCTCGGCGTCTTTCAGGTCCATTTTTTCGCTCTCCTCCACGAGCGGATACACCACGTACGCCTGCTCGCCCTGCTCCAGCCGATCGCGTAGGAAGGCGTACACCTCCCCACGTCGTTTCTCGGCGCGGAGGCGCGTATCGACCGGTTTGCGGCCCGGCGGCATCTCGTCAATCTTCGACACGTCGAGGTCGCCGTAGAGCGTCATCGCGAGGGAGCGGGGGATGGGCGTCGCCGTCATGAGGAGCATGTGCGGCTGCGTGCCCTTCTCGAACATCTCCGCCCGCTGGGCCACCCCGAAGCGGTGCTGCTCGTCGACCACGGCCAGCCCCAGGTTGTCAAATTCCACTTCCTCCTGGATGAGGGCGTGGGTGCCGACGGCGACCGGCACGCGCCCCTCCGCCAGGTCCTTCAGGATGGCCTCGCGCTCCGATTTGCGCTGGCCGCCTACGAGCAGGTGCGGCATCAGCCCCATCGGGCGCAGGTACTCCGTGAGGTTCTGGTAGTGCTGCTCGGCCAGGAGCTCCGTCGGGGCCATGAAGGCGCTCTGGTAGCCGCTGTCGTAGGCGTGCATCATGGCCGCCACCGCCACCACGGTCTTTCCGCTTCCCACGTCGCCCTGAAGAAGGCGGTTCATCTGGACGCCCGACTGCGTGTCCTCGATGACCTGGCGCAGGGACCGCTTCTGGGCGCCGGTGAGCTCAAAGGGGAGCACCTCGCGGACGAACGTGTGGGTGTGCTCGCCGGGCGCATCGAACGCCGGCCCCGTCACTTCCTCTTGCTGCCGCCGCATCTGGGCCAGCAGCAGCTGGATGTAAAACAGCTCTTCGAACTTGAGCCGTCGCTCGGCCTCGGCCCGCTCGGCCTGGCTCTTCGGGAAGTGAATGGCCCGCAGCGCCACGCGTCCCTCCATCAGATCGTACGTCTCCACCATCCACTCCGGCAAGGGCTCGGAGAGCTTCAATCCGTGCTCTTTAAAGAGGCCGTAGAGGATGCGCCGGACGGCACGGCTGGTGAGGCCGACATTTTCCATGGCCTCCCCGCCCGGATAAAGCGGCACGATGCGGCCCGTTTCAAGAATGGCCCCCTCGTCGTTGAGCGTGTCGAAGTCGGGGTGTGTCATGGAGAACCAGCGGCCGTACTTCTCCACTTTCCCGTGGAACGCCACCTGGTCGCCCTCCTCAAAGGCCTTGCGCACCCACCAGACGCCCTGAAACCAGGTGCACTTCATGCGCCCGCCCTGTTCCCCCTGAAGGATCAGCTCAAACCGCTTCTGGTTTTTCCCGGGCACGATGCTGGTGGACTGCACGGTGCCAACGACGGTCACGGGGTCGGGGCCTTCGCGGAGGCGCCCCACGGGCGTGACGGTGCTGCGGTCGAGGTAGCGGCGGGGGTAGAAGTGGAAGAGATCGCGCACGGTGCGCACGCCGTACTGCTCGGCCCACACATCGGCCCGCTTCTCGCCGACGCCTTTGACGTAGCGGACGTCTTGCTCAAGAAATTCCGTGCTCATTCTGGGGCGGACGGGTGTGCGGGTGTGAGGGCTGTGTGCGCTTTCTCACACTGGAGCCGGTGTGGCGTTCCGGACACAGCGCGTGGCGAAGCGGCCTCCACACGCGCTTGGGCGCCTCGGTCGTGGGGGGCGCTACGAGGCTGACAAGCAAACGCAGGGCTGTACGCGCAGAGCGTAGGGCGCTCGCGGTCGATAGAAAAACGGTAACGTTGCGATAATGATTTTCTCCGTCGCGACGCCGTGTTTTATCGCATTGAGAGAGCGCAAGAGATCCGTAAAACTCCCGGATTGATTCGGGGGAGAAGTCAAGATGATACCACCTTCCACCGCCTGCTCCCACCGCCTGACGTTTCCGGAGCCATGCCTCCCACCCGCCGCGCCTTCCTAAAAGCCCTCGGCCTCACCGGTGCTGCCTTCAGCCTGCCCGGCCTATCTGCTGCCACACTGCGCCCCCCGCGCCGCGCTCCGGTGACGGTGACCGGCCGCGTGACGGGCCCGGACGGCGGGCTCGGGGGCGTGCCCGTGACCGACGGCGTTACCGTCACCCAGACCGGGGCCGACGGCCGATACGAACTGGCGTCGTCGGCCCGCCGGCCCTTCGTCTATCTCTCGGTGCCGAGGGGGTACCGATTGCCCACGCACGACACCGGCACGGCCCGCTTCTACCGGCCGCTCGACGCGACGGGCGGCACGGCAGAGGCGTCGTTTCGGCTCGCGCCGCTGGGCCGCGACGACACCCGGCACGCGTTTCTCTTCCTCGCCGATCCGCAACCCCAGACCGAAGCGGAGGTGCAGCAATTTCAGAACGAGACCGTTCCAGACGTGCGGGCGACGGCGAAGGAGCTGGGCGATCGGCCGGTCTTTGGGGTGGGCGGGGGCGACCTCGTCTTCGACGACCTGTCGCTCTTTGCTGGCTACGAGGCCGCGGTGCGGCAGATGGGCCTCCCGTTCGTGCAGGTGGTGGGGAACCACGACCTCAACTTCGAGGCGCCCGCCGACCCCGGCTCCACGGCCACCTTTCGCCGCCACTTCGGCCCCGAGTACTACTCGTTCGACCGCGGGGCCGTCCACTACGTCGTGCTCGACGACGTGTACTGGCCCGGCAGCGACGGCTTCGGGCAAAAGACCGACGACTACTTCGGCCACCTCGACGCGCGCCAGCTCGCGTGGCTGGAGCAGGACCTCGCCCTCGTTGACGACGGGCGCCCTGTGGTCGTGTTCACGCACATCCCGCCCCTCAGCACGACCTACGAGCGGCGCGGCGAGCCGAGCCCGTCGGTTCGCGGGCACATTTCCAACCGGGCGGCGCTCTACGCGCTCCTCGACCCCTACGACGCCCACATCGTGAGCGGACACGTCCACGAGAACGAGCACCGCTTCGCGGACGGGCCGCACGAGCACGTAGTGGGCACGGTGTGCGGGGCGTGGTGGACCGGGCCCGTCTGCTACGACGGGACGCCCAAGGGATACGCCGTCTACGAGGTGGACGGCACCTCCATCCGCTGGCGCTACAAGGCCACGGGCCACGACGCCGATCATCAGATGCGCCTCTACCCGATTGGGGCCGACCCCGAGGCGCCCGACGCGCTTGTCGCCAACGTGTGGGACGCCACGGACGCGTGGACGGTGGTCTGGTACGAGGACGGCATCCGCACGGGAGAAATGACCCGGCGTGTGGGCCTCGATCCCCTGAGCCAAAAGCTCCACGCGGGCGAGGATCTTCCCGACACGCATACGTGGGTAGAACCCCAGCCTACCGGGCACCTCTACTACGCACCGGCGAGTTCCGACGCCGCTCGGATCCGCGTAGAAGCCACCGATCGCTTCGGGCGCACCTACGTGGCCCGCCCGTCCGACTGACACCGCTCCGCACCCATCCCGCGTCCATCCCGCTGCGGGGGGCGAGGCGCGGCCGCAACAACGAGACGCCTCCAGGGGCCGCGGGGCCGCTCCTGCAGCCCTCCGAAGAGGGAGGCGACAACCGCCCAGTCCTCACGAGAACGACGTGGACGACTCGTCCAGGGGCGGGAGGTCTGCGGAGGCACTGGGCTTTCCATCAATGCCGCGGTGGCGCAGGTCGCGTCCCTCCACCATGAAGACAATGCTCTGGGCGATGTTTTTGGCGTGGTCGGAAATGCGTTCGAGTGCCTTGCTCACCGTGAGCAGGTGCGCAATGATCTCCGCCTGGTCGTGCTCCGCCTCGCACATTTCCACCAGCTGCGCGAAGGTTTCCTCGTGCAGGCGGTTCACCTGTAGGTCACGCGCGATGACCTTGCGCGCCTTCAGCCGGTCGTTCTCGAGGAACGCCATCTCCGCCTCGCGGAGCATCGTGCGCGACATGTCCGCCATTTTGGGCAGGCGCGTATCGGCCAGCAGGCCGGGGGCGTCGGTCAGGTAGCGGGCGTTGCGCGAGAGGTTGCGGCAGTGATCGCCGATGCGCTCAAAGTCGGTGTTGATCTTCACCGCCATGATGAGCATTCGGAGGTCCACCGCCACCGGCGAGTGCAGGGCCAGGATGCGCTCGCACTGCTCGTCGATGCGCAGCTCGAGGGCGTCGATGGCATCGTCCCCGGCCACCACCTGGTCGGCGAGCTCCGTGTCGCCCTGCAGGAGGGCATTCATGGCATTGGCAAATTGCTCGTCGACGCGGTTGGCCATATCGGCGATGAGGCCGCGCAGGGACACCAGCTCCTGATCAAGAGACGAGCGGTTTGGCATAGCCAGCAAAGATTGGAGAAGTCGGAGGGCGAGCGAGGCTATCCGAAACGTCCCGTCACGTACGCCTCCGTGCGGTCCTTCTCGGGGCGCGTGAAGAGCTGGTCGGTCGGGTTCATTTCGACGAGGCGGCCCATGTAGAGAAAGGCCGTCTCGTCGCTGATGCGCGAGGCCTGCTGCATGTTGTGGGTCACGATCACAATCGTGTAGTCCTGTTTGAGCTCCGTAATCGTCTCCTCCACCTTGGAGGTGGCAATCGGATCGAGGGCGCTTGCGGGTTCGTCCATGAGGACGACGTCCGGCTCCACGGCGAGAGTACGCGCGATGCAGAGGCGTTGTTGCTGGCCGCCGCTCAGGTCGAGCGCACTGGTGTGCAAACGGTCTTTGACTTCGGACCAGAGGGCCGCCTGCCGCAGCGAGCGCTCGACGAGGGCATCGAGGTCTCCGTCGTAGCCGTTGATCTCCGCGCCCCACGTCACATTTTTGTAGATGGTTTTGGGGAAGGGATTGGGCTTTTGGAAGACCATGCCCACACGGCGCCGCACCATGACGGGGTCGGTATTGCTGGCGTAGATGTCCTGCCCATCCACCAGGACTGTGCCCTCCATGGTGGTGCCTTCGATGAGCTCATTCATGCGGTTGAGGCACCGCAGGAGGGTGGACTTCCCGCATCCGGACGGGCCGATGAGGGCCGTTACCTTGTTCGGCTGAATGTCCATGTGGATGCCCTGGAGGGCATGGTTGTCGCCGTACCAGAAGTGGAGGTCTTGGATGTTGAGCTTCGGGTCCATGGCGGGGTCAGTCGGGGCCTCGGGGGGAGAGGTGGGGGCCGAGTCCTCCGCGGCGTTGGCACGGCCGTTGGGGGAGGGCGCGCGGGGAGAGGAGTCCGAGGACGTGGAGACGTGCTCCGGCGGTGCCTTGTCGGCAGGCAGGTTGTCGGCGGGAGCGTCGTCGGCGGACTCGTTGGTGGGAAGCATGGTGGGCATACGAAGACGAGCGGGCGAGACGGATAGGCAGGGGGAGCGGGAGAGGCCATCAGGCCCCGGCGCGCCGGCTTTCAAAGTAGTTGCGCAGCAGGATGGCGGTAAGGTTCATGGTGAACAGCAGAATCATAAGCACCACAATGGCGGCAGCGGCGAGGCCCCGAAACTCGTCCTGCGGGCGGGCGGTCCAGTTAAAGATCTGAATCGGGAGCGCCGTGAACTGATCCAGGGCCCCCTGGGGCACAAACGGCACAAAGGTGAGAGCGCCGACAAGGATGAGTGGAGCGGTCTCGCCGATCGCACGGCTGAGCGCCAGAATGACGCCCGTCATGATGCCCGGAGCGGCCATGGGCAGCACGTGGCTGTAGATGACCTGCCAGCGCGTGGCCCCGAGGGCGTAGGCGCTTTCGCGGATGCCGCTGGGAATGCTGCGAAGGGCCTCCTGGGTGCTGATGATGATGATCGGCAGAATCAGCAGGCTGAGCGTGAGTGCACCGGCGAGGAGGCTGTTGCTCAGCGCGGCGAAGCGAACAAAGAGGGCCAGCCCCAGGATGCCGTAGACCACGGAGGGGACGCCGGCCAGGTTGGCAATGTTGACCTGAATGAGGCGGAGGAACCAGCCGTCCCGGGCGTATTCCTCCAGGTAGAGGGCCGAGGCCACGCCCAGGGGCACCGAGATGAGGGCCGTGAGTCCCATCAGCCACAGGCTTCCGATGAGGGCCGACTGGATGCCCGCCTCGCCCGGGTTGCGAGACGGCAGGCTCGCGATGAACTGCCCGTCGAGCCAGGGCACGGAGGTAACCACCACATCGACCAGAAGCGTCACGAGCACGACGATGCCGAAGATGGTGGCCAGGAAGAGCACCCCGGCGAGAGCAAGGCCGACGCGCTTGCGGTGCAGGCGGCGAAGATTAAAAGACCCGTTGGGGGACAACTCCATCGCGATCGAAGAACGCGGTTCGGAAGGGAATAAGGGGGAACGTGTGCGGGGCCGCGGCTAATACTGCTCCTGGTAGCGGCGGGTGATGCGGTTGGCCAGGACGTTCATCGCAAGGGTAATCAGGAACAGCACGAGACCCACAGCGAAGATGCTCTGATACTCGATGGTGCCCTGCGGGGTGTCGCCCTTGCTCACCTGCACGATGAAGGCCGTCATGGCCTGGATGGACTCGCGGGGGTCGAGGGTCATCTTGGGAGTGGCCCCGGCCGCCAGCGTCACGATCATGGTCTCGCCGATGGCGCGGCTCACGGCGAGGATAAAGCTCGCCATGATGCCGCCGAACGCCGCCGGGACTTTGACTCGCACCACGGCTTCGTACTTGGTGGCACCCAGGGCGTAGGCCGCGCCGCCCAGACTGTCGGGGACGGCGCGCAGGGCATCTTCGCTGAGGGAGGCCACCATTGGGATGATCATAATTCCCACGACGATGCCGCCGCTGAGGGCGTTGTACACGCCGAGGCCGGGAATGAGGGTCTGGAGCAGCGGCGTCACAAAGGTGAGCGCGAAGTAGCCGTAGACCACAGTGGGCACCCCGGCCAGCAGCTCCAGGCCCGGCTTCAGAACCTTGCGGACCCACGTAGAGGCGTATTCTGAGATGAAGATGGCGCTGGCCAGGCCCACCGGCAGGGCCACCACGGCCGAGATGACCGTAACGAGGAGCGTGCCGCTCAGCAGCGCCCAGATGCCGAAGTACTTCTCCGTGAATTGCGGCGTCCATCGCGTCTCCCCGAAGAACTCAGCGAAGGAAACGGACTGGAAGAAGGGGATCGATTCGACGATCAGAACGGCCGCGATCCCGAGGGTGGTGAGCACGCTGACCAGGGCACACGCGCCCAGGAGGTACTTGATCGCACGCTCCTTTGGGCTGTTGTAGACCTGCTTCCGCAGGTCGTTGGCCGAGCGGGCGGGGCGAGTCGCCTCGTCGGTGGTGGGGGGCGAAGAAGGGGCGCTCATGGGCAGGCAGCCTGTTCGAGAGCTCGTGGACGAAGAGGGCCTTACTCGGCGGCTGTGGTGTCGGCGGCGGCCGTGTCACTCATCGCCGATCGGAGCATCTGCTCCACCCGGGTGCCGGTGACGTCCACGTCCTCGGCGCCAAAGACGGTTCCGGGTGTGCGAGACTGGAAGCGCTCGAGGGCCAGGGCGTACGCGTCGTCGGGCATGGCGACGTAGCCCACGTCGCTGGCCAGCTCGCCTGCATTCTGGAGGTAGAACTCTACGAATGCCTCGACGGTGGGCGTCACCTTCGCGGGGTTGACGTAAATGAACAGCGGGCGCGAGAGGGGGCGGTACGTGCCGTTCTGGACCGTCGTGGCGCTCGGCATCACGCAGGGGGCCCCGCCCTCGGGCTGGTCGGGGTCCACGCCCAGTGCTTTCAAATCGCCTGCGTTGTTCTCGTAATAGGCAAGCCCAAAGTATCCGAGCGACGTTTCCGTGCCCTTGATGCCTTGCACGAGCACGTTGTCGTCCTCGCTGGCCGTGAAGTCGGACCGGCTGGCCCCACTTTCGCCTGCGATTGCCTCTGTGAAGTAATCGTAGGTGCCGCTGGCGGTGCCGGGCCCGTACAGGTCGATGGGGCGGTCGGGAAAGTCTTCTCGCAGTTGGCTCCAGCGGTCGATGGGGCTGTTCGGCTCCCACAGCCGCTTTAGCTCCTCGGCCGTGAGGCACTCCACCCAGTCGTTCTCGGGGTGCACCACCACTGCCAGGCCGTCGTACGCGACGGGAATCTCAATGTACTCCACTCCGTTCTCGGCGGCCTTTTCCATCTCTTCCGGCGAGATGGGACGAGAGGCGTCATTGATTGCGATGTCTCCCCGCAGGAACTTTGAGAAGCCGCCCCCGGTGCCGCTCACGCCCACGTTCACGCGGGCCCCCTGTGTGTCTTCCATAAACTCTTCGGCCACGGCCTCTGTCAGCGGAAATACGGTGCTCGAGCCGTCCACGCTTACCGACTCGGTGGAGCTCCCGCCGCAGCCGGCAAGAAATGCGAGCAGTACGAGGCCGACAAGACCCCGCCCCATACGCAAACACGAGCTTTGAAGGGCGGCCGGGGACAGACAAGACATCAGGAACGAGGGGCTATGAACAAGGACACGTGCAAAACGAAAAGCATTCGGCAAGATCCATCATAACGCTCGTTGCGACCAAGGGAAAGCCCTGGCGGGGCGGAGCGCAGCTGCGATATTGGACCGAGCGGGCGAAGGCGGAAAGGCGTTGTGCCTGGCTATCGGACAGGCTTTACGGGGGAGCGAGATCCGTTCGGGCAATCGATCCGGTTTCTAAGTCCCGTACTGCAGCGCGAGGAGGGACTATCCTTTCATTCGGTACCCTACGCCTTTCACGGTTTCAATGTACTCGCTACCGATCTTTTGACGAATCTTTCGAATGTGGACGTCGACCGTCCGGTCGACCACATACACGTCGCGCCCCCATACCTCATCGAGAATTTCTTGCCGGGAGAATACCCGTCCCGGGTGGGAGGCCAGGAAGTAAAGCAGTTCGAACTCCTTTCGCGGAAAGCGCATTTCCGTTTCCTCGTCGTCTCTGTACTGGTACACCAGGTACCGATCGCGGTCCACCCGTAGGTTGTGCACCTCAATCTGGTCGGGCGGGTCTTCGTAACGGCGAGCGCTGCGCAGCAGGGCCTTCGCCTGGCTCACAATGACAGAGACCGACACTGGCTTGCCGAGATAGATGTCCGCCCCTACGTCCAAGCCTTCCACCTTGTCCTCCTCCTCGTTCCGCGCTGTGAGCATCATGATGGGAATGGTGCGCAGGTGCGCATCCTTGCGCAGCTTTTGGCAGACCTCGATGCCGTCCATCTTCGGCATCATAATGTCGAGAATGATGAGGTCCGGGGCGTGCGCCCGGGTTTGCTCCATGGCCTCTACCCCGTTTCGGGCAAGAGCCACGCCGAAGCCCTCCTGTTTGAGGTTGTATTCAAGAAGGCTCAGCAGGTCTTCCTCGTCGTCGACGACGAGCACCGTTGGGGGCTCCGCCTCGGGGACTGATGCGGTCACGACGGTTGAGGGAAGGATCTGGGTGAAAATAGACGTGAAAGTGATACCTGCAACGGCAAAGCGCTGTTGTTATCGAACCATTATCATCCCCGGCGGGCGAATGCATTCGCTGCTTTTTTGCATCCGCGGCGGTGCGCAGCGAGGGACCGGTCGAAGGGAGAGAATCCATCGCGGGGGGGCGCCCGTGGAGAGGGACGTCCCAAGCTTTCCTCTCTCCCGCCTGGTGGTGCCGTGGCGATTGCGCTCGCAAGTCCTTACGATCGCGACATTTTGGACCTTGCCGTGCCGGCTCTGGCGGGGCTGGCCGCGGGGCCGCTCGTGTCGCTGGTGGATACGGCGTTTGTGGGCCAACTGGGGGCGGTGCCGCTCGCGGCACTGGGGATAAACGCGTCGCTCTTTTCGATGACGTTTGTCATCTTCAATTTCCTCGCGTACGGCACCACGCCGCGCGTGGGAAAGGCCGTGGGGAACGATGATCGGGCGGAGGCCGGGCGGGTGGTAATGCGGGCGCTCACGCTGGCGGTGGGGGTGGGGGCTGTGGCGCTCGTCGTCCTCCAACTGCTTGCTCGCCCGGCTCTCGCGCTCATGGGGGCCGGGGAGGAGCTGATGGCACCTGCGCTCTCTTATCTGCGCATCCGGGCGCTGGCAGGACCCGCGGTGCTCCTCATCACGGCCAGTCACGGCGCCTTCCGGGGCTACCAGGACACCCGCACGCCGATGATCGTCACCCTCGGGTTCAATGTCGTCAACGCGGGGCTCGACCCGATTCTGATTTTCGTGTTTGACTGGGGCCTCGCCGGGGCCGCGGCCGCCACGGCGATTGGGCAGTGGGTGGGGGCGCTCACGTTTCTGTTTCTGTTGCTGAAGGCGCGGCGGAAGGCGCTCGGCATTAAGCTCCAGTTGCCGGCGCTCCAGGCCCTGGTGCCATTCCTGAAGGTGGGGCGCGATCTGTTCCTGCGCACGGCCTCGCTCGTAGGCACCATGACGCTCGCGACGGCCATGGCGGCCCGCGTGGGGGTGACGGCCGTGGCGGCCCACCAGGTGGCGGCGCAGCTGTGGATGTTTCTTGCGGTGCTGGTAGATGCCTTGGCCGTCGCGGCGCAGGCGCTCGTGTCGAAGCACCTCGGGGCTGGGGGGCGAGGCACGGCCCGCCGCGTCTCGAATCGGTTGCTGCAGTGGGGCCTGGGGGTGGGCGTGGCGCTCGGGCTCGGGTTTTGGGCACTGCGGCCCGTCCTGCCCGGCTTCTTTGCGGACGACCCCGAGACGGTCGAGGCTCTCCGCACTGTCTATCTGTTTGTGGTGGTGCTGCAGCCGCTCAACGGACTTGTCTTCGTCGGGGACGGCATTTACATGGGGGCGGAGGAATTTCCGTACCTCGCCAAGGCCATGATTGGTACGGCCCTCGCCGCGGCGGTGGTGCTGCTTCTCGTGAATCCGATGGGCTGGGGCCTGACCGGGGTGTGGGGGGGCATCACGGCGCTGATGGTGGGGCGCCTCGGAACGCTGGCGGGGCCGTACGCGCGCCGCACGCTGTTTGCGGAGGCGTCGAGCTAACCGGCGTCTCCGAGACGGGATGAATCATCCGGGGCGGGACGAGTCAGAAGAGCGGGCCCACGGGGAAGGTGTAGGCGAGACTCGCGGTCACGACGTCGTGTCGCAGGGGGGACCGCCCGCTCGGAAAGAAAGAAGCACTGCCGCGTGACTGGGATGCGGCCCCGCCTGGGGACGTCTTGGCAGGGGCGGTTGCGTCTTCGAATGCGGAGATGAGACCGGGATTGTACCGCAGGGTGAGGGCGAGACGGCCGCCAGAGCCAACGGGATAGCCGGCGCCCAGTCCCACAACAACACCGGCCCCCCACCGCCGCAGGCGGCCACGTTCTGCGAGGGCGATGCGCTCTTCGCGTACGTCGGCCGCCGTGCGGAGGGCCCGTCGCAGCCGTCCATCCAACGCAGCGTCGAGGGAGAGCCCCACCACGGCGTGCAACGACAGCGGGCCGGGGCCGGCCGTTTCGCCTCGCCCAAGCACGGCCCCCTCCAGGTACGACAGTCGGTATCGCTCGACGGCGTAGCTCTCGGCAAGTGGGCGCGAGAAGTGCCCGCCTTTCCGCACGTACAGCACTTCGGGCTGGAGCGCAATGTGTTCGGTGAGGGGGACGATCGCGTACGCTCCGGCGTGGATGTCGATGCGGGGGTTCGCATTTAGGTTGGGGGTGTCCCCACTGAACGGAACCGCGCTATCGCTCAAAAATCCGAAGGTGGGACCGAGACGAAGGCCCAGGCGCACGTCCTGTGCGGCCGTGGGGGAGGCCCACACGGCACTTGCGAGAAGAACCGCCGCGATGGCCCGCCCGCTCCCCGCCCAAAGAAGAGCGCGCAGGGCGGCGCCTGTGCAACGGGAGGATGCCAAAACGTCCATGTCGGAACGGAGTGGGGAAAAGGGGGAGCACGTTGGGGGACTCAAGACGAGAACGGGTCGCCCCAGTCCACATCGTCGGCGCTCCAGGAAGCATTCTCGTCCGCATCATCGGGCGGGCCGGAGGCGGCCGCAGGCCCATCGGTCGTGGGCTCATCTGCGTCGGTTCCCGTCTCAGCGGCGATCTCGTCGAGCACCGCGTCGCGGACCTCGGGCGCTGCCTCCTTCGCATCTTTGAGCGCGGCCAGCGGCCACGCATTGCGGCCCTCCGTCTCGTCGTCGCGCCCCACTGCGGCGTTCACGCGGCGGTGCAGCATGCGAATCACGACCTCCACGTTGCTCTGCTCGTCGCCCCGGCCCACGACGCCGACCAGGGCATCGTCCGCGGGCAGGTCGAGGCGATGGAGGATGGTGCCGGCGGCGCGGCGGACGGCGTGGTTGAGAATTTTGCGGTAGGCGTGCCGTTCGCGGGCCGGGCGGTTGGGCGGAGGCGGCAGGTCCTCGTCGCCCAAGGGCTGGTTGCGCTCCACGATTTCCTGCTTGATCTCGTCCGCGTCCGGGACGTCGAGGCCCTTCTCGCGCAGGCGGTTGAGGGCCTCCGCCATGGTGGCAAGGTCGTCCTGAGCCTCCTCGGCCTCGGCGCCCTCTACGGGCAGGTACGCATCCACGTCGAAGCCTTCGATCTCTTCGCTCGTCACCGTCGCCGGGTCGCTCTCGTCGCGATTCTGCGACGGGTTTGCGTCCGCGTCGCCCGCGTCGGCCTCGTGCTGGGACTGCGCCCAGGCGTCCAGGTCCGCGAGCACCTGTGCCTCCTCCGTTTCGTGCTTGAAGTACTGCCAGTGGTCTTCCTGGTTGAGGCCGGCGTGCGCCACCACGTGGGCGAGATTGTCGGTGTCATTGCCGTCGGGCAGCGCGCGGAGGGCGCGGCCCACGAACTGCGTGTAGGGAGCGACCGAGCGGAAGGGGCGGAAGAGGGCGGCGATGGAGATGTTGGGGTTGTCGTAGCCCTCGCCCAGGATCCCGACGTGCACCATGGCGTCGAGGTCGCCGTGCTCGTAGGCGCGGAGGCGGTCCGCCCGTTCCTCGGCCGTCATGCCGCGGCTCGCCACGAAGGAGGCGTCGATGCCGCGGCTCTGGTACAGAGCGGCGACCTGCTCGGCGTGCCGGATGGAGCAGGCGGCGGCCAGGATCTGGTGCCGCTCCGTGCCGCGCCGGTTCTTGGCCTGCAGCAGCTGCACGCTGCGGTCCACGATCGTCTCGTTGCAGACGTCCGACAGCGCCACGCCGCGTGAGAACCAGGTCTCCTCCCGCAGGTCCAAAATTTCTTCGCGGGTGAACGATCGCTCTTCCCCCTCCACGGTGAACGTCATCTCGGACGCGACCGCGTCGACCCGCACAACGTTTTTGACGTACCCGGCACTGATGGCGTCGGCCAGGTGGTAGCGGTAGACTGGTTCGGCGCGGATGGGCTGCTCGTCGCTGCGGAAGGGGGTGGCCGTCAGGTAGAGTTTCTTTGCGCCGGGAAAGGCCGCGTTGATGTTCTGCCAGGAGTCGGCGGGGGCGTGGTGCGCCTCGTCCACCACGATGAGGTCGAAAAAGTCGGAGGGGAAGAGGGGGAGCCAGCCCTGCATCTGCTGCACGTTGGTGACGACGACGTCCGCCCGGCGGCAGTCCTCCTCGTTGACGCGGCCCCGCTCCAGCGCCACCACGCGGGGCAGGCGCGCATCCGGCGGAAGCACGTCACAGAAGTGGTAGAAGTTGTCGGTGCCGCTGAAGGTGCCCTCCGCCAGTCCGTCCTTGATCGTGAGGTTCGGCGCCACCACCAGCACGCGTCCCACCGCGATGCCGAACGGCGTGCAGGCGAGGAGGCCGCTCTTGCCGCAGCCGGTAGGAAGGGTCACCAGGGCCGGAAGCGAGACGCCCTCCTCCGCGGCGAAGTAGTCACGGAGCGCGATGTATCCTTCTTCCTGCGGCGTCCGCAGCTGCTCGTTGCCGACGATGCGGGCGTCGGTCTCCTGGAAGTAGTCCCGAGTCTCCGCGTGTTGCTGCTCGTGGCGGGCCCGCAGCGCTTCAGTACGCTCGGTCGTTCCGGCCCCTTTCGCCTGATTGCACGCGTGACAAAGCGGGTCGAGGTTAAAGACGGCGTGCTCGCCGCCTTTGGCAAACGCCTCGCGGTGGTCGAGGTGCTTCGTTAGCGTGTCGCCGTCGATTGTGCGCCCGCACTCCGCGCACGTCTGCCCGTCGAAATACTCAACGCGGCGGCGAACGGCCTCGGGGAGGTGGCGGGACATGGCGGTGGGGCGGGCAAGAGAAAGCATCGTGGGCTGCAGCAGGAGGCGAGGGGAGGTGCGCAGCGGCCGTCGGGGCGTGGCAGCGCGCGCCCTGCACCCTCCGTATGATTCCCTGTCCACTCTGAATCCGAAACGTTGGGGCAAGGTCCACCCCGGGGCTCGCCGACTTCAGTTTACGCGCTCGACCTCGTAGCCGCCGTCTTCGATTGCACCGACGGCGTTTTGGGCCTGTCCGCGCCCGCTGGTGATCACCTCAAAGACCAGGTAGGCCTCGCCCACGTCCAGACCGTCTACGGCGCGCTCGTGGCGCACCTCCCGGATGTTGACGCCCTGCTCGGCGATGCGCTGGGAGAGGTCGGCCATTTTGCCGGGCTGGTCGTCGATGCGGACGCGCAGGCGAAGCAGTTGCAGGCGGTCGGTCATGGCGTGGTCGAGCACTTCTTGGAGGCGCGCCGGGTCGATGTTGCCGCCGCAGAGGAGGGGCACCACCGTTTCGCCGGTCACGTCCAGATCGTCGGAGAGGAGGGCGGCCACAGGGGCGGCGCCCGCTCCTTCCACCAGCTGCTTTGCCCGCTCCAGCAACAGCAGAATGGCCGTCGCAATTTCGCCATCGGTGACGGTGACGACCGTGTCGACGTGTTTCTCGATCAGGCGCAGTGTCAGCTCAGAAATGTTGCCCGTCGCAATGCCGTCGGCAATGGTGTCGGGATGGTCGATGGGGACCGGCGTGCCTTTGGCCAGGCTTTGGGGGACGACCGCGGCGCCGGCGGCCTGCACGCCCACCACGCGCACATCCGGCGCCCTGCCGGCGAGTGCCGTCCCCACCCCGCCGGCCAAGCCCCCTCCCCCAATCGGCACGATCACAGTGTTGGCCTGCGGCACCTGCTCGGCAATCTCAAGCCCGAGGGTGCCCTGCCCCGCCACAATGTCGGGATCGTCGTAAGCATGCACGAACAGCACATCCTCGCGGGCGGCCAGCGTCTTGGCGTGGCGCATGGCGCCCTGAAAGTCATCGCCCACCAGCTCCACGTCCGCTCCGTAGCCGCGGGTAGCGTCGACCTTGGCCTGCGGGGCGTTGCGGGGCATCACGATGGTGGAGGGCAGCCCCACCTCGGTCGCCGCCAGTGCCACGCCCTGCGCATGGTTGCCCGCGCTGGCCGCCACCACGCGCTCCACCGCCCCGGGCGACACCTGCGAGAGCTTGTTGTAGGCGCCTCGCGTCTTGAACGACCCCGTGCGCTGCAAATGCTCCATTTTTAGAATGACGCGCGCCCCGGCCCGCTCCGCCAGCGACCGGTTGGAGTCGACCGGGGTGCGCCGCACGACCGACCGGTCGTCGAGGCGGTCGCGGGCAGCACAGATGTCGTCGAGCGTGACGGTCATGAGGCGGGCGGTACGGAACAGAGAATAGAAACGCGAGGCGAGCACGGGCCGCGGAACGTCCCCCCTCGCCCCCTCCGGGCCCTCTGAAAGATAGAAACGCGGGGCCGCTCGTCCAAATTCGCCGCATCCGCACTGCCGCGACGCACCTCCGTCTCGTTTGAAACGGTCGTTTCAGAAATCCGGTATAAGACACGTGTTGTTTCTCCCGCCCACCGTTCCGTCCCATGGCACGCCCCGCTTCGTTCGACCGTGACGAGAAACTTAAAGAGGCGATGCGCCTGTTCTGGAGGCAGGGCTACGAGGCCACCAGCGTGCAGGATCTGGTGGACCACCTGGGCCTGAACCGGAGCAGCCTCTACAACGCGTTCGGCGGCAAGCATGATCTCTACCTGGAGGCGCTCGACCACTACCGCCGGGCGGGGCGGTGCGCCCTGCAGCAGCATCTCCGCGAGGCGCCCACCCCCATCGCGGGCATCCGGCACGCCTTTGAGGCCGTCGCGGCGCAGGCCACGGAGCGCCAGTGGGGGTGCTTTGTGGCAAACGCGGCCGTAGAGTGCGCCCCCCGCGACCCGGACACCGAGGCGCGGGCGGCGGACACGTTCGAGGAGATGCGCGCGTTATTTCGCGAGGCGGTCGAACAGGCACAGGCAGCCGGCACCATCGCGCCCACCCGCGATCCCGAGGCCCTGGGACGCTCCCTGACCAATGCCTTCTACGGCCTCCACCTAACGGCCAAAACAAACCCCCCGTCCTCCGTCGTGGACGACATCGTCGACGAGACAATCCGTGGACTCACGGGGCCGGACCGTTCGCCAGAAGCGGCGTAGCCGGTCCGCACGGAGTCCCGGCAGGCCTCCGCTCGCGTGCTCCTGCGAATCGGACGCCCCGAAACAATGCGGCCGCAAAGACCTTCCAAATTTTGAAACAATCGGTCCAAAACAGGCCGATTCCCTTCGTTACGCCCCTCATCTTTCAGCCCCGTGCCCGATCATGGAAACTCCAACATCATCCTCCGCCGAAAAGACAGCGACCCCTGATCACGACATCCTCTCCCTGTTTGCGGAGCGCTGGAGCCCCCGTGCGTTTGCCGACCGGCCCGTCGAGCCAGAAAAGATCACTCGTATGCTGGAGGCAGCCCGCTGGGCCATGTCGTCCTACAACGAGCAGCCCTGGCGCTACGTGGTAGCGGCGCGGCACGAAGACCCGGAGGGCTACGACGACCTGCTGCACTGCCTCAACGAGTTCAACCAGGAATGGGCCCAGAACGCCCCAGTCCTCATGATGTCGTTCTACAAAAAGACCTTTTCGGAGAACGACCGCCCGAACCGCTGCGCCCCGCACGACCTCGGCGCTGCGTCGGCGGCCCTTACGTTTCAGGCCACAGCGATGGATCTGTACGTGCACCAGATGGCCGGCATTCTCAAGGAGAAAGCCCGCGAGACGTACGGCGTGCCGGACGATTTTGAGCCGATGGCGGGGCTCGCGGTGGGCTACCTGGGGGCGCCGGACATGCTTCCGGAGGGGCAGCAAGACGCTGAGACGAGCCCCCGCTCGCGCATGCCACTCGAGGAATTCGTGTTCGAGGGCACGTGGGAATCCTCCGCGTCCATCGCCGACAACGCGTGATCCCTGCAGGATCCGGTCCCGCCACGCTCTTCCGATTTTCTTGTTTGACCGCCTCTGAAGCCATGTCCACAAAATATCTCTACTGGGGCTCTACGGGGCTCCTGGCCCTGTTCATGCTGGCCTCCGGCGTCCTGTACTTCACCGCCGAGTCGATGGCGGCCAACTTTGCGCGCCTGGGCTTCCCGGACTACTTCCGCGTGCAACTGGGCGTGGCGAAGGTGCTCGGGGCGCTGGCCCTGGTCGTGCCGCTGCCTCGCTCGCTGAAGGAATGGACGTACGCCGGCTTCGGCATCAGCTTTGTCTCGGCCATCGTCGCGCACATGGCGGTTGGCGATCCGCTGACCTCAGTGGTGCCGCCGCTGGTGGCGCTGTTTCTGTGGGGCTGGTCGTACGCCACGTACCACCGGTACGTCCTGGGGGAGCAGTCCGCGTCCACCGCGGAGATGTAGCGGCGGAGGGCCGCCGTCCGGGAAGTCCGAGGTGTCATTGGAAAGGCCTCCAACAAATCGAACCCGGATTTTCCAAAACAGTTGGGCCGCGAGGCGTGTGCACAGAATGCGGCGCACTGGGCCTCAGGCCCACGGTGCCGAGGAGATCCCGACCGCTTTGCTCGTCTCCGAATCTCTTCAATGGCCCCGTCTGCGTCACGAGAGTCCACCCTGTCCATTTTGAAGCGCCTCTGGGGCGTGCTTGCGCCCTACAAGCTCCGCGTTGTGGGGCTGGCGCTGCTCATCAGCTTCTCGGCGGCGCTGGCGGCGGCCGGGCCGCAGTTCGTGCGGTACGCGTTCGACGTAGTGATTCCGGCGGGGGAGGTGTCGCTGTTTGTGTGGTTTGGGGGGGCCTTCGCGGCGTTCTACCTGTTCCGGGCGGGGGTGGAGTACGGGGGCATGTACTGGAGCTTTGCCCTTACGCAGCAGGTGGTAAGCGACGTCCGGATGGACGCGTACGACCATCTCTTGGAGCTTCCCGTCTCCCGATTTTCCGAAGAGCAGTCCGGCTCGCTCAGCTCGCGGGTGGTGAACGACCCCAATGCGCTGGAGGGCATGATCCAGGCGGCGGCCTCGCGCCTTTCGGGGCAGCTGGTGGCCATCGGGGTGGTGGCGAGCATTCTCGTGGTGATGAACTGGGTGCTGGCGCTTGTGAACCTGGTGGTGCTGCCTCTGCTGGCCGCCATCACGTACCACTACCAGGAGCCGCTGCGGAACGCGTCCCGCGAGATTCGCGAAACGGTGGCCCGCATGACGGCCGCCTCCACCGAGGCCATTTCCAACATCCGTGTCGTCAAGGCTTTCGTCGGGGAAGAGCAGGAGCGCGACCGGTTCGGCGAGACGAATCAGGCGTACGTGGACCTGAACCTGGACCGCCGCAAGGAGGTGGGGGCGATGGAGGGGCTCATCAACATCACGGCAAACTACGGCCTCGGCGCGCTGCTGGTGGTGGGCGGCTGGCTGGCGGTGCAGGGCAGCCTCACGATTGGCGAGCTGACGGCCTTCATCATGTACCAGCGTCAGCTGCAGGGACCGGTCAAGTCGGTCATGTTCTTCAACGACAAGCTGCAGGCAGGCATGGCGGCGCTGGAGCGGCTCTCGGACCTGATGGACACGGCGCCCGAGGACGGGGGCGCGACGGAGGAGGTGCCGGTGGGGCCGGTGGCCCTGGAAGAGGTGCGCTTCACCTACCCCAGCGCCGAGGAGCCGGCCCTGCGCGACCTGTCGCTCCGCATTGAGCCGGGCGAGACGGCGGCGCTGGTCGGGTCGTCCGGGGCGGGCAAGAGCACGGCGGCCAGCTTGATGGCGCGGTTTTGGGACCCGCAGTCTGGGCGGGTGACCATCGATGGGCAGGACGTGCGGTCGTTCGCCCTCAAGGCGCTCCGTCGGCGCACTGCGCTGGTGCCGCAGTCGCCTACGCTCTTTTCCGGCACGGTGGCCGGCAACATCCGCTACGCCGACCCCGATGCGGAGGACGAGACGGTGGAACGGGCGGCGCGCATGGCGAATGCGCACACATTCATCCAGAAGCTCCCCGACGGCTATTCCACGGAAATCGGCGAGCGCGGCGTGCGCCTTTCCGGCGGACAGAAGCAGCGCGTGGCCATCGCGCGGGCCATTTTGAAGGACGCCCAACTTCTGCTGCTCGACGAGGCAACGTCTGATCTCGACAGCGAGTCGGAGGCGGTGATCCAGGACGCGCTGGACGGCCTTTTCGCGCGCGGCGGCCGGCTTACGTCCATCGTCATCGCGCATCGCCTGAGCACCATCGAAGGGGCCGACACCATTTTTGTGCTGGAAGACGGGCGACTCGTGGAGCAGGGCTCGCATGCGGACCTTCTCGCCCAACAGGGGCGCTACGCGGAGCTACGTGCCTTGCAGCGTCGAGAGGGACGGGCAGACACGGCGCTTGCGCTCGACCCGGCGGGCGCTCAGTCCTGAGGGCAGGGCGAGCTGGGCCGAGGTGTGGCGTGTGCTGCCGAAGACGGCTGCGAACCCACCGCCGAGCAGCGCATTGGGGCACCTCCACCTGTCCTGTCTCCTTGTCTCGCTCTGTACCTCATGGATTCTTCCCGAACCGCCCTCGTCACGGGGGGCAACCGTGGGATTGGCCTCGCCCTCTGCGAAGGGCTTGCCGACCGTGGAATGACGGTTGTGATGGGCTCCCGCAACAAAACCCGGGGCGAAGGCGCTGCGGCTTCGATCCGAGGGCGTGGTGGGTCGGTGCGGGTCGAGCAGCTTGATGTCATCGAAACGGCTTCCATCCGGGCGTGCAAAGAGCGCCTGGAGGCCGACGACGTGACGGTGGACGTGCTCATCAACAACGCAGGCGTCTACCCGGAAGGGGATGTGCTGGAGACGACCCTCGACCAGCTTGACCAAAGCTGGACGGTCAACACTCGCGGACCGTGGCTTTTGGTGAAGGCGTTCGTGCCGGGCATGATCGAGCAGGGCTACGGACGCGTGGTGAACGTGTCGTCCGGCTCCGGCTCGTTTGGGGAGGGGCTCGATTCTGGCCACGCCGCCTACGCGGCCTCTAAGGCATCCCTCAATGCCCTCACCATGGCGCTCGACGATACACTGCCAGCGGGGACGGACGTGAAAGTGAATGCAATGTGCCCGGGCTGGGTGCACACGCGGATGGGGGGCGACGAGGCGCCGCGAACGCCGGCGGAAGGGGCGGATACGGGGCTCTGGCTCGCGACGCTTCCCGCGGACGGCCCGAGTGGGGAATTTTTTCGGGATCGCGAGCCCATTCCCTGGTAATGCTTCTTTGAGAATGCGGGCGCGAGGCGGAGCCCGGTGCGCATCGGAGCAGGGAGAAACATCCCGATGGCAATCGAGGTACCTCCCGCACTCCTGTTCAAAACATATTTTTTATTTGAAACTAAAACATAAAGACGAGAGCGCGGTGGGAGGCGTTGGTGAACTTCACGGCATTGAGTAGAGCACGAGACGAGCACTCTGAATGCACCCGGTCGCTTCACTCCCAGCGCAGACGACGTCCTGCAGAGGATTCGACGGACTACACAAGATTCGTCCCTCCGAGTGGCTGGCGAAAGACCTAAACGGTCCGTCATGGCTTTGCCCACCGGCGTGCGGGATCGACCGCACATGCGCTGCCCCCCGCAACAGTGTCCCCCGCCCTTCCCCCAATCTCTCGCCCTTGCCCTGACGGGGGCCTCTTTGAGCCGCCGGGAGAGAGGACAAGGGGACGCCGCGCCCGAAGACATACGTGTGCCTGACGAAAGAGCGAGTGCTTACTGTTACGCCTGTGCCGACGATGCTCCCCCTCCCGCCCCTTCTTGCGCTGACCGCCCTCAGCATCGTTCTGGCGGGCCCGGTCGCCGCGCAGCCGCAGACCGACACAACGATCACGTGGCGCAGCTACAGCCGCACCGGCACCGCGGCGGTGCAGGTCTATCCCGGCCCGCCCGACGATGAGGAGGCCCACACCATTGTCGTCAAGGAGCTCGCTCGGAACGAGGGGCCCTCAACCGTCGACGACTTTCAGTATTTGGCCGACCGGGTGGGGCGCAGCTTCGGCATCGATCCCACAACGGCGTACTGGGTGCTTCACTGGGGCGGGTTTTCGTTTATAGGCGCCGACCCAGAGGCCGACAAGGCCCTTTTCCTGCGCGCTACGTTCAACCGCACGAAAAGTGGAGCCCTGGGAAGTCCGTACTGGAAGGTGGTTTCGGAAACGGACGTGCGTGAACTGACTGACCGCCGCTGGCGCCCGTAACGAGGGGCAATGGGGCCACCGGGGCCGCCGGGGCCGAGGGGGAATCGGATGCGAACGTGCTGCGTTCACAAGGCGTCCGGCTCCATTGACATTCCCTCTGTCTTTTCCTGCCCCCAGTGCCATGGTTCAGATTGAGACCGAATACGTCGGCGACCTGCAGTGCACGGCCGCGCATGTGCCGTCCGGCATCACCCTCACCACCGACGCCCCGGAGGACAACCGGGGGGAGGGGCGCTCTTTCTCGCCCACCGATCTCGTGGCCACGGCCCTGGGCACCTGCATCGCCACCATCCTCGGCATCCAGGCCGAGACGCACGGGCTCGACCTGGAGGGCACAACCGTCTCCGTCCGGAAGGAGATGGCGTCGAATCCGCGCCGCATCGACGCGCTCCGCACAGAGGTGACCATGCCCGTGGCCCTGGCCCCTCCCATCCGCACCCGACTGGAGCGCGCCGCCCGTCACTGCCCCGTCGACGAGAGCCTCCACGCCGACATCGACGTGCCCATTGTGTTTCACTGGCCGGGCGGCGGGGCTGCGCAGTGAGGCGGGGCTACCGGACGAGGAGGAGGGGGCGGTCCAGGAGGTAGAGGAACCGCTGCAGGCGTGGACGGGCGAGAGGCGCGGCACTCTCGGGCAGCACCACGAGGCCGTGCCCTGTGCGGCGAGCGAACGGGGCCAGCCGTTGATGCTCCGCATTCGTGAGACGGTGGGTCTGGACGGCAAGGGCACGCTCGTGACAGTAGTCGTTCACCGCGTCCCGGTAGCGGTCGGGATGTGCGGTGGCATCGTCCACGGGCGGGAGGCCTACCGTCAAGCGATGCCCGTCTCCAATACTCGCCAGCTCAGCGGCTACCGTGAGGGCAGTCTGGGCGGCGTCCGAGCCGTCGTAGTATGTAAAGAGGGGCCGCCATGCCCGCAGGGCCCGGCGCAGCACCAACACCGGGGTGGGGGCCTGCGCAAGTACGGCACGAGTGGTCGTACCGAGGCGGCGCCGACTGCTTTGCGTACTCGTTTTGCCCAGGGCCACGAGGTCGGCCTCGTCGGCGGCCCGGAGCAACTCGCGGGTCACCTGTCCCTCGACCACGCGGAAGGCATAGTCCACGTTTGCGTGCTCGGCAATCTTCCGAACTGTCGCCTCCGCCCGTTCCGCCTGGGAGCGGAGCTGCCGCTGGGCGCGGCGGTCATCGAGGCGCCGCGGTGCCTCGGAGTGCGTACGGACTTCTTTCGCGAAGGGAATTTGTGCTGCCCGAAGCAGGGTCTGGTTCTTGACAAACAGGCCGTCGAGCTTCGCCTCCAGGCCAGCTGCCAGCTGCGCTGCCATTTGGAGCGCCGCGCGGCTGTGCGGGGAATCGTTGGTCGCAACCAGGATGCGGCGAAAGGGGCGGGCGGACGAGGCGGCGTCGGAGGAGGGCATGCCGGAGGGGGAGGAAGCGAAGAGGACAGCCGGGGACGAGCAGCGAACAGGCGAGGACAATCTTTCCATTTCAAACGAACAGCTGCCGACGAACGTTCGCCCGGCGGAGGCCGTGTATTCACTCGGCAGCCCCTGCACGGCCGTTGTTCAGCGCAAACTGGCGCCGATGGTCGGCAAACGCATGGAGCCGGGCCTCCACCCGTGCATTGACAGTATCGTCGGGGAAGGCGCCCTGGTCGTCGCGCGTCCCGGCCTCCACGCCCGTCAAGAGCTCGATGCCCTGGTCGATCGTTTCCACGGGGTAGACGTGAAAGTCGCCCGTGCGGACAGCCTCCACTACGTTGGGACGCAGCATGAGGTTATCGGCATTAGGGGCAGGAATCAAAACCCCCTGCTCGCCGGTCAGGCCCCGTTCAGCGCAGATGTCGAAGAAGCCTTCGATCTTCTCGTTCACGCCGCCGATGGGCTGCACCACCCCGCGCTGGTTGACCGACCCGGTCACGGCCAGAGACTGCCTGAGGGGCACCTCCGAGAGCGCCGAGAGCAGCGCGTAGAGCTCGGCCGAGGAGGCGCTGTCTCCGTCGATGCCGCCGTACGACTGCTCAAACACGAGGCGGGCTGAGAGGGAAAGCGGCGACTGCTGCGCGAACCGTCCCTCCAGGAAGCCCGCGAGGATGAGAACGCCTTTCGAGTGAAGGGGGCCGCCCAGGGCCGCCTCGCGCTCGATGTCCACAATCTCCCCCGTGCCGAGGCGCACCCGCGCGGTGATGCGGTTTGGCTTTCCGAAGCTGACTCCCCCCATCTCCAGATACGACAGGCCGTTGATCTGGCCGATGGTGGTGCCCTGGGTGTCGATGTACACCTTCTCGCGCTCGATGGACTCGTGCACACGATCCCGTAGGCGTCCCGCACGGCGGACCTGCGCGTCGATGGCCTGCTGCACGTGCGCCTCCGTCACCGTGGGAGCCCCGTCGTCCCGGGCCCAGTGGTCGGCCTCGGTCATTAGGTCGCGGATGTCGGCCACCTGCGCACTGAGCTTCTCCGTGTCGCTCACCAGGCGGAGGCTGTGCTCCAGCACCCGCGCCACGGCCGAACCATCAAAAGGCTGCAGATCGCGGTCGTCGATGGTGGTGGCAAGGAGATCAGTGTAGGCCTCTTCCTGGGCCTCCGTCCGGTCGATCTGGTCGTCAAAATCCGCCATGACCTTAAACAGGCGATCCATATCCGGGTCCAGGGCATCGAGGAGGTAGTAGACCAGCCGTTCGCCCACCACCACAATTTTGACGTCGAGTGGCACGGCCTCCGGCTCGAGCGTGAGGGTGCGCATGAGGCCGAGCGCCTGCCCGGGCGACTCAATTTGAATCTCCCCGTTGCGGAGCGCCCGCTTGAGGCCCTCCCACGCATAAGGGTGGGTGAGCAGCTGGCGGGCATCCACCAGGAGATAGCCGCCGTTGGCCTCGTGGAGCGCGCCCTTGCGAATCAGGTTAAAGTCGGTGACCAGCGCGCCCATCTGGGCGATCTGTTCCACCTGCCCCACGAGGTTTTGGTGGTTGGGGTTGTCTTCGTACACGACAGGCGCGCCGTCGGTGTCTTCGTTGTCGACGATGAGGTTGACGCGGTAGCGGCGCCAGAAGGCCCCGTCCGGCGCAGGCGTTTCCTGGCCGCCGCCCTGCTGGCCCTGTTGCTGCATCAGGGGGCCTGGGCCCTGCTGGGGGGACGATTGGTTTTGCTGCGCCGCCTGGACGAAGAAGTCGACATTTTCGACCAGATCCGCCCGTATGCTATCCAGAAACGCGCACACCGCGTCGAGGTCAGCGTACTTCTCATGCAGCTCTTCCAACTGATCGTCAAGGACGAGGGTGGCCATTTCCTCGTTCAGGGCCTCAATGCGGCGGCGCGCCTCGCGTTGATGCGCGGGCACCTTCTGGAGGATGTCCTGAAGCTCCGCCTGGTAGTCGTCAATCTTCGCCTGTACCGCCTCCCGTTCCTCCTCCGGCATCGACTCCATGTCTTCCGGCGGCACCACCTCGCCGTCGCGAAGGGGGGCGAAGACGAAGCCCTGCGGGGTGCGAATGAGCGCGATGCCGCTCTCCCGGGCGCGGTCCTGAAGGTCCTCAAGCGCAGCCTCTTGGTCTTCTTGGGCCTCCTCCTGAATCATCTCGCGGCGCGACTGATACTCCTCGCTCTCGAACGTACCGGGGAGGGCCGTCTGCAGGTCCTCGATCAGCGCGTCTACGTCCGCCCGGAGTGCACTGCCCCGCCCTGCCGGCAGCCTTAAGGCCCGGGGCTCGCGCTCATCCTCAAAGTGATTCACGTAGCAGAGGTCGGGCGGCGTTTCCTCGGTGGCCGCCTGCTCTTCCAGCAGCTCCTGCACAAGCGCGCGGCGCCCAGTGCCCGTGGGCCCAAGCGCAAATACGTTGTACCCATCGGCGTCAATGTTCATGCCGAAACGAAGCGCCTCCACCGCACGGTCCTGGCCCACCACGTTCGTATCGGCCGGGAGATCGTCGGTGGTCTCGAAGTCAAAGGTGGACGGGTCGAAGCGCTGGCGGAGGGCGTTGGCCGGAAGGGGGTCGATCATGGAAGGGCTGGAGGGAAGAACGAAAGGGGAAAATGGACGATGCGAACGCCTCAACGATGTGCATCCGAAAGATGTGCACCCGTCGGCCCGCTCGGGAGAGGGGGGGCGGATGGGGGCGGCCTTGTGCTGGAGGGGCAGTGTGGAGGCCTGCTGATGCCGACACGCTCGCACGGGGACTTCCGGGGCGCGTTAGACACGAGAGGGCATCGTCGGGCCGCGGTTTCGGCCGCCGTCGGGACGAAGGCGTTCGGCCCGCAGACGTTCCGCGCAACCCCAAGGGCAGGGCCTGGACGGGACGTGGTGCCGGCGCGAATGCACGCAGGAACGCGCGGGCGCGTCCCGGTGTGTCCCGCACGCCACCTCGTGCTGTTAAGCAACATCCCGGGCAGAGGCCGGCGGCGAGGATACTCTCACGCGACCAGCACCGGGGGGCGGGACGTCGCCTCGTCAGATCGCATGCGATCAGATCACATGAGGCCAGATCGCATGAGGTCAGGTTGCCTGAGGAGTGGGGACGCGTGCATCCGGGCCCGTCCGGGCCCGGTACGTCGCAAGGCGGTTCGTCCCGTCGTCGGCATCGGCACGCTCCAGGATGTGTGCCACCGCGTGGTAGGGCGTGAGGTGAAAGTGCGCGTCGCCGAGGAGGGCGTGCAGCCCAGCGCGGCGCACCGTCTCTCGGACCGGCCCGACGAGGCCCGCCAGGTGCAGCTCAATGCCCGCCGTGTCCAGCCGCTCGGCCACAGAGAAGAGGGCCTCGGCGGCCGTCGCGTCGAGGCTGTTGATGCTGCTGCCATCCATCACCACGTGCTGGACTGGGCGCTCTTCGTGGGCGCTCTTTTCCACGATGAAGCGATACAGATACTCGGCATTGGCGAACGAGAAGGCCGCATCCACGCGCAGCACCATGATGCCCTCAAGCCGCCGCGCATGGGCGAACCGGTCGAGGTCGCGAAAGCGGCGCGTGCCGGGGACGTGCCCGAGCTCGGCCACGTTTGGGCGGCTCATGCGGACGAGGACGGCGAGGAGCGAGGCCCCGATGCCCAGCAGAATGCCTTCCTGGATGCCGACAAAGAGTGTGCAGCCCGCGGTGAACACCGCAATGTAGCCGTCGCGCCGCCGGGCGCGGAACAGGCGCCGCAGCTCCTGCAGGTCAATCAAGCCCATTCCGGACACGATGATAATGGCCGCGAGGATCGGCAGCGGCAGGTAGTAGAAGAGGGGCGTGAGGAAGAGGAGGGTGAGGGCAATGACGCCGGCCGCAAACGCATTCGCCAGGGGGGATGCGGCGCCGGTGCGATCGTTCACCGCCGATCGTGAGAAGCTGCCCGAGGCGGGAGGGGCCTGAAACAGGCTGCCGACCAGGTTCCCGGCCCCGATGCCGATCAGTTCCCGGTTGGGGTCGATGGTGTAGCCGTGCCGCTTCGCAAAGATGCGTCCCAGCGACACATCCTTCATGAACTGCACCAGGGCGAGGGTGACGGCCACCGGCCCCAGCGCATCCAGGTGCTGCAGGCTGGCGGCCCAGGCGTCGGGGCGGGGGAGGCCCGTGGGGACCGTGCCGATGACGGCTACGCCCTGGCGCTCAAATTCGAAGAGCCAACTCATGCCCGTGCCTCCCACGACCGCCACCAGCGGCCCCGGCACGTGCGGCACCCACCGTGCCAGCCCCACCAGGAGGCCCACGCCCCCCAGTCCAATGCCGAGGGTAAGCGGATGCGTCTGCCCGGCCTGCTGGACGGCATCCCAGAGCAGCACATGTACGTACTGAGAACGTGCCAGGTCGATGCCGAGCAGGGTGCCCAGCTGGCTAAAGGCGATGATGAGGGACGCAGCGGTCGTGAGGCCCGCAATGACGGGGCGTGAGAGCAGGCGCGCCACGAACCCCAGCCGCAGGACCCCCATGAGCACCTGCACGCCTCCCACCATTGCCGTTAGCAGAATTGCAAGGGCCACGTACGCCTCCGTTCCGCTTTGCGCCACCGCCCCCACGCCTGCGCCCACAATCAACATGTCGATGGCCACAGGCCCAAGGGCCAGCTGTCGGGACGTGCCGAACAGCGGGTATACGAGAAGCGGGACGAGGCCGGCGTACAGGCCGTAAATGGGGGGCAGGCCCGCAATGACGGCGTAGGCCATGGCCTGCGGGATCAGCATTGCCCCCACTGTCAGCCCCGCCGTAGCGTCGTGCCGAAGCGCCGCAGTGGAATAGTCGGAGCCCCAGGGGGAGAGGGGGAGAGCGGCCCGGGTGCGGGCCCATGCCTGCTGCCACATGCCGGGATGCCTACGAACAGGAGCCTGTGTCCGGAGAGATGCGAATGCCGTAACGGGAGCGCCACCCGTGAGGAAAGCACGGCGGCCCTCAGCATCGCGGGATAGCCGAGGGCCCCATCGTTGATTCCCGCCTGGTGTAAAGGAGTCGCAAAGAAAGGGGCCGACTACGACCGGTCGCGCAATTCCTCGTACACTGCCTCCCTCGGCATCGCTCGGCCGGTCCACTGCTGGTAGGCCGCCGCGGCCTGTTCCACAAGCATGTCGAGCCCACCGATGGAGGTGGCGCCCTGTGCGTCGGCCTCCTGCAGCAGGCGCGTGGCCTCCGGAGTGTAGACGAGATCGTAGACCACATGCTCGGGGCCAAAGTCGGTGGCCGAAGGCCAAGGCGTTTGGCCGCGGCGGTCGGGCGCCATGCCGAGGGGGGTGGCATTCACGACCAGTCGGCTGGTACGAACCGCAAGCGCAGCGCCGTCGAACGTGGAGACGCGGAGCGCATCCCGGGCGTCGTGCTCCGCAAAAGACGCCGCGAGCGACTCGGCCTGCTCGGGACGCCGGGCGACCACCGTCAGGCGCTCGGGGCGGTAGCGGGTCAACAGGCCGTAGACCACCGCCCGCGCCGCGCCACCGGCCCCAAACACCAGCATGGGCGCCCCCTGCAGCGCATCGTCCGCTCGCCGTGCCAGCGGGGCAAGAAAGCCCGCCACATCCGTATTGTCGCCCCGAAGCCGGACGGTGCCGCCGGAGGCCTCCGTCCGCACGATGGTGTTGACGGCCCCCACTGCGGCGGCGCGCTCCGTGAGGGTGTCGAGCCCAGCCTGTACGGCCTCCTTGTGGGGAGTCGTCACGTTGGCGCCCAGAAACTGGAGGGCGCGCAGGCCTGCCACGGCTGCCTCAATCTCCGCCGGGCGCACCGGCGTGGCTACGTACACGGCATTGACGCCCTGGGCCTGGAAGGCGGTGTTGTGAATGTGGGGCGAGAGCGAGTGGGCCACCGGATGGCCCACCAGTGCGACCGTTTGGGTGGTGCCGTCGATAAAGGAGAAATCAGCGGAAGCGGCCACGGCAGAGGAGCATTGTGGGACAAACAGAGCCTGACACCCGTAAAATCGCTCCTCCCTTTCAAGTTCGCCGTCTCCGGCCTCGCTTTACGACCTCACACATCCGGCCACATTGCCGGCCCCTGATGAACGCTCCGGACGCCCCCCGCGGGGCGGTTGTCTCCGGGGCCCAAAACCGGTACCTTTTTGCGCAGTCTCTTTCGGATTCCCCCTTCCGCACCGCATGCAAACCGTAGTCGTCGGCGCCGGGGAGGTCGGGTTTGACGTCGCCCGCATCCTCGCCCTGGAGCAGCACGATGTTACCGTAATCGATGTCAAGGAGGACGTGCTCCGCACCGTCCACAACACACTGGATGTGATGACGGTGCACGGCAATGGCACCTCCGCGCAGGTCTTGGAAGAGGCAGGGATTCGGGGGGCGGACCTGCTCGTGGCCGTCACGGCCGTCGACGAGGTGAACCTGATTGCCTGCATGATGGCCGACCGCCTCGGCGTAGAGACAACGGTGGCGCGCACCCGTACCGATGAGCTCGAGCGCACCCACTCGGTTCTGGAAGCAAAGGACTTTGGGATCGATCTTGTCATCCATCCGGAGGAGAGCGCAGCGGTGGAGGTGACGCAGCTCATTCAACGGGCCGGGGCCACCGACCTGCTTAGCTTTTGCGACGGGCATGTGCAGCTGCTGGGGGTGCGCCTGGATGCGAAGGCCCCTGTGGTTGGCGAGCCGCTCCGTGCGGTGGCCGCCTCGCACCCAGAGCTGGACTTCCGGGTCAAGGGGCTGGTCCGCAACGGTCAGACGCGCATTCCGGGCGGCGACGAGCGGCTGCAGGCGAACGATCAGCTCTTCGTGCTGACGCGCCCGAAGTACGTTACGCCCGTCACCCGGCTGTTGGGGAAGGGGAACGTGGATATTTCGCACGTCATGGTGCTGGGGGGGACGCGGGTGGGCGCCACAGTGGCCCGCAAGCTCAGCGAGCAAAATGGCAAACGCATCAAGTTGATTGAGCCCAGTGCCGAGCGGGCGCAGGAACTGGCGGAGCAGCTCGAGAATGTGCTCGTGCTTCACACAGACCCAACCGATATTGACCTGCTGGTGCGTGAAGGGCTAGCGGACATGGATGCGCTCGTCTCCGTGACCGATGACCAGGAGTCGAACCTTGTGACGTGTCTCATGGCAAAGCACCTGGAGGTGTACAAGACCGTGGGGCTGTTGTCAAAGGCCGCGTACATCCCCATCAGCCAGGCCATTGGGCTTGATGCGGCGGTGAGCAAGAAGCTGGCCGTCTCGCGCGAGGTGCGGCGCTACCTGCGTGGCAAGCATGTGCTCAGTGCCGCTACGGTGCACGGCCTCGACGCCGAGATCCTGGAAATCCGGGCCGCCCCGCGAGCCCCCGTCACCACGAAGCCCCTCCAGGAACTGAATCTTCCGTCCGGGTTGCTCATTGGGGCGGTGGAGCACGACGACTCGACGGAGATCGCGACGGGGAGTACCCAGATCGGCCCCGGCGACCGGGTGATTGTGTTCGTGTTGCCAAACCAGGTGGGGGCGGTGGAGGAGCTCTTTGATGCGTAGCCGCGGGCTCGCCCGCATTCCCTCTCCCGAAAGCATGCAGGACGGTCCGCGTGTCTGGCGTTTCTCCACGCCGCCCCCTTCCATTCCGAATCTTCGTCCCGACGGCCGTCGGGATGTCTCTACGCCGATCCACACACGAGGCTGACATTCCCCACCGTGGTTCTCAATCTTCCCGTTGTGCTCCGTACGCTCGGCGGCCTTCTGCTCTTTCTTGCGGCGGCGTTGCTGCTTCCTGCACTTGTGGGGTGGATCTATGCGGAGCCGGCAGCCTGGGGGTTTGTGTGGGCGGCGGGAATTGCGGTGGCGCTGGGGGGCGGGGCCTGGGCGGTGCTCGGAGTGCCTGGGCGAGAAGAGGTTGGGGCCCGCGAAGGCTTTGCCATCGTGGGGCTGTCGTGGATCGCGCTGTCGGCCATCGGGGCGCTGCCGTTCGTCTTTGGTGGGGTGCTGCCCTCCTACACCAATGCCTTCTTCGAAACAATGAGTGGCTTCACCACCACCGGGGCCACCATCCTGGGCGGGGCGCGTACCCCGGCCATCGAGGCCATCCCGCGCGCCTTTCACTTCTGGCGCAGCCTCGCACACTGGATGGGAGGCATGGGCATCATCGTGCTCACCCTGGCTGTGCTGCCCATCCTGGGCGTTGGGGGCATGCAGCTCTTCCAGGCGGAGGTGCCAGGGCCCTCGGCCGACAAGCTCACGCCCCGTGTGCGCGAGACGGCCAAGCGCCTCTGGCTGCTCTATGTCGGCATTACGGCCCTCGAGGTGGCGCTTCTGTTGCCCGCCATGAGCCTGTTCGATGCGGTGAATCACGCCTTCGCCACCATGGCCACCGGCGGATTCTCGCCGGAGGGCGGCTCGGTGGGCGACTACGACTCGGCTTACGTGGACGGTGTCATTACGGTCTTCATGTTTCTTGCGGGGATGAACTTTGCGCTCCACTACCGCATGCTGCGCGGCGAACCGCTCACGGCCGTCAAGGACACCGAATTTCGGGCATATGTGGCCATCCTGGCCGGGGGGACGGTGCTTCTGGTGGGGGCTACCTGGGAGCCGACGGGGGCACTGTTGCCGGGAGAGGGCGCGGAAACGGTCTACACCTCCCTCACTACGGCCTTTCGCTACGCCGTCTTTCAGGTGGTGGCCATCGTCACCACTACGGGCTTCGGCACGGCCGACTATGAGCTGTGGGCGCCCCTTGCGTCCGGGCTTCTGTTTGTGCTGTTCTTCTGCGGCGGCATGGCTGGCTCCACCGGCGGCGGCATGAAGGTGGTGCGCCACGTGCTGCTGGGCAAAACGGCCTACCGTGAGATTCGTCAGCTGGTCCACCCGAAGGCCATCCTCCCCATTCGCCTTAACGACACGGTGGTGGACCGCACCACCATTGACAATATTCTCTCGTTTGTGGTACTGTACTTCGGGCTTCTCTTTGTGGGCACCCTGGCCGTCAGTGCCATGGGGCTGGACCTGTGGAGCGCTTTTACGGCGGCCCTCTCCTGCATTGGCAACATCGGGCCCGCGTTTGGCAGCGTCGGACCCACCGACAACTACGCCCACATCCCGGTGCTGGGGAAGTGGCTCCTGGCGCTCCTGATGGTCGCGGGGCGGCTCGAAATCTATACCGTTCTTATTCTCTTCGCGCCCGCCTTTTGGCGCCGGTAGCCCGCCTGCTGGACTGCGCTTGCACTGTGTGAGCAGAGCACGAGAAGAGCACTCTGAACGCGCTCGGTCGCTTCGCTCCCGGCGCAGGAGCGAGCCCGGCTTCAGCCGAGACCGCGGAGGCACTCCCTCCCGGCCGCACTCCCTCCCGGCCGCACATCCGAAGCGACCGCTGCCGGCAGGCTCGCTCGAAGGAGCAGGCCGACTCGCCAAGAATCTCCAGGCCGTGCCCCCGGAGAGGACCTCGTCGAGCAGCCGGGGGAGGGTCAATGCACCACGCCCTCCTGCTCGCCCTGGCGGTACAGCTCGTAGAGCCGATCGATGCCGGCCGGGTTGCCGATAATAGTGAGGCGGTCGCCCTCCTGCAACTCTGTAGGGCCGGCGGGCACCACAATCTGCTCATCGCGCCGCACCAGCGCCACCAGCACATTGGCCGGAAGGTCGAGGCTCGACACAGTCTGCCCGATGAACGGCTCCGTGTTGGTGCCCGAGAGCAGGTGTAGCGAGAGGTACCGCTCGTGATGCAGCAGGCTCTCTTTCACCTCCTGCTCGTTGGTCGCCGCGCGCCACTCCACCAGAAACTGCTCCTCGTCCGTGCGGTTGGCCAGCGTCGCCAGCGTGCGCAGGTGCTCGCCTTCATCATCGGTCGGTGTGACGAGGAAGAAAAAGGCGTAGACCGGGTCCGACAGGTCGATGTCCTCGATCTCATCCTCCAGGTTCACGCAGATGCCCGATTGGCAGTGCACCATCACCATCTTGGGCGCGTCGATGCCATCGAGGCGGCAGTACGGCAGGGCCGCCCCGTGCGACACCGACACCGCGCTGTAGGGCGCCCCCTCCAAAAAGCCATGGCGCAGCGTGGCCGTAGAAATGTCGTACTCGTCCGCCAGGCGGCGCGACACGCGCTCCACCACCTCCGAGTAGGGCAGCGGGTCGTCCAGGTGGAGTACCTCCGAGCGGGCCACAAGGCGGTCAAACGCCGTATCGCTCCCCACGCCCTTCTCCTCCAGAATTGTCTGCAGTTCGCGGTCGAGCCCGTCGTAGCGCTGCTTGCCGAGGCGGGCGAAGAGGTGAAAGATGGCCCCTTCCCGCGGCACCGACCGTGCGTAGTAGAAGTACCACCCGATGCCAAAGAGCACCACCACCCCGGTAAAGACGATCGCGAGCGTGCCCATTTCGGCAATCAGGAAGCCGGGGATGGCAATGCCGGCCACCTGCATCCACGGGTACAGCGGCGAGCGGTAGCCCGGCGCGTACGACGGGATGCGGCTCTCCCGCATTACCACCACCGCAAAGTTGAGGAGTGCAAAGATGAGCAGCTGAAACGCACTGGCCAGCTTGGCCACGCCTTCCTCACTCAGCGCAAAGATGACGACCAGCATCAGCACCACCGTTACCAGGATGGAGCGGGTCGGCGTGTTGAAGCGCCCCAGCGACGCGAAACTGTCCGGCAGCAGCCGGTCGCGCGCCATGGCTAGCGGGTAGCGCGAGGCCGACAGAATGCCCGCGTTGCCAGTGGAGGCAAAGGCAGCAATGGCCGCCACCACAATCAGCACCGGGCCCAGGGTGTAGGGCAGCCAGTTGAAGAACACCTCGCCGGAGGTGTAGACCGGCGTCAGGTCGGCGTGGAGGGCCTCCGCAGGCAGGATCGCGACCATGATGGCCACCCCAATCACGTATATTGACGTCGCCGTAAGGAGCGACAGCCCCATGCCCAGCGGAATATTGCGGTCCGGATTTTCGACCTCCTCCGCCACGCTGGCGACCTTGGTAAGCCCAGCGTACGACACGAAGACGATGCCGATGGTGGCCAAGAAGCCGCGAGGCCCCTCCGTAAAGAAGGGCGAAAACTCGCCGACGGCGCCGCCCTCGGCGCTCTGCCCGCCCAGGACGGATAGTACGCCCTGCGCGGCGTAGAACGCGAGCACCCCCACGAGGATGGTCACCAGTACGCGCTGCAGCCAGCTGCTTTCCTTCGCGCCCACCACGTTGAGCACCCCGAAGGCCACCGCCAGCGCCGCCGCGAGCGGCTGGATGGGCACGTCGGCGTAGATGGCCAGGTAGGCGCCCATCCCGATCAGCGCAAATGCGCTCTTGAACACGAGTGCGAGCCATGTCCCCAGCCCGCCCACGGTTCCGGCGAGGGGGCCCAGGCTGCGGTCCAGGAAGTAGTACGTGCCCCCCGCCTTGGGCATGGCCGTAGACAGCTCCGCCATGCTGTACATGGAGGGCAGGATCAGCAGCCCCGCCACCAGGTACGCCAGAATGACGGACGGGCCGGTTTCTGCCGCTGCGATGCCCGGGAGCAAAAAGAACCCGGAGCTAAACATTGCACCCGTGCTGATCGAGTAGACGTCGTAAAGCGTCAGGTTTTTCTTCAGGGTGGAGTCCGAAGCCATGGCTCCCAAACACTTGGTCGGAAAAGAGGAAGTAGGTGCAAGTTCCAGCGTCGGATAAGTTCCTATTCCGCGGAGAAACTCTCTGCGCCTTCGTGTTCGTAAAAATGTAGCCGAAAGACGCCCGGGCCGTGCTGGGCGGACTTACGCCTCCGGGGAGGTTGTAAGCCCGACCGATTCTTTGAGGCGCTTCACCCCCTCCGCCGCGCGCGTCGAAAGGGTATCCGGGACGTAGCGGCGCACCATGAGCACCGAGCAGCCGGCGCGGTCGGCCACCACGTCGGGAATCGAGCCGAAGAGCACCTGCCGCAGGCTCCACTCACGCGAGGCGCCGATGATCACGAAGTCGTAGTCTGCCTCCGCCATCGCAGCGTCGATGCCCTCGGTCACGCTCTCGGACGTTTGCACCAGGTACCGGACGTTGTTGTCGCTGCCCACGAGGTCGGCCACCGTGTCGGCCAGGGCAGCCGTCTCCTGCTCGGCGTTCACGTCCGGGCGCACCACGCGGAGTAGGTTGACGGTGGCACCGGTGGTGCGGGCCACGCGGAGCGCAATTTCGAGGCCCAACTGCGCGTGCAGCCCCCCACCCCACGGCAGAAGGATCTCATCCATTTTGTCGAAGCCGCGGTCTTTGAGCACCGCCAGGTCCGCCTGCACGTTCTGGATGACGCGCTGGATGGGGCTGTTGTAGATGCGCCCCACATTGAAGCCGCCCTGCCACCCCATCAGCAGCAGGTCGGCGTTCCGGGTGCGGGTCTCATTGACGAGGCCGCCGAAGACGTCGTGTGCCACGTCCACAACCGACTCGATCGTGGTTTCGTGGAGAGGACGTCCGCCGTTGGCCCGCTTGCGCGCCTCGTCCCGTTCGGTGAGCGTGGCGATGGCCTGCTGCAGGGACGGGCGTTCGGTGAACCGGTTGCGGGCCTCGCGGAGGGGCGTCTGCAGCGGCACATCCACCAGGTGGATGCCCGAGACACGCCCGCCGGCGTCCGCCCCGGTGGCGATATAGCGACCCAGCTGTAGCAGGTCCGTCTCGTGGGCGGGGTTGGCGAGGGCCACCGCCACCCGCCGTGCATCGTCGGCGTTGATGGCTCGTTCGCCCGGGGCCAGCGCCTCCGGCAGCTCCACCGCAAACGTGGGCGCCGGCGCCGTGAGGGCGCCCCACCCCTGTTCGCCCCACCGCGCCCGAAAGGCCGGCACCGCATGGTCGATCTCGACCCGCCCGCGGCCCCAGGCAAAGTACCACGCCAGGCTCACCACAATCAGCACCCCAATCGCGATTTGTGCGAAGGGCCCCGAGAACAGGATGATGCCCAGGCACGCGAGGGCGGCCAGCCCCTGCGCAAATGGAAAGCCAGGCGTGCGGTACGACGGCTCGTACCAGTCGGGCTGTGCCACACGGAGCACCACGCAGCCCACGTTGAGGGCGGCGTAGCTGTAGAGCTGAAGCACGCTGGCAATTTTGGCAAGCTGTTCCAGGCTCTCGATCAGCAGAAAGCTGAGCGCCAGCACGCCCGTCAGCAAAATGGCGCGGTGCGGCGTGAGGAGCGTGTCGTGGATGGCGCTCAGCCAGTTGGGCACCATGCGGTCCCGTGCCATCGCCAGGTTGATGCGCGAGGACGCCATGATGCTCGCATTCGCCGAGGACACCGTCGCCAGCAGGCCGGCAAAGATAATGGCGCCCGCGCCCACCGGCCCGGCCAACATCCGCGCCGCCTGTGTGAGCGGGTCGTCCACCTCCCCGATCGTTTTCTGCGGAAAGAGGCCACCGATAACGAGCAGGATGACCACATAGAGCAGCGTGACGAGCGCCACCGACCCGATGAGGGTGCGCGGCAGGTTCTTGGCCGGGTTTTTGATCTCCTCTGCCACGGCCGCAATTTTGACGAAGCCGAGGAAAGAGACGAAGACGAGGGCCGTGGTGGAGGCCACTGGGGCGCCGCCGAAGGGGAAGAAGGGCGTGAAGTGTTCCCACTCGATGTAGAACGCCCCGACCCCGCAGAACGCGCCCAGGATGCCCATCAGCGTGAGCACCACGAACACCTGCATCTGCCCCGACTCTTTGGCCCCATACACGTTAATGCCAGTGAGGAGCAGCCCACCGCCGAGCGCGCCCCAAAACGGCGTGACGGGCAGGAACTGCGACAGATACTCTCCAAGCCCAAACAGGTAGAACGAGATGGCAAATGTGAGGCTGAGCCAAATGCCCACCCCCGAGATGGCGCCCAGCGCCGGGCCGAGCGAGCGGGACACAAAGTAGTAGTCGCCCCCAGAGGTGGGCATGCCCGTGGCCAGCTCGGCCGCGCTCGCCGCCGTAACCATGCACACAATGCCCGCCGCCAGATACGAAAAGATGGCCGCCGGCCCCGTCAGCGTCAGGGCCACGCCCGCGAGCAAAAAGATGCCCGCCCCGATCATCGTCCCGGCCCCAATGGTCAGCGCGTCCCAGAATCCAAGTTCGCGGCGAAGATCGTCCGTGGCCATGCGCTTAGAGAGAGATGAGAGAGGGACAAGACAGTCTGACGCAGCGCCCCCCTGTACTTGCATCGTCAAGGGGAGGTTCGGGCCTCAGGACTGCGCATCCGTCGTAGGGATGGGCGCCGCGGAGGCCTCCGCGACGTCAAACACTGGGTCGTTGGAGGCAAGGGCAGAGGGGCTGGGGGCCGCGTCCGAGGAGGCTGCGGGCGGAGGGCCCACCAGGGCCAGAAGTTCATCGTCGGGGCGCATGCGAAAGCGGTCCAGCTCCGCAATGACCTCCACTCCGCCGCCGCTGGGCAGGCGGAAGAGGGGGCGGATCATGGCCCCATCTTCCTGGGACGAGAGGTCCGCGGCCGTGTAGTATTCTTGCGCCTCCTGGTTGGCGAACGCCTCGCCCAGCTTAAGGCGGAGCACCGTGCTCCCGCGCTCCATCTGTGAGGCGAGCGATTGGTAGTTCGTATTTTCGCCGAAGAGGGGGCGGCCCCGCAGATGGCGCGGCATGGTGCCCGTCTGTTCGCCCCGGCTTTCGGGGCCGGCCGCCAACTGGTAGATGTTGGTCGAGTCGAAGACGTCGGAGAAGTGCAGGGCCGCCAGCGAGGCCACCTCGTCGTTGGGGAGGGCGATGAGGAGGCGTCCGTAGCCGTACAGGTCCGTATCGTCGAGGGCCGCTTCAGAGAGAACGTCGACCGCGTGGGCCTCCAGGCCGTCCTCGCGGGCCTGGCGGACGTGGAGCGCGTTGTTGTCGAGCAGGGCTACCGGCACCCCCAGGTTCTGCACGCGCTGGGCAATGCTGCGCACCCAGGGCGCAGCCCCGACAAACAAGACGCCGTTGGGGTTGGGGTCTGCGAGGCCCAGCCACTGGGCCAGCGGCGCGGCCGTGAGGCCGTAGATGGCCACTGTGCCCACGATGACCGCAAACACGACCGGCACCATGCCGTCGACCGCCCCCGGAAACACCGGGCGCAGCTGAAAGGCAAAGAGCGAGGCCACCGCCGCCGCCACCACCCCGCGCGGGGCGAGCCACGACAAGAACGCCTTCTCCTTCCAGCCCAGCCCCGAGCCGATGGACGACACAAACACAGCCAGCGGCCGCACCAGCCCCACCAGCAGTCCCAGGAACAGGAGCACATCGCGGTTGAGGTACGACAGTGCGCTCAACTCCAGCCGCGCGCTCAAAAGCACGAAGAGGGAGCCGATGAGCAGCACCTGCAGGTTTTCCTTGAACTCAACGATGCGTTGCACCGATACGAACGGCTGGTTGGCCAAGGCAATGCCCATGAGGGTGGTGGTCAGCAGGCCTGCTTCGTGCTGCAGCACATTGGCCACCACAAAGGCCCCCACGACCACCATGAGCGTCACCGCGTTCCGCAAAAAGTCGGGCACGAGGCGCCGCCACAGCACAAAGACCAGCCCCATGGTCGCCGCCACACTGACCCCGATCGAGACAAAAATCTCGAGCCCGAGCCCGACGAGCACGTGCTCCATCACCGTTCCTGCCCCGGCGCCGGTGTGCTGCGGGTCGTTGAGCAGCAGAAGCGTCTCCAGGACCAGGACGGCCAGGATGGCCCCGACCGGATCGATGGTGATGCCCTCCCACTTGGCAATGGTCCCGACGCGCCCTCGGGGCTGCACGTGGCGGAGCAGGGGAACGATGACGGTGGGGCCCGTGACCACCAGGATGGCCCCGATGAGGACCGAGAGGGAGCGGTTGAACCCGACGATGTAGTGCAGCCCAGCCGCCCCGAGGCCCCAGGTTAGCAGCGCGCCCACCGTCGTGAGGGCGAGAACGGTGGTGCCCACCTCCCGCAGCTCCGAGAGGCGCAGGCTGAGCCCCCCTTCGAAGAGAATGATGCCGATGGAAAGCGAGACGAAGGCAAAGAGCCAATCGCCCCGCAGCGATTGGGGATCGACGAGGCCCAAGACGGGGCCGGCCAGGAACCCCACCAGGAGCAACAGCAGAATGGACGGCAGCCGAAACCGCCAGGCCATCCACTGGGCACCGATGCCCAACACGACAATCAACGCAATGTTGAGCAGAACGGACTCGGGCACGGCCCCTGTGGATCAGCGAAAAGGCTCGCGACGGGAGTGCAGCGCGGGGTCTGAGCGTATAGGCACCGAGTCCTAACAGAAGCTCCCCGATGCGGGTTCACGCTCCGCCCGGAGCAAGGGGGGCACGTGCGGACGGACGCTTCGTGCCGTGGCCGTCATGTTTCTCCTATGGATGTATATCTGAGGTAGAGGCCGCGGGATTTTCCGATGAACGGTGTTGGAAGCGCTTGCAGTTCGCCGGGGCGGCTCCTTTCATGCATGCAGTCACCTCCTTCGCACACTGCCACTTCATCGTGTTTATGACTGCCGTCCCCGACCCCCCTCCAGACGTTCAAGACCAGTCCGAAACGGGCTTTTTTGGCCAGGTCAACCAGATGTTCGACCGGGCCGCTGCCGAGACGGACCATGCGCGGGGCGTGCTGGCTCAGATTCGTGCCTGCGATAACATCATCCGCTTCGAGTTTCCCATCAAGCGAGACGATGGCACCATTGAGGTCATCCGCGGGTACCGCGGGGAGCATAGCCACCACATGCAGCCCACGAAGGGCGGCATCCGCTACGCCCCGAGCGTCAACGTGGATGAAGTGATGGCCCTCTCCGCCCTCATGAGCTACAAGTGCGCCATTGTGGACGTCCCCTTCGGAGGCGCCAAGGGCGGGGTCTGCATCGATGCGCGCGAGTACTCGGCTGCAGAGCTGGAGCGCATTACGCGGCGGTACGCATTTGAGCTGGCGCGTAAGGATTTCATTGGGCCGGGGACGGATGTGCCGGCGCCGGACTACGGGACGGGCGAGCGTGAAATGGCGTGGATCATGGACACGTACACGCAGGTGGGCGACGAGGAGCTCAATGCTCTTGCCTGTGTGACGGGCAAGCCGGTGGGGCAGGGCGGCGTGCGGGGGCGCACCGAAGCCACGGGGCGTGGCGTCTACTACGGCATTCGAGAGTCGTGCCAGTACGACGCCGACATGCGTCGCTTCGGCATGGAGCCGGGGCTGGCGGGCAAGAGCATCGTCGTTCAGGGCCTGGGGAACGTGGGCTACCACGCAGCCAAAATCCTCGACGAGGAGGGCGAGGCCGACATCGTAGGCATCGCCGAGATCGAAGGCGCCATCTACGACCCTGAAGGCCTCGCCGTGGACGACGTGGTCGAGCACCGCGAAGACACTGGATCCATCCTCGATTTCCCGGGCGCCACAAATGTCGACACGTCTGCTCAGGCGCTGGAGCTGCCCTGTGACATCCTCATCCCGGCGGCCCTGGAGGGCGTGATTACTGCGGACAATGCGCCCGACATCCAGGCGAATATCGTTGCCGAGGCGGCCAACGGCCCGGTCACGTCCGCTGCCGACGACATCCTGCGGGAGCGCGGCGTCATGGTCATCCCGGATGTGTACCTCAATGCGGGCGGCGTCATCGTCTCCTACTTTGAGTGGCTCCGCAACCTCTCGCACATGCGGCACGGTCGCATGAGCCGTCGCTTCGAAGAGCGCAACGCCGAGCGCATCCTCCGGGCGGTCGATCAGCTCACGTCGGAAGAGTTCGATGACGGCCTCATGGGTACCCTCGTCGAGCGTGTGAGCTTCGGGGCGGGCGAGCGCGACCTCGTCAATTCCGGGCTGGAAGACACGATGGCCTACGCCTACGGCGAAGTCCGCGAGATCCGCGAAGAGAAGGAGCTGGACATGCGCACGGCGGCGTTCGTCAGTGCCATCGACAAAATCGCAAACTCGTACGAGCAGATGGGCATTTTCCCGTAGGCCCTCGGTCGCCGGCGCGCGCTGGCCTCTGGGAGAACGATCGGTCGGGGTTGGGGCCGTCCGCGACGGTGGGGCGCGGGCCGTCCGTCTCCCGAGCCGCCCCGTGGACAGGAGGCGGAGGCTTGGGGTTCCCCCACATGCGCCATATCCTGTGGGATGAGGACGCAGACTGATCCTGCGTTCTCATCCTACTGCCGTTTCTGCTACTGCCGTTTCTGCTACTGCCGTTTCTGTGCTGCCCCTACCGTCCTCGCACCGCATGACCGTCTCCCGCGCCGTCGTCGCGCTTGCCCTTGCTGTTGGGCTTGTCGCTGTCCTCACTGCCTGCTCCTCCGCGCCCCCGATGACTGCCACCTCCCCCGACGGCTCGAACACCCTCCGCGTTGAGCTCCGCGACGGACAGCCCTACTACCAGGTCGAAGCGGAGGGCGACACAGTCGTGGCCCCGTCGCCCCTCGGCTTTACGCTTGCCGACGGCCCGCCCTTGCGCGACGGCTTCGAGGTGCTCGGAACGACGCGGCGTACCGTCGACACCACCTGGGCTCCCGTATGGGGCACGCACGACTCGGTGCGCAACCACTACACGGAGCGCACAATTCGGCTGAAGGAGACCGACGCGCCGGAGCGGCGGCTCGATCTTGTGCTGCGGGCCTACGACGACGGGGTGGCCTTCCGCTACCGATGGCCCGAGCAGCAGGGCCTCGACGCGCTCCGCATCGCGTCGGAGGAGACGGAGTTTCGCTTCACGACGGACCACACCGCCTGGTGGATCCCCGACGACTACGACAACTACGAGTGGGTCTACCGCAAGACGCCCCTGAGCGCCATCCGCGATAGCGCCTCGAAGATCAGCTACAATTCCTACCTCGAAGAGACGGACGGCGGACGGCCCGAGACGAGTGAGAAGGACGACCATCCGGGCGCTGTCAATCCGCCGATGACGCTGCGCAGCCCGGACGAGACGCGCTACCTCGCGATCCACGAGGCCGCCCTCACCGACTATTCCAGCATGACGCTCCGGGCCGATCCGGAGATGCCCACCACCTTCCATACCCACCTCGTCCCGTGGCCCGACGGCGTGAAGGTGAAGGCGAGTGTGCCGCACCAGACGCCCTGGCGCATGATTCAGATTGCCAACCGGCCGGGCGGACTGATTGCGTCCCACCTCCTGCAAAACCTCAACGAACCCTCGAAGATTGAGGATCCGTCCTGGATCGAGCCGATGACGTACGTCGGCATCTGGTGGGGCATGCACATCGATAAGTACTCCTGGGGGCAGAAGGGCGTCCACGGGGCCACCACCGAGCGCACGAAGCGCTACATGGATTTTGCCGCCGAACACGACATTGACGGGGTGCTGGTGGAGGGGTGGAATCCCGGGTGGGAGACCTGGCTTGGGGGCGACGAGTTCGACTTCACCGAGTCGTATCCCGACTTCGATCTGCAGGAGGTCGTGGACTATGGGGAGGAGCGAGGGGTCGCGCTCATCGGTCACCACGAGACGGGCGGCGATGTGCCCGCCTACGAGCGGCAGCTGGACGACGCCCTGGCGCTCTACGACTCTGTGGGCGTGCCTGCCATCAAGACCGGCTACGCAGGCCCCATCCGTCCGAAGGGCGTACACCACCACGGCCAGCAGATGGTCAACCACTACCGGCGCGTCGTGAAGAAGGCCGCCGAGCACGAGATTGTGCTGGACGTGCACGAGCCGGTGATGGGCACGGGCATTGAGCGCACCTGGCCCAACATGATGACGCGCGAAGGCGTGCGCGGGATGGAGTACAACGCCTGGGCCACGCCCAGTCCGCCCTCGCACGACGTCACACTTCCCTTCACGCGCATGCTGGCCGGCCCGCTCGACTACACGCCTGGCATCTTCGACCTCACGCCCGCGGAGACGATGCCGGACCATCGCGTGCTCACCACGCTCTCGAAGCAGTTGGCGAACATGGTCATCCTCTACAGCCCGGTGCAGATGGCCGCCGACTTGATCGACAATTACGAAGGGGAAGCGGCGGTCGAGTTTCTGGAGCGCGTGCCCACGGACTGGGCCGAGAGCCATGTCCTGAACGCCCGCATCGGTGAGTCCATCACCATCGCCCGCCGCAAGGCCGACAGCGAGGCGTGGTACGTGGGCACCACCACGAACGCGACGGCGCGCACCCTGGACATCCCGCTCGATGTCCTCGACGACGGGCAGACCTACGTGGCCCACGTCTTCGAGGACACGCCCGATGCGGACTACCGGGACAACCCGCACGCCTACCGCATCCGCCGCGGCCTCGTGACGGCGGGCGACACGATCGAAGCGGCCCTGGCGCGGAGTGGGGGGCAGGCGGTGATCCTCGAGCCCGCGACGGCGGAGGACGAGGCGCAGTACGAGGCGCTGGAGTAGGGCGCGTTCGAACGTAATTCTAGACTCTAGAGGTGCCATGGAGGAACCGACGGGTCGCTCCGCCGCCTCCGCTGATCGGTTTCGATCTCCTCGCGGCACTGGTTCCGATCAGACTTTTCCGGGGTGGTTTTGTGCACAGCGTCGGTCCGAATCATCGCGCTGGAGGAACGTGATCCCGTAATGAATGCTTTAACACAACCTTGAAAAGGGGCTGTGGCGCCAAGATTCTGGGAGGCATCCTCTCCGCATCCGTCCCGGGGCCTCACGCAGTTTCGAGTCAATGCCTACAGACTCCCCGATTCTCATGAGCAACTCTCCGTCGCGCCTCGGCGCTCTGGCCGGGCAGTGGGATGTTCCTGACCCCAATACGCTAAAGGCGCGTCTCCAGCCCGAGCCGGAGGTGGAGCAGCGCTTCTATGACAGCAGTCTCCTCGCCTCGGAACAGGAATCTTCTGAAGACCGATCTGTCCCCGAGAACAGGGCCATCAACCGAAGCGCCCAGGAGCGAAATCTGACGGCGAAAGCGGCGTTCGAGATCTACCGGGACGAGAGCGGAGGCTTCCGGTGGCAGCTCCAGACCGAGGAAGGGGGCATTCTCGCCGATTCCGGCAGCACCTACCCGAGTCGCACCGCCTGCCGACGGGCCATCGACCAGGTGCGTGATCTGAGTCCCGAGGCCAGTGTCAAAGAGCGATCGTAAGAGCCCTCTCCTGTTGTGCGACTTCTTCTCGACACGTACGCGCTCATCTACGCGTTGGCTCGGCCCGACGATCTGAAGGAGCCAGCGCGAACTGAACTCGCGGATCCCGAGAACGAGGTCTTCTTTACCCCGGCCAACGTGTGGGAAATCGAGATCAAGGTAAGCATCGGGAAGCTTGAGCGTCCGGCGGGGGACGTGGTGCAGGCCGCCCGGTCCTCGTTCGACGAACTTCTGATCTCCTCCGCCCACGCCGCCACGGCGGGCCGGCTTCCCATGCATCATCGCGACCCGTTCGACCGGATGATCATCGCGCAGGGTCAGGAGGAGACGTGCACCGTCGTCACGCCCGACGACAAGTTTCCCCTCTACGACATTGACGTGATGGACTGCTGAGTTGAGGGGACTCCTGTTGCTTTCGCCGTGGACTCGTGACGGCACGCGACAAGATTGCGGCGGACCTGGTGCCGAGTGGGGGGCAGGCGGTGATCCTCGAGCCCGCGACGGAGGGCCAGCAGGAAGAGTACGACGCGCTGGAGTAGGGCGCGCGCCTCCGTCGCCCCGCGCCATGTCCTCCTGCGCCCTGGGCGGCGACATCGCCACGAGGCTTCTGCCCCACCGCGCCGAGACGCCGTGAGGCGGGACCCCGGACGACGCCCGAGTCGGGGCGTTGACCGGGGCGTTGACGCGCTCAGCCGCAAGCCCTATTTTTGCTATCCTCTCGCCCCCATCCACGCCTTTGCACGAGCCTCTCCTTGCACATGAGTAGTTCTGACGACGCCCCTGCCGACAGGGCCTCCGACGAGGGCCGATACGACGATCTGGAGCGCCGCCGCGCCGAGGCGGCGAAGGGGGGCGGGGAAGAGCGCATTGAGCGCCAGCACGAAAAAGACAAGCTCACGGCCCGCGAGCGGCTCGACATTCTCCTCGACGACGACTCGTTTGAGGAGCTTGGCACGTTCGTCCGCCACCAGGAGACCAACTTCGGCCTCGACGAGAATCGCCCGCCCGGCGACGGCGTGGTCACCGGCTACGGCACCATCCACGGGCGGCTCGTCTACGTCTTCAGCCAGGACTTCACCGTCTACGGCGGCTCGCTGGGCCGGGCGCACGCGGACAAGATCGTGAAGGTGATGGAGAAGGCACTGGAGAACGGGGCGCCCGTGATCGGCCTCAACGACTCCGGCGGTGCGCGCATCCAGGAGGGCGTGAAGAGCCTCGGGGGGTACGCCGACATCTTCAAGCTCAACACGGAGGCCTCGGGCGTTGTCCCGCAGATTTCGGCCATCATGGGGCCCTGTGCGGGGGGCGCGGTCTACAGCCCGGCCATCACCGACTTCACCCTCATGGTGGAGGACTCCAGCTACATGTTCGTGACGGGGCCGAACGTGGTGAAGACCGTCACGCAGGAGGAGGTGACGGCCAACGATCTGGGCGGGGCCCGCACGCACGCCACCAAGAGCGGCGTGAGCCACCTCACCTGCAGCAACGACGTGGACTGCCTCCGCCGCATCCGCGAGCTGGTGGGCTACCTCCCCCAAAACTGCGAGGAGGACCCCCCACGGGTGCCGCGCGAAGAGGTCGAAAGCGCCCACGACGGCGACGCCCTCGACGCCCTGGTGCCGGAGGACCCGAACCAGCCCTACGACATGCACGACGTAATCGGCCACCTCGTCGACGCGGACGACTTTTTTGAGATTCAGCCCGACTTCGGCGAGAACCTGATCACCGGCTTTTCGCGGATCGGCGGGCGGCCGGTGGGCATCGTGGCGAACCAGCCCGCCGTGTTGGCGGGGACGCTCGACATCGACGCGTCCATCAAGGGCGCGCGCTTTGTGCGCACCTGCGATGCCTTCAACGTGCCGCTGCTCGTGATGGAGGACGTGCCCGGCTTCCTGCCCGGCACCGACCAGGAGTGGAACGGCATCATCAAGCACGGCGCGAAGCTGCTCTACGCCTTCTGCGAGGCCACCGTCCCCCGCATCACCGTCATCACGCGCAAGGCGTACGGCGGGGCCTACGACGTGATGAACTCGAAGCACATCGGCGGCGACCTCAACTTTGCGTGGCCCACCGCCGAGGTGGCTGTGATGGGGCCGAAGAGTGCCGTCGAGATCATCTACCGCGATGAGCTGCAGGAGGCGGACGA
>CAJXLV010000011.1 GCA_913056185.1 uncultured Bacteroidota bacterium
CTCGAAATTCCCTACATGAAGCCGAGCTCAAGCCGGGCCTCTTCCGACATCATCTGGGGCGAAAAGGGAGGTTCGAAGGTCATCTCAAGATTGACACTCGTGACGCCCTCAGTTTCCCGAACCGCATCCTCCGCCTGGCCCGGCAGGATGCCCGCCGCCGGGCAGTTGGGCGCCGTCAGCGTCATGAGCACGTCCGCGTGCCCGTCCGCGTCGACCTTCAGGTGATAAATCAGCCCGAGGTCGTAGATATTGACCGGGATCTCCGGGTCGTAAATTTCACGGAGCGAGTCCACGACGCGTTGATACAGCTCGTCGTCCGGCGTGTCCTGAACGTGGTCGGGGATGGTTTCCGGGAGTTCAATCTCGGACTGCTCCTTGTCGTCGGGGATGTCGGCTGCTCCGCCGCCTCCACCGCCGGGCATGCCGCCCATTCCGCCCATCCCACCGGGCATTGCACCTCCTGCAGGAGTCATGAGTGTGTTGGGAATTTATGAGTTGTGTGTGAGTCGGACTCGGGAGCCCGAACGTTTGTGTTGCCGCGCACCGTGCGTCACGTCTCTTGGGGACCGGCCTTGGCCCGCTCCTGCACCGCCTCAATCATGGCCTTCAGGCCATTGTTGCGCTGCGAACTGAGGTGGTCGTGCAGGCCAATGTCGTCCAAGAAGCCGAAGTCCGCGTCCGCAACCGCTTCCGGCGGCTGCTCGTCGAGCACGCGGATGATGAGTGCCGCGAGGCCCTTCGTGATTTTGGCGTTGCTGTCGCCGCGAAAGTGCAGTACCTCGTCGTTCTCGTTGAGCTCCGAGTGGATCCAAACGTCGGACTGGCACCCGTGGACGTAGTTGTCGTCGGATTTTTGGTCTTCTTCCAGCAGCGGAATGTCGTCGCCGAGCTCGATCAGGTACTGGTATCGGTTCATCCAGTCGTCGAAGAGCGAAAACTCGTCGACGATCTGCTGCGCACGATCAGAGACGGTGTTCGTGTCGGACATACCGGTCGGGGGTGAATGGTTGGAGGTGTGGAGGGCTGGACGTTTCTGCGAGACGCCGTGATGCGTGTCCGTGCGTACACACTCCGCACTCCCGTGCGTTTCAACCGAACATCTGTCGCACCTTGTGGAGGCCGTCGATAAGACAGTCCACGTCTTCGCGGGTGTTGTAGGCCGCAAAGGAGGCCCGGATGGTCCCGGGCAGGTCGTAGCGTTTGAGGAGGGGCTGCGTGCAGTGGTGCCCGGTACGCACCGCCACGCCCTCTCGGTCGAGCACCGTGCCGGCATCGTAGGGGTGGATGTCGTCGAAGACGAACGAAAGGACGCTCGTCTTGTCGGACGCCGTGCCGATGATGCGGGTGCCCTCCACGGCCTCCACACGCTCCGTGGCGTATTCGAGCACCGCGTCCTCGTGGGCCTGCACCGCCTCCCACTCGAGATCCATGACGTATTCGGCCGCTTCGCCAAGCCCAATCGCGTCCGCAATGTTCGGGGTGCCCGCCTCAAACTTGTGCGGCAGGCCGTCGTAGGTCGTCTCCTCGAAAGAGACCTGGTCGATCATATCGCCGCCGCCCTGGTACGGGGGCATCGCCTCCAGGTGCTCGCGCTTGCCGTAGCAGACCCCGATGCCCGTGGGGCCGAACATCTTGTGCCCGGAGAAGACGAAGAAATCCGCGTCGAGCGCCTGCACGTCCACCGGCATGTGAGGGGCCGACTGCGCGCCGTCCACCACCACCGGCACGCCCTCCGCGTGCGCCACGTCGATGAGGTCTTGGGCGGGGTTCACCGTGCCCAGCGTATTGGAAACGTGCGTAAAGGCAAGGAGGGCCGTGTCGTCGGTCAGCATCTCCGGGAGCAGGTCCATCCGCAGGGCGCCGCGGTCCGTTACGGGCAGCACCTCGATAGAGGCCCCCACCTGCTCGGCCAGCATCTGCCAGGGGACGATGTTGGAGTGGTGCTCCATCTCCGTGAGGAGGATCTCGTCGCCCTCGCCCACCACCATTTCTCCGAACGTGGAGGCGATGAGGTTGAGGCCCTCGGTGGTCCCCCGCGTGAAGATGACCTGATCTTTGTGCGGGGCGTTGAGGAGATGGGCGAGCGACGTGCGGGCGCCCTCGTAGGCCTCCGTGGCGTCCTGGCTGAGGCGGTGCACGCCCCGGTGCACGTTGCTGTTCTCCTCGCCGTAGAAGCGGTTCAGCCGCTCAATGACCGGGGTCGGTTTTTGCGACGTGGCCGCGTTGTCGAGGTACGCGAGGGGCGTGTCCTCGTATACGTCCTGCGACAGGGCCGGAAATTCTTCGCGGAGCGCCTCGACGTCGAACGAGGCTGTGCTGGGCGTGGGCTGGGTCGTTGCGGGCATGGCAGTGTGGGGATGGACGGATGGAGGGACGAAGGGAATTTCCCTCGTTCCCTCCACGCCCCCATCCATTCATGCAAAGTAGCTGGCGAAGCGCTGGCGGATCTTCTCGGCGATGTAGTCGCGCAGCGGGTCAATCTTGTACTCGCTCACCACCTCGTCGGTAAAGGCCTGGAGCATCAGGATGTGGGCGCGGCGCTCCGAGAGGCCGCGGGAGCGGAGGTAAAACACGCCCTCCTCGTCCACCTGGCCGGTCGTGGCGCCGTGGCTGCACACCACATCGTCGGCGTAAATTTCAAGCTCCGGCTTGGTGTAAATGTTCGCGTCGTCGGTCAGGACGATGGTGTCGTTCTGCTGGTAGGCGTCGATGCGCTGCGAGCCGCGCGTGACCAGCACCTTGCCGTTGAAGACGGCGGTCGACTCGTCGTTGAGGACGTGCTTGTACAGCTCGTTGCTGTTGCAGTCCGGCTGCACATGGTCCATCTGCGTGTGGTTGTCCACGTGCATCTCGTCCTTGCCGATGCAGAGGCCGTAGAGGTTCGACTCGCAGAAGGAGCCGTCGGCCTCAATGGTGGCGTTGTTGCGCACCACCTCGCCGCTGAAGGTGATGGTGTTGGTGGAGTACACGCTGTTGTCCTTCTGCGTACCGGCGCGGGTGTGCACCTGCGAGGCCGAAGTGCCCTCGTCCTGAAACAGGTAGTGCTTCAGGTTGGCGCGCTCGCCGACGAACGCTTCGCTGACGGTGTTCGTGAACGTCTGCGCGTCGGTGAGGGCGTGCTGGGCCTCCACAATCTTGGCGATGGCACCGTCCTCCACCACAAACAGGTGCCGCGGCTGCAGGAAGAGCGGCTCATCCCCGGCCGTTATGTGCAGGAAGAAGATGGGCTTCTCGACGATGGTGCCGGAGGGCACGTATACGAACGCGCCGTCCTGCACGAAGGCTGTATTGAGGGCCGTGAGCGCCTCGTCCTCCGCGTCGGCGTACTGGCCGTAGTGCGCCTCCACCACGTCGGGGTGCGTCTCGCCGGCCTGGGCCAGGCTGCTCACTACGACGCCCGCCGGCAGGTCGCCGATGTCGGACAGCGATTCGTCGACGTGGCCGTTCACGAGCACAACGCGGTGGGCATCCATCGCGTCAATCGTGAAGGGCTCGATGTCGCTCGGGGCCACCGATGGTCCCTCCGCGGCCAGCGAAAGAGTGTAGGGCCGGTCGATGGTCTTCGAAATGTCGGTATACTTCCAGGCCTCCAGGCTGTTGTCCGGAATGCCGAGCTGCGAGAAGCGCTCGATGGCGTCCTCACGCTGCTGGGCGATGGACGCATTCACGCCGTTGAGGGCCTGGCCGTGGTTCACCTCGAACGCCGAAATGAACCGGTCTTCAGGGCGAACGTCCGTGTCAAGTGCAGTGCTCATGGGTCGGGCAGGGGGGTTGAATGGGCAGAACCGAGGAGGGAGCAAAGGGCTGGGCCCGCCGGGGGCGCAGTGCCGCGTCCCGCGGGCCCCAGCGCCGCTACGCCGCAGCGGCCGCAACCTCGTCGCGAATCCACTCGTAGCCGTGCTCCTCCAGCTGCTGCGCCAGCTCCTTGTCGCCGGAGCGCGCAATCTGCCCGTCCATCATGACGTGCACGCGGTCGGGGACGATGTACTGCAGGATGCGCTCGTAGTGCGTAATGACGAGGAAGCCCCGGTCGCCGTCGCGGAGCTTGTTCACGCCGTTGGCCACGCTCTGCAGCGCGTCGATGTCGAGCCCGGAGTCCGTCTCGTCAAGGATGGCGAGACGCGGCTCCAGCATCGCGAGCTGAAAAATCTCATTCCGCTTCTTCTCGCCGCCCGAGAAGCCCTCGTTCACCGACCGCTTCGTGAGGTCGGCGTCGAGGCCCAGCATGTCGGCCCGCTCGCGCATCTGCTGCAGGAACTCCGCAGACGAGAGTTCCTCCTGCCCGCGTGCCTCCCGGACGGAGTTGACCGACTCTTTCAGGAAATTCGTCATGCTCACGCCGGGCAGCTCCACCGGGTACTGAAACGCGAGGAAGACGCCCTCCTCGGCCCGCTCCTCGGGCTCCAGCTCCAGCAGGTCCTCGCCGTCGTAGTGAATGTCGCCCTCAAGCACCTCGTACTCCTCGCGCCCGGCCAGGACCGAGGCAAGCGTGCTCTTGCCGGAGCCGTTGGGGCCCATGATGGCGTGCATATCGCCGGTGTCGAGAGTAAGGTCGACGCCATTTAGAATCTTGATGTCTTCGTCTTCGACGCCGACATGCAGGTTGTTGATTTCGAGAAGTGCCATGTTCGGAATGTGCGTGTGTGATACGTGAATGTCTGAAAATATGGGCGTCGGGAAAGGGCGGAGGGGGGGAAGTGGATGCGTCCGCACCTCCCCCCCATCCCCATCCGTCCGGGCCGGTGTCCGCCGACCAGATCGGCGTTACCCAACGCTGCCTTCAAGCTCAATGTCAAGAAGCTCCTTCGCCTCCACGGCAAATTCCATCGGGAGCTCCTGCAGGACCTCCTGGCAGAAGCCGTTCACGATGAGCTTCAGGGCCTCTTCCTCGCCGAGGCCGCGCTGGTGGCAGTAGAACATCTGGTCCTCGCCCACCTTCGAGGTTGTCGCCTCGTGCTCCACCTGCGCCGACGGGGCGCTGCTTTCGATGTACGGGTAGGTGTGCGCCCCGCAGTCCGGCCCCAGCAGCATCGAGTCGCACTGGGAGAAGTTGCGGGCGTTCTCGGCGTTTTTGCTCACCTTTACCTGGCCGCGGTAGCTGTTGTCCGCCACGTCGGCCGAGATGCCCTTCGAGATGATGGTGCTCTTCGTGTTCTTGCCGATGTGCTGCATCTTCGTGCCCGTGTCGGCCTGCTGGTGCCCCTTGGTAAAGGCGACCGAGTAGAACTCGCCGACCGAGTTGTCGCCCGCGAGGATGACGGACGGGTACTTCTGCGTGACGGCGGACCCGGTCTCCAGCTGCGTCCAGCTAATCTTGGAGTTGTCGCCCTTGCAGAGGCCGCGCTTGGTGACGAGGTTGTAGACGCCGCCCTCGCCGGTGTCCGGATCGCCCGGGTACCAGTTCTGGATCGTGGAGTACTTGATCTCCGCGTCCTCGTGGGCAATCAGCTCCACCACCGCCGCGTGCAACTGGTTTTCCTTGCGCATCGGCGCGGTGCAGCCCTCCAGGTAGCTCACGTACGCGCCCGGCTCCGCCACAATGAGCGTGCGCTCAAACTGGCCGGTGCCGGCCTCGTTGATGCGGAAGTAGGTGGACAGCTCCATCGGGCAGGTCACGCCTTCCGGCACGTACACGAACGACCCGTCGCTGAAGACCGCCGAGTTGAGGGCGGCGTACAGGTTGTCGGTGTACGGAATGACGGTGCCCATGTGCTCCCGCACAATCTCCGGATGCTCGCGGGCGGCCTCGCCGAAGGACTTGAAGATCACGCCCTTCTCCTCCAGCTTCTCCTTGAAGGTGGTGGCCACGGAGACGCTGTCCATCACGGCGTCGACGGCCACACCCGTGAGGGCCTTCTGCTCCTCGAGCGGGATGCCGAGCCGCTCGAACGTCTCCAGAATCTCGTCCGGCACCTCGTCGAGGCTGTCGTAGTTGGCCTTCTCCTTCGGCGCGGAGAAGTAGCTGATCTCGTCAAACTTGGGCGCCTCGTAGTCGAGGTGGGCCCAGTCGATGCTCTCGCCGCCGTCGATGCGGTCGCGAACGTGGCGGAACGCCTTCAGCCGCCAGTTGAGCAGCCACTCCGGCTCGTCCTTGCGGTGGGAAATGTAGCGGACGACGTCCTCCGTCAGTCCGTCGGGCGCCGTCTCTGCTTCGATATCGGTGTAGAAGCCATGCTTATAATCCTCGCTGGCCTTTCCCTTCAGATACTCGGTCTCGGATGTACTCATAAGCAGTCCCTCGTCGTCTCGTGCGTGGGTCCGATGCGGAAGTGTAGCACCGGCTTCTCGGGGAGAACGGGTGGGTGCCACCGGCGTTGCTCCTGAGTGTAAACCGATGTTTACGCCTTTTTTTGTGTCAACGCACGGTTACAACCAGGGCCCTGAGGGGTCGTTCCGGATGGGGGCGAGCCCGTTACATCTTTGTCGGAAGTCCATCCGAAAGGCTGTGCTGGAAGGCGGGGGGGGTGTCGCTGGGCGTTGTGGAAGGGGCGAATTCGTGGGGGCAGCGTCGGGGGGGAACCTTTCATTTTTCGCGGGATGTATTTGCTGAGCACAGCCACTTCCCCACAAAATTCCTACACGCCATGACCATCACGATGACAGACGCGGCGGTTGATCAGCTTGAGTCGGTGGCCGCGGAGGAAGATGTGAGCCTGGACGACACCCTGCTGCGCGTGGCGGTCGTGCCGGGCGGATGCTCGGGGCTGACCTACGACCTGGGGTGGGACACGACGGTGCAAGAACAAGATGCGGTGGAGGAGCACGACAGCATTACGGTGGTGCTCGACAAGAAAAGCCGCTTGTATCTCGATGGCTCCGAACTCCACTTTACGGAAGGGCTCAACGGGGACGGGTTCCATTTCTCCAACCCACAGGCCTCGCGGGAGTGTGCGTGCGGAGAGTCCTTCGGCGTGTGAGCGGCGGCGTCCCCCGCACTCAGTCGAGGCGCCGCCATCGCACGCGGTCGCCGGCAAGAATGCCATGAGAGTCAGCAAAGCCGGCGGGCACTTCCACCACAAACTGCGCTGGGCCGTCGGAGCGGTACTGCTCGGAGGAGAAGGGGGTGGTGTACTTCGCAATGTTGACGACCTGCGAGTCCGCCCCCACGAACAAGATGTCGAGCGCCACGGGGGTATTGGACATCCAGAAGCTCCGCGGCTGTTCGTGGTCGAAGCGAAAGAGCATGCCGCTCCGGTCGTTCGGAAAGCCCGTGCGCTGCATCATGCCGCGCTCCCGCGCCGAGTCGGTGTCGGCAATTTCGATGTCGATGGTCACCGTCGAGTCGCCGTCCTGAACGAACGCGAGGCGGCCCTCGGTGGTGAAGGGGATAGATGCGGTTGTGTCGCGGGACGTCTGTGGGGAGGGGGCGTCGCCCGATGGGCCGCAGCCGAGCGGGCTGAGAAGCAGGGCGAGCAGCGCCGCCGTACGTCCAAGGGCGCGGATTGGATGCGTAGAAGAAGCGTGCATGGGCGGAAGGGGCAACCAGGGATCAGGAGGCAACCGGAGATCAGTTCGAGCGGGTCCAGCGGATGCGCGTGCGGTTGGTGAGTCCGAAGCGCTGGGCAAAGCCGGCGCGGACCTCCACGACGAATTTGCGAGGGGCGGCAGGCTCAATGGGCTCTTCGGAGAACGGCGTGGTGCGGCGGGCGATGTTGAGGACCTGCGAGTCGGGCGCCACGAAGATGATGTCGAGCGGGAGGGGGGTGTTTTTCATCCACATGCCCCCGCGGTCCACCGTGTCAAAGACAAAAAGCATGCCCCGGTCGTAGCCCAGCGAGCGCTGCCGCATGAGGCCACGCCGCCGCTCCGCGTCGGTGTCGGCAATGTCGATGGCGATGGTGCGGAGCGTGTCGCCGGGGGGCCGAACGAAGGCAAGGGTGCCTTCCTCTCGGAAGGTGCGCAGGTCGTCTGTGCGACGCTGCGTCTCATCGTCGGCACAACCGAGGACCGAGAGGGCACTGACCACAACGATGAGGAGGGGAAGCCGCATGGGACGAGACTGTTGCAAGAAGGAGGGATCCGTGTGCACGGCCGTGCCGAGCAGGGTGTGGCAGCTTGCCGCGCATTGCCACTCGGCGGAGCAGCCCGCGGGACTATGCAGGTTTCAGACTCGGCGCATCAGTCGGCGCGTGATGGCGTCCGCCAGCAGGCGTCCGCGTGGCGTGAGCCGAACGCGATTGGGAACATCGTGGATCAGCTCCTCCGCCCGCAGACGATCCAGCGTGGCGGCGGCGCGGGAGCGAAGAGCCGTGTCGTAGCGACGGGCGAGCGTGTCCAAGTCGAGCCCCTCCGCGGTCCGGAGGCGAAGAAGGAGGTATTCGCGAGCCAATGCGTGCCGGTCCATCGGGTTATGGGCGGCAACGGGAGGAAAGCCACCTTCACTTTGCGACACGTACGCCGCAGGGGCGTCCGCGTTCGACCACCGCCGGGCGGTGGAGGGAGTGGTGCGAGAGGGCCACCAGAAGCTTTCGGCGCCGGGCCCCAGTCCCAAAATGTTGCCGTGTGCGTAGGTATGCCTCTGGTACTGGGAGCGGTGAGTGGGGCGGGCAAAGTGGGTGAGCGTATACGGCTGGTAGCCCTTTGCCGCCAAAAAGCGCATTGCAAACGCAAGGCGGTCGGCCGTGCGCGCGCTCGCCTGCGGGCTCGTCGCCGCTGAGGGGACCTCGTGGAGAGCAATATGGGGCACGCGCAGGTCCACGACGCGGTGGAGGCGCGCTTTCCACGCTGCGGGGGAGGGGCGCGTTGGGGCGAGGGCGAGATCCACCGAAAGGCGCTGCCCCGCCGCCCGCCCGTGCCGAATGGAGCGCATCCATGCAGGCGGCGTGTCCGCGTCGGCCGCCGCACGTGAAGGAGCGCCTACGCTAAGCCGCGTAATCCCGAGGGAGGCGAGGGCATCGAGCAGTGTCGGCGATGCATCGTTCGGGTGCACCTCGAGGGTGACCTCTTGCACCGCGCCGGTGTCGAAGGACGACCGGCACGCCCCGAGGAGCCGTCGCAGGGCAGGAAGGGGGAGGGCCGATGGACGTCCTCCGCCGATGTACAGGGTCTCAACGGGGGCTTCGGCAACCGGCGAGGTGCCGTAGTGGGCCGCCTCGTCCACCAGCGTCGTGACGAGCGCTTCTGCGGTGTGCGGGGGGGACCACGGAGGGGGCGGAATGTGGAGGTAGAGTGCAACCGTCATCAAGGGCGGTTCAAGAAGAAGGTGCGTTGCCGGAACGGTCTGTAAATGGCTCCTGCTCCGCCCAGCGTCGGACCTGAACGTGGTCTTTGATCACCTCGAGCGATTGCAGCACGATGGACCGGCTCAGCCGGTGGAGGCGATGGTCGTACCGTGGGCTCATGAGCGCCTCTGCAGATGCAGCCGTAACCTGCGTGAGGGCCTGATTATTGTCGAGCGAGCACATGTCTCGCACCATCTGGTCCACCACAGTGAACACAATGTCGCGGATGGCACTTTCGAGCAGGTCCGCCACGGGGCGCCCCACCCCGGGAAGCGAGGCGAGGGTGCCGATTTCCCGATTTTCCCGAACGGCGTCCTCGATGACGGAGTTGAGGTACTCGTGGAAGTTCTCTTGCTGCGTCTGGTACGCCACCGCCGTTGCCTCCTGCAGCCGGTGCGTAACCGCCTCGATCAGGGCCTTGCGCTGTGGTGCGATGACCTCTTCCGCAATGCGGGTGGTCACCTCGTGGCTCGATTGCACCTCGGTCTTCAGACCGTCGAGGATGCGCACCGTCACCCGATCGCTGATCTCCTCGAGCACGATGTCGCGGTAGGTGTCGAAGGTACGGTACAGGGCAGTGTCGCGGAGATCAATAAGCCCGGTGCGTTGGAGCTTGGGCACCATGGCCACGATGCGCAGCAGCCGGAGGGAGCGGAGGGAGCCGACGGGAATGCACCCGAGAACGTCGTACCAGTGCACAAACGGGTAAAAGAACCAGCGGCGGTACCGCTGTCGGTAAATGGCCACCCCCCAGCGCACCAGGATCTCGGTGAGGAAGATCGATACGAAAATGAGATCGTAGAGGAAAAAGTGCTGGTGGATCGTCTGGTTGTACCAGGCGTACAGGGCAGGGACGTGGGATTGCAGTTGTGCCTGCACAAACGGGCTCGCGAATCCCCAGTCGACGATGATGAGGGTGAGATTGATGACAATGAGCACCAGCATCACGACGTCGTCCAGGAGCCCCAGGAGTTCACGTCTGGATCGGGTGGGCATGGGGGAGGACGAGGGCTGCGGCGAGAGGCTGTGGCGAGAGGGGCGGGCAGGGAGACGAGAGCACCTCCTGTGAACGCGCACGGCGAGGGCAGGAGCAGAAGGAGGCGTGCTTCGTTCTCTGGTGTAGGGGGTAGCCTCTCAGCACGGATTCGCACGCCTCCGGTTCGCCGAGGAGTTCTCCCTGCCCGGGAGCGACCCCGAAGCGAGCCGCAGAGTCTACGCAGAGTCCAGGAACGGCTCGCGGGGCGGCTCTCCAATTCGCAGTGTGCTTCGTCGGTTTCCAGCGAGATGCTCGATCTTCGGCAGTTGCGCGACCAGTTGAGCGATTTCGAGAGCCACCAGGGCGATCGGGAGAACCGTCGGGAGGCGCAGGAGGAGCGGGCGCGGACGCTGCTGCGGGCCTGCCACGAGCACTGGCGACAGGTGCAGGACGCGGCGAAGGCCGCCCAGCCGCGGCGCCTCGTGGCCGAGATGCGCGAGCCCCCCGCCGCCACCCACCCCGCGCCGGAGCGCCCCACGCCCATCACCGTTGTGGCCACGGACGGGTCGCAGATCTATCCGGACCGCCACCTGGAGCCGCCCTTCTTTTTGCTGAACATAAGCCAGGTGGCCTTCCAGTACGGCACGACCGAGAAGGCGCACCTCGACGCCACCCCGTCGCTTCACTTCCGCGAGCCCCTTGCCGACCGGTTCGGGGAGCCGCTCGACACGATCCCGGCCGAGCTGGTGTCCGCCCTGCGCGACGAACAGGAGCTGCGTCGTCTTCTCGAGGCTGCCACCACGGCCCGCGTCTCGGGGCGTCCCCTCGTGGCCCTGGCGGACGGGACGCTCATCCGGTGGATGATTCGGGGGATGGACAACGACGCCCTTGAAAGCACGCTCATTGCGCGCTACACCCAGTTTCTTGACGGCTTCCGGGAGGAGGGGCGCGCCCTGGCCTCGTACGTGAGCCTGCCGGCGAGTACGGAGATTGTGAACCTGCTGCGGTTTGTGGGGGGCGACCTGGCGGCGGCCCCGCCCGATTTGCCGACGCGCGCTCCCGACGCGCCGCGTCTCGACGGGCTCCTCGACCGTCACGTGCTGGCTCTCATCCTTGGGCCGGGCGAGCGGTCGGCGGTGTTCGGGTCGGCCTCCCACATCCAGGCGGAGTACCCAACGGGCACCGACATTGCGTTCTTCTACCTCCGGGTGCCAGGGCCCGGCGGGGGCGAGCTCGGACGCGTGGAGGTGCCGCGCTGGGTGGCCGACGATGCCGCCCTGCTCGACCGGGTGCACGCCACGGTGCTGCACGAGTGCCGGAAGGGAGAGGGCTATCCGCTTGCTCTCTCAGAAGCGCACGAGCGGGCGGTGGTGCGGGCCTCGGAGCGCGAGGCATTCTACCGGCTCATGGAGCGTCGCCTGCGCCGCGCCGGCCTCGAGCCCACCGGATCGCGGAAGCGGCGGTCGAAGCAGCGGCCACGGGTGTGAGGGTGGGCGTGTTGACGCACGGGCGCATCGGCGTTCTTTGGCCCGCCCGCCTGGGTGACCGCCCACACGCCACGCGGCAACCCGTGGGCGGAGTTTGTATATTGTACCAGAGACGACTCGGTATCAGAGACGACTTGCAATGAAGACGGCTTTCCTGTCAGTGAGAGAGCACGTGCGATGAACGACACCGCCCTTGGCGAAGTGATTGAGGCCACCACCCGACAGTTTGTCGCGGAGGTGTACGAAGAGGCCGACGCGCCGAATTTTGGGGCGTGGGTGCGCGTGGAGCCCGACGGCGCGCCGCCCCTGTTCGGCCTTGTCAGCCACGTGGAAACGGGCAGCTACGACTCCAACCGGCAGGCCGTGGCGCTGGGCCTCTCCCCAGAGGAGCGCGCCCAGGAGATGCCGATGGTGGACGAGCTGCTCCGCACCACCGTGCGCGTCCAGATGCTGGCCTGCGAGGGGCCGGGCGGAGACCTGCGACAGACGCTCCCGCCCCAGCCGCCCGGCATCCACGATTTCGTTGCGCCGTGCACGGAGGCGCAGGTGCGGCGCATCGGGGCCCCCTTCGACTACCTGCGCACCCTCGTGGAGCACCCCGACCCCGCCGTGCCGGTCGACGATTTGCTCGTCGCGGTGCTGCGCCGGACCTACGCAGCTCACGGCGGCGAGAACGGCGGACGCGAGCCGCTCGTGCAGGCCGGCCGGGCCCTCAGCCGCCTGCTCGACGACGACCACGAGCGCCTCCAGTCCATCCTGCGCCGCGTGCTGTAGGCCGCCGCCCCGTCCCGGGCACCATTCACAAGATCACCCCGATCCGAAGCGGCACCACGAGGGTTGTCGTTTCTGCACCAACCAGCACGCCGGGCTTAAACTCGAAGAAGAGAGAACTCTCCTGCAGCAGCCAGGCCCGCCCCACACCCACATTGAAGGTGGGGCCACTTTCCGTGCTTGTGTCCCCGAAGGGCACGTACGCACCCACCCCGCCGATCACGTATGTGCTCTGCGCGTTGGCGGTGGAAAATGACACAATGGCCGAAAGCTGCGGGTCAAGGGCAAATGCGGAATCGTCCCGGCCCCGAAAGATGAACCCCGTGAGGCCCGACCCCAGGGCCAGTGACACATCCGGGTTGAGCGCTGTGGAGGCCCGGAAGTGGACTCCCGGCCCTACATTGTCACCGGCCGTGCTTCCCAGAAGCTGCAGCCCGAGGCCGAATCGAGACGAGTTGGTCTGGGCGTGCGTGGGCGCCGACAAGCTTAGCAGAAGTGCGACCCCGATGAAGAGTCCAAAAATGCGTCGCATGAAAATCGAAGGGCTTGGAGAATCAAGAAAGAAGGGGGGGCGTAGCACTTCCTCCGTCCATCCTGCTTGCGGAAAAAGATGAGGCCTGCATCCGCCATGTGGCATTTGCCATGTGGAACGTACACGTCCGCGTGCGAATCATCAACACGCACTCGGGCCTCTGCCTCGCCATTCGCCATTCCCACGCATCTTTCATCCGTCCGCACTGTCATGTCTCGCCCCGCGCCTGCCGCCTCCGAAACGCACCCGGCCCCGCCCCAAACGTGGGAGCCCGACGCGTTCGAGGCGCCCGACTACTACGCCCTCGATGAACTGCTCACAGAGGAGGCGAAAGCCCTCCGCGATGAGGTCCGTGCCTTCGTCACGAACGAGGTGGAGCCCATCATTGAGGAGCATGCACAGGAGGCCACCTTTCCACGTTCGCTCCTTCCGGCCTTTGCAGAGCAGGGCCTTTTGGGGCCTACCCTTCCTACGGAGTACGGGGGCGGCGGCCACAGCAACATCGTGTACGGACTCATGATGCAGGAGCTGGAGCGGGGCGACTCCGGCCTCCGGTCGTTTTGCTCCGTGACGGGCTCGCTCGTCATGTACCCCATTTGGCGCTATGGCACCGAGGCACAGAAGGAGCGCTGGCTGCCTGCCCTGGCCCGCGCTGAGGCCATCGGGTGCTTCGGCCTCACGGAGCCGAACGTGGGCTCCAACCCCTCCGACATGGAGACGCGGGCGCGCCGCGACGGAGATGCCTGGGTTTTGGAGGGGCACAAGCGCTGGTCCACCAACGCGAGCATGGCCGACGTGGCAGTGATCTGGGCCAAAGACGAAGACGACGTGGTCCGCGGATTTCTGGTGGAGACGGACCGCGACGGGGTGTCCACCCCCACCATCGACGAGACGTGGTCGCTCCGGGCGGCCGTGACCAGCGAGGTAGTGCTCGATGGCGTGCGGGTGCCGGACTCGGCCCGTCTGCCTCACGCCGAGGGCCTGAAGGGGCCGCTCTCGTGCCTCACCCAGGCGCGCTACGGCATCTGCTGGGGCACCATTGGGGCGGCCATGGCCTGCTACGATGCTGCCCGCCAGCACGCCCAGAACCGCGAACAATTCGGACAGCCCATCGGCGGCTTTCAGCTCATGCAAGAACGGCTGGTGGACATGGTGCAGGAAATTACGAAGGCCCAGCTCCTAAACTGGCGCCTGGGCACCCTCAAGGAGGCCGGCACCATGCGTCCCCAACAGGTGTCCCTGGCCAAGCGCAACAACTGCCAGACGGCCTTGGACATTGCCCGCTCCGCCCGGCAGGTGCTGGGCGGGAACGGGGTCACCAGCATGTACCCCGTCATGCGGCACATGAACAACCTCGAGAGCGTGATCACGTACGAAGGCACCCACGAGGTGCACACGCTCGTGGTGGGGCAAGACGTGACTGGGCTGAACGCGTTTACCTAATCGTTCTTGCCACTCGGGGAGACGTCGCCCCCGCAGCTCCCCAGGGACGAAAAGCAGCCCCGCTCGCATTCGTTACAGCGACGGAATAGAAGAAAGCACTTCTCAGGGCTGGCACTGAATTTGCGCACATTATTGTGTGCTACGCTGTCCCCGAGTTTGGGCAACTCCTGACGGACATGCAGTCAGGGTGTCAGCGTTCTGTGCTGACGACATGGCGCTTCTTCCACCCTCACTTCCATCCACAAACACTCCCAGATCGATATGCCCGCAACCACAACCCAGACTCCCGATACCGCTCACGGCGAGCCTTGGCGCCCACAACAGATGATTGAGGAGAACCCGATTGGGCTTGACCAGGACGTGGCGGAACAGCTCATTCCTAAGCTCGACGAGATCCAGTGCACGCTCTGGACGCTCTACCACCAGTACCAGAAGCATCACTGGCTCGTAGAGGGCCCACAGTTCAACGATCTCCACATGTTCCTCCAGGAGAACTACGAGGAGGTCCACAAGTACGTAGACCGCGTTGCGGAGCGCATCACGGCGCTCGGCGGCATCCCGACCAGTGCGCCGGACGCGCAGGCGGAGCTCTCGCACGTGACTCACGAGCCGGAGGGCACCTACCGCATCCGGCAGATGCTCCAGCACGACCTCGATGGCGAGCGCACCCTGGCTACGCAGCTCCGCGCCGTTATTGCGGAGGCCAACGACCTTGGCGACCCGGGCACGGAGCGCACGCTGAAGAAGGTGCTGACGAAGGTGGAAGACCGAGCCCACCATCTCGACCATTACCTGGGCGAGGACAGCCTGGAACAGGGACGGTCCAACGCGGAAGTGGCATAAGTATCGCATCGGCCCGTTTTGCCTCCTCCCAGATCCTGGATGGAAGGCTCTTCCAATCTATGGCAGCCTGGTGCCGGCAGCTCCGGTGCCAGGCTGCTTTTTGTGTGTATGGCCTGCATGCACGGCTTGTGTGTCCGGTGCCGCCCCCGATGCCTTTGGGGGCTATGGCGCAAGAAAACCCCCTCGTTCTTCGGTGTATTGTGTCAGAAAAGAAGGCTCTCCTCGGAACGACCCTCGTTCACCAAGCGTGATTGACTTCCTTTCTGTTCTCGAAAGCCTCCATGCAGCCCCGTTCCCACGCGCCGGAGGAATGCCCTGAGACAGTTCCCAGCGTACGACACTTGCATGCCGGGCCTCTTATTCTCGTCCGGCCCCTCTGTTACTTTGTCACATCAATCCTGGCACGTCGCCCATGAAGCGCTTAGTAGTTGTTGAATCTCCGACAAAGGCCCGCACCATTCGGTCCTTTCTCCCCGATGAGAATGAGTTTCAGGTAGAGGCCAGCATGGGACACATCCGAGACCTCCCGGCCTCCGCCAAACAAATTCCGGCCGAGTACAAAGATGAAGACTGGGCCCGCCTCGGCGTGAAGGTCACCAATGGCTTTGAGCCGCTGTACGTGGTGCCCCCGGACAAGAAAAGCGTGGTGCGCGACTTGAGGCGAGCCCTGAAAGATGCCGACATCCTCTACATCGCCACGGACGAGGACCGCGAGGGCGAGTCCATCGGCTGGCATCTCGTCCACGCGCTCGACCCGGATGTGCCGGTGAAGCGGATGGTCTTCCACGAGATTACGGAGGAGGCCATCCGGCGGGCCCTGGACGACACGCGCGACATTGATACGCACCTCGTAGAAGCGCAGCAGACGCGCCGCATCCTGGATCGGCTGGTGGGCTACTCCATCTCGCCGGTGCTCTGGCGCAAGATCAAGCCCAAGCTCTCTGCTGGGCGCGTGCAAAGCGTGGCGGTGCGGCTGCTGGTCCGGAAGGAGGCAGAGCGCATCACGTTCGTGCCAGCTACCTACTGGGACCTCGACGCGCAGCTCACGAAAAACGGGACGGGCGTAGCGGCCGAGATGACGCACCTGAACGAGGTGCGCCTCGCGTCGGGGAAGGACTTCGACGAGGACACTGGCCGCCTCAAGGAGTCGCTGACCGAAGGGGAGGACGTAGTGCTGCTGGACGAGGAGCACGCGACGGCCCTGGCAGAGCAGCTGCCCGAGGCGCCGTGGACCATCGCCGACATCAAGGAGCGGACGCGAACCAAGTCGCCCTCCGCCCCCTTCATCACGTCTACTTTGCAGCAGGAGGCCAACCGCAAGCTTAACCTCTCGTCGAGCCGGACGATGAGCCTCGCTCAGTCCCTCTACGAGAATGGCTACATTACGTACATGCGCACCGACTCCACCAACCTCTCTGAAGAGGCGGTGACGGGGGCCCGCCGCACTGTGGCACAGCGCTACGGCGACGACTACCTGAGTGGCAGCGTGCGACAGTACAGCTCCTCCGAAAGCGCACAGGAGGCGCACGAGGCCATCCGCCCCGCCGGGTCCGAAATGAAGACGAAGGACGAGCTCGGCCTCAGTGGAATGCAGGCGGCCCTCTACGACCTGATCTGGAAGCGCACCCTGGCAACCCAAATGGCCAACGCCAAGGTGCGCTACACAAACATTTACTTCGACGCGCAGGTGGACGGAGAGGTGGCGCGCTTCCGGGCCTCCGGCAAGCAGATCGACTTCCCCGGCTTCTTCCGCGTGCTCGTAGAGGGCGCCGACGACCCCGAGGCCGCGCTTCGCAAACGGGAGCGTCCGCTGCCGCCGCTCCGCGTCGGGGAGACGTCTGTTGGCTCCGCGTCTGCCGAGTCCGAAGAGGACGACGGCTTCCGGGTGCACTCTGTAGAGCCGCTCGGGCACGAAACCAAGCCGCCCGCCCGCTACACGGAGGCCTCGCTCGTGGAGACGCTCGAAGAGGAAGGCATCGGCCGCCCGTCCACGTACGCCTCCATCATCGGCACCATTCAGCAGCGCGGCTACGTGCGCAAGAAAGGAAACGCACTTGTCCCCACCTTCACGGCCTTCGCCACAAACAACCTCATGGAGGCCCAATTCGAGCCACTGGTCGACGTCAGCTTCACGGCGAAGATGGAAGATGTGCTCGACGACATTGCCCGCGGGCGCACCGAGCCCACGCCTTACCTGCAAGACTTCTACAAGGGCGAAGATGGCGTGGAGGCACGCGTCGAGGAAGGCCTGGAGGCCATTGACCCTCGCGACATCAGTGCCATCCACTTCCCCGACCAGTGGGGCGACTACGTGGTGCGCGTGGGCAAGTACGGCCCGTACGTGGAGGGCGAAATGAATGGCGACACGGTGACGGCGTCCCTTCCCGACGACCTTGCGCCGGGGGACACCACGGAAGAGGAGCTCCAGGAGATCCTCGAGGAGGCGAACCGAGGCGACCGAGTGCTGGGCATTCATCCCGAGGCGGACCTCCCGGTCTTGCTCAAGTCGGGGCCCTACGGGCCGTACATACAGCTCGGCGACGACGAAGACGAGGACAGTCCGAAGCGCGTGTCGCTGCCGCCAGGGGTGGAGCCGGAGGACGTGGACTTCGAGCTCGGCCTGGACATCATCAATCTGCCCCGCACGCTCGGCACGCATCCCGAAACGGGGAAAGAGGTGGAGGCCAACATTGGCCGCTACGGGCCTTACGTGCGGCACGAGGGCACCTTTGCGTCCCTCCAGAAGCAGGACGACGTGCTGACGGTGGAGCTGGACCGTGCCCTCAAGCTCATCCGGCGCAAGGAGAACCGCAACCAGCCCGACCGTGTGCTTGGCCCTCACCCAGGCAGCGACGAGCCGGTGGAGGTGTGGAATGGCCGCTACGGGCCGTACGTGAAGCACGACGGCACCAACGCCTCCCTCCAGGACGACCAGTCCATCGACAGCCTGACAATGGACGAGGCGCTCGACCTGCTCGCCGAAAAGGGCGACGAGGCAACGCAGAAGGTGCGGGGATAGAGCATGAAGCGTGATGCGTGAGAACCCAAGATCACGAATCACGCATCAGTATTCCGGGGTTTGCTCCTCACGCAGCGACGCCAGAATGGCCAAGTAGCTCTCGTGGCGCTCGGGGTGAATGTCGCCGTGCTGCACGGCATCCTTCACCGCACAGCCCGGCTCGTGGTCGTGCGTACAGTCCGGGAACTGACAGGCGTTGACGTACGGCGCAAGGTCCGGAAAGTAGTGCGCCAGGTCCTTCGGGTGCACGTCTTGCAGCCCAAACTCGCGGATGCCGGGGGTGTCCACCACGTAGCCATCGTTGGAGAGAGGATGGAGCTCCGCATGGGTCGTGGTGTGAGTGCCCTTGCGCGTCTTTTCGCTGACCGCACTGGTTTCGAGATCGAGCGCCGGCTCAAGGGCATTGATGAGGGTCGACTTGCCCGTGCCGGAGGGGCCGGTAATGGCGTTAATCTGGCCCGCAAACGCGCTGCGGAGCCGGTCCAGGCCGTGCCCCTCCGTCGCACTCGTGGTGAGCACCGGGTAGCCCAGATCCGCGTACCGGAGATGCAGGTCCATGACCATGGGGCGATCCGCAGGGGCCATGCGGTCGACCTTGTTGATGATGAGGCCCGCTGGAAGGTCGCGTCTGGCCGCGGCAACCAGGAGCCGATCCAGAAAGCGCGGGTTGAAGGCCGGAAACTCCACCGCCTGTACGCCCCAGATGCGGTCCACATTGGCCACGAGCACGTGCTCCTGTCCTGCGCGCGGCCCCGCCGCGCGCCGGCTCAGTTTGTTGGCGCGGTCGTGAATCTCCGTGATAAATCCCGTGTCGTCCTCCTCCGTGAGGCGAATGGTCACCTGGTCGCCCACCGCGATGGGATTGGTAACGCCTTCAACGTCGAGCCGAAACTTGCCCCGCATCCGCGAGGGAACGGTGCGCGTGTCCGTCTTCACATCGTACCAGCTGCCCGTGGAACTCGTAACCACGCCCTCCAGGTAGGTCGGGCCCGAGTCGGAGTCGGAAGAGGAAGCCATGAGACGGCGGGATCGAGAGAAACCTTCGAGTTTTGCGGCGCGTGCACACAATCCCTACTGCACGAGAGACTGTGCAACACGCTTGTGTAACGAGGCACCCTGCCAAACAGTTCGTCCTCCCATGCCGTCTGACGATCCGTTTCACCGAGTGCGCCGCGACTTCGAGGCCCTCCAGATCGACGAGCAAGCGCAGTTTTTAATTCAGGCGTCCGCGTCCACGCTGGCCCGTGGGATTGAGCAGGCGGGGAAGGCGCTTGCGGCGGGCCTGGGCGAGACCATGCACCAGGCCTGCTCCTCCACACCGCCCCACAAAGACACGCCCCACAAAGACGCGCCCCACAAAGACGCGCCCGGTGCGGAGGAGCCGGGCCCTGCCGAGCCAGAAACGGCCCAGCGCCAGGTTCCTCCGGAGCGCCCCGACGCATCGGACGCGTAAGATGCCCGCCTTGGCCGTACGTTTTCCCACGCCCCCAGCCGTCGCCCCTCCAGCGCCATGTCACACACCGCCCCATCAGGCCCCTCCTCATCAGGCCAGCGCGAGCCGCACGACCTCAACTGGCTGGGCACAACCGTGTACGTGGGCGGGACGATGCTCCGCGCGGCCGCAAACGCGGTGGAGGCCACGGCGGAACGCGTCTCGCAGGTCGCCGCAGCGTCGAGGACTGCTTTCGAGCGCGAGCTCGATCCAAACATCGAGGAGGCGCGCGTCCTGGCGGAGTATCCCGACCGTGAGAAGGCGCCGCAGGACTCGCAGGGCTGACGTGGGGAGCGGCTACGACGCCCCGGCGCCGTTTGAGGGGCCCACATTGGCAAGCGCACTGATCAGGTCGCTCTTCGTGAGCACAGAGTACTCGTCGCCGTGGTCCACCAGGACCGCCCCGGCATCCTGCTCGAGGTAGGCGGACAGGTGCTCCAGGTGGAGGGAGGCGGGCACGACGGGGAAAGGCGTGCCCATGATGCGGCGCACTGGCGCCTCGCGCGACTCCGGACTCTCAATTAGGTGGTTCAGGATTCGGGTTTCCGTCACGCTCCCAACCACCTCTCCGTTGTCGTCGAGAACGGGCATTTGGGAGATGCCCTCCGCCGTCATCGTCTCAATCACGTCCCCAAGCGCATCCTCGGGGTGCGCATCAATCACATTCGTCGTCGTCCGTCGCTGCAGAACCTCATCGGCCGTGACGTCCGGCTTCTTCTCCAAGAAGCCGTGATTCTGCATCCAGTCGTCGTTGTACGTCTTAGAGAGGTAGCGGAAGCCCGAGTCCGGGAGCAAGACCACCACCACATCGTCCGGGGAGAGGGTGTCGCGGTGCGCATCGATCCACTGCAGCGCCCCCGCCATGGCCATCCCGCAGGACTGCCCAATGAACAGGCCCTCCTCCCGCGCCAGCCGTCGCGTCATCTGCATCGCCGGTTTGTCCTCCACCTCTACAAAATCGTCTACGACGTCGAAGTCCATATTTTCGGGGAGGATGTCCTCGCCCACGCCCTCGGTGAAATAGGGGTAGATCTCGTCCTCGTCGAAGACGCCCTCGTGGAAGTACTTGTGGAAGACCGATCCGCAGGGGTCCACCCCGATGATTTGCACATCTTCGTCCTGCTCCTTCAGGTAGCGCGCAGTCCCGCTGATGGTGCCCCCGGTGCCCGCCCCCGCCACGAAATGCGTGATCTGTCCCTCCGTCTGTGCCCACAGCTCCGGCCCCGTGGTGTCATAGTGCGCCTGTGCGTTGGACGGGTTGTCGTACTGGTTGAGGTAGATGGAATTTGGGATTTCCTCCGAGAGGCGGCGGGCCACCGAGTAGTAACTGCGCGGATCGTCCGGCTCCACGTTGGTGGGGCACACCAGCACCTCCGCCCCCAGGCCGCGCAGCACATCCACCTTCTCCTGGCTCTGCTTGTCGGTGGTGGTAAAGATGCAACGGTAGCCCTTGGCGATGGCCGTGATGGCCAGCCCCGCCCCCGTGTTGCCACTGGTGCCCTCAATGATCGTCCCACCAGGCTCAATCGCTCCGCGCTCCTCCGCGTCCTCGATCAGGCGCCGTCCAATCCGGTCTTTCACAGACCCACCCGGATTGAAAAACTCCACCTTCCCCAGAACCGTGCAGGGAAGATCGGGACCGATGTTGTTGATCCGAACCAGCGGGGTATTTCCGATGGTGCCGAGAACGCTGTCGTGCCACATGGGACAAAGAGGATCGGGGGAAAGAACTCGCGAATAGGGCCTGCCGGTATTGGGCGGGCGGCAAAGGACTCGTTTCGAGAATCGCCTCACAATGCGCCATGCATTTTAACGCCGACTGGAGCGAAGAGTTGTCTGCTCCGCGGGGGGGCAGGCCTGTACAGAAGGAAGACAACAAAAAAAGCGCTTCCACGCAACCGAAAATGCTCGCACGGCGAGTGGGGTGGGGCAACTACTTCCGAGCGGCCCAGAGGACCCCGAGGGCAACGACCGCAAAGGCCGCGTGAGGCAGCCAGGCGGTGACGGTCGGCGTCAGGGTGCCGGCATACCCCAGTGGCTCAGCCAGCTTTTGCACTGAGAGGTACACGAACGCAACGCCGAGGCCGATCGCAAACCGCACGGCCTGCCCGCCGCGGCGCCGGACGGCAGCGATGGGGACCCCGATCAGGAGCAGAATCAGATTCGCAAACGGGTAGGCAAACTTGTTGTAGTACGCCACGAGGGACCGTGTGAGGTCGCCGACCCCAGAGCGGCGCAGGGCCTCCAGGTACTCCGCGGCAGCAGGAATGGTCATGGCCGCCACGTCATTCTTGGAGCGCGCCAAGTCGCGGGGGGAGACCTGAAGAGTCGTGTCGAGGGCCGGGAGGGTCTTTTTGAACTGGCGGTCCCCCGCCGTGAAGGTGCGCCGCGTGACATCTTCGAGGTGCCAGGCGTTCGTTGAGTCGACCCACTGCATACGGCCGGCGTCGAGTCGGCGCACCAGGCGCGAGGGGCCGCCAAATTGCTGCAGCGACACGTTTCGGCCCTGCTTGCGGTCCACATTATAGTAGCCGACGGTCAAGATGCTGCTGGGGCCATTCCGGCGATGGATCTCGGTCGTGCTGACGCTGCGCGCGCTTGGGTGCAGATACTCCTTTTCGTACCGCACCACCACCTCGTTCGTGCGCGGCACCACCCAGCCGTTGAAGCCAAACATAATGCCCGTAATCAGCAGCCCCACCCCCACGTAGGGCCGCAGGAGCTGGTACAGCGACACCCCGGAGGTCTGGAGCGCAATCAACTGAAGTTCCTGGGCGAGCGTGCCCGTAAGGTAAAGGCAAGAGAGGAAGAGAGCGAGCGGAGAAGTAAGACGAACGATCTCCGGAATGTAATTGGGGTAGAACACCGTAAAGACCTCCCAGGCCGTCGCGCCGCCGTCCAGAAAATCGTCGCTGTACTCCACCCAGTGCAGCACGATGAAAAACACAATCAGTGCCCCAACAAAGAGCACGAAGCCCTTCAGAAGGCGTGCCGTGATGTGCCATTCGAAGGTTCGCATGGCGCTGTGCAGACATGGTGGGCGTCAGGTATGCGGGGATTCACAGATGGGGTCCGTGCCCTTGCGAACACCCCACAAAAATGAGCCGGGCCATTAGACCTTTTCGGTGCCAACTGCTTATTTAAAACCCGGATTCCCTACTCATCCAATTCGTCCCAACCCATGAAGCTTCACGAATACCAAGCGAAAGGCCTGTTCCGAGACCACGGCGTGCCCGTGCCGCGCGGCATCGTGGCCGAAACGGTTGAGGAGGCAGTCGAGGCCGCACACCGTCTTCGAGACGAAGAGGACGCCTCCTTGTTCATCGTGAAGGCGCAGATTCACGCAGGGGGGCGTGGCAAGGGCGGGGGCGTGAAGCTGGCGCACAGCCCGGAGGAGGTCCGTGAGCACGCCGACGCAATCCTCGGCATGCACCTGGTCACGCATCAGACGGGAGACGAGGGGCAGCTCGTCCGAAAAATCTTGGTGGCCACGGGCGTCGACATTGAGCAGGAGTACTATCTGGGCGTCACGCTCGACCGAGAGAAGAGCATGAACGCCATCATGGTCTCTACCGAGGGGGGGATGGACATTGAAACCGTGGCGGAAGAGTCGCCCGAAAAGATTCAAAAGGTGTGGGTCGATCCGTCCATTGGGCTTCAGCCTTTTCATGCGCGGCAGCTCGCGTTTGCGATGGGGCTGGAGGGAGACGCGTTCAAGCAGGCGACCTCGCTGGTGCACGATCTCTATACTGCGTTCGAAGAGACAGACAGTACGCTTGCCGAGGTAAACCCGCTGGTGCGAACGCCGTCCGGTCGCCTTGCGGCTGTGGATGCGAAGGTGAATCTCGATGACAACGCCCTCTTCCGCCACCCAGACCTTGCAGAGATGCGCGACCTCCACGAAGAGGACCCGGTGGAGGTAGAGGCGGGCGAGCACGGCCTCAGCTACATCAAGCTCGACGGCAACGTGGGCTGCATGGTGAACGGTGCCGGGCTGGCCATGGCGACGATGGACATGATTAAGCTGGCGGGCGGCGAGCCGGCGAATTTCTTGGACGTGGGGGGCTCGGCCAGTGCCGAGACGGTGGAGGCGGGCTTCCGTATTATTCTCGAAGACCCGAACGTGGACGCAATCCTCGTAAACATTTTTGGGGGGATCGTGCGGTGCGACCGGGTGGCGGAAGGCGTCCTGGAGGCGGCCCGCAGTATCGACATTGAGGTGCCGCTCATTGTGCGGCTGCAGGGCACCAATGCAGAGGAGGGCAAACAGCTGCTGGACGACAGCGGGCTCGCGCTTCGCTCGGCTGTGCTGCTGAAGGAGGCGGCCGACGAGGTGACGGCGGCGTTGGCAGAGCAGGCGTAGCGGCGGAGGCGGGGAGGCCGAAGAGAAAGGCGGACCCACGCCAGGTGCCCTGTTCCCGCACCCTACCGGCCCCTCCCCACCACGCTTCCCGCGGTCTGTTGCAGGCGGTTCCCAAAGCCGCCCAGCGGCCCCTCCCCGGTGTTGGGGATGTTGAGGCGCAGTAGTTGGGACAGCTGGCCGCTCTTCACCTGCAGATTGAAGCTGTAGGACTGCCGCACGCCGAAGGGGACCCAACTGAACGACATCACCCAGCACCCCAGGTCGCGACGGATGTTGAGGCTTGTGGTCGCGACCTGGTTGCGGATCAGGTCGTAGCCCGTCCGTCCATCTACGGACCACTTGGGGGTGACGTCCAAGCCAAACTGGGCATTGACCGTCGCCCGCTGGGAGGTGACCGTCTTGCGCGGCTTGCGCACGCTGTAGCTGAAGTCGAAGCTCAGGGACCAGGGAATGCGGGCTTCCAGGTAGCCGGGGGCGCCCGACAGTGCGCGCCCGTCCGGCGCTGAGGCACGTTGCGAGCCGCCCCCACGAGAGCGCCCGCTGCGGGGTTGTCCGGAGCGAGACGGCGCCCGGCGGTTCCGTGGACGGCCTGCAGTGCGTACGCCGGAGCTCCCGCCGCCTCCCTCGAACGAACCGCTCACATTGAGCCGAAACTGCGTCAGGCGCGCAGGTGTGAACGGGCTCTCGGCCGCCATGTACCGATCGACCACCTGGTAGGTGCGGTCCTCCCCCGTTCCTGTGCCCCGGAGGGCATAGGGAGAGAAGGTCATGCTGGAGCGGATGCGAAAGTCCTGAATGCTCGTTCGGGCACGCAGCCGAATGTCGCTGAGGTTCAGCGAGTCGGCCGTGAAGTTGTACGAACTGCTCAGGTCCACATCCAGCAGCTTCAACGTCTCCTCCGTCCGGCGGCCCGTCGTGTCCACGGACACGTACTTCGTCTCGAACTCATTATTCAGTCCAAAGCTCAGGGTTCGTTGTTCCGTGCTGCCGCGGACCTGCCGCCCCCCGAGGATGTCGTACCGAAGGGGCGCCCCGGTCGTTGGGTCCAGCACCGGGGTTCCGTCCCGGTAGCGGAGCGTGCGCGTACGGCCCCAGAAGGGAGCGTTAAAATTGGGGCGGTAATTGAAGGAGAGCGATGGGGTGAGGCGGTGGCGCAGGCCCTGCAGCGGCCCCAGGCGGAGTGGGAAGAGGCCGTAGAGCTCACCGCTTGCAGACAGGCCCGTAGAAAACGACCGGCGGGCGTAGAAGCCGCGTACGCTCCGCTCCACCGTATTGGCAGAAACATTGAGAGTGTCGCGGTCCACCGAGTCGGGCGCCACGTCCACCACCTTCCGCGTCGTACTAATCCGCCAGTCCGAGGTGTAGTTGATATTGGGACTGAGGCTGAGGTTGTACCGGTTTATGCGAAAGGAGGCCTGTACGGGAATCTGGTGGGTGGCCTGAAAGTCGAACGGCTCGTCGTTGCCCGTGGCAAGTTGGTACTGGTCCCGATCCACGAGCGCCTCGTACCAGGCGATGTCGGCCCGGTCGATGCGCTCGGCCAGCGCACTATCGCCTTGGGCACGCAGCGTCTCTGGATCCCGGGGGCGGAAGGTGTAATCGTTGGTTGCAGACAGGCGGTAAGAGGTCGTAATCTTTTCGTACCAGCGGTCCTCCCCCACGGCTTGTTCCACCGCAAACGGCTTGAACGAGCGCTGTGAGAAGTTGAGGGACGGCAGTGTCATCGAGACCTGCCCGCTTTGCAGCTGCTGCCGCTGGTTGGCGCTGAGGCTGAGGCTCTTTCCGCCCCGGGGCCAGTCCTTGCTGTAGCGCAGATCCGAGGAGATCTCCTGGCTCACCGCGTCGTTGTAGGTGTTGCTGTTGCGGCGGGCAAAGTCGGTGGAGGTGGCCAGGTTGACGTTGCCGCGAATGGTGGCGGTGGGGGAGAGGTCCTGGCTGTGCGACCACCGCAGCTGGCCCTCGTGCCGGTTCGAGAAGCCGGGGTCGGCTTCCTCGCCAATCTGCGTGCGGCGGTACGTCAGCGCCAGCCGCCCGTTGTAGGCGTACCGCTTGCGGTAGCGAAAAATAGGGTTGACCTCATAACTGCCCTGCGACCACACACTGGCCCGCAGCTGAAGGTCGGTGTACGCATTGAGGGCAAAGTACCACCCCAGGTCCCGCAGGAAGAGTCCCTTGCGCCGGTCCTGGCCGTAGCTGGGCGCCAGCGGGCCGCTGCGGCGTCCCTGCACGTTGGGCAAAAACCCGAACGGGAGCCAGAGGGGCGTGGGGACATTGAACAGGAAGAGCTGGATGGGACCGGTGTAGACCCACTTGCCGTCCGCCTTCATCTCGCTGGACCGCAGGGAGTACGAAGGCGTCTCGTCCGGGGGGCAGTCGCACGTGGTATACGCGCCGCCCTCCACGAACAGGGTGCTGTCCTCGTATACCTTGACCGCGCGGCCTTCCACAAAGCCCTGCCGTTGCTGAGTCCGCGCCGCAACGACGCGCCCTCGTTCCGTTCCCAGGTTGTACGACAAGACCGACCCACTAAACGACTGGCTGTCGCGCTGAAACTGCGGGCGGCCCCGTGCGGCGGTGTCTGAGGGGGGCCCCGTCGCGCGGAGCACGCTCGTTGCGAAGTTCATCTCCAGGGTGCCCGCCTTCAGTGTCGCGCCCCGGTACGACATGGTGGCCTCCCCGTGCAGACGGCCCCGATCGGCGGAGTCCGGGGGCGTGGTGATGACCAGCGAGTCCGACGCCGTAAACTGCACGCCCGCGCCGGCCCCAGTGCCATTGCCCGGCGATCCCGGATTGCCCTGGCGCAGGGTATCGGGCCCGCCGCGCGGGGGTTGTTGGGCGGCGGCAAGGCCGGGGGCAAGCAGCCACACGAGGCTCAGGAGAAGCCAGTACGAGCGAGAGGAGCAAAGCACGAGAGGCCACACGGTGGGAGAGGGCGGGCGGCGCTGCGGGGCCGTACGGAGCGGGCACGACGACGTCCCGCAGGCGCTGCGCGCCACAAGCGCTACGGGGTGCCGACCTGCGCCTGATCGCCCTCCAGGGCAAGCCGGGCGGCCCCCAGGAGGCTTGCCTCGTTGCCCAGGGTCTCCTGGAGAATCTGCAGGTTGTCGCGAAGGCCGGGGACGACAAAGCGCGGCAGGACGTCGCGGGCAGGGGCAAGAATGTAGTCTCCAGCAGCAGAAACGCCGCCCCCAACCACAATGGTTCGGATGTCGAGCAGATTCACGGCGGCCCCCAGCACACAGCCGAGCTTATGGCCGGCCCACGCGAGCATCTCCTGGGCGAACGCGTCGCCCTCGGTGGCAGCCTGGTGGAGCACCCGGGGCGAGAGCTGGCTCAGGTCGCCGTCCACCAGCGCGGGCACGTCGCTCTCGGGGAAGTTGATCAGGCGGTCGCGGGCATGGTCCGTCAAAAACTCTTGCCCCAGGTAGGCTTCGATGGCTCCCCCGACGCCGGATCGGGCGTATGGCCCTTCGTGATCGATGGTCATGTGGCCAATCTCCCCCGCCCCGCCCGTGCTGCCCCGAAAAATTTTGTTCTGATAGATGATGCCGCCGCCCACGCCCGTGCCGAGGGTGACCATGATGAAGGACTCGGGCGTGGTGCCGGCGCCGTAATACGCAGAGCCAAGCGCAGCCACGTTGGCGTCGTTCTCAACGACCACCGGCAGCGTCGTGTCCAGGCGTGCCTGGAGGCCGTCGCGCAGGTTCACCGTGTCCCAGTCCGCAAAGTTTGGGGGCTTGGACACCGTCGATCGGTCCCAGCTCACAGCGCCGGGCGCCCCGATGCCGATGCCCGCCACGGCGTCATCCGGGGCGGCGTCCATCATCTCGGCAACGCAGGCCGCAATGCGCTGCATCACATGCGCAGGGCCGCGGTCCGCTTCCGTAGGACGTCGGGTCTGGGCCACGAGGCCGGCATCGCGGTCCACCAGTGCGGCTTTCAGGTTCGTCCCGCCAAGATCGACGCCGACGGCGTGGGGAGGCATGAGCGGGGAGGGCGCTATCAGGAGAGAGAACGAGGGACGAGAGGCACCCGAAACGGGCGCGGCGTCGGACTATTCGGGCTCAATCCGGTATATTGTTTCACCGGGGCGTTTCATGCCGTATTGCTGACGCGCGATGCGCTCCACAAGGCTGTCGGAGAGGGGGCGATCCAGCTGTGTCTGGAGGCGCTCAATCTCTTGCTGGAGCTCTGCATTTTCGTGCCGCAGTGTTTCCAGTTCCTGGTGCCACCGGTACCGCTGCCAGAGGCTGTGACTGTCAAAGAAGGCGACCCATACGAGAATTCCTGCTGCGAGCACACCAATCCCCCACCAGAGGCGACTCCGGGAGAGGGGAGAGCTCGACTTGGACATGGGGCCAGCGGCTACTGTGCAAGGGGGAACGCGTCCAGGCCCGGGTACACGGCGATGTCGCCCAGCTGCTCCTCGATGCGCAGCAACTGGTTGTACTTGGCTACCCGATCGCTGCGGCTCGCCGATCCGGTTTTGATTTGGCCGGTGTGGGCCGCCACCGCCAGGTCGGCAATTGTCGTATCCTCCGTCTCGCCCGAGCGATGGCTCACAATAGCCGAGAGGCCGTGTGCCTGGGCCGTTTCAATGGCGTTGAAGGTTTCGGTGAGGGTGCCAATTTGGTTGGGCTTAATCAGGATGGAGTTGCCGCATCCTTCTTCGATGCCGCGAGCGAGGCGCTCTGTGTTCGTGACAAACAAGTCGTCGCCCACGAGCTGTACCCGGTCCCCTACGGCCTCCGTAAGGGCCGCCCAGCCGGCCCAGTCGTCCTCGTCCATGGCATCTTCGATGGACAGGATGGGGTACTGCTCGATCCAAGAGCTCCAGAAGTCGACCATCTCCGCGGAGGAACGGTCCGTATCCGGGTCGCTCTTCCAGAAGACGTACGCCCCGTCCCGCACCATCTCCGCGGCGGCCGGGTCCAGGGCAACGAACACATCCGAGCCCGCGGTGTAGCCGGCCTGCTCGATGGCTTCCAGCACGAGCTCCACCGCCTCTTCGTTGGAGCGGAGATCGGGGGCAAACCCGCCTTCGTCGCCCACAGCGGTGCTGTAGTCACGTGCCTGGAGCACCGAGGCCAGCGTATGGAAGATCTCTACGCCCGTCCGCAGGGCCTCGGAGAAGGTGGACGCCCCCGTGGGCACAATCATGAACTCCTGCATGTCCACGTTATTGTCAGCGTGCTCGCCCCCGTTCAGAATGTTCATGAGGGGCACCGGCAGGGTGCGCGCAGTGGCGCGGCCCAGGTGGCGGTAGAGGGGCACGCCCAGGGAGGCGGCCCCCGCCTTGGCCGTCGCAAGCGAAGCGCCCAGCAGGGCATTCGCCCCGAGGTTCGATTTGTCCGCCGTTCCATCCAGCGCCTGGAGCGTCTCGTCGAGGGCCACTTGCTCGAGCACGCTCATTCCGTGCAGTGCGTCGGCGATGGGTCCGTTCACGTGTCGGACGGCCTGTAGCACGCCTGCGCCGTGGTACCGATCAGGATCTTCGTCGCGGAGCTCCACGGCTTCGTAAGCTCCGGTGGAGGCCCCGCTGGGCACGGCGGCGCGCCCGAGCACGCCGTCCTCGGTGATGACGTCAACCTCGACAGTAGGGGTGCCGCGGCTGTCGAGAATTTGACGGGCGGTGACGCGGTGAATGGTAGCCATTCGTCGGACGGAGTTGTGGAGGCAGAGGTGAAGATGCTGGTCGATGAAAACGCGTTTTGGCCCCCCGGCTGCTCGAAGAGGTCTCCCTCGGGACAAAGCCGGGAGATCCTTGGCGGGTCCGCCCGCCTCTCATGGATCAACGAGGCGACTTGAGGGGGCGTTCGCTTTGATGGAGCGTTCGCCCCGGCAGTGGTCGCCTTCGCGCCGAATTCCCCAAAACAGCGTTCGCCTTGGGGGCAGTGTCATGATGCCGGCTGCCTGGGCAGAGGCCTGTCGGTTCGTTCGCAGGATGCTTCCTGGTTTCTGTGTTTCGATCTGGAGGCTCTGGTACGAAACGTCCTTCGAAGGTTCCTGCCCGAGGCGGTGGCTGCGAGGGCGCAGACGGGAGGAGGCCTCCGCGTTGCCGCTTGCCTCACAAGACAATACAAGCGGGAATGTCAGTGGAACGTGCTCCGGAGAAAATACTCACCTTGAGTTCGCATTCTCACTGCGAAGGAGTCCGTGTATGTGCCACCTGAAGGAGGGACTTTTCCTGTTCTTTTGCGCATCCTCAATACTCTAACTACGGGATCGACGTGTGGAATCACAAGAGGCCGCATTACGACGGGGGGCTCCAACGGCGAAAAGCCGACGAAGTATGAGGGGGCGGGCGGGATGTCGGGACATAAAAAAGCCGACGAACTCGGGCGGAGTCCGTCGGCTGAAGGAGGAGGCAGGGCGTGGGTCATCCTGAGGGAGCAGGTCGCACAGACGTCGTTTCCCCGATCCAGGAGTAGCAGCCGTAATCGATGGTGAAAGTCCCGCCCCGCTCCCAGTCCTCGCGGTAAAAGATGTCCTCTTTTGTGGGAAACACCTTGCGATAAGTGTTGATTTTGCTATCGGCGACGGAGGAGAGAGAAGGGGCGACGTCGCGAGCCTTGCGGTATTTGTCCACGGCGGCCCAGTACACCGCCTTGTCTTTGCGTCGCATTTCGCCGCCGCTGCAGGCATTGACGGCCCGGGCGTACAAGTCCCCGATGGCAATGTACGCTCGCCCAAAGTCGCTTTGCATATCGATGGCAGTGCGGAAGGCGGCCCGCGCTTCTGCCAAGTTTCCTGCTTTCTGCAGGGCGGTGCCCCGGTTGAAATGATCCTCGGGCTGGAGCGTAGCGCCCTGATCGGCGGCGCGCTGGTAGGCTGTCAGCGCCGCCTCCGGACGTCCATTTTCGAGACGCATCGTCCCGATCTCCAAAATGGTTTCCGGAGCCGGCCCCATGTCCATCAGGCGCTTGCCAAGGGCAGAGGCCTTGTCCACATTGCCCTGGTCGTTGTACGCATCGAAGAGGGTAGTGAGGAGCCGCGTGCTGTCGGGATATTGCTCCACCTGGGCCTCCAGGTAGCGGACCTGCTCCTGCGGGTTCTTCCGAAAGATTTGTTTCCGCACCGACCCAATCATTTCAGTCACTTCCGCGTCGCTGCGTTTTTCTTCCACAGCATTGGCGAACGACAGCGCGTCCTGAAGCGCATTCTCCTCAAGGTACGCCGTCATCACCTGCCGAATGTAGTAGGGGTCCAGCTCCGCCGGGGCAAGCTCGAAGGCTTTTTCGTAGTGCGTTTCCGGGGCGGCGGCCAGGCCCTCAAGGTCGGGCGTAGAGAGAGCGTCTTGGTGCTGCTCCAGGAAGCGACCTTTGCGGCGCTGCCACTTGTAAGGCTCGTACTCCAGCCCCAGTTGGTCGAGCGTATCGGGGGCGGCGGCGAGATAGGTGGCGGCCGTATCGAGGTAGGCAGTCTTTGCGGGCATCTTCTCGGCCTGATCCGCGAGGCCGACGTACAGGTTCACCGCCCGTCGGTAGTTGTCGTCGTCCCCATCGGGGGTGCCGGGGGCGTTTTTAAGAATCCAGAGCAGATCGCTCCGGGCGTTCTTGAAGTCGTCGTTCTTGTAATTCTCGTAGTACAGGCTGTAGTGCATCAGCTTTTCGCGGCGCGTGGGCTCGCTGCTGTCTTGGGCCGCGGCCGCAGAGACCGAGAGCACGAGCAAGACCAGGCTGAGGCACAGCCCCCCAACGGAGGACCAGGAGCGGAGGGGGAGGGCGGCAAGGGGCATATCGGGAAAACGAATCTGTCCGGAATTTTGAACAGGCTACGGCTTTAGACTGGACGCCTGGCACGGGGTTTCGGGCGCGATGTCCGAGGCCTGTCGGGAGCCTGTTAAGGAATACTGGGGCCGTACGCCGTCGGTTTGGCGGCGTGGCCATGGGGGGCTATCGCAGCTTGCGCCGCTGAAACCACCGTTCGCCGAAGTTTATGTGAAGGGAGACGCCGTAGAACGTATCCCGGACGAGGGTGTCCGAGGTCTGACCACGCGTCCCTGCGGTGAGGTTAAAATCAATTCGCGTGCCAGATAGCGAGGTGGGTAGACTGACGCCGCCAGTGGCCGCGAATTCATAGAGGGACGTTTCGGAATCGGGGCGGACGTACATGCGCTCGGCGTAGGCCCCGAGGCGGTAGGCGACCTGTGCGAAGTAGCCGGCCAAGTTGTCGGTTCCCGCGGGCACGACCTCGGCACCGCCGGAGAGGCGCCAGCGATCGGCGAGGGTGCTGGTGCCCCCGACGGGGAAACGGGCGGGGGTTGTGGGGGAGGAGCCCTCCGAGGAAAAGCTGGTGGAGAAGGTGCTCCAGGGCTCAAACAGACCGTCCATCACAAATGTCCAGCGCTCATTGGGCTGGTAGGCCGCCCCCAGGCGCGCGGTCCAGGGCAGCGTCACGTCCCCGCGTTGCACCGAAAGGGTATCCCGCGCGAGGTCTTCGTCGAGCGTGCGGTACCGTTCGCCGGAGAGGAAAGCAGGCATGGTGACCGATGCACCGAGGGAAAGTGCATCGTCGGCGGAGAGGACGTCGGCGAGGGCAAGATGGGCACCGACCGTGCCAGTGAGCCCCGATAGCTGCACGCCGTCGGACACAACCACGTCGCGCAGCGCCTGCGTGTTGGGCCATTCCGTGCGACGGCGGCTTTCTATGACGCCGAAGAGAAGATCGGCAGAAGCACCGATGCGAAGGCGGTCGTTTACGCGATAGCCGAGCCCGCCACGGAGGCGCTGCAGCCCCCCGGAGCCGGAAAAGATGCGCTCGTAGCGCGCTTGTCCCACTTGCCCGCTGGCCGGAACGTCCGTGGAATCGGTGGTCGTCAGCTTATAGTTGGACCGTGAGTAGGGCTGAAAGGAGAGCCCCAGGCCGAGCGTGCGTTCATTGAGAGGAAAGTTGAACTGGAGGGCCTGCACCGTGCCGGAGGTGAGACGGCCAGAGTTGCCGCGGTTGTCTTCGGCGCGCACGGCTCGCATCCCCACGCTTCCGGAGAGCCGCGTAAAGACTTGATCGCTCCAGAGGGCGGGGTTGGCGTCGGGGTTGTAGTTGAGGGAGCGCAGGCCGTAGGCACCGCCGCCGAGCGCTTGGCTCTGTGACGAGGAGAAGCCGGACAGGCTCCCGAGCCCGAAGCGGGAGTAGATGGTGCCTTCGCCGTTGGATTGGCCGTGGGCCGTGGGGGCTGCGGCCAGCAGAGCAACCGCCACAAGCAGTACTCGCACCGGGAGCGGGGGGAGGGAGACGCGCATCGCACCGTCGCACATCGGAAGAAGGGAGAGCCGAGAGGGGGCGGGCATCGGGCTAAAGCGGCGTTACGGTAAGAGTGGCACGGGGCGGGCCGGGGGCGCCGTCGGCGGTGCGGTCGGGGACGAGAACGGGCACAGTGGTAGGGAGGCCGGGCTGGAGCGTGGTGCCACTGCCGGCGTCGGGGGAGGAGCGGTCGGCAATGAACACCCGAAACGTAGTGAACAGGGAGGAGTCCCCGGCGCGGATGCGCTGGAACGATCGCTCAAAAAGGGACAGGGCGTACTCGTTGCCGACCAGGGCAGCTCCGGGGGCGGCAGTGGACACAAGAGGCAAAGCACAGGTCTCATCGTCGGAGGCCAGGCCCAGGACGCCAAAAATGCTCGAGCAGGTCGGCGTGTTGGCGTCAGGGCGCCGGGTAGCAAGGACCCGGTATCCGTTGGGGAGTGGCCGGGAGAAGTCGGGGTTTGTGGTGCGATCGTTCATCGCCACGGTATCTACGGGCACCTGAATTTCGGCACGGCTCGTGGTGGCGGTCGTGGGCAGACTGTCGAGGCGCGGGCGTTGGCCTGCGGGCGTATCGGTGATCTTGCTCCGGATGTCAGCGCTGCCGTAGACCCACTCCAGTGCCAGGCCCACGCCCGCGCCGCCCTGCAAGAGCGTGTGTCCGTCCGGGGCAGGGGCCGCCGTGTGTTGCTCAATGTGGGTGGCCGACTTCAGAGCCGCGTAGTCGGCCGTGAGGGTGTCGGCGTAGGTGAGGCGAAGCGCGGAGTTCAGCGACGAGAACCCGACAACCGCCTCGCTATTGGGCGCCACGATCTTGAACCCGGGAAAGTTCTCTTCAAACGACTCGCCATTGTTGCTCGTATTTTGTAGGACAGACAGGTTGTCTGCAACCCAGTCTGGTCGCAACTGAATGGTGACCAGCGAGTCGGTGGGGCTGATCTGTGCGGTGTCCACCGAGGCCGGCATGCCCATGTCCGCGGGAAAGGACGCATCGGCCCGCGCAGAGTCCATGACTGCTTCCTCTGAGAGGTCGTACACCTCCACCGCGATGGGGGCGTCGCTCACGCCGTGAAGGTAGGTGACGGGGAGCCGCAGCTCGGCGGTGAGGGAGTCGGCGACAGCCGTCGCGATCTCGTCCGGAAGGCTGCTTCGGCCCGCCACATCCAGGTAGCCGTGTGCCTCGACGTGCAGGGCGGGGGTCGTGATGGGGTCTTCCACGGCGCCTACCAGAAACCGCCAGTTGCTGCGGGCGGGGGATTCGCGATTGTTATCGCCGGTGAGCGGGACTTCGCGGGTGGTATCGAGGTGTGCGGGAGGAACGTCTACCGTTTGCGGCTCGCCGCCCCCGAGGGAGTCTGCCTCAGGCCCCACCCCCAGGCCCACGTCCGACGAGTCGCTGCAGGCAGAGAGGGAGAACAACGCAGCGCCCCCAACGAGGACGGCACAGAGCCAGGAGAGCCTCATGGACATTGGCAATGCAAGCGGCGAGTGGTGAAGCGACGAGTGGTGAACGGGCAGGTACAACGGACGAGCAGGCACGTGGCCGGAACCGCATGACAGAGGGGCACACACTCCGTGTCCCCGTCTCTGTACTCCAGTCTCTGTACTCCAGTCTCTGCGCCCCAGCGCACTGGTAGGGCTCACGCTGAAGCAAATGTTTGTCAATCAGTCCGGTGAAAGCCGCCTGGAAGCCGGGTGTTTCAAAAGAGGGGGCCGCCTACGCAGGGACTTCACCGAGCATTTGCTCATAGAGCGTGACCGCCTGATCGGTTCGTGTCTCGTGATCTTCGCCGAAGGTAGCTGCCTCAGGGGCGGAGTGCCCGGGAGGGAAGAGGACGGCATCAGCGAACTGATGCCCCACGTCCATGAGCGTACCGCCGGTATGCCCATCGAGCGGCAGGCCTACGCGCTCGGCAAACGGAGCGCCGATGGTCGTGCCCGGCATGGTGAGGCCCGGCGTAAAGACAGCCTGGGCATCGGCGAACAGGTCGTCGTCGGCGTAGGTCGTGGCCAGGAGCGAGGGAAGCAAGCCGCCGATCCATCCAAACGCGTGGATCAGGTCCGGCCCCCACCGGAGCTTGCGAAGGGTTTCCATCACGGCGCCATTAAAGAAAAACGCCCGCTCTGCGTTGTTCGCGTGCGCCTCTCCATCGTCGTTCGTTCCGGTTGGGCCGTCGGCAAAAAAGTGCTCGTGGTCCATGAAGTACACCTGCAACTGCACATCGGGGACGGAGGCAACCTTGACGGAGACCGTTTCCGTGTCTGCGCCCATGGGGACGCTGGTGTCGGAGAGGCGGATGACCTCGTGAAGGTTGTGTCTGCGCTCGTTGATGGCGTCGTAGCAGGGCATCATAATGCGAACCTCAAAGTCGCCCGCGTCTTGAACGTGCTCCGGAAGAGAGCGGGTAAGTGCGGCGAGGGCCGAGGACTGGGTGAACGGTTCCAGGGCACCGGCAACGTAGAGGAGACGGTTGGAGGGCATGAGACAGAGGGGACTGGTGAGGGACGGGGGTGGGGACGATGATCCGGGGGCTGTGGGGAGCCCTGGAGGTTTCGGCCCGGTCGTGCGAGGTCCTCATCGGGGGATGAGGAGACGCATCTTTGGGCCGGGGGGGTCGAGCTGGGTAGGCTTGAGCGCGCAAATGGCGTGTGCGCATGTGGGGCTGCGCCCAACGCAAGGAACTCCGACACGTGAAACGCAGCACCCTGGAGGATGGGGGCTGGGGGGCTGGGCGCCGGAGAATGTTGTGGTGGGGCGTGGGTGGGAAGAGGCTAACGTGCCTCCAGGCGGACGCTTGTAAGTATCTCCAAAATATTTTACCAGTAATTGCCCCCGAAGTCAATAAATTCGCACGCCGTTTGGGCTGCGTCTACAAAAACTGCACAAACTTGACATGCACGCATCCCCGCCGTGGACGGGGGAGCGCTCAGTCCGAATTAGCGGGCGGCAGGCTGAGGCTTCCCAGCCGCGCCTGGCCCGACGCGCCAGTGACGGCAGGAAGATTGGTGGGGGTTCCGTTCACCAGCGCGTGGGCGAGGAGGGCAAAGCAAAGCGCCTCCTTCGCGTCCGGAGAGATGCCGTAGTCGGTGGTGGTACGGACGGGGATGGGGGCGAACGCGTCGCGCAGCATTTGCATGAGGGTGTCGTTGTGCACGCCGCCGCCGCTTGCAATGAGGACGTCGATGGGGCGATGGGCGCGGACGTGCTGAGCGTAGGCCTGGTAGACCGAAGCCGCGGTAAGAAGCGTAGCGGTGGCCATTATATCGTCGGCTTCCAAGGCGCGAGCGTCAGCGGCGCCCAGGAGGCGGTCCGCGTACGCTGCTCCGAAGTCGCCGCGGCCGGTGGATTTGGGAGGAGAGCGCTGGAAGTAGGCGTCGGTGAGCAGGTCCGCGAGGAGGGCGTGGTGGGGAGTGCCGGCGCGGGCGTGGCGGCCACTGGGGTCGTACGGTGCGTCGTAGAGGCGGGAGGCGAGTGCATCGATCACCATGTTGCCCGGGCCAGTATCGAATGCCTGGACGGCATCGAGGGAGCCGCCGGCAGGGAGCAGGGTGAGGTTGGCAATGCCGCCCAGGTTGAGCAGGGCGCGGTGCTCGTCCGGGTCCGAAAAGGCAACAACGTCGAAGTACGGGACGAGCGGAGCCCCCTGTCCGCCCAGGGCAAGGTCGGCGGCCCGAAAGTTGCCCACCACCGGCACGCCCAGGCGCGCCGCGAGGGCGGAGGGGGCGCCAAGTTGTAGCGTCGACCGCACCGGCATTCCGGCACAGGCGGCCGGTTCGGGGCGGTGGCACATGGTTTGGCCGTGGGCGCCCACCAGGTCCAGCGCGGTGCGCGACCGATCAGCTTCCGCCAGGACCTGATCGGTGGCGGTCGCATAGGCCTCGGCCAGCCGAGCGTCGAGGCGTGTAAGGGCCTCTACCGATGAGTCGGCGGCGGTTGTGTTGGCCCGGACCAGTGACCGCAGCGCATCGGGGTACGGCACGTGCACGAAGGCCTCTTGCTCCATGGTGACGGAGGTGCCCCGGCCGGAGAGCTCCACGAGCGCGGCGTCGACGCCGTCGAGCGACGTGCCCGACATGAGGCCGACGACCCGGCGTGGGGAGGGCAGATGAAGGGCTGAGGAAAGGTCCATACGGATAAGCGGCGGCTCGGAGGGACGGCAAACGGCGGACGGACAGCAACGACGGCCGGGGGCTCGTCCCCCGAACGATTCAGGCTCGTGCGTCCGCCCTTGCAAAGCAGACGCCGCGGCCCGGGCATCACGGCGAAACCGAATCGCTGGGGGGAGAGTCACCGGACGGGTCAGCTTTGTCACGCATCGCAGTCGCCTTGTCCCGAAATTCCGCGGCGCGCTCCGGGTTCTGTTCCGCCAGCTGCTCGTAGATGCGGGCGGCTTTGGGGTAGTCGTGCTGCCCGGCATGGATGCGGGCCAGGGTTTCGGACACCACCTCGTCCGTATCGTCGGGCGGAGGCGTAGGCGGAGCTGTAGGCGGCTCGGTGCGGGACTGGTCGGGGGCCTCCGGCTCCGGGTCGATGCGCGCCGACTGCAGCTGGTGGATGAGATGGTCCAGGTCGTCGGTATCGTCGTCCGTGAGACGCTCCACCTGCTCTTCGGGCGTTGGGGAGGGGGCGTCCGGGGCGGGAGTGCCAGCGAGTCCGGGGCGGGCCCCACCCTGGCGGGCTTCGTGGTCGGCCTGGCGCCGGAGGGCCGCCAAGTCATCGTCGTCCGTTGTGGCATCGGGCCCGGCGTCCAGCGCGGGCAGGTTGGGAGACAGGCGGGGCGGCTGGGCTGGCGGCGCCGCGTCGTGCCCAGCTTCCTCGCGCCCGTTGAGGTGCCGGAGCACGCGCTGCTTGCCGGCAGCCGCCAGCGGGCTGTTGGGCAGCAGCACCTGGGCATGCGTCCACGAGGCGAGGGCGGCGTCCCAGCGCCGCTGCGCCTCGTACGCGTACGCCAGCAACACGTGTGCCCCCAGGTGCATCGGCAGGGCCTCTACCTTGTGTTCCAGTGCCTCCACAGCCGCATCGAGGTTTTTGGCTTCCAGGTGGGAGAGGGGAGACGTGAGGTCGGGAAGAGACATGATGAGGGGGCGAAGGCAACGGAGGAAACAGTAGGTGCCGACACGGAGCGTTCCCTACGAACGGGCTGCGGCTTTGTTACCGGGCGAGAGTGCGCGACTCCGGAGGGGGAGGAGGGGCTACGACGAGGCGGGGGCAGCCACAGGGCGCTGGCGCTGGGCGGTGTGTCCCTGGCGCAGGCTGGAAATGGTGACGAGGGCAAACCCGAGGGCAAACAGGGCCTGGAACGGCACCGCGGCCCATTCCCCAAGGGCGAGAGTGATCCCGAGTCCGACGGTCGAGTACACCGCCAGGGCGAGCTCGCCCCACACGACCCGGGGCACCTCGGCGATGGCGTATCGGCTCTCCCACCAGCTGTCGCCCGAGGTGGCGCCGTACTTGGGCGTGCGGATGAAGGCGGTGTCCGTGCCGCGCACGGCCTGCCAGAAGGCGCTGGTGTTGCTGAGCGACAGGCCCATGGTGCCAGCCATGAAGGCGGGAAAGAGGCGGAAGCGGCGCAGCCAGTCGGGGTACAGTGCGCGCTGGGCAAACAGCTGTGCAAGAACGAACCCGGCGAAGCCGAAGAGGCCGAACCCCATGATGGCAAAATACAGCTCCCCGGGCCCGTGCCCCAGTCCTTTCAGCAGCAGCAGGGGCGCATGCGTGAGGGCGGCCAGCAGAATAAACGGAAACGCGAAATGGGCCGTCAGGTGGAAGGTCCCTTCCAGCTTCACACGCAGAGGCTGGCCCGAGCGCCAGAGGCGGCCGGTAAGCTTGAGGGCGGTTTCCACCCCGCCCTTCGCCCACCGGAATTGCTGCGAGCGCAGCGCGTTCATGTCGGGCGGGAGTTCGGCCGGCGCCTCCACGGTCGGCACGTACTGAAAGTCCCAGTCGCGCAGCTGGGCCCGGTAGCTGAGGTCGAGGTCTTCGGTGAGCGTGTCGTGCTCCCACCCCCCCGCGTCCTCGATGCAGGCGCGGCGCCAGACGCCCGCCGTGCCGTTAAAGTTGATAAAGCAGCCCGCCAGTTCGCGCACGCGCTGCTCGATGGCAAAGTGCGCGTCGAGCCCAAACGCCTGCACCTTTGTCAGCAGCGAGTCGTCGCGGTTGAGGTGGCCCCAGCGGGCCTGCACCAGGCCCAGGTTGTCGTTGCCAAAAAAGCGGGGCACCATGCGCCGCAAAAAATCAGCGTTGGGCACAAAGTCCGCGTCGAAAATTGCCACGAGCTCCCCCCGGGCCAGCCGCAGTCCGTTGGCGAGGGCGCCAGCCTTGTAGCCGGTGCGGTCGGTGCGGTGCACATGGGTAATGTCGACGCCGCGGTCCTGCCAGTGCGCCACCCGCCGCGCCACCCGCTCGGCCGTGGCGTCGGTCGAGTCGTCGAGGACCTGAATCTCGAGCCGGTCCTGCGGGTAGTCGAGGGCCACACACGCGTCGATAAGGCGGCGGGCCACCTCGGCCTCGTTGTAGAGGGGCAGCTGCACCGTCACGGTTGGCCACGAGTCGTCGGGCACCGGCAGGTCGTCCGGGTCCGGCACCGGGCCGTCGCGCAGCGTGTCGGTGTTGGCGTGGACGAGGGAGAGCCACAGCAGGTTGCCGCCGTACGCGGTGAGCACCACGATGGCCACGGCGTAGAGGGCCGGGATGAGAATTTCGAGCGCCGCAAGCATCAGTGTTGACCGTTGGAGCGTGGAGGGGGAAACGTTGGGCGTTGGCAAAGGGAGGAGGCGCCTCGCTCCTGCCCTGCGCCCGTGCCCGGCTACCGGTTGCGGCCGTAGGTTTCGTGGCTGGAGACCCAGTCGGAGGAGGTGATGGCGGCGCCCAGCGACAGCTCGCCCGCCAGGGTGGCCGCCGCCACAATCTCGGCAAACTTGTGCACCTTGTCCGTTCCGTAACAGCCCATCATCTCGAGGCACTCGCGCTGCGTGGGGAGCCCCGTACCGCCGCCGTACGTGGCGACGATGAGCGACGGAATGGTGAGGGAGATGTAGAGATCGCCCGCGTCGGTAACGTCCACGTAGAAGACGCCCGCCGACGACTCAGAGACGTTGGCCACGTCCTGCCCCGTCGCAATGAACATCGCCGTGATGGCGTTCGGGGAGTGGAGGCCGTTGTTGTTGGCGCCGGAGAGAAAAGCGCCGACGGTCTCCACCTTCCATCCGTCGTTCAGCTGTTCGGGGGTGACGCGCATGTGCTGAGTGAGCGTCTCGCGGTCGATGGTGGCCTCGGCCGTCACGCGCTTGCCGCGGGTCCGCATCACATTGACCTGTGAGGCCTTCTTGTCGGTGGCAAAGTTGGATTCGAGGTAGAAGTTCTGGATGGAGAACGGAGACTGGTCCATCATCCAGCCACAGGCCGCAAAGGTGGCCCGGCCCACCATGTTCTGCCCCGCGGCGTCGCCGGTGCGGTAGTTGAAGCGCAGGTACGCAAAGTTATTCGACAGGTACGAGTCGATGTACAGCAGTTCGGCCACGCTGGAGGTGGACTCGGCCTCGTCGCGGATCTCGTCCAGGTGAGCCTCCACCCACCGGGCAAAGTCGCGTGCCTCGCGGGCACTTCCGAAGACAAAGACCGGGGCTCGCTGCATGCAGTCGGCCGAGACTGTCGCCTCTACGCCGCCACTCAGGTTGCACACCTTCATGCCGCGGTTGTACGAGGCCACGAGCGTGCCCTCCGAGGTGGCCAGGGGAATCAGGAAGTCGTCCTGTGCGTGCTCGCCCTGCACCGTGAGCGGCCCGGCAACCCCCAGGGGAATCTGGGCGACCCCCGTGAAGTTTTCGATGTTGCCCTCCGTGGTATGCGGGTCGAACGAGTAGTGGGGAACGTGGTCGAGCGACGTATCGCTGTACTCTTCGACGAACGCCTGCCGCTCCGCAATGCTTTCCGAGCTGTAGTTGTCGTGCTCGTCGCGGGGAATGCGGGGGAGCGTCTCGTCTTGCGTCGAGATCGAGTCCTCCACCGCGAAGCTCAGCGTGCCGAAGGGCTGGGCACGGAACGTGAGCTCGATGTCGTGCTTGCCGATCTCCAGGGACGGCCGCTCGGCCCGCACGTGCAGGGTGCGGCGGAGGGGAAAGTCGAGGGGGGTCTCGTCCGAAATCTCCGTGGCCGTGTGCGTCTCGCCGTCGCCCATAAAGAGCTGCACATTCTCGCGGGGCACCGACGCTCCGTTGATCGTCACGTCGAGAAGTTGGGTGAGCGTCGCGTCCTTCAACCGGTTTTTGATCGCGAACTCGACGCCCTGGTCGGTATTTTCGAGGCTTCCGAAGGTGTAGAGCTGCTTCAAAAGCGCGTCGGGAAAAAACATGGGCGCAGTCGGCGTAGGGAAGTGAAATCTGGCACCGTCCCAACGAAGAGGACCCGGACGGGTTCGTGGGGCGTGGAAAAAGGAGCAGGGAACTGAGCGAGCGCTCCTCTGCCGCGCTCAATGTGAGGCGGATTCGCCGTCTGGAGTAAAGCGGACGTGGAGCCAGCCCTCGTGCAGAGAGGCGTCGGTCAGGACGTAGTAGTTGAGGAAGTTGGGCAGGATGTAGTTGGAGCGCTGGTTGGCCACCTGTACCACGAGCTGGTCGCCGACCTGTCGCACGTCGATGTCTTCCTCCTCCGCGAAGGCGAGGCGCAGCCTGAGCACGTACGCGTCGCCGTCTTCCTCAATCGCGAACGTGGGCTCGTCGTAGAACACGTCCGCGGGGTTGCGCTCGCCGTACATCGCGTCCCCGATGCGGCCGAGCCGGTCGAGCCCAAACACCTCTTCGCCCAGGTGCGGCACCTGCAGGATGGGGAGGGGCTGGAAGCTCTGCTCAATCTCGCGCAGGTACGTGCGCTGGCTCTGCACGTAGCCCTCGAAGAACGAGTTCTCCGGCACCTGGTCTTCCGGCAGAACGCGGTTCACGATCACGCTGTCCACCCCGTAGCCGTACAGCTGCAGGTACGTGTAGGCCCGGCGCGCCTCCTCAATCACCATCTTCTCGGGGTTTACGACGAGCCGGATGGAGCTGGTGGACGGCGTGGCGAGCACCGACTGCACGCGCTCCAGCTTCTCGAAAATGACCTCCAGCTCCTCGTAGCCCTTGTCCAGCGGGATGCCGGTGGTCTTGCGCACGCCGAAGCCGATGGACTTGACGGCGGTTTTCTGGAACGGGAAGGCCTTCGCCAGCCACCATTGCGTCACCTGTGGCAGCGTGAGGAGGGTGAGCGTTTCGCCGGTGGGCGCGCTGTCCACGATGATGAGGTCGTAGTCCTTCTCGCGCACCGCCTCTTCGAGCCACAGCAGCACCGAGCCCTCGTTCATGCCGGGCAGCGCGGCGAGCTCCTCGGCGGCGATCTGGTCGACGCCCTGCCACCGGAAGACGGTCAGCATGAGCTCCCGCATGTTGCCCCAGTGCTTCTTCATCGAGTAGTAGAGGTCCACCTCCTGCGCGAAGAGGCGGTCGGTCACCTCGCGGGCCTCGGGGCCGAGCTCCTGGTCGAGCGCGTCGGCGAGGCTGTGGGCGGGGTCGGAGGAGAGGACGAGCGTCTTTTGGCCATTGCGGGCGGCGCGGAGGGCCGTCGCGGCGGCGCAGGTGGTCTTGCCGGTGCCGCCCTTACCGGTGAAGAGGAGGATGCGCGGGGCATCGTCGAACGGGGACGCGTCGTCAGGAGAAGGGAAGAGCATCGGAGAACACGCAGATGTTCGGGGCACGGTGCAGGGGCTGTACGGCTGTTGTCCGCGCAGGATCGATCGTGGACCGAGCACGATCGCCAGGCGGTGCCGAGGGCGCCCCGGGTGGGGCTCACGGAGGCTTCATGTCTGGGGTCGGGACCTGTCTTCGCGCTGCGGATTACCAAATTGTTAAATAAGGAGTCCACAGCCCGCCTGCTGTGCTCCGTCCATGCATTTATCCGCCTGTGCATTTAGTTCCCTGGTCATATGAGTCGTGCACGTGCATCCGAACGGGGTCTCACGGCCCCTCTCGCGCAAGTGAGGCGGGCGACGAGGAGGGGGCTGTTGCTCCTGGCCCTGGCGGGAATGTTGCTCAGCCCCTCGTCCCTCCTTGCGCAGCACCGCGCAGAGCGCGGCTCCGAGCGCGTGAGAACGCAGCAGGGGCGCTTTGCTCAGGCGGCGGCCCCTCGCCCCGACTCTGCGCGGAATGCTCTCGGTGTCCAGGTGTCCCGCACGTCCACCGACGGGGACGTGGAGGCGCAACTTGGGGGACGCATCATGTTTGACTACAGCGCCGGGAGCATCGACGAGCGCGTGGCGGGCGTGACGGGGCCGATGGAGGACGGCACTGAGTTTCGGCGGGCGCGGCTCTTTGTCGAAGGCACGCTCTACGACATCGGGTACAAGTTCCAGGTTGACGTTGCGGGAGCGCCGGACATCAACGACATGTACCTGGAATTTCCGTCTCCGCTTCCCAATGCTGACATCAAGGTGGGCAAGTTCAAGGAGGACCTCAGTCTTGTCGAGCGCACCTCCTCGAAATACATCACGTTTGCGGCCCGGCCCCTGCTCACCGAGTTCACCAGGGGGCGCGACCTTGGGGTTCGGCTCGGCGGGAGGGCCGTCGGGGGGGCGTTCACTTACGGGGTCGGGGCCTACCGGGCCACCGTCGACGACGCCCTCGGGACGTCGCAGGGCGATGGGGAGTACAAGGGAACGGCCCGCGTGACGTATGTGCCCTGGAGCCGAGACGGCACGCGACGGCTCGTTCACGTGGGCGCCTCCGGATCTGTGGCGCGGCTCGATGCAGACCTGCCGTCCGCCGAACAGCCGGCGGAGGCGCACGAGCCGGAGGTGCACCTTGCGCCTGATTTCGTGGACACGGGGCCGCTCGACGCTGAGCGTGCCACCCAGCTCGGCCTCGAACTGGCGCTGGTCTACGATGCCTTTTCTCTTCAGGCCGAGTCTCTTCGGAAGCACTATGACCTCGACACCGGGCCGGGCGACCCCACCTTTGGGGCCTGGTACGTGTCCGGGTCGTACGTCCTCACGGGCGAGCATCGTCCCTACGATGGGGGCGAATTTGGCCGACTGAGGCCCCACGAATCTGTTCGGGCAGGCGAGAAGGGCGGAATGGGGGCCTGGGAGCTTGCCGCCCGGTACTCCACGATGGATCTTACCGACGGCGGGCGGATGGGGGGAGAGGTGGAGACTGTGACCCTTGGCGTCAACTGGTACCTAAACCCGGCCGTCCGAATCATGGCAAACTACGTCCTCGCGGCTGTGGACGATGCCGCCGGTACGACGGGGGCAGACGGGGACGGACGCTTCGTCACGGTGCGATTTCAGGCCGACTTTTAATGGGGTGATGGGGGCCCGAGCGGAGACGGTCGGGGAACGTGGACGATCAGCCCGAGGCGGGAGAGGTCCGTGCCGACTCCGGCAGCACGTCCACCAGCTTGTGCGAGCCGGTGAGGAGGAGGGCGTCGCCAGGGGCGGCGGTGCGCCGAAAGGCCTCCAGGGCATCGGGAAGGGGCTGCGGCGCGGCGGTGCGAACGCCCTGTGCCCGCAACCGCTCCCCGATCTCGGAGGGCGGGAGGGCGCGCTTCGTGTCGATGGGGATGGGCGTCACCACCGCGCTGTGCTCAGCCAGGAGGCGGGCCGTTTCGTCCAGCTTCTTGCCGCGCACGGCATTGAGGCACACGTGCAGCGTGCCGCCACGCTCCGCCACGACAGGCGCCACAACGCCGAGGGTGGCGCCGATGGCGGGCGGATTGTGGCCCACGTCCACCACAATCAGCGGCGCCTCCTGCAGCACGTCGAGACGCCCGTGGAAGCCCGTGTGTTCCCGCACGTCGCCGAGCCCGTCGCGCACGGCCGCGCGGGCCGCCGCGTCGTCCGCGTCCGCCAGCACCGTCAACTCCGCGGCGCGCACGGCCAGGGCGGCGTTCCGCTGCTGGTGCGGACCGGCAAGCGACAGCGAGAGGCGGTCGTAGCGGCGAGCGGGCGTGTCGAGTGTGAACACGCTGCCCCTCAGATCAGATCGATGTGTGGTCCAGGTCACCTCGTCGTCGAGGCGGTGGAGCGGGGCGTTCTGCCGGGTAGCAGTCTCCGCGACGGCGGCCTTCGCCTCCTCCTGCGTCAGGGCGCTGAGGGCGGGGGTGTCCGGGGTAATGATGCCCGCCTTTTCGCGGGCGATGGCGCCCAGCGTGTCGCCCAACACGTCGGTGTGGTCGAGGCCGACGTTCGTAAGGACAGAGAGGGCCGGGCGGAGCACGTTTGTGGAGTCGAGCCGCCCACCGAGGCCCACCTCAATCACCGCAAGGTCCACGTTCTGCTCCGCGAAGTAGCGAAAGGTGAGCGCCACGGTGAGCTCGAAGAAGCTGGGCTGCAGGTCCTCAATGAGCGTGCGATGTTGCTCCAGCTCATCGGCGAGCCAGTCGGTGGGCGCGGGCGTGCCATCGACGCGCATCCGCTGGGTCACGTGGGTGAGGTGCGGCGAGGTGTGGAGGCCGGTTGTAAGGCCCGCCGCGGAGGCAATGGCGGCGGTCATGGCCGCGGTGGAGCCTTTGCCGTTCGTGCCGGCAACGTGAACGGCCCGGAGCGCCTCGTGGGGATTCCCGAGCGCGCCGACCAGCGTCCGCATGCGGTCGAGGCCGGGGGCGTACGCATCGTCCGCGACGTTGGCGTACTGGGGCAGGTCGAAGAGGAGGTCGAGGGCGTCGGGCATGCGCGCTGGAGGAGAAACGGTGGAAGGTGGCGGAGGGGGACAGGGGAACGTGGGAGGAGGAAACGGCAGAGGATGCGCTGGCGTGGGCGTCGGTGCCGGAGCTACACGGTTTTGCTGACGGAGGCGTCACCGGGCGCGCCGAGGGTGATGCGCCGTTTCGAGGGGGCAACGTGGTGGAACTGGAGGTGAATCGTGTCGGGCGGAAGCAGGTCGGGGATCCGGTTGGCCCATTCGATGCACGTGATGCCGTCGCCATGGGCGTACTCTTCGAAGCCGAGCTCCACAAACTCGTCGGGATTCTGCACGCGGTAGGCGTCGAAGTGGTAGAGCGGACGGGCGCCGTCCTCGTAGACGGAAAGAATCGTGAACGTGGGACTTCGCACCTCGGCGGGCGAGACGCCGAGTCCCTCCGCGAGGCCTTTCACGAAGTGGGTTTTGCCCGCTCCAAGGTCCCCGTACAGGGCGAGGACAGCCCCCGGGGCAAGCACCTCCGCGAGACGGCCCCCGAGCGACATCGTCTCCTCCACCGAGTCGGTGGTGCGGGGGAGAAGGTCCTCGATCGTGTCCGTCTTCGTCTCGGGCATGTCGGGCGAGAGCGAGGAAATGTGAGGCGTGAGGAGTGAAACGTGAAGCGCGAATTGACTCTTCTGATCATCACGTATCACGCATCATTGAGCGTGCATTCCGATTGCGGGCGGAGCAGCTCTCTTCAGGGCTATCCTTTCGGTCGCAAGGTGGCAACGGGAAGAATCATCTCCTCCATCGACGCACCGCCGTGCTGCAGCGTGTCGCGGTAGAGCTTCTCGTAGTGGTGAAAGTCGGTGGGGTAGACGAAGTAGTAGTCCTCCTTGGCCAGGAGGTACGTCGTGTTCAGGCCGTAGCTGGGGAGCCCAAACCGCTCCGGCTCGCGCACAAAGATGGCGTCGTCCGCGTCGCACTTCAGGTTGTCGCCGTACTTGTAGCGCAGGGCGGTCGAGGTTTCGCGGTCGCCGATGACGCGGGTGGACTGCAGGCTGCGGATGGCGCCGTGGTCGGTGGTGAGCACGACCGTGGCGTTCGTGTTGGCGAGGGCGCGCAGCATGTCGTAGAGCCAGGAGTGCTCGAACCAGGTGCGCGTGAGGGCACGGTAGGCCTCCTCGTCCGGCGCCAGCTCCTGGAGCACGTCCGACTCCGAGCGGCTGTGGGCGAGGATGTCGATAAAGTTGACGACGACGGCGCTCAGGTCGTGCTGGGTCAGGTTGGCGGCATCTCGGGCCAGCTGTTGCCCATCTTCGCCCGTAATGAGCTTGTCGTACCGCACGCGCAGGTCGCCGCGGTGGTGCTGGTCGAGCTGGTGGTGGAGGAGCGCCTCCTCGTACTGGTTGCGGCTGTGCTCGCTTTCCTCACTTGTCTCCCACGCCTTCGGGAAGCGATCCACCAGGTCCACGGGCAGCAGGCCGCTAAAGATGGCGTTGCGGGAGTAGGGCGTAGCCGTGGGCAGGATGCTCATGTAAAAGTCCGTGTCGACGTGATAGTGCGGCCGCAGCAGCTCGGCCAGCGTCAGCCACTGGTCGTACCGCAGGCAGTCGACCACGAAGAAGACGACAGGCGCGTCGCCCGTTTCTGGCAGCACAAACTCGGGCACCACCTCGTGGGAGAGCACAGGGCGGTCGTTGCCGGGCGGCTCGTCGACGCGGGCAATCCAGTCGGGGTAGTGCTCCTCTACAAACGTGCCGAAGGCGCGGTTGGCCTCCTCAAACTGGTCCTGAAAGATCTGGCGGGCGTTCTCGTCGTCCGTCAGCTCCAGGTCGTACCGCACGAGCTTCTGATACAGCTCCTCCCACTCTTCCAGCGAGAGGCCGCGCCGGAGGTCCTGCGAGATCTGGGTGAACGACTGCAGGTACTGCTGCGAGAGGGTTTCCTGGCGGATCTGGGACTGCTCCAGCAGGCGCTTGCAGGTGAGCAGAATCTGGCTGGGGTTGACGGGCTTCGTCAGGTAGTCGCTGATCTGGTTGCCGAGGGCCGCCTCCATCAGGTCCTCCTCTTCGCTCTTCGTCACGAGCACCACCGGCACCTCCGGTCGTTCGCGCTTGATGTGGTCGAGCGTTTCGAGGCCCTCCATGCCCGGCATCTGCTCGTCGAGCAGGACCACGTCGAACGGGCGTTGCTGCACAAGGTCGACGGCGTCGGCTCCGTTGGCCACAGTCTTCACGTCGTAGTCCTTGTCTTCCAGAAACAGGACGTGGGACCGGAGCAGGTCGATCTCGTCGTCGACCCAAAGAATCTGAGGAGGAGACATGGAACGGTGGGGGACGGACGCAAGGGCTTGGAGAACTTCCAATGTCTGTACCCGGCGATCAAAAAAACGTTCGCGGCATGAGGGCGTTTGGGAGGTCAACACGTGTCGTCATGCCCCCGATGTTCCACCCTGTCCCATGTCCACGCAGTCCATCGGCCTTTCGGAAGCGCTGCACGAGTACCTCCTGTCGGTGTCGCTCCGCGAGCCGGCGGTGATGACCCGGCTGCGCGAAGAAACCGCCGAGCACCCCAAGTCCAACATGCAGATTGCCCCAGAGCAGGGGCAGTTCTTGCGCTTCCTTGTCCGGCTCATCGGCGCGCGGCGGACGCTCGAAGTCGGGGTCTTCACGGGCTACAGTGCGCTTGCGGTGGCCCAGGCGCTCCCGGAGACGGGAACGCTCGTGGCGTGCGACGTGAGCGAGGCGTACACGTCTGTGGCGCGCCGCTACTGGAACGACGCCGGCGTGGCCGACCGCATCGACCTCCGCATCGCCCCGGCTCACGAGACCCTGGCGGCCCTGCTCGACGAGGGGCAGGCGGGCACGTTCGACTTCTCGTTCATCGACGCGGACAAGGAGCGCTACGACACCTACTACGAGCAGTCGTTGGAGCTGCTGCGGCCTGGGGGCGTCATCGCGCTGGACAATGTGTTTCGGGACGGGCGCGTGGCCGATCCGGACGTGGAGGACGAGAGCGTGCGGGCCCTCCAGCGCCTCAACGAGAAGCTGCACGAGGACGACCGGGTGCACCTGACGATGCTTCCGCTGGCGGACGGGGTGACGCTGGCCATGAAGCGGTAGCGGCGTCTGGCCCGGGCGAAGGAGTACGGACGGGGGCGTCCTGCCAGAACGTTCAGGGAGTCGACATGACCGTCGACACGACCGGAGGCTACGGCACGTCCTCCGAGAGGGCCGTCCGGAGCCGATCGGCGAGGCCGACGAGATTGAAGGCGTGCATGTAGCGCAGGATGTCGGTTTTGATGCGCCACAGCACGAATGCCTCCGCGTCGCGGTACGGCGCCACGTGTTTGTAGAGGCGGGCCCGCGCAGCCTCCACCTCCGGGCGCGTCCACACGTAGCGGCTGCCGGTCTCGACGAGCCAGCGCTGCCGCTCCTCTGCCAGGTCGTCAAACGCACAGGCCTGCTCGGCGGGGCGGAGCCACTTGCGCCACCGACCGCTGTCCACCACCGCGGTCCGCAACGCCGCATCGATGCCGGAGGCAGCGCCAAGCTGCGCCTCCAGGCGCGCCAGATCGCGCACCGCCGCGGCCTCCACCGCCGACAGCCCCGGGCCCACGTTCGCCCCGCCCACGCCGCTCAGCGGGTACGCCGACGGGACGTCCACCGCATCGGTGAAGTGTCCCTTCAGCAGGAGGTCGAACTCGGCAGCCGCGCCCACGTGTGCCTGTGCGCGTCCCGCATCGAACGCTCCCGAATCGAGCCGCGTGCCCAGGTCGCCCACCACGAACGAGGGAGGCGGAAGGTCGTGGGACGAAAGAGCCGCGTGCAGGCGCTGGAGAAAGCGGCGCAGGCGCTCCGGGCGGTCCAGGCCCGCCCGCGGATCGTCGCTGCCCACCTCGTAGGCGAGGGGCGCGCGGTGATGGCGGTGGCGGGCCGCCTCGGCGTGGCGCAGGAGCGACACGGTACGGTCCACCAGCGTGTCGATGGGGAGAGGAGCGTCGGCATTGGGCGGCCCCGCAGCCGGATCGAGGTGGAGCAGGTCGTAGCCGGCCGCCACGCACGCGGCAATCGAGCGGTGGGCCGCAGAGCGGGCGGCCTCGGCGCCGAGCCCAGCGGTGCGGTGGGCGTCCTTGGCCCAGGGGCCGCCGTGATCCAGCCCCAGCAGAACCGGCACCGTTACGCCCAGCCGCTCGCGCTCCTCCTGCACGAACGTGGCGAGGGCCTGGGGCGTCCAGCCGGTGTAGCCGCCGTCGCGATCCACCTGGTTGAGGGTGGCGGCGTAGAGAAGCGGCGTGCGGGCGTCCTGGGCTGCGAGGAGGGCCGCGCGGGCGACGGCCTCGGAGTTGGGGCACACCGCCAGCAGGGTGTGGCGGGTCCCGGGCCGATCGGGGGGCGCGAGGGGGCCCAGCAGGGCGCGCCGGAGCACCTCAACCGGGGAGAGGCGGGCGGCCTTGGCGGTCGCAATCAGGCGATGGTGGAGGAGCGGGGGCGAAGACATCAGGCGCGTGCGGGTGGGCGATGCGCGAGTGAAGCACGATCGAGCGAACCGCGCATCGAGTATGGACTGCTTTTCTGCGTTTTATCACATCGCCGGCGCGCTTCCCGGTTCCGCGGCCGTTTCCGAATGGAAGGCACCCAGGTGCGCTTCCCGCTGCTGGCCTGGGGATTGCCTTTCGGGAAAGCCGCTTCTACCTTTGAAGATCCATTTGCCCCCACAACAGTTCTTCATCCGCCCCCATGCTTCAGCCTGCAAAAACACGTGTTCTGGGCATTGTTTGTCTTCTTGCCATCGCCGTTCTGGGCCTGACGGCCTGGGCGCCGTCGGCTCCCGGCCCCGCCGTCCCGGACGACCCGGCAGTGTCCACGGTGCCCGTCCCTACGCCCACGTACGCCGAGCACGGCATGGTGGTGGCGGCAAAAGAGCGGGCCGCCGCGGCGGGCGTGGCCATGCTGGAGAAGGGCGGCAACGCCGTCGATGCGGCCGTCGCCACTGGCTTTGCGCTGGCCGTGGTGCACCCGTGGGCCGGCAACATCGGGGGCGGCGGCTTTATGGTCATCCGGCGGCCCGATGGGTCGGTCACCACCATCGACCACCGCGAGGACGCGCCCAGCGGCGCCACGCAAGAGAAATTCTTGGACGAAGAGGGAAACGCCGTGCGCTCTCGCAGCCGCCGCGGCTATCTCGCCTCCGGCGTGCCCGGCACCGTGGCAGGCCTTCTGAAGGCCCTCGAGAAATACGGCACGCTCGACCGTGCCACCGTCATGGCCCCCGCCATCCGACTGGCCCGGGAGGGCTTTCCGCTGCCGTACGCCCTCGCGGAGGACCTGAACGAGACCTACGACGACTTCGCAGCGTTCCCGTCGGCCAAAAAGTACTTCACCAAAGGCGACTCGACGATGCGCTACCGGCCCGGCGAGCGGTTCGTGCAGGCGGACCTGGCCGAGACGCTCGTGCGCATTCGCAATCAAGGCCGGGCGGGCTTCTACAAGGGCAAGACGGCCGGGCTCATCGCCGAGCAATTTGCCGAGCACGGGGGATTGATCGACAAGCAGGACCTTGCGGAGTACGAGGCGGTGGAGCGCGAGCCGGTCTCCACCACGTACCGCGGCTACGAGGTGCACTCGATGGGACCGCCCTCCTCCGGCGGCGTCGCCATTGCGCAGCTGCTCAACGCCGCGGAGATGAAGCCGATCGGCAAGATGGGGTACAACTCCAGCGCCACGGTGCACTACATCGGCGAGGCCATGCGCCGCACCTTCGCGGATCGTTCCAAGTGGTTGGGAGACCCCGATCACGTAGAGGTGCCCACGGAGGGCCTCATCCAGAAGGACTATATGCGGCGGCGGATGGCGTCGTACGACTCACTGCGCACCACGCCCAGCGACTCGCTCAAGGCGGGCGAGCCGGCGATGGGCACCGCGTCGATGGAGACGAGCCACTACTCGGTGGCCGACAGCAGCGGCATGGCCGTGAGCGTGACGACGACGCTCAACAGCGGCTACGGCTCGAAGGTGGTCGTCGACGGGGCGGGCTTTTTCATGAACAACGAGATGAACGATTTCGTGCTGAAGCCGGGCGTGCCGAACCAGTTCGGGCTCTCGGGCACGGAGCGCAACCTGGTGGCGCCGGATCGCCGCATGGTCTCCTCCATGTCGCCGACAATCGTGGAGGACCCGCAGGACCGCCTCTTTCTGGTGATTGGCGCGCCGGGTGGGTCGACAATCATTACGACCACCTTCCAGGTGATTATGAACGTGATCGACCACGGGATGGACATTGAGCAGGCCGTGGCGGCGGGGCGCATTCACCACCAGTGGAAGCCGCGGGCCCTTAGCTACGAGAAGAATGCGCTGCCGCGCGATGTGGTGTGGAACCTGCGGGCGCGTGGCTGGCCCGTGACAATGGGCGTGTTTGGGGGCATTCCGCAGTGGGGACGGGCGCAGGGCCTCCGCATAAAGCATCCGGAGCAGCCCGGCCCAGAGCGTGTGTTTTTCGGCGGCTCCGACCCACGAGGAATCGGCGCAGCGGTTGGGTTGTAGGGACGCGACCGCCAGAGGACCGTCGCTTATCGTTCTGGGATACATTCTGGGAACTTCCGCCCCGAGACGCCCCGGCGACACGCCGAGACTTGACAGTCAGAAATCTTCTCCATATCGTAATGCATCGTTCAGCGGATCTTAACTCCGTCGTTCGGTACGCGCATTCTCGCCTGCTTCTCTCGGATGTCGCTCTTTCCGTCATGACGATACGCTACGCTTTCACCGTCCTGCTCGCCAGCCTTGCGTGGGCGCTATGGGCCGCCGGGCCAGCCGCCGCGCAGCAGAACGCCACCCTCATGGGACGCGTCGTGGACACCGGCGGCGGTCCCCTGCCCGGGGCCAACGTTGTCCTTCTCGATGCGGACTACGGCACGGCCGCCGGCCCCGACGGCTCGTACTCGATCGACGGCATCGCGCCCGGGACGTACACCGTTCGGGTCACGTTCGTCGGGTACAAATCGATCGAAGAAGAGCTTTCTTTTGAGGCCGGGGCAGACGTACGCCGCACATTCACGATGGAGCGCGCCCCGCTTCAGGGAGAAGGCGTGACCGTGACCGTGGGGTCCCGGGCCCGCGACATGGCGGCGGAGGACATGGCAGTGCCGGTCGACGTGTACAGCACAGAAGAGATCCAAACGTCCGGCGCGTTCGAGACCGGTCGCATTCTTCAGCAGAGCGCCCCGTCGGTCAACTTTCCGCAGAACACGCTCTCCGACGGGATGGACGCGCTGCGCACCTTTACGCTTCGCGGCCTGAGCCCCGACCAGGCGCTGGTGCTCGTCAATGGCAAGCGGCGCCACAAGTCGGCCCTTGTGAACCGGCTGGGCGCGGGCGTCTCGGGCGGCTCCAGCCCCATCGACCTGAACGCGATTCCGGCCAACGCCATCGAGCGCATTGAGGTGCTGCGGGACGGGGCCTCCTCGCAGTACGGCTCCGATGCGATTGCGGGCGTGGTGAACCTGCGCCTCAAGAACGAACCCCTCGACCCGACGGTGGAAACGCGCATCGGGGGCTACGTGACCGACCCGTATCCGAACGACGGCACCACGTACAGCGTCCGCCCCTCCTTCGGCGTAGAGTTGGGCGACGACGGGGGATTCCTGAATTTCTTCGGCGAGTATCGCCTCCGCACGCCCACCAACCGGGCGGGCCCGGCAAGCTACAATCTGGGCCCCGCGGGACAAGGCGGGGACGAAATTGCCGACCCGGACGGCGATGGGCTGTTCGACATCGTCGACAAAAACAACTCCGTGGAGCAGCCGGCTTTCCACTGGGGCGACGGGCGTTCGGAAAACCTGCTGCTCTGGGCAAACGGCGCCTATCCGCTCGCCAACGTTGACGCCGACCAGCCGACGGAGCTCTACGCGTTTGGCGGATACAGCTACCGCAAGGGCAAGGGCCAGGGCTTTTACCGCGAGGGGACTGATAGCGGCAACTGGCCACAGATCGCGCCGGAGGGCTTCCTGCCCAACTTCGAGAACCCGATCAACGACGGGTCGGTTGTTGTGGGGCTGCGTGGCATGCTCGATGAGTGGACCTACGACGTAAGCGCTCAGACGGGCTTCAACTACTTTCAGTACAACATCACCAATTCCCTCAATGCCACCAACGGCCCAACCCAGGCTGGCAACCAGACTGAGTTCTACGCCGGGGCCGTGCAGCTGCAGCAGTCGGTGCTGCAGGTGGACGTGAATCGCGGCTACGAGCTGGGCTTCGCGTCGCCGCTGAACGTGGCGGCGGGCGCGCTCGTGCGGGCCGACAACTACCAGCTGAAGGCGGGCGAGGAGGCGTCGTACGTCCGCGGTCCGTGGGACATCAGCCAAAACGGTGGGCTGCCGGCGCAGGGGGCGCAGGTCTTCCCGGGCTTCCGGCCGGAGCAGGAGGTGGACGAGACGCGCACCAACGTGGGGGCGTACGTCGACCTGCAGACCGACCTGATCGATCCCTTGCAGGTCAACCTCGCAGGGCGGTTTGAGAACTACAGCGACTTTGGCTCCACCGTCAACGGAAAAGTGGCTCTCCGCTTCGAGCCGATCCCGCAGCTGGCCTTTCGGGGAACGGCGCAGACAGGCTACCGCGCGCCCAACCAGGCCCAGAAGTTCTTCTCGAAGGTGTCGACCACCTTCATCGACAACGAGCCGGTGCAGACCGGAATCTTCCGCATCAACAGTGGGGTCGGGAATGCCCTGGGCATCCCGGACCTGGAGGAGGAGCGCTCGGTCAACATCAGCGGGGGCGTTATCCTCAAGCCCTTCGAGCGGTTTCAGCTCTCGGTGGATTACTTCAACATCCAGGTGGACGATCGCATCACGCTCTCGGGCGATCTTGGAGAAGACGACCCAAATCGACAGGGTGACGACCAGATCCGCGCAGAACTGGAGGGAACTGGTGCCGAAACCGCGAGCTTCTTCACCAATGCGATCGACACGAACACGGAGGGCATTGACGTGACGACGAAGTACGCGGCCCTCCTGGCCGACGGGGTGCAGCTGCAGCTGCGCGGCGCGTTCAACTGGACGGACACGGAAATTACGGGCGGCCCGCGCAACCCGACGACGCTGGACGCGGAGTTTGGGAGCGTGATTCTGGCGCCGGACGACCGTCGGGCGCTTACGGAAGGCTCGCTTCCGGAGACGACCGCCAAGCTGACCGCCTCGCTGACGGCTGGCGCGGTGGACCTGACGCTCCGCGGGGCCCGCTACGGCGAGTTGCTGAATGCCGACGATGATGCGCCGGACGAGTACACCCTCGGCGCCGAATACGTCTTCGGCGGAGAGATTGGCTACAACCTGTTCAACGATCAGGTGAACATCGCCGTTGGGGCGCGAAACCTGTTCGACAACTACCCGGACCTGGATCCGGAGAAGGATACTTTCGACATCATCCTTCCGTACAACCGCGCTCACCCCATGGGCTTCAACGGTCGGTTCCTCTACAGCCGGCTCACGGTCTCGCTGTAGCACCGCGTGGCGACGGCCCCGAAGGCGCCTGGGGCCGTCCTGCCGGGTCCCGTTCTCTGCTCCCTCTGCTCTCGAATTGAACCCCTGCTCTCGCGATGATTGATCTCGCTACACGTTTTCGCCGAGGCCTCGCGCTCGGTGCCGGGCTTCTGGCCCTGGCCCTCGTTACCGCCGGCTGCGACGCCTTCACGGACAAAGACCTGGGCGACTCGAATCCGCAAACGCCCACCATTGCCCAGTACATTCAGGAAGTGCGGGTCCTGAGCTCTCTCGAAGCCGCCGTCGACGAGGCAGGCCTGGCGGGAACGCTCGAAAATGACGGGCCCTTTACGGTGTTTGCTCCCGTCGACGAGGCCTTTTCGCCCGCCCTCAATCCGTCGCTCAACCGACAGGTCACCCAGAAGGTCGTGGAGGACCACGCGGTGTCTGGCGCGGTTGCCTCGGGCCAGCTCAGTGACGGACAGGTTGTTGAAACCCTTTCCGGCGACAGTCTCACGATCGGAACAGCCGATGGCGTGACGGTGAACCGGGCGACGGTCACGAACGCCGACGCGGAGGCCAGCAACGGGGTGGTGCACGTCGTCGACAACCTGCTCATCGACGCGGTGGACCGCGCAACGCTCACGCCGCGATTCACCATCTTCGCCCGCCTGGTGAAGGAGGCTGGGCTCGAGTCGGCCCTCCGCAGCCCGGGCGCAAACGACGGTCGGACCATCTTTGCCCCGACCAACGAGGCGCTCCTGAACGCTTTCGACGCAAACAACAATGGCAGTATCGAGAGTTTTGAAATCGATCTGGACAACTTCGCCCCGATCCTCCAACACCACGTGCTGGACAGCGTCTTCCTCGCCGCGGACGTGCCGACGTCCCCAACGTCGGTTGAAACTCTGGAGGGAACGGACCTGACAGTGGAGCGAGATGAAAATACAGGTACGGTCACCGTAGCGTTTGGAGAAGGGGACGCAGCTGTTAGCGCAACCGTTGAGACTGCAGACATCGTCGTGGATAATGGTGTGATCCACGGGATCGACGTGGTGCTACCACTATATTTTTAGAGTATTGAGGATGCGCGAAGGAGCCGTACCCCCTTCGGCGTTAGCCGGGGGAGAAGTAAAACCATCGACGATGTGCGCCGGGTCGTCTCGTGAGGCGGCCCGGCGTTCCTGCGTGAAGAGGAGGTGGAACGCAGGGTCCCGGCGAGCGGTAGCAGCCGTCCCTTCGCGTCGCCCCTTGTTCGTCCCCTGCGCGCCGTGTCGTTTTTAAACCCCCTTGCCCTGCTGGCAATGGCGGCGGTGGCGATGCCGCTGTTTTTGCACCTCTTCAACCTGCGCCAGCCCCAAACGGTCGAGTTTAGCTCGCTGGCGTTCGTCAAAGAGCTGCAAGAATCGGCGGTGCAGCGCGTGCGCATTAAGGAGTGGCTGCTGCTGGCCCTTCGCATGCTGGCCATTGCGTGTCTGGTCATGGCCTTCGCCCAGCCCACGCTCACCGGCTCGCTGGGCGGCGCTGTGGGGACGGCGCCCACCACGCACGTGGTCGTCGTCGACAATTCGCTGTCCATGGCGGCCGACGGGGACGGGGGCTCGTACTTCGACCAGGCGGTGCAGCACGCGCAGGGCGTGCTGGACGCGGTGGAGGAGGGCGACGAGGTGCTGCTGTGGCCCACGGCGCGCACGGAGGAGCGGCGTCCTGCACCGATTGCCAATGCAGACGTGGCCCGGCAGGCCCTGGCGGAGCTGGAGCCGCAGGCGGGGGGCGCCCCGCTGGCGCAGGCCCTCGAACGCGCTGCGCAGGCCGCCTCGGAGTCCGATCTGCCCCAGACGGCGCTCTACGTGGCGAGCGACTTCCAGGCCAGCACCCTGGGCGATTCTTTGGAAGCGGCCCTCCCCGACGACCTGCCGGTGCAGCTGCTGCCGGTCGATACGCGTCGGCAATCCAACGTGGGCATTGCGGACGTGACCGTGACGAGCCGCATCGCCGAAGTGGGCCAGCCGGTGCAGCTGGAGGCCACCCTCGTAAACCACGGCCCGGATCCCCTGCCCGACTACGTGGCGAGCGTCTACCTCGCGGGCGAACGCGTGGCCCAGGCCACCACCACGCTGGAGCCGGGCCTGGAGACGACGGTCTCTTTCACCGTGACGCCCCAGGAGCGGGGCTGGCTCGGGGGAGCGGTGGCGACGGAGGACGATGACTTTCCGGCCGACGACCGCCACCACTTCACGCTGCACGTGCCCGAAGAGCGCCGCGTGCTGCGGGTGCGGGGCGAGGGGCAGGCCCCCCGGTACGTGGACCTTGCCCTCTCGTCCGAAATGATTGCCGACCGGATTGCGCTCCGGACCACCTCCATCCCCGAGCAGGACCTGGCCTCCGCGGAGCTGGGCCAGTACGATGCGGTGCTTCTCGTGGGCCCGCGGTCGTTGTCGAGTGGCGAAGTGGAGGCCCTCGCGCGGTACGTGAACCGGGGCGGTGGACTGCTCCTGTTTCCCAACGCGCAGGCACGGCCCGATGACTACAACGCGCTGCTCGGGGCCGTGGGGGCGGGGTCCGTCCGCGGGTTTAGCGGGGCCCTCGGGGCCGACCGCACGGTGGCCTCCTTTGGGCGCGTCGACCTGGCGCACCCGCTCTTCGAGGGCGTCTTTCAGCAGCAGCGTGGCGACGACGAAGCATCTGTGGAGCAGCCGGACCTCCACTACACCCTGAACTTCCGTCCGTCGGGACAATCCGGGCAGTCCCTCATCGAGCTTTCCAACGGGCGCCCGTTTCTGCACGAGGTGCGGCACGGCAGCGGGCGGCTCCTGCTCATGGCCGTGGCGCCCACCCGCGCCTGGAGCGACTTGCCCGTGCGGGGCCTATTCGTCCCGCTTCTGTACCGCTCGGTCTACTACCTGTCGGCCAGCACGTCGGTGGCGGGCAAGCAGCTGGTGGCGGGGCGCCCGGCGGAGCTCCGGGTGACGGGCGTGGCGCCTGCCGCGTCGCTTCGTCTCGTTGGCCCGGAGGGGCTGGAGCTGAGGCCCGAGCAGCGCAACCTCTTCGGCGCTACGCTGCTGATCCTTGACACTGCCCCCGTCACACCGGGCGCGTACGCGGTGCAGGACGGGGCGACCCAGGTGCAGCGCATCGCCATCAACAGTGCGCCCGCAGAATCCAACCTTCGCTCCGCCCCGCCCGCGACGGCAGCGCAGACGCTCCAAGCAGCCACCGGGGCCTCCGTACAGGCTGTCTCGGAGGCCGGAAGCACCGACCTCGCAGAGGCCTTGCGCACCCGCCGCGCCGGGGTCGAAATTTGGAACGTGTTTTTGGCCCTGGCACTGGGGGCGTTGCTCGCAGAAATGGGAGTGGCGCGCCTCTGGACGCCGGAGCGCGCGTCCGCGTGACGGGGCCGCCCCGTAGCATGTTTGTCCCGCCCCTCGGCCCCAGGTCTCTCCGGACCTGTGCCCCGAATTGGGCAGCCCTGCAACAAATTCCCGCGTCCAGAATAAAACCGTATGTAGTTTGGTTGAACCCCTCCGGCAGAACACACGCCGCCGGGGCAGTCCCTCCTCTCGCCGCCTTTCCCGAACAAGCTGCCTGTGCCGCATTGTTTACCCCTGAACAGAAAACCGAAGACGCCGAAACCGCCATCATCGTCGGGGTCATTACCCCCCGAGAGTCGCGCTGGGAAGTGCGCGATCATCTCAATGAGCTGGAGCACCTCGCCCGCACCGCCGGGGCAGAGGTGACCGACCGGCTCACCCAGTCGCTCAACAGCCCCGACCCGGCGACGTTCATTGGGGCGGGGAAGGTGAACGAACTGGCCCGCCTCACCACACAGCGGGGCTCAGACCTTGTCATTTTTGACGATGAGCTAACCCCCGTTCAGGTCAAGAACATTGAGAAGAAGGTTGGCTGTAAGTTGCTGGACCGCTCCGGGTTGATCCTGGACATCTTTGCGAGCCGTGCCCAGACGCGAGCGGCCAAGACGCAGGTGGAGCTCGCCCAGCTCGACTACCTGCGCTCTCGGCTCACGCGTCGATGGACCCACCTCTCTCGGCAGGAGGGAGGCATCGGCACCAAAGGGCCGGGGGAGACGCAGATTGAGATGGACCGGCGTATGATCGACAAGCGCATGGCAAAGCTGCGGGACAAGCTGGACGAGATCGACCGGCAGCGCACAACCCAGCGCAAGGGCCGCAACGCGTACACCACCGCCTCGCTCGTGGGCTACACCAATGCGGGCAAGTCGACGCTCCTCAACGCCCTGGCAGACGAGGAGCTTCTTGCCGAAGACCGTCTCTTTGCTACGCTCGATGCGACGACCCGCACCGTGGAGCTGGATGCGAGCAAAGAGGTGCTCATGTCCGACACGGTCGGGTTCATCCGGAAGCTCCCCCACCGCCTCATCGAAAGTTTCAAAAGCACGCTCGATGAAGTGCGCGAGAGCGACGTTCTGCTCCATGTGGTAGACGTTACGCACCGCAACTACGAGGACCACATCCGGGTCGTGGCCGAGACGCTCGGCGAGCTGGGGGCGCGGGACAAGCCGACCCTCACGGTTTTCAATAAAGTGGACGCCCTCGACGATCGCACGCTTCTCCGTCGCCTGCGACGAGACCATCCGGACGCGGTGTTTCTCTCGGCCCTGCGCGGCATTGGCCTCCACACCCTGAAAGAAGAGCTACTTTCGCTCATCCGGCGGGACTATGTGGAGCGGCTGGCGTACATTCCCGTGAGTGAGCCCGAAGCCATTGCCCGCGTACACGAACTGGCCGACGTGCTCCACGAGGACTACCTCTACGCCCAGAACGGAATGGCAGAAGCCCGGCTCAATGGTGCGGCCGACGATGCGCAGGCCGTTGCCCGAATGCACTTTCGTGCTGCCCCGCGCAATGAGGCTCGCCTCCGGAAAGCCCTTGCCCCCATCGGCGATTTCCAAGCCGTGGACGAGGCGGCCTCCCTGCCGGACCGGTAGTGCTGCCCGGGGCCGAGCCAGGAGGCCAGCAAACCAGCCCCGCGTCTCCCGGGCGTCTCACGACGCCGCACAGGCCGGGCGCATCCCCTCCCTTGTTGCTATCTTCTCCCTGTGCCCTCATCGCTATGAAAGTACGTGACGCCATCCACTCCCCAACCCCTGCGCTGCAGGCCACCGACTCGGTCGAGACGGCCCTGGGACTGCTCATGGAGCACCACGTGCGCCACCTCCCCGTCGTTGGTGCCGACGGACGCCTTGTGGGCATCATTTCCGAAGCACGCCTGATGGACGCCGAAGGGCCCGACGAGGCCGTTCAGTCTCTGCTCATTGGGCGTCCTGTAAGCGTGCCGCCTGAGGCGCACATCTTCGACGCCGCCCGGACCCTGGTGGAGCACGACCTGAGTACCATCCCCGTGGCTGACTCCGACGGGCAGTACCTGGGGGTGCTGCGCCGCCACGACATCTTTGATCAGTTCGCGCGCATGCTCTCGACGCGCCAGAGCGGAGCGATTCTGGCCCTGGAAGTGGACCCGCGCGACTACGCCCTTGCCAAGCTCATCCACGTCATCGAGCAGAACGAAGCGAAGGTGCTGGCCGTCGCCTCCGAACTGCCGGATACCTCAACGGAGACGATCCGGGTTACGCTGAAGCTGAATGTCAAAGACACGACTCGCGTCCGCCATGTGCTGGAGCACCACGGCTATCACGTGGTGGCGGCCTTTGGGGAGGAGGACGAAGAGCTCGAAGAGCTGGTCGACGAGTTCGTTCGGTACCTGGAGGTGTAGGCGCCTGGAGGTGTAGGGCTTCAATATGGGGGGAGGCGTGGGAAGTGGTGCAGGAAGGGGAGCTTGGGAGCGTCTGGCAAAGGGCGGATTTGAGGAGGGCGGATTCAGGGTTTCCCCGTGCCTCGCATTCTATGTTCTACGGCCCGCAAGACTGCGCGTATCTCGTCCGTTCGTTTTGGTCCAATCTGTTCATGAGTGATCGTTCCTCCACCGGTTCCCCCGACTCCGCCGCCGTGCTGGAGTCGATGACCCTCTTGGCCACCCTCTCCACCGCCGCCTCCGTGCGCGAGTCGGTGGCGGAGCGCCGGGCCGGGCGCGACCCATCGGCCCAGGCGCCGCCCGCCCGCGCCGCCGCTCGGCTGCACACAGTCGGCCACACGCTCATGGACCTGCTCATGCAGGTGGCTCAGAGCCGGGTGCCCCTGGTGCACCAAGAGGACCCTCCCCTGCCCCGCGCCGTGCGCCACTTCGATGTGCTGCTGAAGCTGCGCCGGGCCGAGCAGTGCGCGCAAAACATGCACCAGCACTTGCTTAGTCTGTACCCCAACGTGTCGGAGGCCCTCGTGGAGGAGACGCGCCGGACGCGGGACGCGATGGCGCGCTATATCGAACAGGCGTCCGAGGCGGCACGCGGTCCCGGCCTGACAGAGGTGCTGGAGCAGGGCATCGGCGTGGTGGTGTGGGCCCGACACGAGGTGCCGGTGGGCGGCCCGCCGGGCGCATCGTCAACAGATGGCTGACGCCTCGCCGGGCCAAGGGGGCTGCAGTCAGGCCGCAGGGGACGCCGCGAAACAGGCGAAAGATCCATCAACCTCCGAACCATCGATCGGAGGGAACTGTTGGATACGAAGCGCCCAATAGTCCTTTGCTGCCGTCTTCCTACGGTCGCCCCGCGTCCTTTGTTAGCCATCCCCCACCTCCCATGAGCGACCCCACGGATCTCCCTGATCGTGCAATCAGCGCCTACGCGGCGTCCAACATCCAGGTGCTCGAAGGCCTGGAGGCGGTTCGCAAGCGCCCCTCCATGTACATCGGAGATGTAGGGCTGCGAGGCCTGCACCACCTTGTGTACGAGGTGGTCGACAACTCCATCGATGAGGCGATGGCGGGGCACTGCGATGAGGTTGCGGTGGAGATCCACGAAGATGGATCCGTTTCCGTTCAGGACAACGGGCGCGGCATTCCCGTTGATCGCCACCCGGTGGAGGATCGTTCGGCGCTGGAAGTAGTGATGACGGTGCTCCACGCAGGAGGCAAGTTCGACAAGGACAGCTACAAGGTCTCCGGGGGGTTGCACGGAGTGGGGGTTTCCGTCGTCAATGCCCTTTCGTCCGCCTTTGAGGTCACCGTTTGGCGCGACGGGTCTGTATGGACGCAGCGCTACGTCTGCGGCGTGCCCGAGGCCTCGGTGCGCACGATGCGTCCCATGCGCCCGGAGGAAGAGACGGGAACCCGGATTCGGTTTTGGCCCGACGGCGATATTTTCAAGACCACGGAGTTTCGCTTTGAGACGCTCTCCGACCGCCTCCGCGAGCTCGCCTTCCTCAACGCTGGGGTGCGCATCACGCTCACTGATCACCGGGAGGAAGACGCGGGCTTGTCTGAGGAAGAATACTACTCCGACGAGGGGATTGTCGGGTTTGTGGACTATCTCGACGAGGCCCGCGATCCGATCCTCGACGACACCATCTACATTGCCGACGCGGAGGGAGAGGTGCCCGTGGAGCTTGCCATGCGGTACAACGACGGGTACAACAAGAACATTCTCTCCTTCGTCAACAACATCAATACGCACGAGGGCGGCACGCACGTGACGGGGTTCCGCCGGGCGATGACGCGCACGCTGAAGCGCTACGCGCAGAAAAACGGCATGCTCGACAAGCTGAAGTTCGACCTGTCGGGCGACGACTTTCGGGAGGGCCTCACGGCAGTGCTCTCGGTGAAGGTGGCGGAGCCGCAGTTTGAGGGGCAGACAAAGACGAAGCTCGGCAACTCGGAGGTGCAGGGCATTGTGGAGTCGCTCATCAACACCGAGTTGGGCCGCTGGCTGGAGGACCGCCCCGATCAGGCAGAGCGCATCATCGAAAAGGTCATTCAGGCCGCGGAGGCGCGGGCGGCTGCCCGAAGGGCGCGCGAACTGGTACAGCGCAAAAACGCCTTTTCGGGCGGGGGGCTGCCGGGGAAGCTCGCAGACTGCTCTACGCGAGACCCGGAAGATGGGGAGCTCTATCTCGTGGAGGGAGATTCAGCGGGCGGCTCGGCCAAGCAGGCGCGCGACCGGCACTTTCAGGCCATCCTCCCGCTTCGGGGCAAGATCCTGAACGTGGAGAAGGCACGCCTGGACCGCATTCTGGAGCACGATCAGATCCAGAACATCGTGACCGCGCTCGGGACTGGGCTCACGTCGACGGAGGAGGAATTCGACATGAGCGAGATCCGGTACCACAAGATTGTGATGATGACGGATGCGGACGTGGACGGGGCCCACATTCGGTCGCTCCTCCTCACGTTCTTCTACCGTCAGCTGCGCCCCCTCATCGAGAAGGGCAACATCTACATTGCCCTGCCCCCGCTCTATCGCATCCAGAACGGCAGTGAAGAGATCTACTGCTGGACCGACGACGAGATGCGAGAACGCATGCAGGAGCTGCGGGCCGACGGCAAGAGCCCGAGCCTGCAGCGCTACAAGGGCCTCGGGGAGATGAACCCGGAGCAGCTCTGGACCACCACCATGAACCCGGAAACGCGCAAAATTCAGCAGGTCACCATCGACGACGCGGCCGCGGCCGACCGGCTCTTCTCCACGCTCATGGGCGACTCGGTGGAGCCGCGGCGCGAGTTCATTGAGCGCAATGCCAAGTACGCGACGATCGATGCGTGAAAGTGGGCGGGTCTTGTATCTCAAGTCGCTGGGGAACCGATTCGCCTACTCACAACGAACGCGGGACGATCGACTGCCGAGTTCCGTTCTGTCAACGGGAGGCGGCACGCCGATCCATCCGCCCCCTCGGCCACAACCGGCGAGATCGACCGTTCTTGGGCTGGCTCCCCGTTGCATGTGTCGAGTGCACAGGCAGGACATGTCAGCGACGGCCATAACCATCCCCCTTGTTCGTGGAGCAGTCAAGTCGTCATCATTTTGCGGCCGACCCCGAGCGGCCGACCCTCTCAATCGTGATCCCCGCCTACGAGGAGGCGGCGTCGTTGCCGCAGCTGGCGGACCGCATCCGGTCGGTCTGCCTGGAGGCCGGGCTCTCCTTTCGGGTCTGGATCATCGACGATGGATCCCGCGATGAGACGTGGGACGTTGTGCAGGCGCTGCACGACCAGGACGACCGGTTCGTGGGCCTGCGCTTCCAGCGCAACTACGGCAAATCCGCGGCCCTGGCCGTGGGGTTTGAGCGGGTGCAGGGCACTTATGTGGCGACAATGGATGCCGACCTTCAGGATGAGCCCGCGGAGCTTCCCCGTCTCATCGAGACGTTGGAGGCGGACGACTATGATCTGGTAAGCGGCTGGAAAAAGCACCGCCGGGACCCGCTGAGCAAGACTGTCCCCAGCCGCTTTTTTAACTGGGTCACGCGCCTCATTTCGGGACTGCCTCTGCACGATTTCAACTGTGGGCTGAAGGTGTACCGCCGCGAAGTGGTGAAAAATGTGAATGTGTACGGGGAGTTGCACCGGTATATTCCGCTGCTGGCCAAGTGGGCCGGGTACGACCGTGTCGGCGAACAGCCGGTCACGCATCATCCGCGAAAGCATGGAGAAACGAAGTTTGGGATGGAGCGCTTCATCCAGGGCTTTCTCGACCTGATTACGGTCGTCTTCCTGACCCGGTTTGCCGTTCGCCCAATGCACTTCTTTGGGGGGCTGGGCACGCTCACGTTCGGGGCGGGGGTTGGGATCAGCCTCTGGCTTACGATCGATAAGCTCGTGTACGGAAATTATCTGGGCGATCGACCCCTGCTGCTGCTGGGCCTGCTCCTCATTCTGTTTGGGGCACAACTGTTTACGACGGGGCTGCTGGGGGAGATGGTGATCCAGCCGCGCATGGAAGAAACGGACTCGTACGTGGTGGGCGAGTCGGCGCTCTCAGAACCCCTGGAAGAGACGCTGAAGGGGGAGCGGTAGGGGGGCGCACGTCTCCTGCACGAACCCATCGCGGGCCCGGCCCGTGCCTTCAACAGTCCCGAACGCTTCGGTCTCCTCTCCCATCCAACGCATGTCTGCGTACTCATGAACCAACGCACTCTCGGTGACGACGGCCCCACTGTCTCTGCTCTCGGCCTCGGCTGCATGGGCATGTCTGACTTCTACGGTACGCCCGAGGAGAACCGCGCCATCAAGACCCTTCAGCGTGCCATCGACCGCGGCATTACGTTCTTCGACACGGCCGACATGTACGGCCCCTTCACCAACGAGACGCTTCTGGGGCGCGTCCTGGGGCCGCATCGTCACGAGCTCACAATTGCCACCAAGTTTGGCATCGTCCGGGACGAACAGGGCGCGATGCATGGCATCAACGGCCGCCCCCGCTACGTGAAAACGGCCTGCGAGGAGTCGCTTCGCCGCCTCGATGTCGATACCATCGATCTCTACTACCTGCACCGCGTGGACCCGGAGGTGCCCATCGAGCACACGGTGGGGGCCATGGGGCGGCTCGTGGAGGAAGGGAAGGTGCGCTACCTGGGCCTCTCGGAGGCGGCGCCGGAGACGCTTCGCCGGGCCAACGAGGAGCACTCCATCACGGCGCTGCAGACCGAGTACTCGCTCTGGAGCCGCGACCCGGAAGACGCCATCCTGCCGGCCTGCCGCGACCTCGACATTGGCTTTGTGCCGTACAGCCCACTGGGGCGCGGCTTCCTAACGGGGCGCTTCCAGTCGCCAGAGGACTTGCCCGAGGACGACTGGCGTCGCCACAATCCGCGCTTCCAGGGCGAGAACTTCCAGAAGAACCTGGATCTGGTCGATGAGGTGAAGCGCCTGGCGGCGGACAAGGACGTGACGCCCGCACAGCTGGCGCTGGCCTGGGTGCTGCATCAGGGCGACGACATCGTCCCCATTCCGGGCACGACGAATCCCGACCACCTGGACGAAAACCTGGGCGCGCTCCGCGTATCGCTGACCAACGAAGAGCTTGACCGCATCGACGAGATTGCGCCGAGAGGGGCGGCGGCCGGCGATCGCTACCCGGACATGAGCTCGGTCAATCGGTAGCAGGTCAATCTGTCAGTTTTTTATCGCCTCATTTCAACATTGGCTTTCGTCGACGGTCGATGATGAAAGGATGGTGTGGTGTGCAGTCGTGTGGCTGTCACTTTGGGGAAAAGAAAGGTTAGAAAAAAGTTGATCGTTGGTCGTTGAGGAGAACGTGAGAGCGAAAAATGGGACAAGGGGACGATGAAAAAATGCGGATTGCAATCGTGGGGCCGATGCATCCGTACCGGGGCGGAATTGCCCACTTTACGGAGATGACGGTGACGGGCCTCGCCGACCGTGGATACGACGTGCACCCCGTGAGCTTCTCGCGGCAGTATCCGGAGCTGCTCTTCCCGGGCAAGACGCAGTACGAGCCCGATAGCGACGCCCCCGCGGCCATCCGCGGCGCCCCGCGCCTGCTCGACTCCATCAACCCGCTCTCGTGGTTCCGGACGGGATTTGCCCTGCGGGATGCCGCCCCCGATGCCGTCGTCTTTCAGTACTGGATGCCCTTCTTCGCCCCTGCCTACGGCGTCGTGGCGCGGGGCCTGCGTCGGCACTACGGCCTCCCGTCCTTCGCCGTCGTCCACAACGCGCTGCCCCACGAGCGACACCTCGGCGACGCGTGGTTGAGCCGCTTCTTCCTGTCCGCCTGTGCCGGGCACGTCGTCATGTCCGACGCTGTGGCCGACGACACCCGCCGCCTTGCGGGCCCCGACGCCGACATCGAACAAATCGAACACCCGGTCTACGAACGGTTTGGCGATCCGGTGCCCCCAGGGCAGGCGCGCGCGGCGCTCGACCTGCCGGAGGAAGCGCCCGTGATTCTGTTTTTCGGCTTCGTTCGCGAGTACAAGGGGCTGCACGTGCTCCTGCAGGCCCTGCCGGAGGTGCTACAGGCGGTGCCCGACTTGCACCTCGTGGTGGCGGGCGAGCCGTACGACGATCCCGAGCGCTACCGCCGGCTCATCCGTGAGCACGGCCTGGAGGCGCACGTTCACTGGCACGACGCGTACATTCCCTCCGGCGACGTGCCCACGTACTTCTGCGCCGCCGACCTCGTCGTGCAGCCGTACGTGTCGGCCACGCAAAGCGGCGTCGCCCAGATTGCCACCCACTTCGAGCGGCCGATGGTGGTGACCGACGTGGGGGGGCTGGCGGAGAGCATTCCGCATGAGGAAGCGGGATTTGTGGTTCCCCCCGACTCCCCGTCCGCCCTGGCCGCGTCCATCCGTCGCTTCTTTCGGGACCGCTGGGCCGAGACCCTCGCGGCAGGCGTTCGCGAGCGCAGGCGCGCCCAGCAGCCCGCCCGCCTCTTCGACGCGATTGAACGCCTCCTCGCTGCGGATCGAGGGTGAGGCACGGAGGCACGCGGGGGGACGCGGCGTCGCACAGGTCCGCGCCCACAGGTCCCGTGCGCATTCTGTGGAGTTTCTGCGATTTAAACCGATCCGCCCATCCCACCCGTGTCATCTTTCGCCTTCCTTCTTTAGAATCAATCTAAACAAGGCATTACACCTCCGAACTCACTCCGCATCGCCATGAAGCGACTCCTCAGCATTAGTCTCGTCCTCGTTTTGGCTTTGTCCCTGCTCGGCTGTGGGGGGAGCGAGCAGGACGAACTCGTGATTTATTCCGGGCGCAGCAAGCCCCTCGTCGACTCCCTGGTGCAGAAGTACCAGGAGCAGGCCGACAGGCCGGTGCGCGTGAAGTACGGCACCGACGCGCAGCTCCTGGCCGCGCTGCAGGAGGAAGGCGACCAGACGCCCGCCGACGTCTTTTGGGCCAATACGACCGGCGCGCTCGGCAACGCCGTCAACAACGACCTGCTCGCCGAGCTGCCGGACGCCCTCACCGGCCGGGCCGACCGCTTCGTGCCCGCGAACCAACGCTGGGTGCCCGTAACCACCCGCTTCCGGGTGCTCGCCTACAACAGCGAGACAGTGCGCCCGGAGGACCTGCCGGACTCGATCCTGGATCTGCCCGGCATGGCCGACATGGAGGGCCGGATCGGGTGGACGCCCGCGTACTCCAGCTTCCAGGACTTCGTGACGGCCCTTCGCGTGACGACCAGTCGCGACACGGCCCGCACGTGGCTGACCCGGATGCAGGCCCTAACTCCAAAGAGCTACACCTCCAACACGCCGATGGTGCGCGCACTGGAGGCGGGAGAGATTGACGTGGCACTGACCAACCATTATTACGTGCTGCGCCTCAAGCACGGGGGCGCCGAGGGTGAGTACGAGGGCGACGAGGAGGAGAACGAAGAAGAGGAAGCGGAGGCCACTCCGCGTGCCTCTGCGCCGGTGGAAATGTATCACTTCGAGGACGGGGACGTCGGCAACCTGGCGCTTGTGACGGGGGCCGGTGCGCTGCGGGCCAGCGACCAGTCCGAAGCCGCCCGGCAGTTTCTGCAGTTTCTGCTTTCGGAAGAGGCACAGTCGTATGCGGCGACGCAGGTGAACGAGTATCCGGTGGTGCAGGGGACGACTGTGCCCGCGTACATGATGCCGGTGGAGCAGGCCCTTCGGCTGAGCCCGACGTTTGATCTGCAGCAGCTGCAGGAGATGGACCCCACCCTCACGCTTCTGCGAGATGTGGGCGCCCTGTAGCGTCCTGGCGTGATCGCGTCTGGGCGCCTGGGCGGACGGGGCGGAGGACGTGACAAACCGCAAGCGCCCGCACGCCTGCATTCCGACACTCCCCCCCGCAGCGATGAACACATCCCGCGCACTGGATGCGATCCGGAGCCGCTGGTACGTAGCGCTCCCTGTGGCCGTGGTGGTGGGCGGCGTGCTCATCCCGCTGGCGTACCTGCTGCTGCGCGCCGCCCAGGCCGATCCGCAGACGCTGTGGGACCTGGTGGCGCGGGGGCGCACGGTGCGGCTGCTGGGCAACACTGTGGGGCTCACCGTTGGGGTGCTCGTGGGAACGAGCCTGCTGGCGGTGCCCATGGCCTGGCTCACCACCCGCACGGCGCTGCCCGGCCGAAAATTGCTGACGCTGCTGGGGGTGCTCCCGCTCGCGGTGCCCGGCTACGTGATGGCGTACGCCCTGCTGGCCACGACCGGTCCGTACGGCACCCTTGCCCAAACGCTCGGCCTGGTGGTGCCGCGCCTGAGCGGCTACACCGGCGCCGTCCTTGCCCTGAGCCTGTCCACCTTTCCGTACCTCTTCCTCAACCTCCGCACGGCCTTCCTGGGGCTCGATCCCGCCCTCGAAGAATCGGCCCAGGCGCTGGGGCACAGCCGCTGGCAGGTGTTTGTGCGGATTGTGCTGCCGCAGCTCCGCCCGGCCTTGCTCGCCGGTGGGCTCCTCATCGCGCTGCACGTGCTGGGGGACTTTGGGGTGGTGTCGCTGATGCGGTACGACACGTTCAGCTACGCGCTGTACATTCAGTACGCGGCCTCCTACGACCGCATCTACGCGGCGGGACTGGCGCTGCTACTGCTGATGCTGACCGCCGCCATCCTGGTGCTGGAGGCGCGGTTGTTGAAGGGGCGGCTGTTTCATCAGACCAGCAGCGGCACGGCCCGCTCGGCCACCCTGCACCGGCTGGGCGCCTGGCGCTGGGTGGGGTACGCATTTGCGCTGAGCGTGGCGGGCGCCTCGGTGGTGCTGCCGGCGGGCACGGTGGGGTACTGGATGGCCGACTCGGCGGCGACGGGGCTGCCGTGGGCAGGCCTCGGGACTGCTCTTTGGGACTCGGTGCGGGCCTCTGCACCCGCCGCGGTCCTTGCGGCGCTGCTGTCCCTGCCGGTGGCGTACCTGGGGGTCCGGCATGCCTCGTCCTGGACCCGCGGGGTGGAGCGGATCGCGTACCTGGGCTACGCCACGCCGCCCCTCGCCTTTGCGCTGGCGCTCATCGTATTCTCCTTGGGCACTGTGCCGGTTCTGTACCAGACGCTCGCCCTGCTCGTAGGGGCCTACGCGCTCCACTTCATGGCCGAGGCCGTGGGGCCGGTGCGGAGCGCGCTCTACCAGGCCCCGCCCCACCTCGAAGAAGCCGCCCGCTCGTTGGGGCGCTCGCCACTCGGGGCGTTCATGAGCGTCACCTTTCCGCTGGTGCGGCGCGGGCTGCTCGTGAGCATGGCGTTCGTCTTTCTCTCAGCCATGAAGGAACTGCCGCTCACGTTCTTGCTGGCGCCGGTGGGCTTCGAGACGCTCGCCCTCAACACGTGGAGCTACGCCGAGGAGGCGCTCTTTGGGCAGGCCGCCCCGTACGCCCTCACCATCATGTTCGTCTCTGCCCTGTTCGTGGGCGTGCTGCTGCTCCGGGAGCAGACCGCGCGCCCCTCGCCGTCGGAGGCCACGTAGCCGCGCGCAATTTCGGCCAACACGGACCATCGGGGGAACGAGACGGCCTGGAATCTGGTGCCATCTCCGTCATGGACACACCAATCCTCTCCGTTCAAGACCTGAGCAAGCGGTTCGCCCCCGGGGCTCCGCCGGTCGTGCACGACGTGTCGTTCGACGTGAAGGATGGCGAGATTTTTGCCATCCTGGGGCCGAGCGGCTGTGGCAAGACCACCACGCTCCGCTGCATTGCAGGGTTTGAGCGGGCCACCACCGGTACCGTATCGCTGCGGGACGAGCCGCTCTCGGCGCCCGGCGTGCACGTCTCGCCCGAAGGGCGCACCATTGGCATTGTCTTTCAGAACTACGCCCTCTTTCCGCACCTTACGGTGCTCGACAATGTCGCGTTTGGGCTGGACGAGGGCCCGGCGGCTGCGCGGGATGAGCGGGCCCGGGAGGCGCTGGAGATGGTGGGGCTCAGTGGCTTTGAGGACCGGCAGCCCCAGCACCTGTCGGGCGGACAGCAGCAGCGGGTGGCCCTCGCCCGCACCCTGGCGCCGGAGCCGGACTTGATTCTGCTCGACGAGCCGTTTTCCAACCTCGACGCCCTGCTCCGGCAAGAGACGCGCCAGGAGGTGCGTGAGCTGCTAAAAAGCAAGGGCATGAGCGCCGTGTTTGTGACGCACAATCAGGAAGAGGCGCTCTCGTTTGCCGACCGGCTGGCGGTCATGCGGGGCGGACAGATCGATCAGATTGGCACGCCGGAGGCGGTGTACTACCGGCCCCGTACGCTCTTCGTCGCGCAGTTTCTGGGGCGCACCAACCTGTTGCTGTCGCAGGCCGCGGGCACCGAAGCCCGCACGCCTCTGGGCACGGTGGGCCTGGATCGGGAGGCAGAGGGCACGGTCCTTGTCTCGCTGCGCCCCGAGCACCTGTCCCTGGAGGCGCATGAGGCCGCGGATGGCACCCTGGCCACGGTGGTGGGGCGGTCGTTTAAGGGACACGACATCACGTACCGGGTCTGCTGCCAGGGGAACGAGTACCTCGTCCACACCGACAACCGGCATTTGTACGAGCCGGGCGAGACCGTCGCCGTGCGCCCCCTCGAACCGGCTGTTGTGCTGGAGAGCCAGTCGAGCCCCGCGGAGGTGCCCCGCGGCGCCACGCCCGAGCCGGAGCCTGAAGGATAACGGAGCCTTGCCCCATGCGCCGACAGATCCATCTCTTCAACGGTGGGCTTGCGCTCTTTCTGGTCGGTGGGAGCGCATGGGCACTCCCACAGTTGCCCGCTCGCATCCCGCACCACTTCAACCTTGTCGGCATCGCGGATGCGTACTGGGCCACCACCCCTATGCGCTGGATGCTCCTTCCCGGCCTCGCGCTGGCCGTCGCGGCGCTGCTGTACGGCGTGGCCGGGTGGGTTGGGCGTGCCTCCGACTCCATCAATGTGCCGAATCAGCGGCAGTACGATGCCCTCGCCCCGGCGGCCAAGCGCGTGGTGTGCCGCGACGTGCAGGTCTTTCTGTACGGGACCGCCACCGCCATGCTCGTGCTGTTTGCCGCCATTCAGGCGAGCACCTACCACGTGGCCACGACCGGGGCGGACGCGCTCCCAATGCTGGGATGGAGTGTATCAATCGGGATGCCGGTCGGACTCCTTGCGGCGGCCCTGGCCCTCGCGTGGTGGCTGCCGCGGCGGGTGCGGCGGCTCGCGGACGAGGACTGACTATACACGAAGTCCTTCCGGCTGATCTCCGCCAGCACCACAGCTGGACGCCGCTTTGACTCGGACAAGTCCGAAAAGAGAAATGGGATCAGGACTACGGATCCGGCTGAAGGTGTTTCCATGCCTCTTCCTCTTCTTCACGAGTCCAGTCTTCAGCGAGGGTCCCTTCACTTAGACGGCGCCCCTGATACGGATGCGATGCGCCTCAACCAACAGCAGCTTCCCCCGATAGTGCTCTCGGTCGGATTGGCCGCTCAGGTATCGTGTCAACCGCTCCGTAATCTGAGCGAGCACCTCCGGCCGGTTTCTCACTTGTAGCGATATGATGCCTCCATACTTTGAAGGCGGATACCGCACGATGTCGGAACAGTCGCCGTTCAGTGAGAGCAGCACGGCATCAAGCATTTTCGTAGACCAATCCGAGAGCACGACTCGGAAGCTCTCCCGCGATCACGTCCAGAGTGTCAATCGAGATCAGTGCCTCATCCCCTCCATACTCCGCGTGGAAATGCGGCGGATTATGATCGTCGCAGTACATCTTGATCCGCACGCCGTAGAATCGACAGAGCTCAGGCATGAGCCGTGGACTTCAGATTCGGAAATGCCTCTTCTGGGGATTTGCCTGTCAACTTCAAGTACGTCGCATCCGGACAGAGCTCGACGTCTTCGCTCCAACGAATGGCTCCATCCTCCGCGATCCTCACGTTTTTCCACTTCTGCTCATCCTCCCAAAGCTCAAACACCCCCTGGCCAGCGAGATGCGAAAGATCCACTTCTCCTTCTTCACCGTCGGTATAACGAATCCAGATGCGGTAGTCCGCAAGGGCTTTGACTTCGAGAGGATCGAACATACAGGCCATTGGCTTTGAAAATGAGACAGTTATACGGCTTCATGCGCCGTGTCCGTGATGCTGGTGTTTATGACTTCCGCCGCTGGCTTCTCCGTATCCGCGCAACTCGTCGTATCGGCTGACCTGCTCGGGCGTCAAGACTTGCTTCACTTCCATGTGAGCTTGGACGTGAGCGAAACGAAGTTGGGCTTTGGCCTCTCCGATCTCCTGAAGCAGCACCTCAACTTCGCGCTTTGAGGCGGATTCGCTGGCGAAGAGCCTATCGAGTCGGCGCTCCTTCTCGGTCAGTTGTCGCCCCAAGTCCTGCGCCCGGCTTTTCATTTTCTCGGACGCCTCGACTATCTGTTGGCGCTGGCGTTCCGAAAGGCCAAGCTCTTGCGACAGATCCAAGACGTGTTTCGGCCCGGGGTAACGGTTCAGCTCTGCAACCTTCGCGAGGCCCATGCCGCGTCCTTCGAGGTAGCCGTTGACCTCCTCTGCGGAGAGCGCCGCGATCTCGCGGTTCTCCTGACCGGCGTAGGGAGAGGCTTCGGTTCCGGCGTTTTGCTCGCTGGAGCAACCTACGAGCAGAAGTCCGGCAAATACAAAAGCAGCAAGCGGCGTTTTGTTAATCACAAGTCTCGGCTCCGTTTGGCTTGGGGGTCGTGAGCTATTTCCCGATACGGGGAAACTCTGCCGCGTGCGCAGCACGTCGGCAGCAGTGGTGGGTTATAGCGCCTCTTTATTGCTGCTTCCAAACGAGACGGACCGGGTATTTCTCAAACGCGTCATCACGACCAACAACCGTCATTTCCTCCGTGATCGCCTGTGCAATGATGAGCCGATCAAACGGATCCCGGTGATGAAAGGGCATTTTCCGCTGTTCGTCCAGGTGCTCCGGCTCAACCTGGAGCACTTCAATAGCATTGCCTGTCACGTGCTGCCGGACGAGCCGCGTGAAAGGAAGAGGAACGTCGAGCTTCCCAATGCTCACCTTGATAGCCATCTCCCAGAGGCTGGCCACGCTGAGATAGCGATCATTGTCTTCATCCTCGATGAGGTCTCTCGCATGGGGGGGCAGCCTGTCGCTTCCGCCAACAAACCAGAGAAATGCGTGAGTATCCAGAAGAAGCTTCACGACGGCATGTAGTCTTCGAAATCATCGAGGGGCGCGTCGAAGTCCTCGCTCATCCAGATCTCTCCTTCGGCACTCCCAAACGTGGGACGCGGCTTCGACTTCGTGAGGGGAACAAGTTTGAAAGAAGCGCCATCCCCGCGGGTGATCACCACTTCTTCTCCTTGGTCGGCCTCATCGATGAGGCGACGAAGCTGCTTCTCGGCGTCGTGAACACTGATCTCGTGCATGGCAGAACTTTTCGTTCAGTCGCGGCAATGTTACAGTGGGGATACGTTCCAGCGGTACCCTCGGTTCGGGTACTCCGTGAGGCGCGATAACGGGGCGAGCTGACCGGCGCCGTTCTGCCGGAGCGATGCCTGCATCGCGCAGGCAGGTTGCGTGTGGTCTAGCGGGTGATATGCGGAGCATCGCGAAGCGACCGGAGCATAGCAGCCGCTTGACGTAGTCAGCTCGCCCCTATATGCGCGGAGGGAGCGTAGCGACGGTAGCGCATATCAAGAACGCTCACCTGACCCGGGTATGAATACGATCAGTTCTCATCGCCACCGTCCAAACTTCGACGTACGAAGAGGTATCCATTCGCTCGCCTCGTCACTTCCGCTTGGCGAAGTCGAACTGTCTTGCTGTCAGCTCAAAAAGGGGGCAACAGTCCGGGTTCAGATGTAGTGGCGTGTTATGTGTCTGGTCTTTTCTGCCGGAGGGCGGTCCGACTCTTGTAAGGTCCCGACGAACTGCGCCTACCTTTCTCCGGCGGCTCTCTGTAATGCGCTTCCCGCCAATGCAAACTTCTGCAGACGCTCGTATGCGATCACCGCACCGCTCTCACATCTTGGGCTAGCAAGGTCAACTTCGACCTTGAGACCATCCTCCACGAACACGAAATCAAAATAGTGCGGCTCCCATGAGCGCTCCGACATGATTTCGTGTTGCAGACAGGGATCTTTCGATGGATCGGCTCCTGACTCTCTGAGTCTATTCTGTCGCGCCGAACGGATTTCAGAGACGAAGAGTCCGAAGATCTCCGCTTGCTTTGCTTTGAAATCGGCAAACAGATCAGAAAGACGGAGACGTTTGCCGGAGCGCAGGTCAAAGGTTACTGGATCGAAGTCATACCAGGGATTAGGTCCTCCACAGTATCCGTTGATTCGAATGGCGACACTGAATGTCCGTCTGCTGGCGTAAGTGACGTCTGCTCTCACTTCGTAGTAGAGATCGTTCTTTTCGACGTTTTCCCGCTCTTGGGCTCGGTCATCTGGGCATTGCATACTGGCAGCCGTGGAGTCAAGAACCTTGTTTACCTTCCGCTGAACAGCCGGTCGCTCTGGTAGACGGATTCGGGGTAGTGCCGCTCCGCTTTCAGGGTGTTTAACCATCCTGTACTCAACCGTGTCCCGAGACGAAGTCAAGTCTGCTCTACTGAAGCCCTGCTGCGTTGAGGAAAGTGACAGAAAAAGAATCGCAGCCGTCCCAGCGCAAATCACTGAGATCCAAGGCACAGATTTCATTGGGCGGAGACTCATTGGTGCCACATAACGATAAAACTCACCTGAGTCGGGCATGGATGACGCTTAACTCGAACCGACATCGACCAAAACGGAAAAGGTGGACGGAGTTTCCATTCTCTCGAATCGTCACTTCCGGTTAGCGAAGTCGAACTGCTCCCCCCACGGCCCACGAAAGCGGCAACAGCCCGGCTTCAGGTGAAGTGGTCGTGTTATGTGCCACGTCGAACGCGAATGCGGTGGGCCTCAACCAGGAATAGCTTCCCACTGTAGTGCTTCTGACGTGGATGCTGCTCCATATACTTGAGCAACTTGTCCACAATCGAAGGAATTGCCTCCGGACGATTCCGAACCTGGAGGGCAACGATCCCTCCGTAGTGATCAGGGGGATAGCGAATGAGATCAGCAAAATCACCGTTCAGCGAGAGAAGGACGGCGTTCATTTCCTGTGCCTTCTCGATTACTGTCGAATCATCGGCATCCGACGGAAGCTGTGTCGACAGCCGAATGACTTCATGTCCCTCTGAGGTCAGGGTCTCCCCGATCGAATGCGGCACACAGTGATCTGCAAAGAAACGCATCGGTTATGCCGCAACTTCAAATTCGGAAAGATCTCGTGCATAAATCAGACAGGCTGAAATGTCCTCTGCTGTCAGATCAGGGTACTCCTCGATGATTTCTTCTGGCGCGGCCCCGGACGCCAAATACCCAAGGACGAGACTTACAGGAATCCGGGTGCCCTTCACTCGGGGCTTCCCCTTTAACACTTCGGGAGAGCTATCGATGTGGTCCTGCCACTGAATGTCCACGGCACACGTCAGTTGTTTTGGTTTGACTGCCTCTGTAATACAGAGAAACGACGACCTCTCTCGAATGCTCCATCAGATACACCAGGGCGCACATAACGGTTCAGCTCAGCTGAAATGAGCACGAAAAGACCCGGCAGAATTATATACGACAAATTGACCACGGCCCACGAAGTTTTCATACGCTGGCGCCGTCACTCTCGGTCCGGGAAGCCGAACCCTCCCGGCTGACATCGCTCGGGAACGGCTCCAGCCCATTTTCAGCTGTAGCGGTGGTTATGGCGCACTGAATGCTATCCATCTTTCTTAGAAGGAAACATTTCTTACTCAATCATTGACCTTGTTATATCTTCAACGGCGGTTCCCTGAATGGAGGGGACATCGGAGGATAGTAACTCGTATTTCTCCCAGTCGACTGCACCTCTACCCATACCTGCTAAGTTATCGTTACTTAATATAATCTTATTCATTTTATTATTCGATATTTTTACTTCATGAGTCCATGCGTAGAATTCAGTTTTGCTCGCTACTTTACGTCGTGAGGTAGCGCAGAAGATATAACTACTACCAGTTTCTAGCGATATAAGAAAATCTCCGTCCTCATCCGTCTTCGCTGATCGGTGCGGTTTCGATAGCCTTTCCACAATCGATCTGACTTGTATAGTATGGTACTTATCTCTCAAGATGATTATCTCCCCTAACACCTCCTCCATTCGATATCTTTTCATTCTCTTGAGACTTTTGAGGGTTCTCTCTTCCTGAAAACTATGTGGCTCCGCCTTTATCGAAGCCATCTCAAGTTCGTGGTAATCGTTGTTCAAAGAATCAAGAACACCATATACAGTGCTCTTGATTCTCCTGTTGAATAACTTTTTCCTCTCGGTTAACTCTTCTTCCATATCTTTTAATTCGCTCACAAAATCCTCTTTCTTGTATATTTTTATATCTACAAGTGATAAGTCATAAGTCTCATCACTCTTGGT
>CAJXLV010000012.1 GCA_913056185.1 uncultured Bacteroidota bacterium
CAGCGAAGCTCGTACTGGTCGCCATCCCAGCCGATCTCAACGCGTTTCGGTTCTTTCTCTGAAGGCCAGTTGATGAGCACCGGATCGGTGCCACGTCCATTGGAGAGGCGCAGCACGCCGTCATCTCGGAGCTTGATTGCAGAGGACTTCCACTGCACCTTGAAGTGCCGTTTCTGTTTGTAGGGCGGGCGCAGGCCCTCATAGCTGCCGCGTTTTCGCTTCTTGCGCCAAGATTGGAGGCTGTCGTAGAAGCTGTCCGCGACGGCCTGGGCAGACTGGCTGTGCAGCCCATCGAAGCCTTTGCAGTACATCTTTTGAGACTGACCTTTTGAGAGCCAGTAGCCTTGCCGGTCGACGAAGCGCCAGTGCCACTTCGCCACAGTGGACCACAGATCCCCCGCCCGCCGAGCAAGACGGTCAAGATGGTCGGTACGGCCCAATTTGAGCTTGCGCGTCAGATACATAACGTTTGGTCTCACTGCGTTCGACGAGAAGAGTCCGTGTATGTCCCGGCTAAAGCACGGGACCTTTACCGCTCTTCTCGCGCTCTACTCAATACTGTAATTGGATCAGAGGAACAGGCCTCCTACAGAGCGAGACTCGCCTCACGACGCGGCCTCGTCCAAACCTGGGCCGGAATCGCGCGGGATCGTCTCAATGTGCTCGGCCACCCCCACGGCCCCTGCATGCGGCCCCGTCAGGGCCGTGACCCGTAGCACATCGCCTTCCACCTCAGCCTGCCACCGCTCTGCGTTTTCATCGGGCTCGCCCTCATCTTTGAGCACAATGCGCCGAGCGCCAGCCTCAAGAATCGGATGGGGCGCCACGTACGGGTCTGCCCCTGCCGCGTGCGTGATCACGTCCCACGACTCAAGGGTGGCTGCGTAGTACGTGGGGGCATCCGGCGCGTCGCCATTCCACGACGTCACTCGCCACTCCCCCACCCATTCTGGCAGAGACGAATCAGCTCCAGTACGGCCGGGGGACGCGGAGGGCGTGCGGGCATCGGGCGGAGGCATAGCGGTGGACCGATCGGCAAAACAGACAACGGAGGCCGTGCGGGGACGCTCGAACGTCCGGCACGTCCCTTCAAAGAAGAGAAGTGTTATCGAATGAGGCGCTGCCGTAAACCAACGGAGCAGAAGACAGATTCCTCCGCCACAAGCGACAGGGTCCCCCTCCAAACGCCAAATGGGGGCACCGGATGGGCGAGGAGTGGGCCGACCGCACGTTTGGCCAACGCGCAGCCCCTTCATTCTGCCCCAACCCGCACCCACGGCAGAGACAGATTTTGGGCACGGCGCTCCGGCGGGTCGGATACCTTCTGGAAGGAGAGCCGATCCTCATCTACACGGTACGCATACACACCTGGGCGAGGATCAGAGGAGGAATCATCGGTGCCCGCCTCGTTGATGAACGTAATCTCATTCTCTACCAACTCAATTCGTCTGTTGGCTTTGAGTCTCCTCTACGGCCAGCAGATCAACATGAAAGATGCTGTCTGCAAAGATGGCCAGTTGTGCCCGCGGCTCGCTGTCGCTCCCGTTTTCCCACTTGCCGGTAAGCCGTGACGGGGGTGTGGGGCCCGCCGATCCGCATCCGGCGAGAAGCAGTCCCAAAGGGAGTGTCCACGTCGTCGTACGGGGACCAGGTGAGGGCCGCCCCCGGAGAACACAGGCGAACCCCGTTCGGGGCAACGGGCGTGTACAGCCCCCACCGTTGTTGCACCGCCCCTTCCTCGTCCCGTGCCGTCCCTTCCCGCTCGGCTTCGCTCGACCACCCGCAGCGAGCGCTGGTCGCTCCTCAACGCCGTGGCACTCCTTCTTGCGGCAGGCGGAGCGGCCTGGCACCAGAGCATTGGGCCTTTGCTCGCTGTAGGACTCGTCATGCTGGCGTTGCTGGTATGGGGGAAGCGCAATACCTGGACCCCCGACGGACATTTTGGCAGTGCCAACGGGGTTACGGCTGTGCGGACAGCGCTGCTGGGGCTTCTCCCAATCATCTCCTCCTCTCCTGCGCTGCTCATCGGCCTCAGCCTGTGCATCTTTGCCCTGGATGGACTGGACGGATGGCTGGCGCGGCGCTATGGCCTCGCGTCAAATTTCGGAGCGTTTTTCGACAAAGAAAGTGACGCCCTGTTCCTCCTCCTTCTCTGTGGACTGGCCGGCTTCCAGGGACGGCTGACTCCATGGATTTTGGGCGCCGGGCTTTTCCGCTATGGATTCGTTGTCACTCTCTTTCTGCTCCCCACTGCCCGCAAGACGGAGACGCGAGCCTCGTGGGCACGATACGTGTACGGCGGCATGGTAGGGGCGCTCCTGGTGTCCTTTCTGCCGTACCCGTCACTGTCTCGCCCGCTCGTAGCAGTCGCTACAGCGGCCCTTTTGCTCTCTTTTGGTCGGTCGCTCTGGGAAAGTGTTCGGGGGACGCACCGGCCTGAGAGCGTTCGGGCGTGAGCGACGTCCCGGCCCGCGTGTCCCCCTTTGCCCGTTCGCTTTTTCTCCTTCCGCCCCATGCTGTCTCGTTGGCGCCCCCTCCTCGCAGCCCCCCTCCCGGACGCCGGACGCTTCCTTGCGGCGTGGGGAGTGCTGTCTCTTCTTCCGATTGTGCCCGCCCTGCTAAGCTCCCAGCCCCTGCGCCCGTACGCTCCGCTCTGCGTGGAGGCACTGGTGCTGGGCACGGCGGTTGTGTATGCCGCGGGCACCTCCTGGGACCGCGTGGTGCGATGGGGGGCTGGGGCTGGAATGGCACTTCTCGTGACGTACGAGGCCTACGACGCGATTGTGTATGCCGCCTTTCGCCGCAGCGGCATTTTCTACGAGGACCTCCAGTTCGTCGACGATCTGGGCTATCTCGTGCTCACGCTCTGGTCGTGGCACATGGCGGGAGCGCTCCTGCTGGGGCTCCTGGCAACGGCGGGCGGGGCCTGGCTTGTGCAATGGAGCCTCCGCACGCTGGCCCGCACAGGGCGGCACAGCGGATGCCGCACAGGGCTGCTGGCCGCCCACCTCGTGGCGTGGCCGCTGGTGGGCGTGGTGGGGCCCGCCCTGGACATGGGACGTGTCAACCTCACGTATCAGACGTCCAACGACCGCACCCGAGTGCGCACTGTCACCACCAGTGCTGCCGCCAACGTCCGCGCCTCCCTCCGCCTCGATGCTCTGCTCGATTCGCTGCGCACTGCTCCCCCCGACTCGGCGTATGCCGCCTACGATACGCTTTCGCTCGACCGGCGGCCGCCCCTGTACCTGATCATGATCGAATCCTACGGCTCTGCATTGAATGAACATCCTGATCTGCGCGGGCCGTATCGGGGACTCATGCGCCGCACCGACTCGGTGTTTGCGGCGGCGGGGTGGCACCGCGCCACGGCCCGCTGTGCTGTCCCCGTGCGCGGGGGGCGATCGTGGCTCTCCATCGCAACCCTCTTTACCGGAACCCGCGTGGAGCACCAGCTCGTGTTCAACCAGTTTCAGGACGCGGCCCTGCGCGATCGTGCCGAGATTCCCCACCTCGTTCGCTTTCTGAACCAGCAGGGCTACCGCACGGTCGCCCTCCAGCCCTTCACGTTTGCTCGCCCCGGCCTCCCGGTGCGCAACCTCTACGGCTTTGACGAGCCGGTCTACCGCGACGACCTGCACTACCGCGGCCCGGACTACGGCCTCGCCAATGCCCCCGACCAGTACAGCCTCCACTACACGCACGAGACGCACCTGGCGCCTGCGCAGGCCCCGTTCTTTCTATTCTTTGAGACGGTCGATTCCCATTCGCTCTGGAACTACGGCCTGCCGCCAGTCCCCCCCGACTGGCGCCAGTTCAACGACCAGACGACGGCCCGCCGCTCGCCTCACCCCGACACGGCCTCGTTTCCGCCGGTCTTTCTTCCGGACTCCATCACGGCCCCCGTCATCTACGACCAGCCCACGCCGCTCCGCTACCTCCGCCATGTCGCCCACGAATGGCGCATCCTCCGCGACTACCTGACCGCCAAGGCGCCCCCCGGCAGCCTGGTCCTGATCCTGGGCGATCATCAACCGCCCCTCCTCGAAACAACACGCAACACAGTGCCCCTGCACGTCCTCAGTCGCGACTCCACACTCGTCGACCGCGTGCGCCGGCAGGGCTTCACCGAGGGACTACGCCCCACCGATCAGAGCCCCCGCCTCCGCCAGGAAAGCCTGTATGCCTTCCTCGTCCGCCTCCTCGCGGCACACGACCGTGGCGGCCCGCCCCCGGACACCTCAGGCCTTCCCCCGCAACAGCCCACAGGCGTTTCGCCATCGCTCCTGTTGCCCTGAGTTGCCTCTCGCAGTCCTGCTACGCCGTCGCCGCACGGGCGTGGAGCACCGCCAGCGCCTTCCCAAATCGATCGGCCGCCTCCGCCCACGTCGGGAACATTCGGCTCCGCCGCCACGCCGCGCGCCCGCAGTGCCGCCGCCCCAGCGCATCGTTCAGAAACCCCCGGACGGCTGCCCGGGCGGCACGGGCGTTGCCCGGAGGCACCAGCGCTCCGGCCGCCGCCGAGCCAAAGTTCTCGGGCATCCCCCCAACGCGCTGCCCCACCACCGGCAGCCCCCGGGCCATCGCCTCGCGCGTGGACAGGCTGCACGTCTCAAACGGCGACGGAAGGACGAAGAGATCGGCCCGATCGTAGCGTGCAGGCAGCGCGTCGGGGGCCAGCCCCCCCGTCCACACCACCCGGTGCGCAAGCCCAGCTTCGCGAAGGCGTTGTCGCACGCTCGCCGCGTAGTCGGCATCGATTGACACATCGCCTACCACCTGCCACGTCCACGCGAGGTCCTGCAGGCCCGCCAGCACATCGACAAACGCCCTTAGGCCCTTCGTGGGAAGCACATTGGCCACAGTGAGCAGGCGCGCTGTGCCCTGCCGCAGACGGGGCGGGCACGCACCGCGGTACCGCGCGTGGAGCCCCGGCTGGACGACCCGCACCTGTTCGGCCGCAAATCCCTCGTCGAGGAGAGCCTGCCGCACGTATTGGCTCGGCGTGATGGCGGCATCCAGTTCCGCGAGGGAGGCCCGCTCTGCCGCCGCCACGGCTGCATCGGTCGCCTGAGGGTCTACGCACGTAAGGTAATGCGCCAGCAGCACGAGCGTAGCTGCCGGCCGGGCCGCGCGGAGGGCGCGGAGGGCACGGGGAGTGCGGGTCAGCAGACTATCCACCACAATCACCTCAGCCCTCGTCCCCCCAAGCGCCTCTGCCGACGCGGCCGCCGGGACCCAGGGGCAAACGCGGACGGGCGTCGTCGACCGCATCCCTGCAATCATGCGCCGGTTGTACACATTCCCCCCGGTCTGCAACGCGTGAATCTCAGGGACCAAGAAGAGAACCGACGGGCGGGGCCGAGGCGGGGCGGAAGTAGGCATGGCATCTCAGGGTGAGAACACAGGCTCTTTGCCCGCAGACAACCAAAGGCGACGGCGAGCGTTTAGGGTGCACCTATGTTCCGCACTCTCGTTCTCCGGATCTGTTCTCGCACCCCATGGCCGGCCACACACGCAAGTGGGCAAAAGTCAAGCGCAAGAAACAGAAAGACGACCGGCGCAAGTCCAAAATTTGGGCCAAGCTGTCCCAAGAAATTGAGGCGGCTGTTCGTGAGAGCGGGGCAGACCCCACCGCCAACGTGGCCCTGTCGCAGGCCCTGGAGCGGGCTCGCGAGGAGGACATGGCAAAAGACACCATCGAACGGGCCATCAAGCGGGGACTTGGGGAGCTGGAGGGAGAGGGCCGCAAGAAGGTGACGTACGAGGGCTACGCGCCGCACGGGGTGGCCGTGTTTGTGGAGGCCGAAACCGACAACATCAACCGTACGGTGAAGGACCTCCGCAATCTGCTTACCGACCACGGCGGCAACCTGGGCAAGGACGGATCGGTGGCGTACCTCTTTGAACAGAAGGGGCGCCTGGTGCTTCCAACTGACACGGCGGACGAGATGACGCTCTTTGAGCTTGCGGTGGAGGCGGGAGCAGAAGACGTGGAGAAGACCGACGGGACGTACGTCGTTACGACTCCGCGAGAGGTGTTTTCCGACGTCGAGGCGGCCCTCGACGCGGCAGGCCTCCAGGTGGACGCAGCCAGCCTCCTCCGCACCCCCACCACGACTGTGTCGCTGGCCCCAGGTGTGCAGGCGGAGGTGACGTCCTTGATTGAGAAGATTCACGGACTAAAGGACGTGGAGGCCGTCTACACGACCCTGCAGGTAGGAGGTGTGCCCCTCATGCACGGCCCCGACGCTGCCCCGGCACCCGCCCCTTGAGGCACGCTTGTTGTTTCGTTTGCCCATCCCCCTTCCACGCCCCCCCGCAGCCCCATGCTCATCCTTGGGATCGATCCTGGCTCTCGGGCCACCGGCTTCGGCCTCGTGGCCACCGGAGGCACGGAGGAACAGTTCGTCACCGCCGATACGATCCGTCTGGAGGCCACCGACGAACACCCCGACCGGCTGAAGCAGATTTACGATGCCCTCATCGACGTGATCGACACGCACGAGCCCGAAGCGTTTTCCATCGAGATGCCCGTGTACGGGCAGAATCCCCAGTCCATGCTCAAGCTGGGACGGGCGCAGGCCGCCGCGATGATGGCCGCCCTCAACCGCAGCCTCCCTGTCGCCCAGTACACCCCGAAAGAGATTAAAAAATCTGTGACGGGGAACGGAAACGCCTCGAAGACGCAGGTGCGTTATATGATCGACGCGATCTTGTCGACCAACGACCGCGACTTGTCCCACGATGCTTCGGATGCGCTCGCCATTGCGCTGTGCCACGCCAACCGCGACGCCCACGACGGGGGGCAGTCTTACACCGGATGGGCCAGCTTTGTCGACGCCAATCCGGACCGAGTCTCTGACTGAGCGATGCGCGTTGGGGCCGCCCCGGTCGGGCCCAGCGTGTTAGCCCACGTCCCTCAACGGTACCCCTTCTCCTTGTCGCGCACCCGCACCACCTCTTCCACCTCGTCGGCACTCAGCGCCCCCTCGCTCAACTGCACAGCCAGTTCTGCAATGCGCGCCACTTTATTTGGGGCCTGGCGCCACTCGGGATGTGCCTGGTCAATGAGGCTGATCAGGATGCGGAGATATGGATAACGCTCCTCCGGCGACTCAAGATCGGCGACGGATTGTGCAAACAGTTCGGCGTTGCGGCCCACCTGTCGGTCGACCATTGTGGTGTCGTAACGCATGGGAAGGGGGAAAGACCCTAAAGCAGGAGTTGAGGGGGAGGCGTGTGTGAGGCCCGAACAGACGCAGCTTTTCCTACGCACCGGTTTGCCGAGAGTTGCCCGGTTTTTTGAAGAGATGGCCTGTGCCCCTCCGCGAACTTCGTTCCCGGGGCTCCGTACAGCTTGACGCACGAATCAGCTCTCCCCCTCCGCCATGGACGACCAGTCGAACAACTTTACGACCCCCTACCAGCTGGAGCGTCTGCCTGAGGTCCCCGCCTATCACCGCGATGCACGACGCGGCGGGCGTCTTTCGGAAGGACATCTTGTCTACTACGGCCCCCACCCCTCCTACTACGGCATTGGCGAGGTGAAGCGCATCAACGGTTCCAACATTGCCGTCGACTTCCGCGGCACCGGCCTCTTCAACGTCCATGAAGAGATCATGGACCAGCGTTACCTAATTCGCATCCCGCAAGAGAAGATGTCGAAGCTTTGACACTTCCCCGGCCAACGCCGGGAGATTCTCTGGCGCTTCCATGCGTCTTCTCCCAGATCAGCGCGGGAGCTTTACTGCGCTGCGAAGCGAGTGCCTGTAGAGTGCTCTTCTCCCGCACTACTCAGCACTGTAATCCCCGGCCGCACCGCCGTCCCCAGCCGCACTGCCCTGCGTGCGCGCCCAGATCCGGAAGACTGCATCCGGGAAGAAGATTCCCGTCCGGCAGTATGCTCGCCGAGGACGGACGGGCGCACACCTGCCTCTCTTTCTGCGCCCGGTACGCGACGGGCAGGGGGTTTTGAAAGTGCTCCCCCGACTCCTGTAACAACCGCCCCCGTCGGCTCGTAGTCCCGGTGCAAAGATGCCCCAGCCCGTACACCGGCGCGTCTTTGCTGTGTGTGCCCTCCGCAGCCGCCCGTGCCCCATGGCCCAGCTTCACGTCTCCGACGTCGCCAAGACCTACGGCGCAACCACCGCCGTCGATCACGTATCGTTTTCCGCTGCCCCCGGGCGCATCCTGGGCCTGCTTGGGCCGAACGGCGCCGGCAAAACCTCCACCATTCGGATGATCACGCACATCACAAGGCCGGATTCCGGATCGGTGACGTACGACGGCAGGCCGGTGGGGCCGTGGAGCCAGCAGCGCATGGGCTACCTGCCCGAGGAGCGTGGCCTCTACAAGCGGCTGAAGGTGAAGGAGCAACTCGTCTACCTCGGCACGCTGAAGGGACTGCCCAGACGAGAGGCGAGCGAGAAGGCCGACTACTGGCTCGACCGTTTCGACGCGTCGGACTGGGGCTCGATGAAGACCGAAGAGCTCTCGAAGGGCATGCAGCAGAAGATTCAGTTCATCGCCACGCTGCTGCATGACCCGTCCCTCCTCATCTTCGACGAGCCCTTCAGCGGCCTCGACCCCATCAACGCGGATCTGCTGCGCGACATCATCCTCGACCTGCGCAAGGACGACCGCACCATCCTTTTTGCCTCGCACCGCATGGAGCAAGTGGAGCAGCTGTGCGACGACATCTGCCTCATGGCACGCGGCGAAATTGTTCTGCGGGGCGCCCTGCGTGACGTCAAACGCCAGTTCGGCCGCAACACCGTGGTCGTAGAGTTTGACGGCAACGATGCGTTTGTCGATGCGCTTGTGGATGCGGACATCGTGCGCGTCAACACCCGCACTGCACACCGGGCCGAATTGACACTGACTGGCAACGCCCCGGCGCGGCGCGTTCTGGACGCGGCACTCTCGGGGGTCGACGAGTTGTACCGCTTCGAGCGCGTGGAGCCCCCGCTGAGTGAGATTTTTGTGGAGACGGTGGGCGAGGCGGAGGCACGCCGCATGCAGGAGCAGGCCGTCGCTGCCGCCTGACCCCCGCCCCTTCCTCCGCTCTTCTTGTTTTCGCCTCGGTCTCTCGATGTACAAAATTTGGCTGATCCTTCGGAGCGAGTTTTGGCGCCGCGTGCGCTCTACCACATTCATCGTGGCCACTCTCCTGGCGCCCCTCCTGCTTATCGCCCTCATGTTTGCCCCCGCCCTGCTTGGCGAGCTGGGCGAGGAGTCGTCGGAGCACACCGTGGCCGTGGTGGACCACACCGGTACGCTGCTCGATCGGCTGCAGGACGCTTCCGGGGAGGCCTCGCGGCTTACCTTCGTGGCGGCCAATCCCCCCACCGACTCGTTGCGCGCGGCGGTGCTGGCCGGCGAGTACGACGGGTTCGTCGTTCTCCCGACGTCGCTGCTAACGGACGACAACGAAACGGTCACGTACTACAGCACCGAGAGCAGCCTCGGCGGCCCGGCGCGGCTGGAGAGTAGGCTGGAGGACGCAGTGCGCGATGCGGTGCTTGCGGCCCGCGAGGTGCCCGACACTATTCAGGCCCTCATGGAACGTGAGGTGAATGTCTCGCCCCAGGTCCTCTCCGAAGAAGGCGAGGCCGGCAGTGGCATCATCCTGACGTTCATCGGCTTCGGGATGGCCTTCCTCATCTACTTCGCTGTGTTTATCTACGGTCAGTTTGTGATGCAGGGCGTCATCCAAGAGAAAAGCAACCGCGTCGTTGAGGTCGTCGTGTCGTCGGTGCGGCCGTTCGAGCTGCTCATGGGCAAGGTGCTGGGCGTAGGGGCCATGGGCCTGACACAGATGATCGTCTGGGTGGCTCTGGCTGGGGCCGGCATGACATTCGCCGGCACCCTTCTGGCCCTCTTCGTCACACCTGCTGACCTCGGCGTGCCCACCGATGCCTCAGCGCAGGAGCTAATGGCGGCGGCCGGCATCACGATGCCTTCCATACCCTTCTCCCTCGTGGTCTGGTTTCTGCTCTTCTTTGTGGGCGGCTATCTGCTCTACGCCAGCCTCTTCGCCGCTGTGGGCTCCGCGGTAGAGCAGCAACAGGATGCGCAAAACCTGATGTATCCGGTCTTCATCCCCCTCGTGGTGCCGCTCATGTTCGTAACGTTCGTCGTGGAGTCGCCAGACTCAATGCTGTCGCTCGTTCTGTCGCTCGTGCCCTTCTTCTCTCCCATCATCATGCCGCTGCGCATGACCGCCGCGGCCGTCCCCGTCTGGCAGACGCTCCTCGCGTTCGGACTCCTCGTGGGCGGCTTTGTCTTCACCATCTGGGTGGCCGCACGCATCTACCGAATCGGCATCTTTATGTACGGCAAGACGCCAAGCCTCACTGAGGTCGTCAAGTGGGCCACGTATCGGTAGTCGCGGAGCCGGTAGTCGCGGAGTACCGACGGCCTCCCCCCAGGCCGAGACCGACGCCTGCGCCCTCCCACTCGCGGTCTGCCTCCCGCATTTCATGCGGGTTTTGTGGCTTCTGGGCGTCAGTCCTCCGCAATGTCCCCACGCCGAGCGATCTTTTCGCGCGCCCACGCATTGGAAGGGGTTGCCGGAAGCTTCCCACCCCGCAGCTACGAAACGGGGTAGCTGTGAAGCGGACTCCCCCCGGTCGCTCTCGTCGTTTCAGTGCAACTGCTCCTCGCTTATGGACACCACACTCTCGAAGGCCTCCCCGGTCGAGTATGAACTGGACCTCCACGCCACGGCCGATGAACTGGAGCCCAAACTGAAGGAGGCCCTGAAGGCCCAGCGCAAAAATATGGACGTGCAGGGCTTTCGGAAGGGCAAGGTCCCGCTCGGGCTGGTCAAAAAAATGCACGGCGAGGCCATTGGGTACCGGGTGGCCGAGCAGTTCGTCCAAAACGCCTTTGAAGAGACTGTGGAGGCGAGTGACGACCTTGAGCCGCTGGGGCAGCCCACGCTTGTAGACCTGGACTATGAGCTGGACGCGGACTTGGAGGCGACCCTGCGGTTCGGCGTACGGCCCACAGTGGAGCTCGAGGATCTTTCGTCCGTGGAGCTCTCGATGCTGGCCCCGGAGATTACCGATGAGGATGTGGATGAAGAGATCGAGCGTCTCCGGACGGAGGAGGCCGACCTGCTTCCCCTCGAGGACGAGCCGGCGGGGGAGACCGACTTTGTGAACATTGACCTCCAACGCATCGACCCGCAGACCGACACGCCCATCATTGGCGACAAGGACGAGGACCTCACGTTCTTTCTGGACGATGAGCGCCTCAAGCAGGAGCTGCGCGAGGGGCTTACGGGCAAACAGGCCGGTGACACCTTCCGCGTAATGCTGCCTCAGGACCTTCACGCGCACGACCATCCGCACGGCGCCGATGCCGACCACGACCACGGCGAGGAGGACGACCGCCTCTACGAGGTCACGGTCAACGACGTGAAGCGCCGCGACTTGCCGCCGCTCGACGCAGAGTTCGTCCGCCGTGCGACGGAAGGCGAGCTTGAGGACGTGGACGCGCTTCGCCAAGACATTCGCGAGCGCCTGCAGGACGCCTGGGACCAGCGCGCCCGTGAGATGGCGCAGGGGGAGGTGATCGATACGATGTTGGAGCTGCACCCGGTGCCCGTGCCCGAATCGGTCATCGAGGGGTACCTGGATTCGTTCGTGAAGCAGGTGGAAGAGGAAAACGACGGCGAGCGGCCCGACGACTTTGACGAGGAGCACTTCCGCCGCCGCAACCGGCGCGACGCGGAGAAGCAAGGCCGCTGGATGCTGATCCGCGACCGGGTGATTGAGGAGGCGGGCCTGGAGGCCACCGAGGACGACATCCAGGCCTTCTTTGCCGACCAGGCACAGGGCGGCGACGTGACCCCCCAGCAAATCCAGCAGTTCTACCGCTCGATGCCTCAGATGATGGAGAAGGTGGAACAGCAAATTCTAAGCGACAAGGTGTTCGACCTTCTGCTGGAGCGCTTCGATGTGCAGCACAAAAGCCGTGAGGAGTTTGAAGCCGAAATGCAGCAAGAGCAGGAGGCGCGCCAGCGCGTGGCCCCGTAGCCTCTCATGCACGCCCCCTCTGCACACCCTCCCGGCGTCCCCTCCGCCCACACCGAGACAAAGGGGAACTATTTCGCGCCGCTCAGGGTGTGATTTTTGCCGCACGACCCGTTGCATTCCGCATCGATTTTCCGAGCCGCCATGGCCGACGCCGACGACTTTATCAGTTTCAGCAGGAGCCTCACCTCTCTCCCCAGCAGCATCTATGACGATGGGCTGGGGGACCAACCAATGTCGGGACTCGTGCCGATGGTGGTGGAGCAAACTACCCGAGGCGAACGGGCCTACGACATCTTCAGCCGTCTCTTGAAGGAGCGCATCATCTTCATCGGGACCCCCATCAACGACCAGATCGCCAACCTGACGGTGGCGCAGCTGCTGTACCTGGCGAGCGAAAGTTCGGAGAAGCCCATCAATCTCTACATCAACTCGCCGGGTGGGGTGATCTACAGCGGACTCGGCGTCTACGACACGATGCAGTACGTGGGCGCGCCAGTGTCGACCATCTGCGTGGGCCTGGCCGCCTCCATGGGCTCCGTCCTGCTGGCCGCCGGGGAAGACGGCAGCCGGGCGTGCCTTCCAAACTCCCGCGTCATGATCCACCAGCCGATGGGCGGGGCTGAAGGCCAGGCCTCTGACATTGAAATTCAGGCCGAGGAAATCATGTGGCTGAAGCAGCGCCTCTACGAAATCCTGGCGCTGCACACGGGCCAGACCATCGAGCAGATTGAAGACGATGCGGACCGAAACTACTGGATGAGCGCCACCGAGGCGGAGGCGTACGGCCTTGTGGATAAGGTCTTGAACCCCAAAAACTTGGAGGGTCTTACCTCGATCGAGCCAAACGGAGAGCTGGACGAGGGCGCGGATGCGGCGGACGACGAGGACGCGTAGACACGGGACTTCGCAGAAAACCGTCTTTGCTTCTCCTCGGACAAATCCGGGAGATTCTCCTGCGGGCTTTGCTGCCCCCATCCCACACGGGTCTGCGTCTCTCGGCAAATGAGCGGAGCGGGTTCACGCGAGTAAAAGCGCGGGACCGTTCCTGCGCTGGGGGCGAAGCGACCGAGTGCGTTCGGAGTGCTCGTCTCGCGCTCTCCCCAGTACCCAAACCACTTGCGCCTGGACACCTGCGTCTGTCGACACCTGGGCGTGCGCCTCCCGACGCGCCCACACAACTCGCGTCCACACAATTTTTGTGCGGCGGCCTCGATGCCTCGGGGCCGTCGCCTTTTTGTGGCTACTTGCTCAGACAGGCGCAAACAAAAAAGGGACGCCGGCCTGGGGGGAGGGAGGAGGAAGGCCGACGCCCCTTAAAAAGAGTGTACCGCGTACGGGATTTGAACCCGTGCTACCGGCGTGAGAGGCCGGCGTCCTAGACCAGACTAGACGAACGCGGCAGAAAACCATCTGCTGTGTCCGACAGGCTGTACATGCCCACTGCCGCTCGGTTTCGCGTTCATGGAAATTCAACCCCACCGCCGAACAGGGATTTTTGCAAGTCGCTTTCAGAAACATGTGGATGCAGGCGACGTGCACCCCAGTGATCTGCAACGGTGTTTGCAACAGGTAGCATCCTCCCCACCGGCCTTCCTCACGGACGGACTCGCGCCCGCACGCCGCCTCCGCACCGATGCGACCGTTCCTCGTTCATCCGACTGCCCCCGCTCTATGCCAACCCTGACGACGCGTCGCTCTCTCCTGGCCCTGCTTCCTCTTCTGGCTGTCCTCCTTCTCGCCGGCTGCGGGAACTCGGGCGGCCAAAGCGCAGAGAATTCTGCTGCTTCGGACGTCCCCTACGAAGTTGGCACCCCCGTGTCGGACACCACCGTCGCCGTAATCGTGTCGTCCGAGTACGGCACCGACACCCTCCTGGCCCGCAACTACCAGCGTCAGTTGAAAATGGCCACGCGCCGCAGCGCCCCGTCGCAGCGCTCGCCGGAACAGATGCAGCAGACACACCGCCAGCTTGTGCGCGGGTTTGCGCGGCAGCACGTCCTCAGCGGCGAGGCGAAGGCTCGGGACATCACCGCCGACACCGCGCAGGTCTCCGCCCGCCTCCAATCCCTAAAGCAGCGCTACGACAGCGAGGAGCAGTTCCGCGAGCAGCTGGCCCGAAGTGGCCTCACAGTCGACTCCGTGCGCGCCCTGCTGGCCGACCGCTTCCGCCAGCGTACCCTCCAGCAGCAAATGTCGGAGCAGTTCGAGCAGCCTTCCGCCGAAGATGTGGAAGCGTACAGCAAAGACAACCGCCGCATCCGCGCTCAGCACATCCTGCTGAAAGTAGGCGAGAATGCACCGGAGCCGACGGTTGACTCGGTGCGGCAGGTGGCCGCAACGCTTGTGGACAGCGCCAGGATGGACAATGTTGACTTTGCGGAGCTGGCCAAGCGCCACAGCGAGGGCCCGTCGGCGCGCAAGGGCGGCGACCTGGGCTTCTTCGGCCGTGGACAGATGGTCGATCCGTTTTCGGACGCCGCCTATGCGCTCTCCGACTCTGGCGATGTAGCACCGGACCCCGTGCGCACCCGGTTCGGCTTTCACGTGATCCGCCTGACGGATGCCGGGCAGCCCCTGGACACGGCCCGTGCCCGCCAGCAAATGACGACGGAGCGTCGCAAACAGGCGGTGGAGAAGCAGGTAAGCGACTTGCTGGGGAAGGCCACCGTGCAGGTCAACCCTGAACTCGTTGCGGCCGGCTTCCAGAACTAATGCATCGACTCGTGATCTGCATCGCGCCGCACCATTTCCACATGGGGGATGCCGGCTTCCATAAAGGTGCGGCCCGTAGACACGAACCCGAGCGCGGCGTACCAGTCGTCCAGGTGGGCCTGGGCGTGTAGAAGAAAGGTGTGGAAGCCTGCCCGGCGGGCATCACGCACGATGTGGTGGACAAGCCGCGTGCCGTGTCCCTCTCCACGATGCGCCGGCAAAACGGCAATCCGCTCCAGCTTGGCGACAACCTCTTCCTCGTACGACACGGTGCGCCACCGCGCTGTCGCAACGGGCTGCCCCTCCACGCGCCCCAGAACGTGGCGGCTCGCCTCGTCGTGCCCGTCCCACTCCTCCTCCGGCGCACAGCCCTGCTCCTCCACAAAGACGCGAGTACGAATCGCACGCGCAGCCGACCAGTCGTCCTCGCTGCGCACCGGAGCAAATAGAACATCGGCCATCGGAATCGGAGGAGTGGATCGGAAGGGGCGAACAAAAAAGCACACGGGGGCTCCACAAGACACGAAGACAACCGCCAGATGCTCCGCTCGTGTCCATGGGAATGGTCACAGCGGCAGTCTCAGACCTGACTCTCACAACATTGCCCGCCTGCTCCATGCCCCCTGCCGATGCCTGGTCTCTCTGGACGGATCGCTTCGCGGACTTTTTGGGGACGCAGGCCGCGGCGGCGGACGCGGCCCACGACGCGGCCCACATCGAACGAGTGGCGTCGACGGCACGACGCCTCGCCGAAACGGAATCAGCCCAGCTGGACGTCGTCATCCCGGCGGCCTGGCTGCACGACTGCGTGGTGCGCCCCAAGGATGCCCCCGATCGTGCAGAGGCCGCCCGCCTCTCAGCCTCCGCCGCCGCCTCCTTCCTGAAAAAGGCTGGATACCCCACACAATGGATCCCCGATATTGAGCACGCCATTGCCGCACACAGCTACTCCGGAACGACGCCTCCGGACACCCTGGAGGCTCAGGTGGTGCAGGATGCAGACCGGCTCGACGCCCTCGGTGCCATCGGGCTGGCGCGGTGCTTCACTGTGGGCGGCGCACTGGACCGCCCCCTCTACAACCCCGACGACCCCTTCTGCGAAGACCGCGCTCCGGACGACGACACCTATACCCTCGATCACGTCTACGCCAAGCTCCTGCGCCTCCCGAACACCATGCAGACCGAAACCGGCCGGAACGAGGCGGAGCGCCGCGCTTCTTTTCTGCGGACCTATCTCGACCGACTCCGCAACGAACTTGGCCACGCCTGACTGCCACAACTTGACTGCCAAAACCGAACGCGACTCCACGGCGTTTGGAACGGTTCGGGCCGCAACGTTTTTACCTCTTTGCGTCTCAATCCCCATGAGCGGCCTTCGTCTCCCGCTCCCCCACACTCACGCTGTCCCCCACAATCCGCCCCCCATCCATGGAGCCGATTGAGAACCGTGTCGCGCAGGGCGAGATCGAGGTTTACAATCTCGCCGATCTCTGGGACGACCGCCCCCTCACCGAGCTTGATATCAGCACGTTTTTGGTCGAGGGGCTCATGCTGAAAGAAAAAGAGTTCCGGAAGGCCGTGGACGCGCATGACTGGTCGCAATACGAAGACGAGCATATCGCCCTCTATTGCTCCACCGACGCCATCGTGCCCACCTGGGGCTACATGCTGATTGCCTCTGAGCTGACAGACATCGCCGCTTCCACCACTGTCGGCCGCGCGGACGATCTCTTGCGTGAATACTACACCCGCGCGCTGGCGAACGAGGACTGGTCGGCCTACGAAGACCTCCCGGTTGTTGTGAAAGGGTGCGGGGATGACCTCGTGCCCGAGATGGCCTACGTCCACGCCCTCCAACAGCTACAGTCCGTGGCCCGCAAGCTGATGTACGGCGAGCCGTGCTCGTCCGTCCCGCTCTGGCGTCGCCCCGAGGAGGACACGTCCCCGGCCGATGCGGAGGCCGTGGGCGTGAAGAAGCCGGACCTTCCCAGCCCCAACGCGTAGCCGACAAGACGCTCCAGCATCTGTTTTTTGATTTCGGATCGGCGTACAAGAGCGGCCCCCAAGGCACGAGGCAGGACAGGTTCTCAGACGTGCCCCTGCCTCTCCCCCGCCGTTACCCAGGATTGGCTCTCTCCCTTCCGTATCGTCCCGCAGCATCGCCGACCCTCTTCCGAAAGGCCCACGGGCGGCATGGGTAGCCCCCGATCGCATCACCTACCGCGGTGTCACCGTCAAGCAGCATGCGAGGCCGACCCGGTGACACGTAGGCACAGGAACAGCCGCCAGATGTCTCGTCAGGCGCGTCCGCCTTGCGGTCGTGTGGGCCGACCTGGCGCGTGAGGCCCCGCTTGTGCCCCCACCCGTCGCCCCGTCGTTTTGCCTCCCCGCCCGCCCAACTTCCATGCAGCTCGATCTCTCCGACCAGATTGTCCTTGTAACCGGCGCGAGCCGCGGTATCGGCCGCGCCACCGCACAGGCGCTCGCGGATGCCGGGGGCACGGTGGCTGTGCACTACGGGCGCAGTGAGGAGGCAGCGACGGAGGTCGCCGCGGCGTGCGGCCCGGAGGCCCGCTCCTTCCAGGCCGACCTTTCCACGGTCGAGGCCGCGGACGGACTGATCGACCGGGTGATTGACACCTACGGGCGGCTCGATGCCCTGGTGCTAAATGCCGGCGTGGCCGTGCCCACCCCGCTCGATGCCGACACCGCCGACTGGCGCGCGGCGTGGGCCAACACCATGCACGTGAACCTGCGTGCCCCTGAGTTGCTAAGCCGGCACGCCGTGCGCCACTTTCAGTCACGCTCTCCCGCCGGGGGGCGCATCGTGAGCATTGCCTCTCGGGCAGCGTTCCGCGGCGACACGCCCGACTACATGACGTACGCCGCCTCCAAAGCCGGCCTCGTCGCCCTCACGCGCTCCATCGCCCGCGCATTCGGAAAAGATGAGGTCAAGGCCTTCACGCTCGCGCCCGGCTTCACGCGCACCGACATGGCGCAGGACTTCATCGACGAGTACGGGGAGGCCCACGCGACGAGCGACCTTGCGCTCAACGAGCTCACCGAGCCCGCCGATGTGGCCTCGGTCGTCGTCTTTCTCGCCAGCGGCCACGCGGATCACGCCACCGGCACCACCATCGACGTCAACGCCGGCAGCTACGTGCACTGAGCCGCGCCGCCGCGTCACACCCCCTGACTCCCGGCTACGAGGACAAGTCCGGCAAAAACGCCTCGACCGTCGCGTTAAAGGCCGCCGGTCGCTCCACGGGAAGGGCATGGCGGGCCTCCTCCACCACCGCGACCTCGGCGTTTGGCATGCGCGCAGCCATGCGCCGCTTCGCCCTCACCGGAGTGTAATCCTCGTCCGACGACACGAGAAGCGTCGGCGTCGGAATGCGCCCCAACCGATCGGCCACGCTCCACCGCATGATCGCGTCCATGGCCCAGAGGTACGCCTGCTTGTCGTTCTGGGCCCAACGGCGGACGAACGTGCGGCGGAGCTCGTCCTGCTCTGGCTTCACGAACAGCTTGCGGGCCAGGAGCCGGCCCACACGCCGCATGCCCAGTGCCTGCACCGCCAGCCGGCGCGAGGCGTAGACCCACACGTCGTGCCACGAGCGCAGGCGCATGTCGGCCACACTGTTTACGACCACCAGCCGCCGCACGAGCGCCGGGGCCCCGGCAGCCAGTTCGAGCGCCACCATTCCGCCCATGGAAAGCCCCATCACGTGGGCCGGCGCGGCCTCTTTCCGCCGCAGGAACACCGCCACGTCACGGGCGAACTGCGCAATAGAGTACGGCCCCTGCGCCCGCTCCGAACGCCCATGCCCACGCAAATCTATCCGCAGCACCCGGTAGCGGTCCGCAAAGCGCTCCACCTGTGCGGCCCAGTCGCGGCCGCTCGACCCCAGGCCATGTACCAACACAAGGGGCGGTCCGTCACCGCACTCGCTCCAGTATAGGCGCGTCTCGTCGATGCAGACGTAGGGCATGGGGCAAACCGGGAACGATATACTTGCAGCGCCTGCGCACTGCTACCGGCCCCCCAACCGCTCGTTCGCTCTCCCCCCGCCTGGATCAATCCAGGGCGGCGGACGTGGTATACCTTGACGGAAATGACGCAACGCGTTACGATTCAGATTCTAAAGGAGACGGAGTGGTCCTATGGCCCGACGCATCAAGCGGTATGAGAACCGCAAGCTGTACGACTTGGAGCAGAGTGAGTACGTATCGTTGGACGATATCGCCGGCTTGGTACGAGCCGGTGAGACGGTGGAGGTTGTCGACAACGCTACCGGCCAAGACCTTACGGCCCAAACGCTCACGCAGGTTATTCTGGAGGAAGGGAAAAACGGACACGAGGTCCTCCCCTCGGACCGATTGCACACCCTCCTCCGCCGCAGCGAGGCCGTTCTGGACAGCGGACTGGACCAACTCCGAGCCACGGTGGAGGCGCTGATGGAGAATCCCCTGCAGCGATTGCGCCAACTCATGCAGCCTCCTCGCAAGAAAGAGATTAACCACCTCCGCCGGCAGTTGCGTCAGCTTGAACAGCGTCTCTCGGTGTTGCTGGACGAGGCGCGAACGCAGCGCTCGGAGGGGCCCGACGCGTCGTCCCCCTCACAGGCGGCGACGGAGGAGGCCCCAGCGCCCGACGAGGCCACGTCCGGCCAATAGCCGGGGGGCGTTTCCCACACTCGCATTTCTTTCACAACTCATTTCACACGCACCATGACCCCTGACAACAGCACCCCCGAACAGTCGTCTCCCGCCCCCGAGTCTGCCGCAGAAGCGGACACGCAGGCCGCGGAGCAGTCGCAAAGCGAATTGACGGAGCGCGGCCGCGAGGTCTGGCTGGCTGGACTCGGCGCCCTCGCTACCGTGGAGGAGGAAGGCACCAAGCTCTTCAACCGCCTCGTGGACCGCGGGCAGCAGTTCGAGGAGAAGCGCCGCCACGAACTCGAAGAGGCCACCGAGAAGGTCCGCGAGCAGAGCGACGAAGCCATCTCCCAAATCGAAGAGGCCGGCGAGGAGACGCAGTCGATGCTCTCCAACTCCATTAACGCTGCTCTTGAGCGCTTCGGCGTGCCTACCCGCAACGAGGTGGACGACCTGGCAGGCAAGGTGGACCATCTCTCGCAGCAGGTGGAGGCGCTCGCAGAAAGCCTCTCGGAGGAGACGCCGGACGAAGGCGAGTAGCCCCTCCCGAGTCCGTTCCCTCTACACAGGAGCCCCCGCCGCGGGGGCTCCTTTTTTGTGCGCATGCCCCATGACCGCAGCCCGGTCGGAACCGCTTCCGGCCTTCTCCGATAGAACGAGCGATTTTTGAAAAGCCCCACTCCCGTGATGCCGTCCCCCCCGCCGCCTGCTCGAAGTACCGTTGGCCTCGCGTGTGCCGGGGGCGTGATCGAGGGAGCCATCTACGAGATTGGGGCCCTCTGTGCCGTCGACGAAGCGGTCGACGGCATCGACCTGCACGCGCTGGACATCTACGTGGGGGTAAGCTCCGGGGCCCTCGTAAGCGGCATGCTGGCCAACGGCGTCGCCGCCCAAGCGCTGAGCCGCGCCGTCGTGTCCGAATCGCCGGACCCCTCCCTCAACCTGCAGCCCGAGGTGCTCTTTCGACCGGCCTTTCGGGAGTATGCCGGGCGGCTGCGCCGGCTGCCGGGCACGGTCCTCTCTTCGCTCCGCTACTACCTTCTCAATCCCGGCGACCTGTCCCTGCTCGGCCTCCTTACCACGTTCGGCTCTGTCGTGCCCACGGGCCTGTTCACCAACGCGCCCCTCGAGCGCTTTCTCGCCACGGCCTTCTCCACGGGCGGACGCACGAACGACTTCCGGACGCTCGCCCGCAAGCTCTACGTGGTCGCCATGAACCTCGACTCCGCCGAGGTCACTGTGTTTGGCGAACCCGGATACGATCACGTGCCCATCTCCACTGCCATCCAGGCCTCCACGGCCCTGCCGGGCCTCTACACACCGGTCGAGATCGACGGCCAGTACTACATCGACGGGGTGGCGCGCCGCACCGTGCACGCGAGCGTGGGCCTGAATGCCGGGGCCGACCTGCTGTTCTGCATCAACCCCATCGTCCCCATCAACGTGCAGCTCCACCAACACGCCGACCGGCTGCTGGAGCAGCACGCAAACGGTGAGGCCCAGAGCCTCGCCGAGCGCGGGCTCCCGACGGTGCTGTCGCAAACCTTCCGCGCCATCGTCGACTCCCGCAAGCGCACCGGGTTCAAAAAGTACGAGCACACCCACCCGGACGCCGATCTCATCTTGATTGAGCCGGAGTGCGACGACGAGAGCCTGTTCTTCTCCAACATCTTCAGCTTCAAAAACCGCCACGACGTGTGCGAGCACGCCTACCAGGCCACGCGCGAGCACCTGCGCGACCGGGCCGAGACGCTTCGGCCCCTGCTGCAGCGCCACGGCCTGTCGCTGCGCATGGACGTGCTGGAGGACGATCGCCGCTTGCTGTACGACGTGCCGCTCAGCGAGCGCTCCGAGGCCACCTGGTCGCCACCGGTGACCATGGCGGAGGTGCTCGACGAAACCAACGACACCCTGGACCGCCTCGATGGCCTCCTCGACCGGCTGTACGCGCGCTCGGGCGAGCCCCCGGCGCCCTGAGCTGCGCCCGGCAGCCGCGCCCGGCCCGTCCTTCCTTGTCGCCACCGCCCGTCCCCGGCGCCGCTACCGGGCCCACACCGCCAGCCCTCCACCAATCACAAACAGCGGGATGGAGAGCCAGAGCGGGCCGCCCTGCACCGCAGCAATTACGCCCCCGATGATGCAGGCCCCCGCCAGGACACTGCTCCGCAGCCCCGCAAGCGGATCGCTCGGCGGCTCGTCGGTCAGCGTCTCTTCAAACTGCGCGACCCCGGAGGTCAGCAGCTGCGGCAGCTCCAGCGCCACGTCCACCAACTCGGGGGCGTTGCTGAGCAGTTCGGACCCCAGCGTGAAGGGACTAAACCGCTCCCGAAAGATGCGCTGCACGTGCCGGCGCGATACGGCCACCACGTCGAGATCCGGGTCGAGCGTGCGCCCCACTCCCTCAAACGTCACCAGCGCCTTCACCATCAGCGTCATCTCCACAGGGAAGAAGATGCGGTATCGGGCGCCCAGGCTCAGCGACTGTAGAATGACCTGGGCGAGGCTGATGGATCCTTTTTTGCTCCGCATCAAGAAGTGCCGCGCCATGTCCGACACTGCGCGCCGGAATCCCTGCGGGTCGCCCCCCTCGCCCACCCGCGCCATGTCCAGCAGATAGCGGGCCGCGCTCTCCACATCCCCGCGCACCAGGGCGTAGTAGTAGTACAGCATGCGCCGCTTGATGTCGGCCCGGAAGCGCCCCACCATCCCCAGGTCGATAAACCCGATCTTCAGATCCTCGGGCCGCTCGCCCGGCAGAATCTTGAGGTTGCCCGCGTGCAGGTCGGCGTGGAAGAAGCCGTCCTTGTAGAGCATGCGAATGATGGCCGACGCCCCAAGATCGACCACTCGCTGCCGCTCGGCGTCGCTCAGGTCGAGCACCGCGCGGGAGTTGGGCCGGATGCCGCCGAGGTACTGCATCGTGAGCACGTCGCCGGTGCTCAGGTCGCGGTACACGTCGGGAAACACAATGTCGGGCGCGTCCTGGAAGTTGGCCGCGAAGATTTCGGCGTGGTCGGCCTCGTAGTCGAAGTCAATTTCTCGCCGCGTGTAGGCGCTGAACTCTTCGATGATCTGCTTCGGCTGGTAGCGCGGGAGCAGCCACTGCAGAAAGCCGCCAAAGAACTGAAGCAGTTTCAGATCGGAGGTCACGACGTCCCGGATGCCGGGCTTGATGACCTTGACCACCACGTCGTCGCCGTCGTGGGTGGTGGCGCGGTGCACCTGCGCGATGGAGGCGGCGCCGAGGGGATCGGGATCGATGGCCCGGAACCGCCCGTCGACGGGCGCCCCCAGTTCTCGCTCGATAATGGCCTGCACCTGCTCGAACGGGATGGGCGGCAGGTGGTCCATGAGGCTGCCGAGCTCCTCCGTGATCGGCTCCGGCAGCAGGTCCTCCCGGATCGCCATAATCTGCCCCAGCTTGGTGAAGGTGGGGCCCAGGATTTCGAGGCGGCGCCGGAGCTGCGTCGGAAATGGGCGGTCGCGCAGGTCGCTCCGCACGAACGGCTGCAGGAGCGCGGCCAGGGTGCGCTTGCCCAGCGAGCGGAGGCCGCTCTTCTGCACCGCAGGCAGGGAGCGCACGTACGCAATGTGCCCGCCCATCAGCAGTCCGGCCACGTGCCGCCACACCGTAAAGAACCGCCGCACGGCGCCACGATACGGCGCCAGCGGATCGAAGTCGGTGAACGGCGAGGACTGCGTCGACGCGCCGGGGGCTCCGTCCTCCGGCGGGCCGTCGCCGGACGGAAAGGCGGAGGCCCGTGCGCCGGGAAGGGCCTCTGTGTCTTCAGGAGGCCGGTCCGGCGCACGTCCGTTGCCGCCCTGCTCCGCTGCCCACTCGCCCTCGCTCCCCTCTTCTGCACCGGACGGCGACGATGTAGACTCGGACGGAGCCATGCTGACAGTGCGACTCGGAGGAAAATGGCCGGGCGTGGAGGATGGACACACGCTGTTAGACTGTGTTCATACCCAGGCAGTCGCGAATGGTTGTTGGCCGGGAGCACAAAGAGCCGCCCCCTGTCCGACGGCTTCTGTCTCGAAACACCACTGCTCCCCCAAAGGTGTGCATCACTCGTCGAAGAATCCACCCGGCCCCACGCACGAACGGCACTGCCGCCCTGGCACTTCTCCCCCCGTGCCCCAATACGCTGTTCTATGGATGCACGATGGGACGCCGATGTCTCTCCCCCGCCTTCTCCCCCCGTGCTGTTCGCACGTTTGTGTGGGGCGCCCCTGCGCTTTGCCCAACCTTGCCTCCGCCTTCATGCCGCCTTCCTTCCGGCTCGCGCTCGTCCTCGGCCTCGTTGTGCTCATCGGCGCTGCCCCTGCCCGCGGACAACCCGCCGACTCTGCCCTCACGGTCGGCTCCAAAAAGTTTACCGAGAACGTCATCCTGGGCTGGATGGGCACGCACCTGATGCGCAGCGCGGGCCGCTCGGCGACGCACCGCGAACAGCTGGGCGGCTCTCGGTTTCTGTGGGAGGCGCTCCGCCGGGGCGACATCGACGCGTACCCGGAGTACACCGGCACGCTGCGCCGCGAAATCCTCGCCGGCTCCAGCGTCGACCGTGACGCGCTGGCCGACACCCTGGCCCGCTACGGCCTCGCCATGACCGCCCCGCTCGGCTTCAACAACACCTACGCGCTTGGCATGCGCGCCGCTCAGGCCGACTCGCTGGGCATCGAGACGATTGGCGACCTGCGCGACCACCCGAACCTGCGGCTCGGCTTTTCGAACGAGTTCATGGACCGGGGCGACGGGTGGCCCTCCCTGAAGACGGCCTACGCCCTGCCGCAGTCGGCCCGCGGGATCGACCACGACATTGCCTACCGCGGCCTCGCAAACGGCGAGATCGACGTGATCGATCTCTACTCCACCGACGCAAAGATCGAGCGCTACGACCTGCGCGTCCTCCGCGATACCCGCAATCACTTTCCCAGCTACCGCGCGGTGGTTCTCTATCGTCGCGACCTGCGGACACGCGCCCCCGCCGCGGTAACGGCCCTGAAGCGCCTGGAAGACCAGCTCCCCGCCGACACGATGCAGGCCCTCAACGCCCGCTCCCAGATCGAGCAGCGGGACGAGGCCCGGGTCGCGGCGGCGTTCGTGAACCGCACCTTCGACCTCGACGCCACGGCGGACGTGGACACGCGGGCCGACCGCCTCCGCCGCTACACGGCCGATCATCTGCTTCTCGTCGGGATCTCGCTCGGGCTGGCCGTTTTTTTCGGGATTCCGCTCGGCATCGTGGCAGCCAAGCGCCGCTGGCTGGGCCCCGGCATTCTGGCGGTGGTCGGCGTCATCTACACCATTCCGGCGCTCGCCCTGCTGGCGATGATGGTGCCCCCGCTCGGCCTGGGCCGCGTGCCGGCCATTGCGGCCCTTGCGCTCTACAGCCTGCTGCCCATCGTGTGGACCACGTACACGGGGCTGAAGGACATCTCGTCCTCCCTCCGGGAGTCGGCCGAGGCGCTGGGGCTCTCCGCGGGGGCCAAGCTGTGGCGCGTGGAACTACCGCTGGCGGCTCGGTCGATTCTGGCGGGCATCAAGATCGCCGTCATCATCAACATCGGTGCGGCCACGCTCGGGGCCCTCATCGGGGCGGGCGGCTACGGGCAGCCCATCCTTACCGGCATCCGGCGGGCCAACCTGGGGCTCATTCTGGAGGGCACGGTGCCCGCCGCCGTGCTCACGCTCCTCGTGCTGGCGCTAATGGAAGGGCTGGAGCGCGCCCTCCTTCCCCGGTCGATGCGGTCGTGACGGGCCATCGGGCAACAGGAACCGGCTATCCTGGCCGCCGAGGAGTCACCCCCTCGACCCGGTCAAAGTCCTGATCGAACGTGTACGCCTCTTCGAGGCCGTGGTGCTCCATCCACGCCGCGCTGTAACAGTCGGCAAAGTCGATGTTTTTCTCTTCGTACCACACAATGGCTTGGAGCAGGATCTCCTGGTCCTCAACGGTCAATCCTGGAAGCCCCAGAATGGCCACGACTTTCGCCCGGATGGAGGGCCGATCCAGCTCGTAGACCGATTCGAGGACCCAGACAATTTCTGCGATGGTGAGAACGGTCGTTACGAGGCGCTCCTCTCCTCGCTCCGCACGCTCCAGGAGATTGCGCGCGTTGGAGGCCTGCTCGGGGACATCTCCCGTCAGATGGCGAAGGAAGACGTTTGCGCCGACAAGTGCAGGCTCGGAGTCATCGGACATCGGACTCAGCGGGCTCGGAGGGCATCAAAATCTTGCGCCCCCCTACCTCAATCGACCCGTAGTGATCGGAGAGCGACTCGTTGAGTGGAAGCAACGAAATCGCACCACCTCGCTTCACGAAGGCCACCCGCTGCCCCTCCTCAATGTCCAGAGCCTCCCGAATTTCCTTCGGCAACATCAGTTGTCCCCGTCGCCCGACTTTTGCCGTATTCATGTCGGATCGGTTTTTGTCAGCCAGAATCGAATGTGACTGTCAATTGGACAGATTGAGGACGGGAGCGGTTCTTTTCCAGAATTTTGGAAATGAGTCCAAGCCACTGCTATCGTTACAGCGAGACGCTCAACGCACCTCAAAGTAGCGGTCGTGGTGGCGGGCGCAGCCGGGGTTGAACGCCGCCCCGCACGACAGACACGTGTCGTCGCCGTCCAGGTACTGCCGGATGGTGAGGACTGCCTGACACATCCCGCACACGACCGCTGGTGTATGAAACCGATCCGCGGGCCATCGCTGCGCCTCGTGGTCCGTCGTTTCTTTGTGGCATGCGAAGCAGGGGTAGAACGCGTCGCAGCACGGGAAGCGGATCGCGATGACGTCCCGCGGGCCGTGGTAGTGCGCACAGCGGGTCTCCGGCCCCACGTCGATGCCGCGGACGGGCACGTCGAATCGAGGGTCCGAATCCGGCGCACGGGTGGTGTGCCGCGGGGCCCATCGGTTGAGCTGGGCGTCGTCGTTCATCATCGGAGCGCAGAAGAATTATTCGTCGCGAAAGCCGGACGCCATGGCGTGGCGCTGCCGGCAAAGCAGGCGCCCGATCTCTCGGGTCCAGACAGGGCTCAGTGCAACGCCGAGTGCCCCCAGTGCCAAAACGGTTACCAGCGCCACTGACCGCCCAAGCCCGACCCAAAGCCCGACAGGCAGAGTCATCGCCACCAGCATCCCTACAAACCCGCCGGCAAACGTGGTCGTGGTGTTGCCCTGATAGTTGAAGAACGCGCTCTGGTCGAGCGCGACGGCCTCTCGCCCCCATACGCCCAACCCGAGAAAAAAGGACGGCACCACACCCAGGTTGTAGATCAACAGTGCCCCCATCGGCACAATCATCGACGGGCGAAGCCCCCCCGCTACCGGCAATACCACCGCAGTGCCCGCTACACTGAGCACGCAGAACGTTGCGTACTGCGACCGCACGAGCGTCCGGGGGCGCACTGCCCGTGCCAGAAGTCCATCGAAGTGCGCGCCGTGCCAGGCGTAGACAAAGCCTACGTACTGGAATCCCAAAAACCCCGTCAGCACGATGCTGAACGTGACTGTGATGAACGCATCGAGCACAGGTGGCGGTGCCTCCCCACCGGTTGTTGTGACAACCTGAAACAAGAACACAGCCTCCAGCAGCAGCGCGCCCAGTAGCATCTGCCGCGGCCGCTTGTTGCGAAGGATGAGCCTCAGGTCCAGCAGTGCCAGCGACACCACGCACCCCCATCCGCGGCCCGCCCCTCGGAAGATCCCTGTAGACTGCGTGCGAGAGGGCTCCGTGTTCCCCAACACGCTGTAAAGCCGACCCCGAAGCGTCCGGTGGGCCGCTACGGCCAGGGCAGCCGTTCCGGCGAAAAGCAGGGTCATCGGAAGGATCCGCCCCGCTGCCAGCCCTCCAAAGAGCCCCGCCGACGCGGATTGGAGCAGTTGTCCTCCCGTCCAGGAGCCCCCCGCCACGACGACCGCGAGAAGGCCAGCCGCACCGAGCACGCGTCTGGCGTGTCGGTCCCACACGGCCCGGAGGAGGCCGTTCAGGAACTGCGTGGTCGCCACCAGCAGGAGCGCTCCGATGGCCCAAAAGGCCGCCCCCACCGCCGAGGTTGCAGGACGCACCGTGCTTCCCCAGAGCGACGCGAGGACGACGACCGGCAGCAGGTTCAGCAGGCTCAGAGACGAGAGGCCCTGCAGGATGCGAACGACCTGTGGTCGCCGAAGGGGCAGATGCAGATACGGCCGCACGTCGCTCCCGGCGGAGCGCTGCAGGAAGAAGCGCATCGGGACGAGCCCCACCGCGCCGTACAGAAGAAACTCATTGAGCAACCGCAGCGGATCTTGCCCCGGTGCCACCTCCGCCACAATCTCCGGGAAAAACCAGCCGACCGCTACAAAGAGGGACCCAAAGTACGCGGCCGCCAGCAGGAGGAGCAGCCCCCCAATCAGGCTGCGCCCGAAGGTCGGCGAGCGAGTCCGTTGATGCCACTGGTGGCGGAGGACGTCAAGAAGCGTCATGATGAATCAGCTCCATAGCGGGACGCGTCGGCAGGGACCTCTTCGTTTCTGTTCTCGTCTCAGATCGGCTCGTTCTCGCGGAAGCCTTCCAGCATCGCGTGCCGGTGGCGCTTCAACTCACGAGCGAAGGGCTGCAGGGTCCAGGCCACCACACCGAGCCCAGCGAGTCCGGCGCCGCCCAGTACCGCCGCGACGAGCAGCCAGCCGCCCGTCGCGTACGCCGCAATCGTTCCCACCAACAAGCCGAAGGGGATCGGAAGCAATATCAGCCCTCTTGAAGATTCAGTCATGGCCATCGAAGCGCTTGACGCAGACGTGTCGACCGGCATCCGGAAGCGAGGCCCGACGTATGCGATGGCGGGGGTGCCCACGCCCCACCAGTACAGGGTACAGCCCAGAAGAAACATCGCGTAGTCGGGCCGAATCCAGGGCGCCAGCGCAGGCAGGAGCAGGCTTCCGGGAAGCAGTCCCGTCCAGAGCAGAGCCAGCTTGGACGTCACGACCTTCGAGAACGAATGTGGACGGGTGAACAGGCCATCGACGTGCCCCGCCGAGATCCCGTAGATTGCACTTCCGACGGTAAAGGATGGCCACCCAATTCCAAAAAACGCGATGTACAGGATCCCATTGAAGCCGATCGCGCCTTTCAGCACGAGTTCGGAAACCCCAATTCCGTAGAACAGCACCGCGCAGATGATCCCCATCAGGGCGATTCCCCGCATCCTTCGCGTCCGGAGCATCTGTCGTAGCTCCAGCGCCACGAGGCGCCCCGCCGGCAGCGTCCGTTCGGCCCAGCGGCAGAGCGCCTGCTCCCACCACGAGGGCCCGTCCCGCCGACGCATCGTCCGCCGGTCCACCTCCAGTCGTGTCTGCATGGCACAGAGGAGTCCGGCATGCAGCCCAGTCGATAGGAAGGCAGTGCACGCGAGCCCCACCAGCGGCCGGCTAAAGATGACCCGAGACGCGGCCCGGAACAGATCGGGGCCCAGGGTAGCGTCCACCGAGAAGAGCCCAACGACCAGTGCGATCACACCCGCGAGGCCCCGTGGCCGCCATCCCAGTAGCAGATGAAGAAGGATGGCCCCGTGGCTCGCGAGCACGACCGTCAGCAGCAGCGCCGTGGCGAGCCACGCGCCCGCCGCGCCCGGCGACCACGCCGTCACGACCTCTGCCGCCCACACGGGGACCACCAGCACGACGGCAAACACCGTGTGCACCGACAGGAGCGACAGGAGCGCCTGCCCATTGAGCAGGCCCCTCCGCGACACCGGAAGGACCGTGTAGGACGCCACCTGCTCCGACGGGGGCGACTGCAGAAGGAAACGGCTCGCCATCAGAGCAGGCATCAGGTAGAGCATTCCCCCGTTGATGAGCGCCTGCGCATCGGCCTCCGGGAAGAGCTCCCGCAGCACGTCGCCCAGCACATAGCTTCCGAGCCCCAGCGGCGCCAGCAGGAACAGCAGGAGGCCGAGCAGGACAATTTGCCCCGCCACCGTACCAGTGCCCCACGTCGGGTCGCGCAGCCAGCGCGTCACGCGGTGCCGGAATAGAATGCGGAACGTGCGCATCACGGTCGGAAAGATCGCTGAAGTCAGGGAAAGGTTGTTTCTCTGGCGCCCTTTTCCACCTCTTTACCAGTGCCACTCGTTCGGGGATAGCCACTTGCCCCGAAACCCCCGGAGCATCGCGTGGCGGCGATGCCGAAGGGCTGCCTCCAGACGGGGCAGCCAGAGCGGGATGGTGCCGAGCCCCAGGCCCCCGAGGGTAGCCACACCTGAGAGCAAAACCGGAATCCCCCCGAGACTTCCCAGCAGGGCAGGCGGCACGCCAAGCAGCGCCATGAGGACGACGCCTCGCAACGAGCCGCCCGAGACCGTGAATCGACTCTGCTCCGGGTTCACCCAGGTCCGATTCCCGACAATGCCAGCCCACACGACCGCAGGAACGCTAACCCCGGCGTGATAAAGTGCAAAGGCGGCCATCGGCACTGCAAAAAATGGATCCGCCCACGCCACTACTGGCATGGCGAGAACGGGCGGCCCCACGGCGAGCCCCATTAGCACGATGAGCGTCGCCCGGACGAGCCGTCCCGGAGACGCGCGCGCCAGCAAGCCGTCGAGGTGCTTCCCATGCCAGGCAAAAGCAAACTGGCCGTACGTGCCCGGTAGTAGCAGGCCGAGCATGAACGGGGCCATCCCGACCGAGAAGACGGAAAGAGAGTCCCCCGCGACCGAATAGACAAAGAATACAAGCGCGCCCGCTCCAACGAGAAGCTGCTCGCGGGGCCCACGATTCCGAAAAATAAGGGCCCCTTCCAAGAGAATAAGCGACCAGAGCCCTCCTCGCCGCCCGACATCCAGCGACACGTACTGGCGCCGTTTCCCTTGGCCCGCTCCCTCTGCTTCTCTGTACATATATCGGCGCAGAGCCGTCGTGGAGGCGGCACCCAGGGCGACAGCCCCGACGGCGAGCAGCAGGAGCGGCCCCAGGTGTCCCCGCTGCGCTCCGGCAAAAAGCCATACCGACACGTCACGAACCACCGTTTTCCCGAGGAGATCGCCCCCGATCAGACCGAGGACAACGGCGCTCAGGCCGAGAAAAACAGGCCACCGCCGACGAAGCCACGCCACGCGGAGCCACACGTAGGCACAGTGGGTGCTCCCCACTGCCAAAAGCGCACCGGCGGTCCAGAAGACGGCTCCGAGCGGAAAGGTGCCCGGAACGACCGTGCGCGCAACGAGCGCCGCGAGGCCGAGAACTGGGAGCAGGGCTGGAAGACTGGCCGCCGACGTAATCTGTATGGCCCGCGCCAGCGTCGTCCGGCGCACAGGGAGGCAGAGCAGCGCGCGCCACGCCTCAGCGTCGAACCGCTGCAGGAAGAACCGAGCAACAACAAGTACGGCCGCCCCGCTCAGCAGGTGTTCATTGAGCAGGCGAAGCGGATCTCGGGCCGGCGCCACCTCCGCCACGACATCCGGAAAGAACCACCCGAGGGCGACGAACCCCCCGCCGAAGTACACCGCGGCCAAGGCGACGAGGACTGTCGTCAAGAGGCCCTTGCCGAAAGACCTTGAGCGCCGCCAGCCCGCCCACCGGTGGCGCAGCACATCGAAAATCGTCATGACACGTGAATCTACGCTGCTGCAACTGTACTACGCCTCCGCGTCGGCGGGCTCCGTCTCCTTTGGGCGAATTGCCTCGGCAAAATAGGTCGTCAGGTCCTCCAGCGTGTCCGGGTCGGTCGGCTCGTCGCGCACGATCTCCCCGCCCTCCAGGATGGCGATCCGGTCGCTCACGTCGGTGACGTGCCCGAGGTCGTGGCTGGAGACGAGCATCGTCGTGTCCCCGCGCCGCGCCTGCAGCAGCTCCTTGAGTTGGATCTGCGACCGCGGGTCGAGGCTGGCGAACGGCTCGTCGAACACGAGCAGGTCCGGCTGTGGCAGCAGCGCGGCGACGAGGCCCGCCTTGTTCTTGTTGCCGGTGGAAAGGTCACGGATGTACTTGGTCGTCTCCCCGATCGGCTCGTCGACGTAGAAGTCCGCGAACTGGGCCAGCCGCTCGTCGACCGTCGCCTCGCTCAGGTCGTAGGTCTGCCCCACGAAGTGCCAGTACTCGTCCGGCGTCAGGAAGTCGATCAGGAACGAGGGGCCGAGGTAGGAGCCGGTGCGCTCCTTCCAGTCGAACGCGTCGGCCACAGTGTCGCCGTCGAGCCGCACCTGCCCCGCGTCGGCCCGGATCAGGTCGAGGACGAGGCGGAGGAAGGTGGTCTTGCCCGCCCCGTTGTTGCCGACGAGGCCGAGGGCCGTGCCCCGCTCAACCGTCAGGTCGGGGATGGACAACTCAAACTCGTCGTAGCGCTTCGTGAGGGTGTCGGTGGTAAGATTCATCGCTGAAGGAACGAGCGGTTGTTGGGTGTACGGCGAATCAGGCGGTGATTGATTTGTGCAGAACTGTTTCAACGTTTCCCTACCCAGATGGATTGAACGCAACCTCTCTTAACATTCCCGTCTCGGAAGAATCGACCTCACGCAGCACGCCTCACGCATCAGTTCCCCGACGCCCGGAAGCCACGCAGCATGGCGTAGCGGTTGTAGTTGTACAGCCGCGTAAGGCCGCGCAGCCAGACCGGCAGTGCAAGCAGCGAAAGGAGTCCGAGTGCGGCCACCCCACCAAATTGGAGGACCAGGCGGTCGAACGAGAACAGAAACAGGAAAGGAACGACGAACAGCGGAAACGTAACGGCCACGCGTCCGCCCGAAAAGTTGGTTTGCATGAACGTCTGCTCGTCCACCGCAAGGGCTTTGCGGTTGAACGTGGCGCCGGCAACCATGGCGGGCACCACGACCCCGGCGTTGTACAGGAAGAACGTGGTGTGCACGATCAGAAACGGATTCTGCGACAGAAGCAAGGTCGGAAGCGGGATCAGAAAGCAAAAGAGGGTTCCCCCCTCCAGAAACAGCAACTTTCCGGCCATGCGATGACGGGCAGAGACGGGGCGGGCCATGCAGGCCTCCACGCCCGTGCCTTCGTAGCTGAAGAGGTTCTGGCCGTGGTAAATCGCGAACACCCCCGTTGCGAACAGGCCCGGGAAGAGCGTTATGTTGATCAGTTCTAGGGGCGGGGCCGCCCGCAAATCTGCCACCTCGATCGGGAAGACGGCAAATCCCGAAAGTACCAGAACAAAGAAGAGCGCCATAAAGAAGGTCCAGCGGGTCTGGGCGTTGCGAAGCAGGAGCCGCGCCTCCAAGACGGCTTCTCGCCAGGCGGGCCCGCGCCGCGCGATCCAATCGAGCCCATCGCTCGTTCGTCCCGCCGTTCTCGATCGCCGGTTCTGGTCTACGACCATCGCCCGCCGGAGCCAGCGCACGTATCCGCCCACGATGCCGACGAGGCCGACCCCTGCGGCCGAAGCGGGCAAGAGCCGTCCCTGCACCGCCCCACCGAAGAGCCACCCCGACACGTCGAGCAGCGACGCAACCCCGCCCGCCACATTGACCCATTCGAGTCCGGCGCTCGCCACCAAGAGAAACAGGCCCACGGCGGCGAGGACGGGCCGTGCCGACACGCCCCGCCGCAGCATCGGCGTCGCGTAGGTCACGGCCACCAGCACGCCCGCCCCCGCGAGTCCAAACCGGAGCGCAGGCCCCAGGGCGCCGTCCAGCGCGGCCTCCACGCAGACCGTCGCCACAAACGCCAGCGGCACCGCGTTCCAGAGGCTGAAGAGGGACAGTGCCGCCAGCACAGCCACAAGGCCGGACCGGCGGACGGGCAGCGGCAGGTAGGGCCGCAACTCCGCCCCGATCCCCGACTCCACAAACACACGCACCGCGGCGTAGGCGAGGGCGAACGGCAGCAGCCCCCGGCTCGCCACGAGCAACGGATCGGCGCCCGGCGCCGCCTCCCGCACCAGATCGTCGAACGCGACTCCCAGCAGAACGAGTCCACCGCCGAGGTACAGCGCCAGGAAGCCGCCCAGGATGAGCGAGAGGCCCCGCCGCCCTAAGAACGGAACGCGCACGAAGGCGTGGAGGCGGTGGCGAAGCAGGAACCAAAGCGGCATGGCGGATCACACATGAACGGATAGAACTCGAACGGCCGGACGGTAGACCAGCACGACGCGGCACCCGTCTCCACCTCTTTCTCGCCTCAGTGTCGACCTGTTCCCAGCGTCAAATGCGGGGTGATCTCGCATCCGCTCGCTTTTCAGGTCGCCCCCAGACGCTGCAACAATGCTCGACGGAGACACCCGAGGACCCCCACGGCGATCCGGCGTGCACTACGGATTCCGGGTCGGCGACGCCGGTGCCGTTCGTCGCTCATCCTCATGCTCGACGTACGGGAGCGGTTCGTAGAGCGCCCCGCCGCAGCGCCCGAGGAGCCCGACGAGAAGGACGCCCGAGGCGACCAGGGAGACGCCCCCGAAGACGCCATCGCCCGCCCCGCCCGTGATGAGTTCGAAGCCGGCCTCCACCGGCAGGCCCCCAAACAAGGCATTCGCGTTCCCCAACGCATGCATCGCGATGGGGGCCCAGAGGCTGCGGGTGTGCACGTAGAGAAGCGTGGTCACCCCCGCAAAGACAAACGCGCCGAGGACGTGGCCGTGCAGCAGCGCAAACGGCACCGCGGCGGCCCCCAGCGCGAGGGCCGGGCGGTCCCAGGCGTACGCCCAACGCTGATACACGACGCCCCGAAAGAGGACCTCCTCCACGAGTGGGGCCGCAACGACCCCCGACCCAATCAGTCGAAGATACTCTCTCGTTCCCGTGGGCGTCTCCACGGCGTTCATCACGTACCGGTCGGCCAGCCGGGGGGCCACCTGCTCCAGCCACGGCACGAGCAGGTGGAACTCGGCGCTGTTGAGGAGATCGACCGCCAGAACGCCGACGAGAACAGTCCCCCACGCCGACGGGGACGACGGAAGCGGGCCGAAGAGGGCGGACAGGTCCAGGCCTTGCCCCCACAGGGCCTGGCCGAGCCACCCGACCATCGTGCCCCCGATGAGCCCCATTCCGAGCATTCTTTCCGAAATGTCGGGCCCCACCTCGAGCCCGGAGGCGATCAGCAATCCCACCGCCCCGAACAGCGCGCACACGGCCCAGAGGGCGAGGTGGCGCACGCGGATGCGGTCGAGCGCTGTGTCGGATGTGGATGCTGGAGCAGACGCAGATGAATCGTTGGAAAGCGGACCCATCGGCCGAAGTGGACGAACGTGTGCGGACGCGGCGTGCGACGGAATGGGAGCGACGGGGTCGGACCCGTGTCGTCTTCGTTAGGCAATTTCAAGCCGTCCGTCCAGCTCTCCGGAGGGGTGATCGATCTCGGCACTCGCCGGCAGGCGGGCGATCAGCTTCTCAATCAGATCGTCGCTGTCCTGAACATGTCGATGAAAGGTGAGGGCCGGCTCGTGGTCGGCGTCCACGTAGATCTCGACGCTCACGCCCCCAATAAACACGCGGCGCACCTCCTCGAAGGAGACCTCTCGACCGGCTCGGAGGGGGCGCTCCTTCCGAAGCCGATCCTCCGTCAGGGACAACTCCGAAAGGAGAGAGGGGACCGCCGACACAGCAGCGCCAATCAGTCCCGCAATTGCGCCTGTATACGCTCCCCAATTCATCCCGGACAGCCCCTTGATAACCATCGTTCCGGAAATCGCGAGGACCGAGAGGGCAACGATGCCGGCCGTTCCGTACGCCCCCCACCGGTAGAGAGGCCCGTGGCGGTAGACCTCCGTATGCTCAAAGGAGCGTTCAGGGGACCGGGCATCGTTGTCCGACGTGCGAGAGCTCATGGTGGAACGCGGAGGGATGTGCTCGGAGTCATCGATCCTTGACGAAGGGCGCCCGGGACAGATTGACGAAGGGAACCTCCATGCTGCTCGCGTCTCACGAGAGAAGGAGTCTCCCCACCTGCACCCCGGCCGTGAGGACGAAGATCCCAATGCCTGCGTAGCGCCACCCGTTCGCCTCGGCTCCTCGCTCCTCCCGAATCCGTGCCCAGACGAAGCATCCACTTCCCACTCCAATCCCAGTGAGGCTTGCGGCCCCGGAGTAGTCGCCGACCCAGAGCGTCAGCCCGATGGCAGCGACCAGCAGTGCGTTGACGGCCCAAATCGCAGGCCAGTTGATCGGAGAAGAGCTCCAGAAATCGATTTCGGGGCGTTCGGAAGCGGCGCTCGACATTGCAGGGCCACCGGCTTGGTGTATAGAATTGATGAACGAACACTGTGACAGGTATATTTTTCATCCCAGCACTGTTTCACAGGAGGCCTCACTCCGAGCGCGCGCCCCTGGGTCTTGCCCAATTCGATCCATCTTTTCGCGGGACGCGGCACCTGATTTGTCGCCGTGTCGTTTTTCTTCGTCGGTTCTTTTCCACCGTCCGCTCTTGTCCATGCCCGCTCCCATCGAAGCCCTTCGCGCCCATCTCGCCCCCATCGAAGACCTGAAGGCCGCCGCCGCGGTGCTGCGGTGGGACCAGGAGACGCACATGCCGGACGGCGGCGCGGAGGCGCGCGCACAACAGCTCTCCACGCTCCAGTCCACCGCCCACGAGCGCTTCGTGGCCGAGGAGACCGGTGCGCTGCTCGACCAAGCGGCAGAGGCCCTCGACGCACCTGCTCCACTCGATCCCGACGCCGCCCTTGTGCGGGTCACGCGGCGCGACTACGAGCGGGCCGTGCGCGTCCCGTCGTCGCTCGTCGCCGAGCTGTCGAAGGCCACGTCCCAGGCGCAGCAGGCGTGGACCCAGGCCCGGCAGAACGACGACTTCTCGCGGTTCGCCCCGCACCTGGAGCGACTCGTCGAGCTGTCGGTGGAGAAGGCGGAGGCCATCGGCTACGAGGACGAGCCGTACGACGCCCTCCTCGCGGAGTACGAGCCGGGCCGCACCACCGCCGAGGTCGCGTCGCTCTTCGACACGCTGCGCAGCGACCTCGTCCCGATTGTCGACGCCATCGCCGAGGCCCCACCGATCGATGATTCGGTGCTCCGCGGCTCGTATCCGCAGTCCGACCAGCGGGCGTTCGGACGCTCGGTGATCGCGGACTTTGGGTACGACTTCGACCGGGGGCGGCAGGACGTCTCGGCCCACCCCTTCACCACCGCCTTCTCCCCCGACGACGTGCGCCTCACCACGCGCTACGACGAGGACAACGTGGCGTCGGCCCTCTTCTCGACGATCCACGAGGCCGGGCACGGCCTGTACGAGCAGGGCATCGCCCCGTCGCTCGATCGCACGCCCCTCGGCGACGGCACGGCGCTCAGCACCCACGAGTCGCAGGCGCGCCTCTGGGAGAACCACATCGGCCGCAGCCGTCCGTTCTGGCGCCACTACCTGCCCCGCCTGAAAGACGCGTTTCCCGACGCCCTCGGCGACGCGGCCCTGGAGCCGTTCTACCGCGCGATCAACCGGGTAACCCCGTCCCTGATCCGGGTGGAGGCCGACGAGGTCACCTACCACCTGCACGTGATGCTCCGCTTCGAGCTGGGGCGCGGCCTCATCGACGGCTCGGTGTCGGTCAACGACCTGCCGGCGCGCTGGAACGACGCGATGGACACCTATCTCGGCGTGGTGCCGGAGACGGACGCGAACGGCGTGCTGCAGGACGTGCACTGGTCGCAGGGTGCGTTCGGCTACTTTCCCACCTACACGCTCGGCACCCTCACGGCCGCTCAGCTCATGGAGGCGATCCAGAACGACCTTCCGGGCCTGCCCGAGCACATTGCCGAGGGGCGCTTCGGGCCGCTCCTCGACTGGCTTCGGACCCACCTCCACCAGCACGGACGAGTGCTGGACGCACCCGATCTTCTGGAACGGGCCACGGGCAAGGCGCTCTCGACTGGGGCCTGGCTCCGGTACGCCCGCGACAAGTTCGGGGCCCTATACAGCCTGTAGCCCCGAACGTCGTGGAGCGGCAGGCGCCCACGCCCCACGCGTCCCCGCCGCCGCGGCCCAAAAACGCGTTGCCGCCTCGGAAACGCGCCGGGACGCGGCTCGTAGGGCGTGTAGTCAATACTTTTCGGATCCCCGCTTCGTATATGTCCGTCCCCGCCGTCCAAGACTGGTCGCTTCGTTCCTGGCGCGAGAAGGAGGCGCTCCAGCAGCCCACGTATCCCAACGATGCTTCGCTGCAAGAGGCGCTGGACCACGTCTCCGCCCTGCCCCCCCTCGTCACCTCGTGGGAAGTGGAACACCTAAAAACCGAACTGGCCCGCGCTGCGAACGGCGAGCGGTTCCTGTTACAGGGCGGCGAGTGTGCCGAGTCGTTTGGGGACTGCCGGGCTGACGCCATCACGAGCCGGCTCAAAATTTTGATGCAGATGAGCCTCGTGCTCACCTACGGGCTCAATACCCGCGTCGTGCGCGTCGGGCGGTTCGCCGGGCAGTACGCCAAGCCGCGGTCGTCCGACACCGAGACACGAGACGGCACCACCCTCCCCAGCTACCGCGGCGACATTATCAACGGCGCGGCCTTTGCCCCCGAGGCGCGCCGCCCCGATCCGCAGCGCATGGTCGAGGCCTACGCCAGCTCCTCGCTCACGCTCAATCTCGTGCGGGCCTTGACGGAAGGCGGCTTTGCTGACCTGCGCCACCCGGAGTACTGGGACCTCGACTTTGTGCAGCATTCTCCGCTGGCGGACGAGTACCACGCCATCGCAGATGCCATCGGCGACACGATCGACTTCCTGGAAACGGTGACGGACGAAGAGATCGACTCCGTAGAGGGCGTCACGTTCTACACCAGTCACGAGGCCCTGCTGCTGCCCTACGAAGAGGCCCTCTCCCGCACGGTGCCTCACAAGGCCGGCGTGTACAACCTTGGCACCCACCTGCCTTGGGTCGGCAAGCGCACCAACCAGCCGGAGAAGGCCCACGTAGAGTATGCCCGAGGCATCGAAAACCCGGTGGGCCTCAAGGTGGGCCCAGCCATGACGCCCTCGCGCCTCAAGACGCTTATCCGTACGCTCGACCCCGAGGATGAGCCCGGCAAACTGATGCTCATCTCTCGCCTTGGGGCGGATGCCATCGGCGACAAACTCGCCCCGCTCATCCAGGCCGTACAGGCCACCGGCCAATCGGTGCTTTGGATTGCGGACCCCATGCACGGCAACACCGAGAAGACCGATGCTGGGATCAAGACCCGCCGCTTCGACAACGTCCTCGGCGAGCTGGAGCAGGCCATGGACATCCACGCGGCGGAGGGCTCACACCTGGGGGGGGTACACTTTGAGCTCACCGGCGAAGACGTGACCGAGTGCATTGGGGGAGCACGCGGGCTGAGCGAGGCCGACCTCGGGCGGGCCTACGAGTCGCACGTCGACCCGCGCCTCAACTACGAGCAGTCCATGGAGATGGCCTTCAGCATCGTCCGCAAGCACCGGCGGCTGCACGACTGAGGATGGCCACGCAGCCGAATGCATGCCTGGAGGGGCCGCCTGGAGGGGCCGCCTGAAAGGGCCACCTGGAGAGGGGGCCAATGCCCGGACGAGAGCGGGGCTTTCTGCCCTTGTCCCCGTCCGTCCCCCTCATCCGTCCCCCCTCATATTTGGACGCCGAACTCCTCCTCCGCCTCAAAGGAGCGCACCAGCGCGGCGTATAGCTCCACGCAGTGATCCACATCCGTGGTGTCCACCACCTCCACCGGCGAGTGCATATAGCGCAGCGGCACAGAAAGAAGAACACTGGGCACACCGCTCCGCGTCTTGAAAATGGAGTCAGTATCGGTGCCCGTGCGGCGGCTGCTCGGCTCGTGCTGGAGCGGAATGCCTTCCGCCGCAGCCACCTCCATGACGCGCTCCACCAGGTGCGGGTGGTTGGACGTGCCGTGCGTGACCGTGGGCCCACCGCCCAGTTGCACGTCGCCGTGCTTGGAGCTGCTGATGCCGGGCGAATCGGTGGCGTGGGTCACGTCGAACGCAATCGCGGCATCCGGGGCGAGACGATGCGTCACCATCTTTGCGCCGTGGCCCCCAATCTCCTCCTGCACCGAATTCGCCGCGACCACCTCCCAGGCCGGGCGGCGCTCCGCCAGCTGGGCCAACGCCCGGGCAATGATAAAGCCGCCGAGACGATTGTCGATGGCGCGAGCCGTGATGCGGGAGTCCGTTAGCGTCGTTGGCCCTACATCGAACACCATGGGGTGCCCCACCCGAACGCCGCGCTCGTGCACGTCCTCTTTGGTCGACGCGCCGATGTCAATGAAGAGCTCGTGGACCTTCGGCACCTTCTCGTTCTTGGTATCGCGGATGTGGATGGCCGTATTGCCCACCACGCCAGTGACCGGCCCGTCGTCCCCGAGGATGCGCACACGCAGCCCCCGCGCAATGGCGCGGTCGGACCCGCCGATCCGGTTCACGTAGAGAATTCCCTCGTCCGTGATATGCCGCACCATGAACCCAATCTCGTCGACGTGGGCATCGAGCAAGACGCGGGGCCCATCGGGAGCGGTGCCCTCGAGGGTAGCCCAGGCCGTGCCGTAGGCGTCGCTGTCTACAGCATCGGCATGGGGGCGAACGTACTCGGCCCACACGCGCTGGCCGCGCGCCTCGAATCCGGTGGGACTGGGGGTATCGAGCAGATCAAAGAGAAACGATTGGGCATCGGTGGTCATGCGGGAGCAAAAACTTGGAGGAACCAGGGCAGCGACAAGGGGTGAGCATACCTACGTTTCTGTACGGACCGCTCCGGTCGGGTGTCCACGCCCCGTTCGAATTTTTGCGAGTTCCACGGCTGTCTCCCACGCGCAGCATGCCCGTGGCCCTCCACGAACCAATAGGGACGCGCGTGGGTGATTATGCACCCAGCGCTCCTTCTTCCCACTGTCTCTTCATTCCCCCTTCCGCCCCGCCACTATGCCAAAAACGATTGACCAGACCTATCACATGCTCATTGTGGAGGACGACACAGACATTCTGATGGGGCTGGAGGAATACTTTGAACTGGAGGAGTATAGCGTCGAGACGGCAGAAGACGGCGCTGAAGCGCTGCAGAAGATGCAAGACATGGACAAGTGCGACGTGGTGCTCCTGGACGTCATGCTTCCGAAGAAGGATGGCTTCGAGGTCCTCGAGGAGTCGCAAGAGATGGGCTTCAGCGCACCGATTCTTATGATCACGGCCCGCGGCGAACAGGAGTCGAAGCTCAAAGGCTTTGGCCTGGGAGCGGATGATTATGTGACCAAGCCGTTCAACGTGGAAGAACTGGCTGCGCGCGTGAAGGCCATCCTGCAACGGACGAAGCCGCCGGCCGAGGCGCCGATGGATGTGTACGAGATTGGGGATGTGGAGGTCAACTTCACCACCCACGAGGCCTTTCGGGACGACAAAGAGTTGAACTTCACGGCGTTGGAATTTGACATTCTGCGCTACCTCATTCAGCACAAGGGGCGCACCGTCACACGCAAGCAGCTCTTGCGCGACGTGTGGGGGATCGACGAGAACATCATTACCCGCACCATCGACCGCCACATGGCCTCCGTTCGCAAAAAGATAGAGCCGGACCCCTCCGACCCCACCTTCATCGAGACTGTGTACGGCATCGGCTACCGGTTTGACGACGAGTAGCCGCCCGGCATGCTACCCGGAGGCATCCGGGGATTCGGCCACGCGCTCCGCCCCTTCCAGCTTGTACCCAATGCCGTACACACTCTGAATGGGCCAGGCGTCTTCGGCGTCTCCGTCCATGGCATCGCGGAGGGCATTCACGTGCCGGTCGATGGTGCGCGTTTCCACCTCCGTGGGCAGGTCCCATACATCTCGGAGAATTTGCTCGCGGGTAGCCGTGCGGCCCCGGCGGCGCAGCAGGTATGCAAGCAGCTTGTACTCCAGGTCCGTGAGGTCGACCGGGGAACCGTCGCGGGTCACCGTGTCCGTGGTCAAATCCACATGCAGCCCGCCCACCGCAAACACCCCATCCTCCGTATCGGCCTCCGCCTCGCGGCGCAGCAACACATCGATGCGGGCCACGAGCTCTTCGGTCTCAAACGGCTTCGTGAGGTAATCATCGGCCCCGACTTGGAAGCCACGCATCTTGTGCTCGTGGTCGCCGAGGCCAGTGAGCATGAGGACAGGGGTGCGGACGCCATCGTCGCGGGTCTGGCGAAGCACCTCGAACCCGTTCAGGTCGGGCAGCTTCGCATCCAGCACAATCAGGTCGTATCCCGGGAGGCGGGTGGCCTCCGTCAGGGCTGTCTCTCCATCTTCCGCCAGCGTGACATCGTATCCTTCGGATTCGAGGTACAAGAGAAGGCTGGTGCTGAGTTCGCTGTCGTCTTCTACAACGAGAAGCGAGGGCCCTTGCGGACGCGTATCGGGCATGGGAAAGACGAGAAAGTCAGGATCAGGGAAACGTGAGAAGGGGGACGGCCGGGGGGAACGCTCGGCTGGGAGCAGCCGGGCCTGCAGAAACGCATTGCTCTTGGACGGGCGGCAGTAGGGTACTGCGCGTCGGGGAGGGCTACGCCCCCCGGCAGGGAAACGGGTCTCGCGTGCGCCTTACCCATGCATCACCGCGAGGGGCTCCAGCCGGGCCACCTTGCTGGCCAGTCGGGCTCCCGCCACCGTTTCCACGACGCCATCAATGTTTTCTTTGACCCGGACGCCGCTGGCAGGGCTGCCCCCCTCGCCCGAGCGTACCGCAACGCCTTTGTTCTCGAGTTGCTCATCGAGCGCCACGGGCTCGGCCTGATGGTTGGCCTCGTGCCGACTCATGGTACGCCCGGCCCCGTGGCATGCAGATCCAAAGCTTTTTTGCATGGCGTCGCGCGTGGCGAGCATGACCCACGAGGCCTCCCCCATGCTGCCCGGCACAAGAACGGGCTGGCCGAGGGCACGGTACGGAAGAGAGATGCCGGGAGTGCCGGGGCCAAAGGCGCGGGCGGCTCCCTTCCGGTGCACGTAGCAGCGCATGTGCTTCCCGTCCACCTGGTGCATCTCCACCTGGCCCAGGTTGTGCGCCACATCGTACACCGTCTTTAGGCGCTGGCCCGCGCCATCAAGCAAATCATCGAACACCTCGCGGACGCGATGGGCCAGCACTTGGCGGTTGGCGTAGGCATAGTTGGCGGCCGCACGCATCGCCCCCATGTAGTCCTCGGCTTCGCTGGAGTCGAGGGGAACCGACACAAGGTTCGGGTCCGGCGGCGTAATGTCGTAGGAGGGCGCTGCCTCTTGGAACCGCTCCATGTAGTCGGCACAGATCTGACGCCCGTAGCCCCGGGAACCGCAATGGACCTGGGCCACGAGCGTCCCCTCTTTCAGTCCCATTGTGACGGCGGCCGCGCGGTTGAACACCTCTTCTACGGAGTGGATCTCGATAAAGTGCTCTCCGCCGCCAAGCGTGCCCAGCTGTTGCGCCCCCAGCGAGCGGGCCGCCTCGCTCACCTTTTTCGGATTGGCCTCGTTCAGCCGTCCCCCCTCTTCCGCCCGCACTAAATCGTCCTGCTGTGCCATGTCTTTGCGGAGGGCCCACTGCGCGCCGGACTGGGCCACATGGTCCACCTCGCTCTTGGTGAGCGACATGGGCCCTTCTGCATCAACGCCGCTCGGGATATGGGCTTTTAGTGCATCAGCGAGTCCATCAAAATTCCCCTCCGCCTCTTCTACACTGATGTCGGACCCCAGTAGGCGAACCCCAGCGTTGATGTCGTGCCCGATGGCCCCGGGGGCAATGGTGCCGACCGGCCACTTCGACACCGCCACAATGCCCACAGGCGCGCCCTGTCCGCTGTATACGTCAGGCATCACCACGAGATGCCCCACCAACCCCGATAGCATCGCGGTGCGGATGGCCTGATCGATGGCCTTCCGTTCAAGAATCTCGTCGATGAGGTCTTCGCTCGCGAGGATGCGTACGGGCACGCGCATCGCGTCCTGGAACGACTGGGGAATCTCCCAGGTGAAGTCGTCGATCCGCGTCAGGTCCGTTCGTTCCATACGCTTGAGCTCGCGCACGCACGAGGGCATTCCCCCCTCTTCCACGCCGCGTCTGTTTGTTCTTGGTGTGAGAAGATGGGTTTTGAACCCTCATTGGAATTTCAGTGTTCCATTTTTCGTCGCGCTCTGGCCTAACACGCCTAACAAGGTGCGCAACGCCTCGTCTCCTTCGCAGACGCAGCGCCGAGGGCCCGCCCCCCCAACCAGTCTCGTTACGCCGCCGCAGGGGACGCCGCCGCGGCTGTCGACGACTCGGCGTGCCCAACCTCATGGATCCACCCGCCGCCGAGCACGTCGTCGTCCTCATAGAGCACAAGGCTCTGGCCCGGCGTAATGGCGCGGCGCGGCTCCGAGAAGGCCACCTTGAGGGTATCGTCGTCGGGCTGCCACGCGAGGCAGCCGGCCCCATCGTCGTTGTAGCGGATGGTGCCCCAGGCCGGACGTTCTTCCTCCAGCTCCGGGTATTTCACCAGGTTGATCTCGTGCGCCGTGAGGGTCTGCTCCATAAGCTCTTCCCGCGGCCCTACAGTAATGGTGTTTGTCTTCGGATCAATGGCGGTGACGTAAACGCGCTCTCCGAGGGCCAAGTCCAGCCCTCGTCGTTGGCCGACGGTATAGAACGGATAGCCGTCGTGTTCGCCCACCACGGTGCCGTCGCTGAGGACAAACGTTCCGCCACTTACCTCCTCCTCCAGGCCGTCGACGTGGTCTTTCAAGAACCGGGGATAGTCGTTGTCGGGGATGAAGCAAATCTCGTAGGAGTCGGGCTTGTCGGCCACGCTGAGCCCAAAGTCGGCGGCCATTTCGCGAATCTCCGGCTTTTTGTACTCGCCGAGTGGAAAGATCGACCGCGCAAGGTGCTCCTGGGGCAGGCCCCAGAGCGCGTAGCTCTGGTCCTTGGTGCGGTCGAGACCTCGGCTCAATACGTACCGCTCCAGCGACTCGTCGTAGCGCACGTTGGCGTAGTGGCCCGTGGCAATGTACTCGCAGTCCAGGTCGTCGGCCCGTTGTAGCAGGGCCGCCCACTTGATGTGCGTGTTGCACAAGACGCAGGGATTGGGCGTACGGCCTGAGAGGTACTCATTGGTGAACCGCTCGATCACCCAGTCGCCAAATTCCTCGCGGATGTCAACGACAAAGTGCGTGAGGCCGTGCTTGGTGGCCACAACCCGGGCGTCGTTCATCGATTCGATGGAGCAGCAGCCGACCTCCTTCCCGTCGCGACCGCCACTGGTGGAGTAGTCCCACGTTTTCATGGTAATCCCGATCACTTCGTAGCCGCGCTCGCTCAGCAATACAGCGGTTACGGACGAGTCGACGCCGCCGCTCATGGCGACCAGTACGCGTCCCTTCTTGCTCATGCCTGGGGGGTCCGTCTTGATGGATGGTGTGTATGGACAAATACTGAACCTGCCTCTATGCCCGGGCGTTCCAGCGCGTTGTGCTATCAACCAGGTGGTGACTGGCGTTCTTCCCCCCTCTGTCGGCGAATTTCCGGGCGGAGTCGCGTAGGGCGCCCGTCGCACGCCGGAGGGCGGGCGCAGGCGTGTGCCACCGGGCCTCGTTCCACCGAACCGCTTGCCTCAAAGAAGAGTCGCCCCCGCCCGGACAACTCCCCAGTAGGACATGTAGGTTTCTCACTCAATGTAGGCTTCTCCTTCAGCCGTTGAGGGAACGCAGCAGCACGCTCCCCCACCCTCTGCAGCAGCTCTTTAGCCAATATTCGCTTGTACCGCAACTCGGAAAGAAGGATGTTGAGGAGACACCTAATCTTCTTTCGTCACTCCTTCCTACCCATATGTCTGCTTCGACCTCCGCGTCCCGCAGCACCGTGACGACCCCTCTCGCCCCGGCTGCGATCGGTCCATACAGCCAGGGCATTCTCGTTGACGATCGGCTCTACGTGTCCGGCCAAATCGCAATCGATCCTGATAGCGGAAGCATGGTAGAGGGGACACTCGAAGCAGAAACCATTCGCGTTCTGGAGAATGTCGAGGCGGTCCTCAACGCGGCAAGCATGGGCTTTGAGAAGGTGGTCCGCTGCGAGGTGTTCATGACGGATATCAACGATTACGGAGAGGTCAATGAGGTGTACGCTCGGTACTTCAACGAGCAGCCGCCGGCCCGGCAGGCCGTGGAGGTGTCGGCCCTCCCTCGCAATGCGCGGGTGGAAATCTCTTGCATTGCCATCCGGTGATGAGCGCTTGCCGCATTGTGCAGGCCGCATTGTGCAGGCCGCATTGTGCAGGGCCCTTCCTGGAAAAAGGTCAGACCCCATCGACCTCCAGTCGATAATAGACAACCGCCCGTACGACGCCGCCCCCGTCCGGGACGTCTTGCGGCGCATCCACTTCAAACTCCCCAAAGACCGATGAGGCCCCGTCCCGAACGACTCCAGTTACCGGTGTTGTGCTGCGGTCGGTGACAGGCTCTGTAGCGCCGTCGGGAAACGTTGCGCGGGCGATGCGCGGGCCGCCCGCATCCGATCCCAGAAAGAGCAGTCCCTCCCTGGGAGGGGCTGTGATGGGCACAACGGCTACACTGTCCACCCGTGCGGAGACAACATCGCTGCGGGAAAAGCCATTGTCCGCAAGGATAGCGTCCAGCGTTCTTCCCTCTACGGTGGAAGCCACCCCCAGCGTGCCGTCTTCCGCCACCTCCGCACGGGTGTACTCAAACCGGTACTGCACAGTGGGCGGCACGGCCGAGTTTGCGCTGAGGAGAACCGTGCTGTTTGCCGACGACAGGTCGCACCCCGAAAGCATGAGCAGAGGCCCAAGCAGCACGGCCGCCGCTGTCCATTGAGACGAAAACTGCATCGCAGGATCGTTCTTTGAGGAGGACGTAAACACGGATGGATGCCGTGGACTGCCTCGGACGCATCCGCGGGTGCAAAGCCGCTCGGTCACTCCGCCCCCGCAATTCCTTTGTTATATTCGTTTTTGTAGGCCCGGACGGCCCGGAAAATGCCACTGGCGAGATAGGTCTGGCCACGATCGCTGTTTAGATACCGGGCTTCTCGCGGGTTGGTAAGGTATCCCAGCTCCACGAGCACCGCCGGCATGGAGGCCCCCCACAGGACGTAAAACCCGGCCTGCCGCACGCCGCGGCTGCGGCGCTGAACGCGGTCCTTAAACTGCTGCTGAACGATGGACGCAAAATCCTCGCTGAATTGCATATTGGAGCTTAGAAAGAGCTCTCCCTTCACAAACGCCTCCGCATCGTACTGCTCGTAGCGCGCTGGGTTGCTCTCGTATTCTCGGACGACGCTGTTCTCCGTGCGCATCACCCGGCGGGCCGCATCGGTCTTCGACGGTCCCAGGAAATAGGTCTCCGTGCCATTAACAGACGAAGACCGGAAGGCGTTGGCGTGGAGGGAGATAAAGAGATCCCCACCGGCCCGGTTCGCCAGGCGGCCGCGCTCCTTCAGCGGGATAAACCGATCGTCGGAGCGTGTGTAGACGACCTCCAGTCCCAGTCGCGTCTCGATGTAGCTGCCCAGCTTGCGCGCCACATCCAGCACGATGTGTTTTTCCTGCAGCCCATTGGCCACCGCCCCGGGGTCTTTGCCGCCGTGTCCGGGGTCGATCACGACGGTATCGAGGCGCGACCGGCGGCGGGTAAACTGCGCAGCGGCGGGGGAATCAGCACGCGCCGCGCCGGCGCCGTTGGCTGTGGCAGGGCGGGCGTCTCGACCGCGTGGGGGCGAGGGAGCCGTGGCCACGGGAGGCCCCTCGTCTGCATGCTCGAGGTTCAGCAGAAGATCGCTGGAGGCAGCGTCGCGGTATGTCGTGGCCGAGACCGAACGTCCTGGGTGCAGGTGCACTCGGATGACGAGGGGACCCGCCGTGCGGGTGGGCGTGTAGCGCCGGACCGGGCCCTGGGGATCGCTCGGCTGGTAGGCGTCGTGGAGCGAGGCGTCGTAGACCACCCATTCCAGCGTGTGCGCGTCGATGCGACGAAGCAGGTACGCCTCCGGGGAGGCGGTAGTCCGCATGCGCATGACATAGCCCTGCCCGTCCGACCGGGCGGTGAAGGACACATCCGTGACGAGCACGGCACCGTGGGCAGGGCCTGCGCACATCAGCATGCCTCCCAGGAGTCCCCACGCGATTATGCGCCTGTGCCCCCCCGAAGGCCTTTGGGGGACTACGGGCCGCGGGGCAAGACTGGCGAGAAGACGACGGAGCCACTGCATGAGCACGCAAAGACCGGACCGACAAACACGAAGACACCGCTGCAGCAAGGGCGCGGCGTCTGCGCAAGGTGGCACGCAGCGTCCGCAAAGTAAAGCCCTATCGGCGCACAGCAGGCCCCGGAAAACGTCGGAGGGCGCGGGACTCAAGTCCTACGCAGGGCCCTCCCGCATGCCTTCGAGACAACACTTCCTGCGCGCTCATCGCGTGCGGGTGGAGTCGATCAGTCGCCGGAGGTGGCGAGCAATCATTCGGTCGCGCATCTGGGCTCGCCGTTGCAGATTGCGTTGCAAGGTACGGATCTGGCGCTGCAGGCGCTGAATCTCGCGACGACGGTTGGCCTGCTTCAGCGCAAAGATGTCCGCAAGCATAGCGCGGAGGGTATCGATGCGGGTTGTACGCTCCGGTCCCTCCGGCATCAGCCGGATTTCGTGGGCAAGATCGCGGGCCGTCCGTTCCATGCGTCGTTCGCGGAGGAGGCGCTTGTAGAGCGTGCGGCTGGAGCGCTGGATCTCATTCAGGTAGCGCCCCTGCTCAGCGCCCGAAGCAGGCGTGTCGGACGCCGAGCGCCTGGACGTGCCCGGGGCCCATCCGCCGAGCACGACAGACCTGCGCTCCTCGCGCACCTCTTGTTCGGTGGTGGGCGTCAGGCCATCGGCCTCCACAGCAAAGAGACGGCCATTGAGCTCCAGGACGGGCCGCTGGATACCAAGGAATCGGTAGCGGGCATGCACGCCACGCAGATCCAGGCTGTCCGGCAATTGATCATCGGCAAGGGGGCGGCCGTCCACATAAACAGTGCCGTCGCGGATGTGCAGGGTATGGCTGGGCTGGGCAGAGGCGACCGGGCCGTTCAGCCCCCAAAGAAGCCCCATGAGCAGGAGAGCCGTAGCCAGGAGGGGCGCAGATGAAGAAGAACGCGATAGCATGAGTGCAACAATAGACCAATAGGAGCACGAAGAGGAGACCGTCACCGGATGCACCAGGGCTCAGGGGCGCTGTACAGGCTGTAGGGCGCTGCCCCAGCGGTCGGGTCGGCTGTGAGCCCGGAGGCGTTCGATGCGGCGGTGAATACGCACCAGTTCATCACGGTCGTCCCAGGTCGGCACGGCAGTGGAGGGAGCCGAGGAAGAGACAGCCCCCTCCGGGGCCGTGGCCTGCGACTCCGCCGCGGAGCGTCCCGAAGAGGCTGCAGGAGCGGGAGCACCGGCCTCACTGCGGCCTTGCCACCAGCCCAGCCCCACCAGCAGGACAACAGCCAGGGCGGCGCCGGCCGCCTGAAGGCGGCCCGCCCAGGACCGCTGTGGAGCATGGGCCGGACGGGAGTCGCGGGACGAAGGGGGCGGCCCCGTCGGGGCCTCTGCGGCCGTCCGCGCCGTCTCCACCACCTGGTCCACCACCGCTGGATCGGGACGGGCGGCAGGACACGCGTCCAGCTGCTCTTTGGCTTCGCGCAGACGCTGGTATTCCCGAAGCAACGATTCATCCCTCGCCAGGCGCCGGGCCAGGGACGCTTCGTCCACCTCTTCGTCGTACAGATACATCAGAAGACGCAGCCGATCGTCCATCGGGAAAGAGGGGCGTGTGGGGTGTGGGGCAGGAGTTCGAGTGCAAATTGGTCACGCATCGAGCGTGCCGGCGAGCGCCGTCTCGTTGGACGCCTCCATCATCTTGCGCAGGTTTTTCAGGGCATACCGCATGCGACCGAGCGCCGTGTTGATGGATACGTCCTGAAGCTCGGCAATTTCACGGAAGGTCAGGTCCGTCTCCTGGCGCAGAAGCAGCACCTCGCGCTGCTCGGGCGCCAGCTCATCGATGTGGGCGTCCAGCCACTCGCGCTGCTCGGCGCGGTGGAGCTGCTCGTCGGCGTACGGCGCGTCGGCCTCCAGGGTGTCCCAGAAGGAACGGCCGTCATCTTCGCCCTGGGGCACTTCCTTCCACTTCTTCTGCTTGCGGGTGTGGTCGATGGCCGCGTTGCGCGCAATGCTCATCACCCAACTCAGCCACTGGCCCCGACGGTCGTAGGACCCCCGCTCGCCCTGCATGGCCTTGATCACGCGCTCAAAGGTTTCCTGGAAGAGATCATTCGCCGTGGCGCGGTCCTTGACCATGCCCATGAGGTAGCCAAAGATACGGTCCTGGTGTCGCTCCACGAGCCGACGGAAGGCCTGCCCGTCTTCCTCCTCCAGGTACCTTGTCACCAATTCTTCGTCGGTAGGCTGCATGCGGAATCCCATCTGTTGGCAGTGCCGGGACGTGGGGGCATGGCACCAGTTCGAACGAGCATCCCAGCGCGATTATTGTGTGCCCCGTCCACTCATTCGGGAAGTGGCCGCAAGGACCGTTCCGACCTCGTCTCCGGAAGAGGTCCTCCGAAGCGCGTGGGGGGCTCCGGACTCCGCGGCACGGTCGCCCCGATCTCTTCTCGGCACTGCGACAATGTGTCGGCCCGCATGCTACAGCACAATGTCCACCACCTCGCGCAGCTGCTCGGCCCCGGACACGGCAATCTCGTAGTCGCCCGCGATCCGTTCCAGGTTGTTCTCCGGCACCACGGCGCGGTCGAACCCCAGCTTGGCAGCCTCCTTCAGGCGCGGCTCGATTTGGCTCACCGTGCGCACCTCTCCGCCCAGCCCCACCTCCCCAATAAGCACCGCCCCGGTGTCGGCGGGAATGTCGCGGAAGGAGGAGGCAGCGGCGATGGCCACCCCGACGTCCACCGCCGGTTCTTCGAGGCGCACCCCGCCCGCCACGTTGATGAACACATCGTGGTCGCTAAAGGCGAGGCCCGCGCGCTTTTCCAGCACCGCCAGGATCATCTGCAGCCGCTGCGACGCGAAGCCGGTCACCGTGCGCTGCGGGGTGCTGTAGGAAGTGGGCGTTACCAGCGCCTGGATCTCCACCAGGATGGGCCGCGTCCCCTCCAGCGAGCACACCACCGTGGAGCCGCTCACGCCGTAGCCCCGCTCCGAGAGGAACAGCTCGCTCGGGTTGGGCACCTCGTGGAGGCCGTCCTCGCGCATCTGAAACACCCCAATCTCGTTGGCCGCCCCAAACCGGTTTTTGACGCTGCGCAGGATGCGATAGGCGTGGTTCTGATCGCCTTCAAAGTACAACACCGTGTCCACCATATGCTCCAGCACCCGCGGCCCGGCAATGGTGCCTTTCTTGGTGACGTGCCCCACCAGGAAGGTGGCAAACTCGCGCTCCTTGGTCAGCTTGAGGAGCGAGGCGGTGCTCTCGCGCACCTGGCTGACCGAGCCGGGCGCACTCGTGAGGTCGGGGCGATACAGGGTCTGGATGGAGTCGGCCACCAGCAGGTCTGGCTCCACCGTTTCGACCGCGTTGGCAATCTCCTGCACGTTCGTCTCCGCCAGGAGGTAGAGCGCGTCGGAATCCACGCCCAGCCGCTGGGCCCGGATCTTCACCTGTCGCTTCGACTCCTCGCCGGTGACGTACAGGATCGTACGGGTGGGCAGGTAGCCGCCCAGCTCGGTCATGAGCGTGCTCTTGCCAATGCCGGGGTCGCCGGCGATGAGGCTGAACGAGCCCTGCATAATGCCCCCGCCCATCACCCGGTCGAACTCGTCGACGCCGGTGCAGAGCCGCGCCTCCTCACCAAGGTCTACCTCGGTGATCTGCGTTGGCCGGTTTGCCGAGCCCTGTCCGTTCTGCCCGTCGGTGGTCAAATCCGGGACGCGGGCCTCTACGTCGGCAGACTCTGTCTCTCTTACGAGCGTATTCCACGCCCCACAGCCCGAGCACTTGCCCATCCACTTGTGTGCCTCGTGCCCGCATTCTTGGCAGACGTACTTGGGACTGGAGTTCGCCATGAATCGCTCAGAACCTGTGTGGGAAGGAATGCGAAACCGACGTGCGCGAAGCGCGGCCCGCACCGGACGCGAGCACGTGTGGGGGCTTGTCGGGGCGGACGTTTGCCGCGCCCAACGCGTGGGGGGACCGACAGGACCCGGCCGGGCAACGCGGCGCCGCGGGGGCCTCACCGGAGGCATTTGTGGGCCACCGTTCCCGGACGCCAGGCGCAAAGATCAAGGGACGTTCACAGAGGAACCTCCCCGCCGACCCGAATGTGCACTATGCGCGCACCCCAGGATGGATGCATTGTCCAAAACCTATACGCCGCCCGGCCTCGCGTTGTCCCCGCCCCTCGACGTGCCCTTCCAAACAGCCGCCCGCCCCGCGGTGCTCGACTCATTGCTCGCCCCCTTCCGCGCCCTTGGCCAGTACGCCATCCTGATTGGCCGCGCGTTCGCGTCGGTCGATGAGTTTCGGATGTACTGGAAGAACCTGTTTATCCAGATGGTGCGCATCGGCATCGACTCGGTGCCCATCGTCGCGCTGGCCGCGGCGTTTTCCGGGGCCGTACTCACCGTACAGACGGCGTACCAGTTGGAAACGCCCTTCATCCCGAAGACCATCATCGGCTCCATCGTCGCCCCCTCCATCATGCTGGAACTGGGCGTGGTGGTGGCCGGGTTCATCCTGGCGGGGCGGGTCGGGGCCCGCATCGCCGCCGAGCTGGGCACGATGCGCGTGTCGGAGCAAATCGATGCCCTGGAGGTGATGGGCCTCAACTCAATCGGGTTTCTCATTCTGCCGCGCGTGCTGGCGGGCGTGGTCATGTTTCCGATGCTGTACGTGGTGTCCTGCATCGTGGGGATTGGCACCGGCATCCTCACCGGGGAGGTGGGGGGCTTTCTCAGCGCCAGCGAGTTTCTGGAAGGGGCCCGCCAGTTTTTCCAGCTGCTCGATCCGTTGATCGGCTTCATCAAGTCGGTCGCCTTCGGCTTCATCGTGACCTCCATCGCCTGCTACAAAGGCTACTACACCGGCGGGGGCGCCGTGGGCGTGGGCGATAGCACCACGCAGGCGGCGGTGCTGAGTTGCGTGTTCATTCTGGTGGCGGATCTTCTGGTGGCCATGCTGCTGCTGTGACGCCCCGGCGCCCTCTCCCGTGTTCGCGGCCTTCTGCGTTTCGTCTCGCCTCTCGATGATTGAAGTGCGCAACATCTCGAAAAGCTTCGGCGACCTCCAGGTCCTCAGCGACGTATCGCTGGACGTGCGTGAGGGGGAGAAGCTGGCCATTATTGGCCGGTCTGGGTCCGGCAAAAGCGTGCTCATGAAGCACCTCGTGGGCCTGCTGAAGCCGGACACCGGCCACGTGTACGTGGACGACCAGGACCTCTGCTGTGCCTCCTACGAGCGGCTGCGCGAATTGCGCAAGCGGTTCGGCGTGCTGTTTCAGGGCGGCGCGCTCTTCGACTCTATGTCGAGCTTCGAAAACATCGCGTTTCCACTGCGCTACTTCTCGTCGCTCTCGGACGCCGAAATTGAGACGCGGGTGCAGGACTGTCTGGACCTGGTCAACCTCTCGGACGTGGGCGCCAAAAACCCTTCGGAGCTGTCCGGCGGCATGCGCAAGCGGGTGGCCCTGGCCCGGGCCATCTCCATGGAGCCGGCCTACATCCTGTACGACGAGCCCACCAGCGGGCTCGACCCCGAAACCTCCAATACGATCAACGACCTAATCAATCAGCTCGCCCGCGAGCTCAACGTCACGAGCGTCGTGATTACGCACGACATGCACTCGGTCCTCGAGGTGGCCGATCGCGTGGCCTTTCTCCACAATCAGGACCTGGAGTGGGTGGGGCCGGTGGCCGAGGTGCACGACTGTGCAAGCCCCAACCTCAACTCGTTCGTCCGGGCCAGCGAATACAAAATCGGCGATCCGTCTCCCACCTCGCCCCTGTCGGAGCCGTCGCCGTAGCGCCCCTGCCTCATGCTCTTTCTGTCTGACGCTTCCCCGCATGCAATACAGCAACGAACTGAAGGTTGGCGCCGCCATCATTTTGGCGGTCGTTGCGGCCTTCGTCGGCATTCGGTTTTTCCAGAACGTGCCCCTCTTCGAGAGCTCCTACACGCTCTACGCCGAGTTTGACAACGCCAACGGGCTGGTGTCCGGCAAGCCGGTGCGGATGAAGGGCGTGAAGGTCGGCTCGGTGGAGCGCGTGCAGCTGGACCCGCAGTCGCAGACGGTGCGCGTGGAGATGAAGCTGGAGCGCGGCCCGCGCGTTCCGGAAGGCTCTGAGGCATCGGTGGCGGGCATCAGTGCGCTCGGGGGGGTGCACGTAAGCATCGCGCCCGGCCCGCGCAACAACCCGCAGCTGGCACCGGGGGCCACCCTCGGCACGCCGGACGCCCCCTCCTCCCTGGGCCGCCTCACCGAACAGGCCCCGGCCCTCGCCTCCAAGGCCGACAGTGTGCTCCGCAACACGAACGCAACGATGGCGTCGCTCAACCGCCTGCTCCGCCGTCCGGACAGCGACCTCCGCCAGTCCCTCGCGGCCCTGCGCGGCATGGCCACCGACCTCGAACAGGTGACCGACGCGGAAAAGGCCACCCTCCGGCGACTGCTCCAAAACCTGGAGTCCGTCTCGGGCGACCTGCGCGACTTCACCGGCGAGAACAGCGACTCCCTGGACGTGGCGATCCGACGCCTCAACCAGTCGCTCGACCGCCTCAACCGCGGGCTCGCCTCCTTCGAACAGACCTCCGCCACCCTCGACACCATCGCCACGAAGCTCAACGAGGGCTCCGGCACGGCCGGTCGCCTCCTCAACGATCCTGGCCTCTACGTGAGGCTCGACTCCGCCGCGGCGCAGGCCAACACGCTGCTCAAGGACTTCCAGAACGACCCCGGGCGCTACCTGGAGGACCTGACGCTGGTGAAGGTGTTTTAGCCGCCCTGTGTTGCCCCCCGGCGAGACGGCAGGCCTCGCAGCACGGAGCTGGGAGAGCCCGACGTCCCGCCTCCCGGACACACGCACCCTGCTGCGCCGGCATACCCTGCTGCACCTGCATCCCCTGCGGACCGCCTCGCTGCTCATGGCCTCATCGGACACCCGCACGGACGCTGCCTCCCCCAACCGGGATGCCTCGCCCCCCGGCACTCCAGCCTCCTGGCCGCGGCTGCAGCGGCACGTCCTGCGACGGGCGGGCCGCCACCTGCTCCGGTCGAGCGATCGCACGGACACTGACGAGGTGGCCCCGCCGCCTCGCCAAACGGGCGGCTATGCCCGCTGGCTGCCCGTGCTCCGGGCCCTGCCGTGGGTGCTGGGCACACTATTCGCGGTGTCGTTCGTATGGGATTTTCCGGGCGTGCGCTTCACGGTGGCCGGCTACCCCATCGTCCTCGAGAACCTGCTGCGCTTCACCGCGGTGAGCGGCCTTGTGGGCTTTGGCACCAACTGGCTCGCCATCACCATGCTGTTTCGGCCCCGCGCGCCGCGCCCCATCGTGGGCCAGGGCCTGGTGCCCGCCCAACGCGAACGGGTGGCCTACCGCCTCGCACAAGCGGTAAGCGACGAGCTCATCAACAAGGCCCTCATCAAGCAAAAAATCCGGGAGAGTGGACTCATCACCGAGTACCGCGACCGCCTCGTCGCCGCGGCCGGCGATGTGGTTGCCAGCAACGCGGTGCGGGCCGAAACGAAGGCTCTGCTCCGGCGGGTGCTGCACGACCTCCTTTCAACCCCGGCGGTGCAAGACCGCATCGTGGACTTTACGGTGGAGCGCGTGGAGGAGCACGCCAGCGACGGATTTTCGGGGCTGGCGCTGCGCACCTATCGCTTTTTTGGGGAGGCCGACTTCCGCGAGCGCCTCTACGAAGCGGTGGAGCAGCTGCCCACGGCCGTCGATCCATTGCTCGACGAGATCGACCCCTGGCTTGACCGCCTCCCCGCCCGCATCGAACGCCACGGCGACGCCCTCGAAGACACCCTGATGCAGGTGATCCTTCGTCTCGTCGATGCCTTCGACGTGGAGCGCATGATCTACGAGAACGTGCGGGCGTACGACGAGCAGCAGCTCGAGCTTCTCCTGCGCCGCACCACCAACGAGCAGCTTACCTATATCAAGTACCTGGGGGCAGTGCTGGGCATCATCGGCGGCTTTATCATCTGGGCGCCCGCCCTGGCGCTGGTCATCGTCACTGCCCTCGGGCTGTCCCTCTACGCCCTCGACGAGGCCCTCGTCCGGGCCCGCCCCACAGGCGTCGACTGACGCGCCCCAAACGCCTCAGAGCATCTCGGCGAACCAGTCCGCCGCCGCCTGTGCCACCTCTTCCAGTTCCCCCCTCCCCCGGAACAGGTGTCCGGCCCCCTCCACCACATGAAACGCCTTGGTGCACGTGAGCTGCGCATAGGCCTCCTGGTTGAGGCGGTGAACTTGCGTGTCGGCGCCCCCCACAATGAACAAGCACGGTGCCTGTACGTCCGGAAGGGCCTCCGGCGCCATGTCCACCCGCCCGCCCCGCGACACGATGGCCCCCACGCGCTCGTTCGAGGGCGCGCGGGAGGCTGCCTGCAGGGCCGCCGCCGCCCCGGTGCTGGCCCCAAAATACCCCACGCGCAACGACGTTGTCTCCGGCCGGCGCCCCAGCCACTGCGTCACCGCCCGCAGGCGCTCGCTCAGCAGCGGAATGTCAAAGCGCGCCTCCGGCACACGGTCTTCCACCTCCGTCAGCAGGTCGAACAAAAGCGTCCCCAGGCGCCGATCGCGCAGCACGTGCGCCACGTAGTTGTTGCGCGGGCTCTTTCGGCTGGAGCCGCTTCCATGGACAAACACCACAAGCCCCGTCGCCCCCTCCGGAATTTCCAGGGCGCCTTCCAGTACTACGTCATCGAGGGTGATGGACACCAGGGTTTCTGAAAGGGGGGCCATGGCTTCGCTCTGCGCTGTTGAACGGTCTCCCGGCCGACTGCCAGGGAGACCCTCAAGGTAGCACGGCGCTCCACGGCGCGCCGTCCACGTCCGGAGCACACTCGACTCCGCGGATTGTGGCCCCCTCGTGCCCAAACTCTCCCGACCGGCCGCGCAGCCGGATGGTCCCTGCTGATCCTACGGGCACGACGTGCGTACACGTCTTGCAAACGAGCGCTTTCCCCCTCCCGGCATCGGCCGCGATCCGTAGCCCGCCCCGTTCGCCCTTCTGTGCCCTTTTGCCCTCCTGCACACATGAAAACACACGAGCCCCTTTCCGGTGTCGATGCGGCCTGGTTGCGCATGGACGCCCCCACCAACCTGATGACGATCACGGTGGTGCTTGAGCTCGCTGCCCCGATGGACGTGGACGCGCTGAAGGCGCTGCTGAAGGAGCGATTTCTCGGGTTCACGCGGTTCCGCCAACGGGTGCAAAACCCCGACGGGGCTCCGTATTGGGAGCTCGACCCGCACTTCGACCTCGACCAGCACGTGCACCGCGGGGCCCTGCCCGGGGCGGCCGGCAAGGAGGAACTAAAGGAGCGCGTAAGCGACCGGATGAGCGTGCCGCTCGATCGCTCAAAGCCCCTGTGGCAGATGGAGCTCATCGAAGCGTACCGGGGCGGCAGCGCCATCATCGTCCGCCTGCACCACTGCATCGGTGATGGAATGGCCCTGTTGCAGGTGCTGCTATCGCTGGCCGACGAGTATTTTGACCCCGACCGCTTTCCCTCCACCGAGCACCGCGGAGGGCTTCTGCCCGGCCCGGTGCGCGGCGCGCTCAATGCGGCGCGAGGCACGTTGAACACTGGACGCCGCCTGCTCCAGGAAGGCGCACGGGCGCTCACCGGTCCCTCTCACGCCCTGCACCGCGTCAAACAGAGCCTCAGCGTCGGGGCGGCGCTCTCCAAGTTCGTCTCTCTTTGTCCTGACACGGGCACGCCTCTGCGCGGCGACCTTGGCGTAGCACAACGAGCTACATGGTCTGAGCCTCTTTCCCTCACCCGCATCAAACGCCTCGGCCGCGTGATCGACGCGAAGGTGAACGATGTGCTCCTCGGGGCCGTGGCGGGGGCGCTGCGGCACTACATCGCCTCCCGGGACGCCCTGGATTCGGCAGACACCGTGCGGGCCCTCATTCCGGTCAACCTCCGCCCGCCCGAGCAGGCCTTCGAGCTGGGCAACCGCTTTGGGCTCGTGTTTCTGGACCTCCCCGTGGGCCTGGAGAACCGGCTGGAGCGCGTGCTGGCGGTGAAAGCGCAGATGGACGAGATTAAGAACTCGGCCGAGGCGATCGCGGCACTCGGGGTGCTCGAAAGCCTCGGCTACGTGCCGCTGGGGGTGGAAGACGAAGCCGTCCGCTACTTTAGCAACAAAGCCAGCGCGGTGATGACGAACGTGCCGGGGCCGCAAGAGCCGCTGCACCTGGCCGGGCGGCGCCTCAAGATGGTGATGCCCTGGGTGCCCCGGGCTGGGCACGTGGGCCTGGGCGTCAGCGTCTTTAGCTACGACGGCGAGGTGCGGCTGGGCATTGCCTGCGACGCGGGCCTCATTCCGGACCCCGACCCCATTGTCGAGACGTTTGCGGACGAGTTCGACCGCCTCGCCGCCCGCCTCTTGCCCACCCCAGATGCGTCTTGACTCCCTGGCCCCAGGCTATGCGTCTGTGCGCCGCACGGTGTCGGTGAGGCGATCAACGCGGTCGCTCAACGCCTCAACCTGATCCTTCAGCGCGTCTACGTCGTCGCGGGAGGGCACGCCGATGCGCTGCAGGGCGGCGTTCACCTCCTCCTGCACCCGCTCTTCGGCGGCCTGCATTGCGTCGGGCTCTTGGGTCGCCCGCCGCACCTGCCGGGCCCGCTGCTCCCGCCGCTCGCGCTGGGCCTGCTCCCAGGATTTGCCCTCCTCCACAAGCGCGTCGAACACCTGCGCCCCGGCACTCTGCGCCACGTCGAGCAGACCGAGCCCCGCCCACCACGCCGCCCGTGTGCCCCGGACCAGCCCCGACACCACGTCGCCGGGGCCTGGTAGCCTCCACCCGGACGACGCCGACGAGGCCGCCTGTGACGAACGGGTGCGTCGGTGGCGCGATCGATCCTTTGTGCCGCGAGTAACCGTGATTGTAGGGCTGTCGTCGCTCATGACTGAAAGGAGGAGTTCTGTAGAGACGATTGTGCAGGTGCGGGGTGCGGACGCGGAAGCGGTTAGTATACTTTTTCGACGTCGGCCGCCACTGCGTTCATGCCTCGAAAGACCCCCATGTTGGACATAATCTGCATCATCGAGCCTTCGATCTGGTAGTCGGGGGAAGCGAGGGCCTCGGCGGCGCCCATCTCGCCCTTGTCCATGCGCACCCACACGTCGTAGTCGGCCGTGGCACGGGCCATGACGGCCTCTTTGTCGACTGGCTCTTCGCGCATCTCGTCGGAGGGCGCCTCGTCGATCCAGAGATCTACGTCCACGACCGTGCCTTCGTCAAAGGTGTAGGTGGCAGAGACGTCTTCCCCCTCCGGAGTGTTGAAGCACCGGAGCTCGATGACGCTCGAGAAGCCGCCTGCGGTAGACTGAAACTCCTCGTCCTGGTTGAGGGCCTCGACAAAGCGCTCGACAAACGCGGGGGTCCAGTAGCGGGGGGCGTCGCTCATGGGGAAGAGGACTCGTTTGGGAGAAGGGTGGGCTGTAGTGTAGCCGTGCGGTACGGAAAGTGGCAAACGATCCTGGACGTAGGAAGCGGTAGACGAATGGATCATGCCCCCCAACGACGTCCTCAGCGCGCATCCACCTTCATGCCGCCACACGTCCACGCCCCTGCACTTCCGCTTGCCTATGTCATTGACGGGGGCAACTCAGCCTTCTTCGTCCCCACCTCCTCGTCCGCCCCATCCCCGCCCGGCGTGGGCAGATCGTCCGGCACATCCGGTTTCGTGGTCTGCACCGCGTCCGGGTCGGCGGTCTGCTCCGGCAGTTTCGCCGCGGGGATCTGGATGTCGGGCGCGTCGGGCTTGAAGTTGAGCATCACCTCCAGGACGCCCGCCTTCGTCTCCGGCTGCATGAGCTTGTGCCGGAGCGTCGACGCGTTGCGGAAGCCCTTGAAGTAGCTGCTGTAGTTTTTGCGCATCTCCATCACGCCGGTGCGCTCGCCCAACCACTCGCATTTGAGCGACAGGTGCTCGGCCACCACCTGCACGCGCTCCTCCCAGTCGGGCCGGGGCGGCAGCTCGCCCGTCTCCATGTATGTCTTGGCGCGGTCAAAAATCCAGGGGTTGCCCAGCGCGCCGCGGCCCATCATCACGCCGTCCACGCCCGTTTCTTCGAACATCGCCTCGATGGCCTCCGGGTCCAGCGCGTCGCCGTTGCCGATGAACGGCATGTCGCGTACGCCCTCTTCTTTGATCTTGCGCAGCCACTCCCAGCGCGCCTCGCCCTTGTACTTCTGCTCGCGGGTGCGGGCGTGCACCGTGAGCGCCGCCACGCCCATCTCCTCCAGCATGCGCGCCACCTCCACGATGTGGATCGAGTCATCGTCCCACCCGAGGCGCGTCTTGACGGTGACCGGGCGGGTGGCCTCCTCCATCACCGCCGCCGTGATGTTGCGCATCTTGTCGAGGTTGCGCAGCACGCCCGCCCCGCCATCCTTCTGCACGATCTTGCGCACCGGGCAGCCAAAGTTGATGTCAATCACATCCGGCCCGGCGGCGTCGACCATGGGCGTCGCGTTGCGGACCTCGTCGATCCCGCCGCCCCAGACCTGAATGCCGATGGGCCGCTCCTCGTCGAAGATCTCGAGCTTCTGGTGCTCGTGCTCCTGCTCGCGCAGTAGGCCCGCAGAGGAGACGAACTCAGTGTACATCATGTCCGCCCCGTACCGCTTGCAGAGGATGCGGAACGGCGGGTCGCTCACGTCTTCCATCGGCGCGAGGAAGAGGGGCCGGTCGTCAAAGTTGAGGTGGCCAATGCGCATCGGGGCGGGCTGAGTCCTGTGTGTCACGGGGTGGAGTGAGGGGGCAAAAACGCACCGAAGGCAAACGGTGGTTCCGCAACAATGCGGAAACGTTGAGCGCGCGAACGGTTAACGAGGACCTGTACCCATTCCGGGCATTCGTTCGTACGTTGGGTGCACGGCTTCTTTTTTCTCGATTCTCTGGTTGTCATGCCTACCGACGACGGCTCTTCTGGGCTCCGCCCGTTTTCGCTTGCCCTGCTCGCGCCGCTTGCGGTTCTGCTCACCGGCTGCGGCGGCCCCAACCTCCTGGAGCGTATCTCCACGGCCAGCTGGGGCTTCTGGGGCACTGTCATCATTGTGCTCGACCTCGTGGCGCTGGTCGACCTGCTCGGCGACGGCACCCGAAGCACCAGCAGCAGGGTGATCTGGGGACTCCTCATCGTCTTCATGCCCGTCCTCGGGGTGATTCTGTACTTCATCTTCGGACGCGAGTAGCGGCATGCAGCGAACCATGTGGACGTGTAGACGAGCCGGCCCCCGTCTGGTGCGCAGTACCTTCGTCGCGATCGTGGCAGGGGTGCTGGCGGCCTGTGGCGGAACCGCGTCCGTCACGGAGCCTGATCCGGAGGCGCGCTACCGGGCCGCCATCAAAGACGCCCGCACGGCCGCGCCGTCGGAGATCACAACTTCGCTCACCCCCCTCGTGCCGCACAACGATGCGCTTGTGTGGCGCACGGTGCGGGACTCGATCCGACAGGTGCTGGTCGTGACCTGGGGCGGGGCCGAGACGCTGCCCGCCGCCACGGCCGGCGACACGGTGACGGCCGACCAGGACGTGTGGGTGACGGCCGCGCCTCAGCTCCGGCGCTTCTGCCGGGGGCTCGACCGAACGGGCGATGCGCTCCGGCTTCGTCTCGCCCAGCGACTCGGCCTCCCACCGGACGCGAACTACGACCGCTTCGTGGAGCTCTGGGTGCGCCCACGGGCCCTCGTGCGCCCCTGCCCCGACCCCGAGGTCACGGACCGCGAGTGCGAACTGCGTCCGCCCGAGCCCCAGGCCCACGTGCGGATCAGCGACGCGCACCAGGAGTGGTTTCAGGGCCTGAAGGCGAACTCCTACGGCCCGGACGGGTATCCCTTCACGGGCCTCGGCTACACCTACGACTGGCACCCGGCGACCGACGAGGTGGGGTCGAGCGAGTTTGTGCTGCGGCCCGGCGAGGCCGCCGTCGTCCGAGCCACGGACTCGACGGCCGCATACTGCCGGCCCGCCGACTGAGGGTCATCCTTTCGCCACGGTTTACACGACCGTGCCGAGCGGTACCTATCTTGGGTCGATGCGCATGCCTGTGTCTCCGCCTTCTCGTCGCCGATGCCGCTTCGACGCCCGCTCACGCTCGTCCTTCTCCTGATCTGTCCGGTTCTTGGCCTCGGCTGCCAGTCCACCGCCCCCTCCTCCTCGGCGCCGTCCGCGGAGGAGGCCCCGGCGCCCCTGATCGTCATCTCCATCGACGGCCTCCGGTGGGACTATCTCGACCTGCACGAGGCGCCCACCCTGTCCCGCCTGGCGGACACGGGTACTCACGTGGAGCGCCTAACGCCCCTCTTTCCCAGCAAGACCTTTCCCAATCACTACAGCACCGTCACAGGGCTCTATCCCTCCCACCACGGCATCATCGCAAACACGATGTACGACCCGGTGCTGGACGCCAGGTTCAGCCTCAGCGACCGGGACGCGGTCGAAACCCCCGACTGGTGGGGCGGCGAACCCATCTGGGTGACCGCCGAGCAGCAGGGGCGCACCGCGGCCACCTATTTCTGGCCCGGGTCCGAGGCGCCGATTCAGGGCGTGCGGCCCTCTGAATGGTTTCGGTACGACGAGAGCGTGCCCGGCACCACCCGTGTGGATCAGGCCCTGGAGTGGCTCGATCGGCCGGCCGAGACGCGCCCCGACCTCATCACGCTTTACTTCAGCCGGGTCGACACGAAAGGCCACTACTACGGCCCGCGCTCCGACTCGGTCGCCACGGCCCTGCGGGAGGTGGACGGCTTCATCCAGCGCCTGCTCGACGGGCTCGCCGCACGGGGCCTTGCCGACGCGGTGAACCTCATGGTGACCTCCGACCACGGCATGAGCCCCACGGCCCGGGACCGCACCATCGTCCTCGACGACTACATCGACCTCGACGATGTGACGCTCACGGCCCGAAATCCGGTGGCGATGATGGAGCCCCGCTCCGGCGTGTCGGCCGACTCGGTCGTGGCGGCGCTGGACCGGGCCCCGCACCTCTCGGCGTACCGGCGCGGCGGGCTCCCGGACCCCCTCCATTTTGAGGGCCACCGCCGCATACCGTCCGTCATCGCCGTGGCCGACGACCGGTGGAGCCTCCGCACCCGGCGCTGGATGGCGAACAACCCGGACTGGGACGGGGGCGGGACGCACGGCTACGATCCCAGACACGAAACCATGCACGCCCTTCTCGTGGCCCACGGACCCGCCTTCCGGGCGTCCACCACGGTGGAGCAACTCTCCCTCCTCCACCTCTACGAGCTGATGTGTGCGGTGCTCGACCTGGAACCGGCCCCGAACGACGGGCGACGGGCGGCCGCGCGGCCGCTCCTCGCTCCCAGTGCCACTCCCACGCCCGCGGCGCCGTAGGGCCCGTCCTCGCTGCAATCGACAGAACGTCCGGCGCCCCCTCGCAGTCAGGCGACAGGTCCACGCTCTTCTCTCTCTCCGAGGCGCACCACCTCGTCGGCGTGAGGGCGCAGCGCGTCCGTGAGGTGACTGGCCACAATGGCAAGCCCGCCGTCCGCCACGAACTCGCGCAGGAGCTCGACCGTCGCCTCGGTCGTGGCGGTGTCGAGGCTGCGGAGGGGCTCGTCCATCAGCACCACCGCCGGCTCGGCCACAAACGCAGCGGCCACCTGTGCCTTCTGCACCATGCCACTCGAATAAGTCCCAATCAGGTTGGAGCGGCGCTCGTCGAGGCGGAGGCGATCCAGCACCGCCGCGATGCGGGCATCGCCGCCGACGCTGCCCCACTGCCCGCGGCTGCGAAGAATCCACTCCAGCAGCTCCACAGCCGTGAGGTGCTCCGGGAGGTCCGGGCCGGCGTGCACAAGGCCCACGTGCTGCAGGTAGCGGTACGGGTGAGCGTGGACGTCAAGATCGCCGTAGTGCACCGTGCCGCTGGTGGGATAGGCCTGCACCGCGAGCAGGCGGAGGAGCGTGGTTTTGCCCGCCCCGTTGGGCCCGACGAGCAGGGTAAGCGTGCCGGGGGCGAACGACCGCGAAAGGCCGTTGAGGATGGGCGGGCCGTCGCCGTATCGTTTGGTCAGGGCGTCGAGCGCAAGGGAGGCAGCCATGAGGCAGTCCGGATTGAGGAAGCAGGTACGGAGGCATCGCGGGTCACGCCGTGGCGCGGGCGCGGCCCTCCGTTGCGAGCGTGACCGCCACCGCCCCCACCGCCGACAGGCCAAGGTGCACGGCGGCCCAGGTGCCGACCCAGGCCCAGCCGTAGGTGTCCCCAAACAGCACCACGAGCGCGAGGCTTCCCACGTGCGGCCCAAACCAGCGCAGATTGACGAACGTGCGAGTGCCCACCCAGTCGGGCCACGACTGCATCGACCGCTGGAAGGCGGGCGGGGCGCTGGGGCGCGTCCCGAGCACCGCCCCGGCGGCCACCTGTCCCACAAAAACAGCCAGCAGATAAGCAGTGATGACGGCCGGGGCCACGCCTCGGATCGCGAAAAGCCACAGGCCGAGGTGGGCCACCGCCACGAGGCGGCCCAGGGGAAGGCGGCGGTCCAGCTGGCGGACACTGGCCCACACCGCGGGCCGCCACCGCCGGGGCACCCAGTAGAGCGCATCGTACGGCACCGGCTCGCGGTCGGCCGTCGCGATGGTGCCGCCGCCCAGCACTTCGGCGTAGAAGGCGGTGGTCTGGTAGAAGTCGCGGTCGTAGGCGGCGCGGCGCCGGGTTAGGCGCAGGCCGCCCCAGGCAAGCAGCAGCAGGCCCGGCCCCCAGGCAAGCAGGCCAATCCCCGCCTGGGCGGCGGCCGCCGTGGCCACCACCGCCGCCACCGCCACCACAAAGCAGCGCGTGGTGGCAAAGAGCGCCGGCACCAGCCCCCGCGGCAGGTCGATGCCCTGTCCCTGCTCCTCCACCGCCCGGGCGTACCACTGCCCCGCCTGCCCCTCGTGCCAGGCTTGCGACCGCGCCCCCAGCGTGGCAAAGTGCACAAAGCTATCGAGCGCCACGGCCCCCAGCAGGAGCAGCCCTTGCCCCAGGGCCATCGTCTTGAGCCCGAGGCGGCGAAGCGGCCCGCCGGGATCGGCGTAGGCCAGGAGCACAGCCGGCACCGCCAGCAGCACCACCAGCGGAAGCAACCGCCGCCCCTGGTAGCGCAGCAGGCGCATCGGCGGCCAGTTGAGCCGCTGCAGCGTCGTGACATTGGGATCCGGAAAGAGCATGTTCGGCGGCGCCACGGCAAACACGCCAGCCCCCAGCAGGGCCCACAGGCGCAGCGCATCGGCCCGCGTCGTCGGGTCGGCCCCCGCAGTGAGAAGCACCGCCGCGGCACTCAGCACCCCCAACAGGAGTCCATACGCCAGCCGGGACGCCCATCCCGTGCTGTACCGAAGGGGAACGGGAAGCGAAGGAGAGCGGGACACGTCAGCCGGGCGGCGTGGGCGATGGGATGTGAATGTATCTGTGTACGAATGTAGGACTGCGGCCCGTGCCTGTCCACGGCCGCACAGAAAAATCGAACCAAATGCCGACAAAGGCGCACTCCCAGCGTCCGCCGCCCGGGCGCATTCTCCCAAAACCTACCGTCCGCCCCACGCATACACGATCTGCTCCCTCGTCCTGTCCTCGCAGCTTTCGTCCTCCCATGTCCCCCCACACGCTCGCCGATCCGCTGCACGAGCGCCTGCTGGAGGCGTTTCCCGCCGACACCGCCTACCGCCCGGCCGACTGGCCCGCGGACGCCATGCCGGGCCCGCTGCGCCACTACCTGACACAGCTGCTGCGCCACAGGGCCCAGCAGGAAGCCCCCCGCCTGCAAGAGGCCCGGTCGCGCTGGGTCAACCACGATCACCCAGAGGTGCAGGAGGCCGCTCACGCGTATTTCCAGGCCGTCTCGGACCATCCGCAGGTGCCGGCCGCCGAGTGGTCCGAGACGCTCCGCACCGCCACCCGGCGCACCACGGCGTACCTCGTGCGCCCGGTCGCCACGCTTTCGACCGTGGTCTTTGAGACGACCGACCCCGTGCCCGTGCCTCAAGTTTTGGAGCGCATGCGCTTTTTTGAACCCTACGCGTATCTGCGGAACGCGGTGGATGCCTTTGCCACGAAGCGCAACCGCGACCGCCTGGAGGCGGACACCTTCGAGACGGTCCTCCGGCGCATCGACGCGCGCATGGCGGCAGACTTCGACGCAAATCGCTGGCTCGATGTGCTCGAGCCGTTGTTCGAGACGGCCCACCACGCCACGGGCACCGCCCAGGTCCCCCGGCCCCTGCTCTCGACCTTCTTCGATGCAAAGAACGCCACGGCCATGGTCCAGCGGCTGCGTGCCCTCGAGCCTTCTTCCCAGGCCCTCGACGCCGCCGCCCTTCGGCAGCTTCTTCAGGCTCCACGCCGCGACGCCTCCGAGGCTTCGGCCCAGCCGTCCCCTGAGCACTCGTCTCCTGCGCACTCATCCCCGGAACACTCGCCCGACACATCGCCCACGGACGACCGTCCCACCTCTCCGTCGACCGAGACGCCTCCTCCCATGTGGAAACAGTTCGAGCAGGCCCCCTCCCCTCGTCCCTCCGACGCAGCAACGGCGGACGACGCCACCCCGCTCTGGGCGCAATTTCAGCGGGAAGCCCCCGCGCCGAGGTCCGCATCACAGGATACTCCGTCTGCAGAGAGCCCCTCTTCCGCTCTCGAGCCAAGCGCCGAGGCCTCTTCCTCCTCTGCCCCCGACGAGGCGCTGCGCGACTTGGAAGCGTCCGTCTTCGGCAGTGCACCGGCCCCGAAGCGGGCCGTCTACATCGAGAAGCTGTTTCAGGGCAACCGGGAGGCCTACCGGGAGGTGCTGGCACGCCTGCGCACCATCGACCACTGGCGCGAGGCCTCGCAAACCATTGCCCGAGAGGTCTTCCGTGCGCACCAAGTCAATATTTACAGCGATGCCGCCGTGCACTTTACCAACGCTGTGGAGGCGGGCCTCAAAGCGGAGTGATCGGAACGCGGAGTGATCGGGAGCCCGTCAGCGGACCGATCTCAGAGGCTTCGTTACTCGCGCCTCTCTTCGCGCTCGTGCTCCTCTCCGCGCAGACGCTGGCGCACGAGCATACAAAGAGCGCCAAGCGTGGGATCGTCGAGGGCGTAGTAGACATGCACGCCTTCCCGGCGCCGCACGAGAAGCCCCTCCTCGGCCATCGTGCCCAGGTGCTTGCTCACGTTCGACTGCCGAAGCCCCGTCGCCTCCACAAGCGCCCCCACGGCCTGCTCGCCGTGCTCCTGCAGCGCATTGAGCAGCGTGAGACGGGCCGGCGCGCCCAGCACCTCGAAGCGGCGGGCCACCGCGTCTATTTCATCAGGAGGCACGAGGGGGCGATCCATGAACAGAGGAGGCTGCTTCTTTGCGCGAAATGGCCCGCGGCCGGACGCCGCGAGACGCGTCAAAACGTGAGGTGGAGGCGGGCGTTGAGCGTCCGCGGCGTGAGCCGTTTGGGGACGCGTTGGAAGTCCTCCGTCCAGCTGTAGTCGACTGTGTTGTCCATGTCGAAGAGGTTCAACACCTCGAGGGTAAGTTCGAGGTTTACCGGTCCCCCGAAGCCATCTCGGACCACCTCGATTTGTTTTGTAGCGCCGACGTCTACTCGACGATACGCGGGCAGGCGCCCGCTCATGCGCTCGCCCTGCACCCGGGCCCGCACTCCGCCGCCGCCCACCTCCGGGCCCGGATTGGCCGGCGTGTACGGAAGGCCGCTGCCGTACAGCAGGCGCAGGTGCACCTTCCAAGACGTGTCGCCCGGCACGTAGTCCTGCAGAAACGCCGAGAACGTGTGGCGCTGGTCGGCGGGGCGGGGCAGGAGGCCCTGCCGGTTTTCGCGCAGACGGTCGGTGTACGTGGCCAGGGCCTCATCCTCAAACCGTTCGCGCGCCACCAACAAGCTGTAGTTAAACCAGCTGTCGAGCCCCGGGACAAATTCGCCCCGCAGCTGCAGGTCCAGCCCATAGGTGTAGCCGTCGGTGTCGTTGTCCCCGGAGTAGTTGACCCGCACGTCCTCGATGGTGTACGAGATAAGGTTGTCCAGGTCTTTGTAGTACGCCTCTGCTCGTAGATACAGTCGCTCGTCGGGAAAGAAATACTCTCCGCCGAGAACGTACTGGATCGACCGCTGCGAGGTAATGTTTTCGTTGAGGGCCTCGTCGATGGTCTGTTGGAGGCCGCTGGGGGTCCCTCGCAGCTCACGGTACGTGGGCTTTTGGTGATAGATGCCCCAGGAGCCCGTGAGGGTAAGTCGGTCGTTGGCCAGAAACCGGGCGGACAGGCGGGGCGATAGGGTCCACTCCTCGTTGAACGAGAAGTAGTCAGCCCGCACGCCCCCCGTCACAGTGAGGCGATTCTCGGTGGGCAGCACATCCACCGCATCTTGGAAGTAGGCCCCCACTTGCTGCTCGTTGAACGTAGCCCGGTCGCGCAGGCTGTCCACACGAATGCGGACAGGCGTCAGGTCAGGATCTTCTCCCTCGATAATTGTCTTTTCGCGGAGGCGGTCGTCAAACTGAAGGTCACGCACGTGCCAGCCTGCCTCCAGGGTCTGCCGCCCAAGCCGCCAGTCGTAGCGTCCTCGGGCCGTGCGGCGGCGCACCTCCACGGCATTGTCGGCAAACCGCATCACCGTCGACTGGCCCTGGAGGAAGCAATTGGAGGAGGTGGCGGAGCCGGACGGGTCGACTTGGCAGACCTCTTGTTGGCTCTCGATGTCAAAATTTTCCGTTTCGCGCGTGTCGAAGTACGCCACATCGTGCGCGAGTGTGAGTCGGTCTGTCACGTCGGTCGTGAGCCGCACGCCGCCGAACGCAGTGGTGTAGCCGTCCTGGCGGGCCCCAGACAAAGTGGAGCGAAGCGCCTTGAAGTTGGAGGGCTGATCGGGATCGAGACTAATGACCCCGAAGTAGGTCGTGCGCTCCTCGGGCGCCAGCTCGAAGCTGTTGTCGGCCCAGATGCCGAGCGCCTCTACCGACACGCGCTCAGAAAGGCGGTAGGTAACCGTCCCCTGCACGTCTGTAAAGCGGGGGCTGTAGTCGCCTTTCAGGTCCTGCGTGCCAAAAAAGCGCCCCGGCTGCGCACGCCGCACGCCAAAGGCCCATCCCAGATCGCCGTCGAGTGCGGAGGACTGGGCGTGTGCACTGGCATCGAGCGTCGAAATGTCGACCGACCCGCTGAGCGGCTGCTCCTCGGGCTGGGCGTACTGCACGTCGAGCGCCGAGGACAGCTTGCCACCGTACTGGGCCGGAAAGCCCCCCGTGTAGAACGTGATGTCCGACGCGAGGGCAGGATTCAGCAGGCCGAGGCCCTCTTGTTCGCCCTGCCGCGGCCGGAAGGGGAAGAAAATCTCGAAGCCGTTGATGAAGACGAGATTCTCGTTGTAGCCCCCGCCCCGCACCGAATACTGCTGGGTCAGCTCGTTGTTGGTCGCCACGCCCGGCACCGTCTTGAGCGCCCGAAAGCCGTCCTTGAAGGGGGTCGGAATGTTCTGGACGGCCTCCGGGTCCACCTTGTAGACACCGGGTCGGGACGGCACCTCGGCCTCCGTCACCGTCACCTCTTCCATCTCCAGCACGGTCGACGCAAGAGTGGCGTTGAGTTGCACGGGGCCCTCCGGGACGCGCACCGTATCGGTCGTCGTCGTGAAGCCGATCGCCGAGAACCGCAGCACGTAGCGGCCGGTGGGCACCTCCAGCCGGTAGCGCCCCTCCGTGCCTGTGGCGGTGCCGTAGTCGGTGCCCTGGACCAACACCGTCACGCCTGGCAGCGGGGCGCCGCGGGCCGAGTCGACAACGGTGCCTGTGATGGTGCCCCACGTCTGCGCGTGGGCGGGAAGAGCCCCGAGAAGACAGCATGCCCCCAGGAGAGCGACGTAGACAAGACGCATGAACGGGCGGGAGTCAGTGGTGGTATGCTCAGCGACAGCAGTATCTGTGGGGCAGAGGACGGGAGGCGATTGGGAGACGAGCGGGCGAGCGGGTTGTGGGGGGCCGAGACGCCCCGCACGGCACCCGTTTGTGCACTTTGTTCGCGCCAACACATGATCCGATTTGTGCCCCGAATGGTTCCGGCCGTGCCCAGCGCTACAAGAGGACGATGGCAGCGAAAAACAGCAACATCAGTCCCAGCACCAGGAGAAGGGCATAGACCAGCAACAAGAGAAACGCCTTGATGGTGGATTTGAGAAGCCCCTGGTCGTAGACGTGCGCCATGGCAAGAACAAGGTACAGAAGGGGGGATGCCTCCACCCAGCCGGCCGCCGTGGAGAGCGCTGCTCCCCCCGTGCTTTCGAGGAGGATGGCGACCGTAAAGGCGACGAACGCAAAGGCGTGCACGTGGAGACTAAAGATGAGGTGCTCTACGTACAGGCGCGAGCGACGAATGTAGAGCAGCTTATTCAAGAGTGCAAAGAGGGGCAGCATCAAGAACATGACATACGGCCCGTGGTCAATCATGCTCCCGAGCACGTCGCGCGGGTTGCGGAGGGCTTCGGCCCCCTTCGCCCGCAGGATCCGCTCCACTTTTGCCTGCATCTCGGGCGACCCGACCGCAAATTTGACGCTCTCCGGGTTCGTCTCAAGATTTTGGGCCCAGCGCTCACGCTGGTCGGCACTGCCCAGAAACGAGGGAGCCGGGGCCACCGCGGTGGTGTCGTCCCCCCGCACTGGGGCGGCAGCGCGTCCCGAATCGGCCGGGGGAACCGCGGACTGCGAGGCGACACTGAACTGAAAGCCCTGCCCAGTGGTAACCGCGAGCACCGTGAACAGCAGAAACGTGGCGAACAGGTAGAGCCGAAAGGGCCGGATGTAGCGCTTGCGACGCCCCTCGATGTACTCCTTGGTGAGACGGCCCGGCAAAAAGAGAAAGGTGGGCAGCGTGTGCAGCACCCGAACGTCCAACTGCACGACCGCTTCCAGGGCCTCATTGAGCATGTGCCAGAGGGGCACGACCCGATCGGCCGACCGCTGTCCACACTCGGAGCAGTACGGCCCGTGGAGCAGGGCGCCGCAGTTTTCGCACTGGTCCTCGGGCGTATCGGGCTTGTTGGGGGCGGAGGGCTCAGGGGCCGCCTCTGCAGAGGCCTCCGTCTGCCCCGACGCGGACTCTTGCTCCTGCGTGCCGGACGCGTCGTCGAGGTCCGCCAGAGCCTCAATCTGTGCCAGAGCCTCTTCGGCGGCGGCCTGCGCCTCGTCGGGGTCCGACGCGGCCTTTCCGGACAGGCGCTCGTCCCCGGCGTTTTCGGGACCCTCTTCTAACCGATCGGGATCGGGCGGGGAAGCGCTCATGAGGGCCGAGCGGGCGATGGACGTGAGTTCGACGTCTCAGTACAGTCCACGCACAGCGCTCGTGAATGTTACGCCCGGGTGTCGCGTGTTTTGTAGTGCGTATGTCTCGTCGTTTCTCGTCTCGTCGTCTCTCATCACGCGATACCCGCGACGCAGCACGAGCGGATTCCGCAGCACGAATCAGTACGCCTGCGCAAAGAGCACCCGGCCCGCGGACGGTTCGCCGGTGAGGATGTCCTCGCCCTCCTCATGCTCGTCGCGGTCGAAGGGAATGAGCCGAATGGTGGCGGAGGTCTCCTCCTGGATGCGCGCTTCCGTCTCCGGCGTGCCGTCCCAGTGCGCCCACGCAAAGCCGCCCCGCCCGATGACCTCACGGAATTCGTCGTAGTCCTCGACGACGCGGGTGTTGTCCTGCTGCCGCTCCTGCGCCTGCTCGTAAAGCGTGGCCTGAATGTCGTCGAGCGTATCGGACACGCGCTGCGCAATGCCGTCCTGCGGGACGATGTCCTTCTCCTGCGTGTCGCGGCGCGCCATCTCCACGTTGTCGTTCTCCAGATCGCGCGGCCCGACGGCGAGGCGCAGCGGCACGCCCCGCACCTCATGCTCGCTGAAGCGCCAGCCCGGGCTCTGCGTGGGGTTGTCGTCCATCTTTACGCGGAGGCCGTGGTCCTCCAGTCGCTCCTGCAGGCGCTCGCATTTCTCCATCACCGGCCCCTCCTGGTCGTCATCGAAGAAAA